>CATKXS010000007.1 GCA_949841045.1 uncultured Clostridia bacterium | reverse complement strand
CGGCAAGGCGACAGGCGAAGGAATAGGAGGAGAGAATATATCAGACTGCTTTGCAAATGATGTAAAGATTGGATTGATTACTCCTGGTAACTGGAATGTTGTTGGTGGCAGAGATTTGCCAAAAGGCTTATATTGGTAGGAATAATTTAAATTATTTTGTCTATTTTTGTAAGGCTTAAATAATTTTGATTTTATTAGGCAGTCTAAAAATGGAGGCTGAAATGAAAATCAAAAAATTATTATTTTCATCATTTATCGTTTGCTTAGTGTGTCTACTTATTCTTGGCGGAGTATATTCTGGCGTAAGAAAACGTCCTATTGAAGCAAGAGAGATGTCGCATGCTGAGATTATCGAATATGAAGAAGATGAAAAACTAGAAACTGAAGACGTTAATGAAAATGTTGAAACATCTGCTGATGTGGCAATGGATGACAAAAACGAGGAAGTTGAAAAAATTTCTATTTGTGTTTTTGGAAATTCTAAAATTAGTTTAAGTCCTGATAAAGCCAAAATTTGTGCCATGATTGAAAACTTTGACGGGGATATGGTCAAGGCAAAACAGGACAACTTTGAAATTTTTGAAAAGGTGATTTCCGCACTTAAAGAAATTGGTATAAGTGAAGAAGATATTGTGCTTGACAATTTTAATTGTTATCCACAACATGAATGCGGTCATGGTCACAAAATTTTAGGATATGAAAGTACAACAAGATTTAGCGTAAATGTTAGTGCTCTTGACAAAATCAAGGAATGTGTAAGTGTTTTAACAGAAAATGGTGTGACTGATATATGTAATATTAATTACAAAGTTACAAACATTGATGAAGAATATAACAATGCTCTTTTAAGTGCCGTTGAAAATGCTAAAATTAAGGCAACTAAAATTTTAGGCAGAGATGACCTTCAAATGGTTAAAGTTAAAGAAGAGTATGTTTATTCTTGCAATAATCTTTATAGAAATTATGCCGATGATTTATCTGCTTCTGACCTTGTAGGGAAGGTGGAAATAGAGGCGCAAGTTTTAGTCGAGTTTAATTAAGGCGAATTATTCGCCTTTTTTTATTATCATTAATTTGGTTTGGGAACGAAAGAAGATTTTTTAACAAATATAGCGTACGATACTGATGCAAACTAAGTTTGCCGTCAAACATTTGGCTTGGGAACGTAACAGGATTAATTTAAAAATATAGTGTACGACAGTGATGCAAACTAAGTTTGCTGTAATATTATTGATTGTCCATTTATATATTTAAACTAGAAGGACAGCCTTTTGGGAATGGGAGGGAAAAGTGTCAATTCTAGTTCTTGTTGTCTTGGGCCTTGTTCAAGGCCTTTGTGAATTTTTACCAATTTCTTCTAGTGGACATCTAGTTCTTTTGTCAAAACTTTTCGGCATAGAGGACAGCCTCTTTGTCAGCATTATTCTTCATGTGGCGACACTTCTTGCACTTGTGGTTGTAATGAGAAAGGAAATTTGGCATTTGATTAAACACCCATTTTCAAAAGAAGCTATGACTATCGTGGTTGCAACGATTGTGACTTGCCTAATTGCTTGTATTTTAATGCCTTTTATAACCGCCTCGTTTGAAGGACTATTCCTTCCTATTGCATTTTTGGCAAGTGCAGTTCTACTATTCCTTGCTGAAAAATTATCTAAAAAAGAAGGTGATGTTGACTTTAAAAAGGCAGGCATAATGGGACTTGCGCAAGGACTCGCAATATTTCCTGGCCTTTCAAGGTCGGGAACTACCATTTCTGCTGGACTAATGAGCGGAGCAGGTAAGGAAAACAGTGCAAAGTTTTCTTTCCTCATTAGTTTGCCAGTGATTATGGGGTCACTACTACTCGAGATAGTCAAAGTTGTCGTTTTGAAAGAACCTATAAGCGTAAATTGGCTTGGACTTGGAATTGCTTTCGTTGTTGCCTTCGTGGTAGGGGCTTTGACAATAAACTATATGCTCAAACTTACAAAGAGGCTTAAATTCAAGTTTTTCGCCATTTATCTTGTGATAATTGCAATAATTTCTGCATTTCTGCTTTGGTAAAATTTAAATAAAAGGACGTTATAGTGAAAAGTTATCATAATAAAAGTATTAAACAAGTTTTATTAGAATTTAATGTAACCAAAAACGGGTTAAGCGAAAACGAGGTTACTGCCCGATTTAATACCAAGAATGAAGAAGGAAACATGACAAAAAAGCATAGCATTGTTAGTCGCTTTTTTAGTCAATTTTGTGATTTAATGATTGTTATTCTTCTTCTTGCGTCTGCTGTGTCAATAATAATAGGCGTGATTGAAAATACAATTGGAGAAATTGTTGACGGACTTATCATTCTTTTTATTGTGCTTATGAATGCTATCTTTGGTGTTGCACAGGAGTATAAGGCAGAGAAATCGCTGGAAGCTCTTAACAAACTGACTCAACCTGAATGTTTTGTAATGCGAGATGGAACAATTAAGAAAATCAACACAAAAGACCTTGTGCTTGGAGATATTGTCATGCTTGAAGCGGGCTCTATTGTTCCGGCAGATATGCGTCTTATTGAGACTCATCAGCTTAAAATTGACGAGGCATCGCTTACGGGCGAAAGTCATGAAATTGAAAAGAATGCAGAAAGTATTTTTGACGAAAGCGCACTGCTGGGTGAGCGTAAAAATATGGCATATAAAGGTTCAACTGTAAGTTGCGGTAGAGCACTTGGCGTTGTGGTTGCACTTGGGCAAAATACCGAACTTGGCAAGATTGCGAAAGTTATTTCAGATACTCAGAATGAAATGACGCCACTGCAAAAGAGCATTAAAGATGTTGGCAAAATTTTAACATTTTTAGTTCTGGGAGTTGCAATCATAACATTCATAATTGAAATTTGCATGTCACCGCTTCAAATTATGGACGCTTTCTTGACAGCGGTGGCTATTTCGGTGGCGGCGATACCTGAGAGCATGCCTGCTGTTATTACCATTATTATGAGTTTAGGCGTGGCAAGGCTTGCAAAGCAAAGAGCGATAGTAAGAAAAATGCACTCGGTGGAGACACTAGGGTGTTGTGAGGTGATTTGTTCTGACAAAACTGGAACTATCACTCAAAATAAAATGACAGTCACTTCTATTTACGCAAACGGAAAAATGCAAAATGAGAAATTTATACTTGATGATGAATGCAATAAAATGGTGATAGCTGGGCTTCTTTGTAATGATACCAATATGTCTAAAGGTAAAATTATAGGCGACCCAACCGAAATTGCACTAACAGAACTTGGAAAAAAACTCAAATTTAATAAGTTTGAACTTGAAAAAAAATATCCTAGAAACAATGAAATACCTTTCGATTCAAACAGAAAGCTTATGTCAGTGCAATGTGACTATGAAGGCTTGATTATGTTTACAAAAGGAGCGCCTGACAAACTTCTTGATAGGTGTAGTAAAATTTTGTTAAACGGAAAAGTTATTCCGCTTAATATTGAAATGAAAAACCAGATTATGAGTGCAAACGAGGATATGAGCGGAAGGGCGCTTAGGGTAATGGGCTTTGCATATAAACCTTGTCAAGGACAAATGGAGGAGAGCGACCTCATATTCTTGGGACTTATGGGCATGATTGACCCGCCTAGAAAGGAAATCAAAAGTGCAGTCAAAAAGTGCAAGCGTGCGGGCATGAGACCCGTTATGATTACTGGTGATTATTCAAACACTGCTCTTGCAATCGCAAAAGAGATTGGGCTTGCAAGCAGTATGGAGGAGGTTGTCACCGGTGACCAACTTGCAAAGTTAAGCGACAAAGAACTGGACGAAAAGATAAAATTTTGTTCTGTCTTTGCTAGAGTTAGTCCAGAAGACAAGGTAAGAATTGTTGAGGCTTTTAAGCGTGCAGGAAAAGTTGTTGCCATGACGGGAGATGGGGTTAATGATGCACCAAGTTTAAAACGAGCCAGCATTGGTATCGGAATGGGCATGAGCGGAACAGATGTTGCCAAAGAGGTGTCTGATATTATAATCACTGATGACAATTTTGCCACTATCGTGATTGCGGTCGAAGAGGGACGAAAGATTTATGGCAACATACAAAAGACTGTCAAATTTCTTTTTTCTGCCAATCTGGCAGAATTACTATCTCTCTTTATTGTGACAATAATCTTTCCTCAATATGTTTTTCTTTTTCCAGTTCAGATTTTGTTTGTAAACCTTATTACAGATTCGTTGCCGGCAATCGCGCTTGGTGTTGAACAGCCAGAAGCTGACCTTATGAGTCAAAAACCGCGAGATAGGCGAAAGGGGTTGTTTGCTGACGGAATTGGTGTGTCAATTGTCATTCTTGGGCTTATTCAAACAGCGCTTGTCGTTGCAAGTTATGTGATTGGCATTAAGGTATTTGATGAAAATGTTGCTGTCACGATGGCGTTCTATTGTCTTAATATTGTGCAAATGTTCTATCTTGCTTCAATGCGTACAAATGCTCCATTCTATAAATCAAAGCCTCACAAAAATATCTTCTTCTTGCTTGCGCTTGCATTTTGTTTTGGCCTGATTGCTCTATTTGCCTTTACACCTTTGAGAAGTCTCTTAACTCTAGCAAAACTGACTGCCGAGCAGTGGGGAATAGTGTTTGGACTGTCTGCTTCGATGTTTGTGTTTAGTGAAATTTATAAAATATTTGAAAAACTTTTAAGAAAAAGTAACACAAAATAGCTTAAATGTATATCATGTAAATGTGTCATTTTTTAAACAAACAAGATGATATTATCAATTAAATATTATTTTTTTGAAAAAAACTGCAAAATTGCTTGACTTGCCAAAAAAAGTGTGATATTATAGTGCGAGTTCAAGGAGGAAAAACATGAAATACATTTATTTTAAAGAAATTAAAGCTAATCTTGGTCAAATTTCTGAAGGTAGAAAAGTACATGTGTTTGAAAACCGAGAGGAATTTATTAAATATAAATTTTATGGCGTAAAGCTAGATGAAGAAGAACTTGCTCAATCAATGTTTGACGCATCTAAAGAAAATATTAGAGAATTGAGAAATGGCAACACTACGCTTACTCCAAGTTTGAAAGAATTAAAACTTTGGGAACATGGTGAAGATGTTGCTATGCATGAGTTTAAAAATAGAGCTCACAGATTTATTCATGAAGAAAAAACTCGCGTAAGAGAGGATATGATTAAACATGCATCTAGACATCTTGGAAAATACTATGCTATCAAGAAAACTGTTGCTATTGGCCAGTTCGGAGTAGGTCGTTATAATGACACAATTGAACTTAACAAAGGCTTATTCGTTTCTAAAGAAGTTGCTAGAGAATGCGCTCTTGTCATGATTGAAAAGCATCCAACTGCTCGTCTTAAAATCGTTGACAGATATGGCAAATCATTGCACATGAAGAGAGATGACGTTGTTGAAACAAAAACTGAAGACGAAGCTACAATGTAATTTAGCTAAAAACATTGATTATTAAAAAGAGGCTGGTGCCTCTTTTTTCTTTAGGGCAATACTATCTATAAATTTTTATTTAGAAAAAAATATTTTACTTTTATATATAATTTATGTTATTATATTGTTATGAATGAAAAATTAGAGGAGATTATTTCTTCTTCAGCTGAATTTAAAAGACTTTGTGAGGAATTTGACAATGGCAAGATGGCTAAAACCTTACTGCTTTTGTCAAAAGATGAAAAATATGTTTTTGAATTTGCAAGACTTTTAAGCTCAAAAATCTTAAATGGAATTAGTGGCGATTTGAAGGGCAGTGACAATTATGTCAAGGTCATGGCGGATAGTCACCCAGACCTCAAAATTTATCCAACAAAAGACAAACTTCTTGTGGCAGACAGTGAAAATATTGTATTTGAAAGTTCGGTTAAACCTATCTTTTCAGATAGAAAGGTTTTTATAATTAAAAACATTGAAAATAGTATGGAGGCTTCACAAAACAAACTTTTGAAGACTTTGGAAGAGCCTGAAAATAATGTCTATTTTATTTTGACATCTTCAAATATAAATGCAGTACTTCCAACCATACGTTCTAGGTGTAATAAGGTTGAGCTAGGCAAGCTTGGCAAAGGCGAGCTTAAAGCATATCTTGTAGAATGTGAAAATCGCGAACTTATTTTGGCTCTAAGCGAAGGCTATATTGGTCAGGCTGAAAAGCTTATGAATATGGACAACCTTGAAAGCCTATTTAGAGATGTTTTTGCACTTGTTGCCAAACTCAAATCTAGCAAAGAAATTTTGTTTTATTCAAAAGCTGTGAGTGCATATTTTGGTGATTTTGACTTAATTATTAAGATTTTATCGCTTATTTTTGAAGATTTATTATATATTAAGGCAAATTTGAAAGATTTACACTTAATAGAGCAGCGAGATATATTGACAAATATTAGCGATGAATTCACGATAAAAGCAATTATCGAAATCAATAAACTTATTGACAATGCGGTTAAAGAGGTAAGTTATAATTGCAACCTCACGCTTGTCTTTGAAAATCTTTTACTTAATATTTTGGAGGTTAAATACTTATGCAGATAGAGACTATCGAGGCAAAATTTAGAAATGGAGTGCATAGCTATTCTTTCAGTCCAAACGGGCTGGAACTTAATGTCGGCGAGTATGTTATTGTTGATACTGAAAAGGGACATGACCTTGTTAGGGTGACCTCTTCTGTAAAAAGACTCGAGCCAAACGAGCTTGTCGAGCCACTTAAAAACGTTCTTAGAAAGGCGACTGAAGAGGACAGGCAAATGGCAGAGGAAAATTACAAAAAGGCTGAAGGGCTTTTATCTGAAGTTAAGGCTCTTGTAAGAAAAGAAAAGCTTGACATGAAAGTTATTTCAGTTGAATGTAATTATAATTATTCTAGACTTACTGTCAATTTTACTGCTGAAAATCGTGTGGATTTCCGCGAACTTGTAAAAAAACTAGTTGAGAAGTATAAAGTTAGAATTGAGCTTAGGCAAATTGGACCTCGTGATGCAACTAGACTTTTAGGTGGACTTGGTGTTTGCGGTAAGGAATGTTGTTGCAGACAGGGTTTTGGTATTAATGACCATGTGTCTATCAAAATGGCAAAGAACCAAAATTTATCGTTAAATCCAAACAACATTAGTGGCCTTTGTGGCAAACTTTTATGTTGCCTTGCTTATGAAAATCCATATTATGAAGAAGTGTTAAAGGTTATGCCAAAGGTAAACAGCATAATTATGACACCAGAAGGTGAAGGCAAAGTTATGTATAACGACCTTCTAAAAAAGACTGTTTCAGTAAAGTTTTCTAATGAGAATGAAAGTGAAATAAAAGAGTTTGGTTTGGAAGAACTTAAAATCAGAGATAAAACAAAATAAATAGAATAGGAGCGAATGTGGAACTTGAAGAAGGTGAGAGGCTTGAAGACCTAGAGTGCAATGGACTTAAAATAATTCAAAATAAAAATCTTTATACTTTTACTTCCGATTCAGTGTTGCTTGCAAATTTTATAAAACTTTACGCAAAAGAAAACTGCGTTGAAATTGGTGCTGGCTCGGGTGTCATTTCAATTTTATTGTCCGCTAAAAATAAGTTCAATAAAATCATTGCTTTTGAACTTCAAAAAGAAATGGCCGATTTAGCCGACAAAAATATTGAACTTAATAGTCTTAAAGATAAGATTGAAATTGTCAATGACGACATTGGTAACTTTAAAAAATATCTTGGGAGTGGAAGCGCTGATTGTGTCTTTTCAAATCCACCATATATGAGCACGAGTGGTGAAAATAAAAATCGGGCGCGAGATATTGCTAGACATGATAGCACTCTTAGTATGGATAAGCTCTGCAAGTGTGCAAATAATCTATTGAAAGAGGGTGGACGCTTTTATGTAATTTATGGCGGAGAGCGAAGCTGTGTACTTATAAGTGAACTTATAAAAAACAGGCTCGAACCTAAACGCATGTTTTTTACGAGCAATGGCAAAGGTGAAGTCAAAAGGGTTGTGATTGAAGCCGTCAAAGGTGGCAGGCATGGCGTCAAGGTTTTGCCAGAGCTAGTCACAAATGATAAAGATGGAAACTATTTGGAACTGCTCCATACAAAATATTTTTAAATTTAATTTAATGCGAAACATGTCGAGAGTTTTTGATTTTTTAATAAACTCTTGATATTTTTTATTTATGTGGTATAATAAAATAAAGATATATAATATCATCTGCCTCACTTAAATGCTGTTGGCGTTTGGTTGGGCGTGCGTAATTATAGAAAGGAGGGGGAGCATGGAAAATAAAAAGAATAGTAACATTGATTGGGAAAAGGTCATGAAAGAAGCTGACGACATGCTTGATGTTCAAGAGAGGCTTAATGAGCAACTGCGTGAGCAAAGTAACGAAGAACATGATTACAATAAGCAACTTGAAAGAGCAAGAAAATATGCAGATGAAATAGGCATGAAAAAGGTGGAAATTACTGATAAAAAGAGGAAATAACTATGATAAATATAATGGTTGATTCATGTGTATTTTTCAATATGATTACTTATAACAATTTCGTAAATGATTATGGAAAGGAAAATTTAGGTGAATTTATTGAAAAAAGAGTAGAGAAATTAAAAGAACTTGAAGAAAAGCTCACAAATTCTTTTGGTGATGAATTTAATAAAAAATATGCACACCTTTCTTTTGATGAGAAATTAAGCCAATTTAAGGATTATTCTACTAATCTTGAAAATAGCATTTTGAGTGATATTGTAAAGAACAAGCATTTAAGTAAGGGTGAAGTTTTTGACCACAAGAATATTGTTTATGAAAATGGCGTTAAGGTTGAAAAACCTGTTTATAGAAAAAATGATAAAATTCCTCAGGCTACAAGAAATAAGGCAAGAGACGAAGTGAAAAGACTTGGTGAAGTGCTAAAAAACATGACTAAGTATGATGATATTAAGTCAGACAAAAATAAGTATAAATTACTTCGTGACTCTATCAATGACGGAATTATTTATAGAGATGCGCTTGAGGGAAAGTACAACCTTCATGTGTGTGGCACTTCTTTTGATGAAATTATTGAACATACTAAACCAAGAGATTATAATGGTTGGGCTGTTTGGAGAAAGGGCGATATAGATTCTCTTGCAAAGAATTATTGCACTATTGTTGATACAAATTCTGAAATGGTAACTAAAATTATTGATGACCTTGCAAAAAAATACCGCACAAAACTTGTTGGGGGGGGGAATTCTGATGATTTTAAAGAAATGGCTGAGGACATAAATTCAGTCGGCGAGTATGGCGACTCAAAAATCGCTGCAATTGCTTCTCTTTCAGGAATGACTCTCGTTACTAATAATGGAAAAGATTTCATATTTGACAAAAGCACAAAGACTAAAAATGACAAAATAAGAAAACATATCAGTGAAGTAAACGCAAACCATGAATATGCTTCTGACGCAACTGTCGTGTCTGCTGAGGAGCTTGTAGCTGGAATTTTCTCGCTTCCACAAAAACAAAGCGGATTTGAGATTGTCACTCAAGATAGCGAACGTGAAGCTTTTGAAAGAGAATTATTGTTATCATAGCTATGAATACTTAGTTTAATTAATACCACTTTGAATTAAAGGTGGTATTTTTTTTAGCATTTGAATAGTGTATGAAGATTTACTATTTATTGCATTCGTATTTTGTTGACAAATCAACATATTTTATGCTAACATACGTTTGGTTAAAAAATAAAAGTGTGAGGAAGGAATGATTTGAGTGTTCATTGCACAAGAGTAAAAAATAGGAGAGTAGTAATGAATATATTTAAAAAATTATATTGCAGGACTTATCAAGGAGTGTTTAGAGCACTTTTGCCAGTTTTGCCATATAGACAACCAAAATTATTAGATAGTAACGAGGCTATTGTTTCTGTATTAAAAGAAAAAGGCACGCTTAGCGTGTTGCTTGTTACTGATAAGGGAATACGCGGTTTAGGGCTTACCAAAAGTCTTGAAGAATGTTTGACTAAAAATGATATTAAGGTGACTGTTTTTGATGAAACAGTTGCAAATCCAACAACTAAAAATGTTGAGGACGCGGTCAAGGTCTATAAAGAAAACGCTTGTCAGGGACTTATTGCTTTTGGTGGCGGTTCAGCTATGGACTGTGCAAAAGGCGTTGGGGTGAGAATTGTAAAGCCTAAAAAATCGCTTGGAAAAATGAAAGGTGTGCTTAAGGTCAGAAAGAAACTTCCACTTTTGATTGCAATTCCAACGACTGCGGGAACGGGCAGTGAAACCACACTTGCGTCAGTGATTACTGACAGCGAAACAAGACACAAGTATGCGATAAATGATTTTCCGCTTATTCCAGCTTATGCCTCTCTTATGCCAGAACTTACTCTTGGTCTGCCTGCAAGCATAACGGCAACAACAGGCATGGACGCGCTTACGCATGCTGTTGAGGCGTACATAGGAAGAAGCACAACAAAGAAAACGAGAAAATATGCGCTTGATGCTGTCAAAATGATATTTGAAAATCTTGAAAGGGCAGTGAGTGACGGCAAAAACCTTGAAGCAAGGACAAACATGCTACATGCGTCATATAAAGCGGGTGTTGCATTTACTATGTCTTATGTAGGTTATGTGCATGCTGTTGCACACTCGCTTGGCGGAAAGTATAACGTTGCACACGGACTTGCAAATGCCATTTTACTTCCAGTTGTTCTCAAAAAATATGGAAGAAAAATCTTTAAGAAATTATGGAAAATGGGAGTATATGCTGGGCTATTTGACAAGTCAACTCCTATTGAAGTTGGGGCTAAGATTTTTATAGAGAAAATAGAAGGCATGAACGAGAAAATGGGCATTGGCAAGAGTTTTGACTGCATAAATGAAGAGGATATAAAAGCGCTTGCTAGGACGGCCGAGCATGAGGCAAATCCGCTTTATCCGGTGCCAGTACTTTGGACACGCAAACAGCTTGAAGAGATTTATAGAGAGGTGAAAAATGGATAAAGAGTATGTTTTAGAATGTTATAATAAGCAAAGAAATAATTTACTTAATAATCCACTTAGATATTACAAAAACAGAATCAAAGCACTCAAAAAACTATATAAAAACATCAGACTTATGAATGACGAGATTGTTGAGGCATTACAAAAAGATTTAAACAAGAGCGAAACTGAGGCGTACATGACTGAGATAGGGCTTGTACTTAGTGAAATTACCCACATGATTAAACATTGCAAGCGCTACTCAAAACCAAAAAGGGTGGCAACGCCTCTAGCGCAGTTTGCGTCAAAATCTTATGTTATGCCATGTCCGCTTGGACAGGTTCTAATTATAAGTCCTTGGAACTATCCATTCATGCTTTCAATCGAACCCCTTGTTGACGCGATTGCGGCTGGAAATGCGGTTATGCTTAAACCAAGTGAGACTTCTGAGAATGTCAGCAGGGTTATAGATAAACTTATTAAGGCAACCTTTACTGAAAATGAAGTTTGTACTGTGCTTGGGGGGAGAAGTGAATGTGAATTTTTACTCGACCTTGACTTTGACCATATTTTCTTTACGGGTAGTACAAGAGTTGGCAAGATTGTTATGCAAAAGGCGGCAGAACATTTTACCTCTGTCACGCTTGAACTTGGTGGCAAAAGTCCTTGCATTGTTGACAAGACTGCAAACCTTGAACTTGCGGCTAAACGAATTGTATTTGGCAAATATTTAAACTGCGGTCAGACTTGCGTTGCTCCTGATTATCTATATTGCCATAATTCTATAAAAGGTAAACTTATCAAAGAAGTTGAAAGGCAAATTGTTCTTCAATATTCGGTTGACCCACTTGGAAATAAAGACTATCCAAAAATGATTAACAAAAAGCAATTTGACAATGGAATTAGGTTAATTAAAGAAAATAATGTGATTTTTGGCGGAAAATATGACGAAAATACCTTAAAAATCGAACCAACAGTGTTAGATTCAACTTTTGACTCTGACGAAATGCAAGAGGAAATCTTTGCTCCTATTCTGCCTGTTGTGACTTTTGAGGAACTTGACGAGGTGATTAGTTATGTCAATTCACACTCAAAACCACTCGCACTTTACCTCTTCTCTTCGTCTAAGAAAAATCAAAAGAGGATTATGTCTGCTTGCGATTTTGGCGGTGGTTGCGTCAATGATACTATCATTCATCTTGCAACTTCAAACATGGCGTTTGGCGGACTTAAGCAAAGTGGAATAGGTGGCTATCACGGCAAGGTCGGCTTTGATACATTCTCACATAAAAAGAGCATTGTTGATAAAAAGACTTGGCTTGATTTGCCTATGAGATACCAACCTTACACAAAAACTAAATTTAGACTTATTAAGATGTTCTTAAAGTAGGTGAATAATGAATAATAAAAAATATTTTTTGATTGCTAACATTATTTTAGCACTCCTAGTCTTAGTGGGTGACGCATGTTATATTAAGTTTGGCGAACTTTGGCTTAAAGGTGTTACGAGTGCAGGCTTTGTTATAATTGGTGGAATAAACCTTGCTTACCTTATTTTAAATAAGAATATTTTCGATAAATCACAAGCTGGCTTTGCGTCTATAAATAAAAAGAGGCTAAGCCTCTTTCCGATAATTATGCTTGTTGGCCTAGTATTCGCTATGGCGGGTGACATTGTATTAAATGTACACTTTATTGGCGGAGCAGTGCTATTTGCTATTGGACATGTATTCTACTTTGCAAGTTACTGCTTTTTGTCAAAGTTTAAATGGATAGATTTATTATATGGGGCTATCATATTTGTTCCGTCAGTATTGTTTATAACTCTTGCACCGATTTTTAAATTTGATGTGCTTATGGAAGTTGTTTGTGTAGTTTATGCAATTATCATTTCTTGCATGGTTGGGAAAGCAATTTCAAACCTAGTTCGCGAGAGAAATCTATTAAATCTTCTTATCGTAATTGGAAGTGCACTTTTCTTCTTCTCAGACCTCATGTTACTTCTCAATGTGTTTGCTTCACTTCCAAGAGTGGTTGATATATTGTGCCTTGCTACTTACTATCCAGCGCAGTGTCTCCTTGCATTTTCGATTTTTATTTATGGAGAGAAAAAAGAGTGTACAATTGCCAAAGAAAATAAAGAATAATTTAAAAAAATCGCATTTACAAAATGCGGTTTTTTAATAATCTTCTAATCCTAACAAATAGTCTGTTGTAACTTTAAAATATTTTGCAAAAACAATTGCAACATCAATGTTTGGTGTCTGCAATCCTTTTTCCCAACGTACTATTGAAGATTGTTTATATCCTACATCATTGGCAAGTTGTCTTTGGCTTAATCTTTTTTCAAGTCTTAGTTCTTTTAATCTTTCGCCAAATTTATTCATAAAAAACTCCTTTATAAATATTTTATACCAAAAAGCATCAAAAAGCTTGACTGATGCGTAAAAACATCATAAAATATAACTGATGCCAAAAAGCATCAAAAGGAGGGAAAATGGAAAATATATTTAATGTTGATTTAATAGAGGATTATAGAATACGGAATAGGCTGTCAAAAACTGAGTTTTGCAAAAATTGTAAAATCAGTTGTCAGACTTATAAAAAAATCCTTAGGGGAAGTATGGATATTAATACTATGAGTATTGTAAAGATAGCCTATTACACAAAGATTGAATTATATAAAATATTTAAAAATTAACAAAAAAACACGAAATTATCGTGTTTTTTGTTTAAAATAAGTAAATTTATTGATTTTTTCCGATTTCGTCCTCATTAATGTATGGATTTGTGTATCTATATTTTTTCTTTTTATTTTTAAATTCGATTGCCTTGTTTGGACATCTATGATAACAGCCGAGGCAGGCTACGCATTTGTCGCCAAACACAATTTTTCCGTCAACCATGCTTATATTATGTGTAGGGCAAAGGTTTACGCATTTTTGACATTTGGTGCAATTTGAATTTGCCTTGAAATCATTTCCGATTAAATGCCAATTAGATTTATTCTTGTTATACTTTTCAGTTTTTGTTTTCTTCTTTTTAGGAAGAGAGTATGTTTCGTTTTTTATGTCTTCTAGAATTTTATCAATCCTTTTTGTGGAAGTTTTGAGAACGCGATTTGTTATATATTTTGGTACGGTGAGATATAGTGTAAAGTTTTCAGGCATTTTTATAGTGGAGATGTGTATTATGTTTAGTCCTAAGTCTTTTGCATAACTATATGTGAAATAGTCTGCGCCGGCAACCATACCGCCATAGTTTAGTAGAATGATTAGCGGTTTTGATTTGTCAAGGTTTGGCAAAAAGTCATACACGAGAGCGGGTAGGCCGTATGAGTGTATAGGTGTCACAACAATAATTTTGTCAAACTCGCTTCCGTCACCTTGATAAGAAGGTATATAGATTATCTTTCCGCCAAGTTTTTCTTTTGTTTGTTTTGCAATTTGCAGGCTATTGCCAGTTGAACTAAAATAAAATATTCCTATCATAGACTCCTCTATTTCTTTTTAACAAATTCTCTTAGAGTATTCAGTCTATACTCGAATTCGCCTCGGGTGAGAACTGTTTCGTTAGTATTCTCTTTGCCGATGTGGTGAAGAAGGTATTTATCACTAGTTGCAAGAAGAGCGCGTTTATATATAGGGTTTGAAAGTGCAGAGACATATAACTCGTCTAAGAAAAGTTGATATTCTTCGCCGTCACGTTCCATTTTCTTGCCTTGCCAGTATAAAAGCATATTGTCGCCCCAATAGTCATCTGTGTTGCAAGCGCGAGTGTGATAGGCGTCGAGTCCTGAATATTTTAAAATGAGATTTTGTATTCTCTTATCCTGGTATTTGCTTCCTTGAAGAACGCCTTCAATACTTTTGACTTTTTTGCCACGAAATGTAAATGAGAGCGGGTAAAGGTTGCTAAGAACTCTTGATTTACTATTTTTGAAATTATAACCGATGTTTATAAACTTTTCGCTTTCACCGACCTTGTGATTTTCGTCTTCTACGAGTTCGCCTTGAAAGAATATGCCATTTTCATTCTTTTCAAGTGGCAGTGATTTAAAATTATAATTTTTGCGAAAATGCGTGTATTCTTTTACCAGTTTTTTCATGTTTATCTCTTTATAATTATAACAAATCTTTTGTTAATTTCAAATATTTTACCATTTAATTTTTATTTATTTGTTTTCATTTATTGCTTTTCTTAATTTTTAATGATATTATAATTTTTGAGGTAAGTCTTGGACAACTTAATTGAGAAAATATTTAAATTTAAAAAGGTCAATACTAAAGAACTTTTAAAATATGGTTTTGTGGAAGAGGGGAATAAATTTTATTTTCATAAAAATTTAACCGATTTTAATATGCTGTTGACAGTTTGTGTCAATAAGCAGAGCGAGATTTCGGCGGAGATAAACGATTTAGAAACAAAGGAGCCATATACTTTATTTTTATCTGAGAGTGCTGTCGGGGCGTTCGTGGGGAATTTAAGAATGGAGTATGAGGCTATTTTAATGGACATTGCTTGTAAATGCTTTGATAAAGAAATTTTCAAAAGAGATTATACAAAGAGGCTTATTTCTTATATTCGAGAGTTTTATGGCGGCGAACTTGAATTTTTATGGGATAAATTCCCAGATATTGCTGTTGTCCGAAGAAAGGACAATCGAAAATGGTATGGAGTGATATTTGCGATTTCAAAGTGTAAGCTAGGTTGTGATTGCGATGAAATTATTGAGGCTATTGATTTAAGAATGGTTGCAGAGGATATTGAAATGCTTGTTGATAATCAAAAATATTTCAAGGGTTATCATATGAATAAAAAGCATTGGATTACGATTAGCCTTGAGGGAGATGTGCCTTTTGAAGAGATAGTAAAACGAACCAATGAAAGTTATAATATGGCACATTAATTAGACTAATATTTAATAAACGCGTTTAATAAGTTAAAGGAGAGAGTTATGAATATTTAAACAAAGTAAAATTATTAGACCTAAATAACAAACTTTTATATAATAAAAATGATTATAAGAAAAATGAAAAAAATTATATTGAAGTTTTAAAGAATAGTCCTGTTGTCGTAAAAAACCGTGATGAAAATTGTGAGGAGTTTTATAAATGTTTTAAGAGTTTTTAAGTATGACAATGCTGATAGGCCTTATGGTCAAATTGGCAAAAACTTTTTAACAAAAGAAGAGGCTGAAACAGTTAAAAAAATGTGTCTTTGCGAGGACAAGAGAAAAGGTGAAGAGGTTGCTATTTTTATCTTATTAGTCAACGTGAAATGGAAATATGCGAGAACTTAAAAGAATATTTGGAATATCTTGCAAATTCTTTTTCTGATGTCGAGCAAATTCGACTTGGTTTTGCTCAGAAAAAGAAGCTCGAGAAACAAAAAAACGTAAAACAGAAGAAAAGCAAGAAAAGGAAAATGAGCAATAAAAATTTAAACAAAAAGAATTTTGACTTTATTTCAAAAATTCATCAAAATATTCAAAGTAATATTGAGATTTATGACGATTTTAACAATATTTTTGATTTTAAACTATGATTCACTTTTGTATTGAAAAATATTTTGAGTTATGTTATACTATTTTTGTAGGGGAGCATAACATGACCAGAGAAGAATTTGAAAAGTTCAAAGAGCATGTGATAAGAGAAGACAAACGCAATATGAAGTTAGAGAGTTTGGCTGGTCGTCTTGCAAAAGAAAATCGTAACCAGTATCCTGCTGCTTTTCAACATATAGCAAAAGAATATTTTTCAGCACTTCATAATGCGATTGAAGAATTTAAGTCAATAGCAAAAAATAGCAAGTTTGCTACTATTAAAATTGGTGATTTTGAGGAATATTTTGAGAAAAATAAAAATCCTGAGGTGGCAAAGTATGCTTATGAGCAGCATAGAAAAGAATTGCGTAAGGATTTTGGTTATAGAAAGTTCGGCGATGCAAAATCTGAATTTATATATGAGTTGACTTTTGTAGAAAATCACAGGCTTACTAATTTAAGTAATTTATTGAGTAACATTTATACAATTGTTTGTGAAAGTATTTTAAATCAGCAAAATTATTATTATGCTGAAAAGTTAAAAGAATATAAATTGGATAATAATCGTCTTTTTGAAATTATGAATGAGCAAACGGGGAAAAATTGGAAGATAGAAATTGACCCACCGCTTGATGATAAATTGCGAGAGGCAGGGGAGAGTAGTAATCCTTTTGGCAGTTTTTATACAAAAATAAAAATAAAATTTTCATGCGAAGAAGAATCCTTTTATTTGAAATTTTTTGATAGGTTTTTTGGTTGTAAAATTAAGGATTATATAGATAACCATAATAATGACGATTTATCTGTTTTAAAAACTGTTGAGGCGCTAGATGATATAAACTGGTTGCAACATTATGTTTTTAGCGAGTTTTATAAGTCTGAAAACGATGTCGATGAACTTGATAACGTTCGTATGTCCAAAATTCATTTTTTGTTGCAAGATATGCTTTTGCCAAGTGTTATAACTAATGCGATTGAAAAATACATTGCTGATATGGAATTTGTAAATTGTCAAGTTGCAATCAAAGACAGTGATGAAGAATTGGCAAAAATTGAAGAAAAAGCAGAAAACACCATGAGCTGGTTTAACAATTTCTGTGAAATGCTAGACGAATCTTTAAAAGGCAACTCTAAAAATGGAGAAAAAGATTTTGATACATTATTGAAATATGCAATTAAAATGCTTGGCATAAAGGAAATTGATAGTTTTAAAGAATTAAAAGATTCATATGAAAAAAAGAAGGCGGTTTATTCTAAGCTAGGTGTGGATGTGCCAGAATTTAGTGAATTCGGTGAGATTATTAAATCGTCTGATGATGAAATGGAAATTTAAGTTTAAAAAAATACCTTGACTTGTTGTCAAGGTCTTTTATGTATTAAAATGTTTTTTGTTTAATCTTCGGTTTCTTCAGATTTTTGTTGTGATTCGATTTCCTCTTGGCTTGTGCTTTCGTGTTCGTAAAGGCGTTTATATTCTTGGCAAGAGGTGAGGAGAGTTTGGTGAGTTCCGCTTGTCAAGATTTGTCCGCCTTTCATAAAATATATTGTATCTGCGTCAACTATGGTTGAGAGGCGGTGTGCGACAATGATGACAATTTTGTTTCGACCGATATTGTCGATTGCGTCCTTAATCTTGTTTTGGTTTTCGTTGTCGAGTGCGCTTGTTGTTTCATCAAATATCAAGATTGGGCTATCTTTCAAAAAGGCACGAGCGATTGCAAGGCGTTGTTTTTGTCCGCCAGACAGTCTTGTTCCGCCTTCGCCAAGAACTGTGTCATATCCGTCAGGTTGTGACATTATAAAGTCGTGAATTTGAGCTTTTTTGCAAGCGTCTTCAATCTGTTTTTTGCTTGCTGTTGGATTTATAATTTTAAGGTTTTCGAGTATTGAGAAATTGAATATGTATGGGTCCTGCGAAACGATAGTAATCACATTTCTTAAAGTTTCTTTTGAGAAGTCGCAGAGGTCTTGTCCGCCTATGAATATTTTTCCTCTTTCAATATCATAAGTTTTGTTTAATAGTTTTAAGATAGTACTTTTACCGCCTCCGCTTTCGCCTACGATTGCAATCTTGTTTCCATGCATTATATTTAAATTGAAATTTTTAAGCACCGCTTCAGAATTATTATAACTGAAAGTCAAATCTTTTATTTCAATATCAAGTTGTTTTGGCAGACTTTCAAAATTATCTTTTTCAGGAAATTGTTCAAAGCCTTCCTTGTAGCCCTCGATAACATTAAATATACGTTCTGCGTAAATTCCGCCGTCCTTAATGTGTTCCCAAGTGTTCATAATCCAGTCGATAACAGAAGTAGCGTCATTTCTAAAGACGAAGATAGTGAAGGCTACTGGAAAAGTCGCTAGGTTATAATGTATTAGCAGGAGAGCTAGGGGGATAAATAGAAAGGCCATGATGTTTTTTGTTATAACGGTAACGCGGAAAAGTTGATATTGTTTGCTTCCATATTTGTAATCAGCTCTTTCGAGACTTTTTAAGGATTCATCTGTTTTTCCCATCATTGAGGTTTGGATATTGAAGTTTTTTATATCACGTACGCCTCTTATGGTTTCGTTTATGAAGCCAAGATTTTTATCATTTTCCTTTTTTAATTTAAGTTGGTCTTTCATTCTTGTTCGGATTCTGAAGTGATATACCCAGCATACGACTGCGAATTCAAAAATGCAATAAAAACCTAAGATATAGTTTGCAGCAAATATGTAAACGAAAACGGCTACTTTTGCCATTAAGCTCATAAATACATCTACTATGCTGGTATATATGCTGGAAAGAGATGCTGTGTCGCTTGATACTACTTGCAAAAGTTTTCCACTGCCATAGAGGTCAAAATTTCGCGTTCTTAATTTCATAATGCTGTTTACGGCATTGTATCTAATATCCTTTGTGACGCGTGCACGAAGTTTATCAGCAGTTGTTCCCCATAGGAGCATGTGTGACACCGAATGGGCTATTTGGAAGAGAAGCAGAAGGCTGGCACTGATAAGTAGCCCTTTCCCGTCTTGATTTGTAAAAGCGGTGAGTGTCTTTTCGGTATAAATTGGAAACATGACAGAAAGGGCTGAGGCGAGAATGCAACTTAGAATGCAAATAAAGCCCCAACCCTTGTATGGTTTTAAATATGTGAGAGATTTAAAAAAATAATATTGTTTACTTTTTTCTTTTACGCTTTTGTTTGATTTTTTCATAATGAAGATTATATCATTAAGTCAGTAGAAAAGTCAAGATACTGAGGCGTATATTGCCATTATTCCTTTGGCATAAATATATAGATTATCAGTATTGTTTATTAACTCAGATTTTTCAATTATAAATCCACAAATTTACACGATTAAGTCCTCTGATTCTGTTTGGTGTTTTTTCTTCTTTATTTTCTTTTGCATTTTTCCGTACTCAATTATATCTTCGACTTCCGTCTTAGTTAGAAAGTCTACTCTTTCCACGCCGTCCCAGCGGGTTGGATAAATGGAGGCGAGTTTTGATGATTTTAGAACCATGTAATCAAAAGCTTCAAACAGGTCATATAATTCTTTCTTTTGTTTTTCTAGGCGAGTGGAGGAAATGCTTTTTAATTCACTCCATGAGTAGAGTGACCAAGAAGGTGCAATAAAACGTCGTTTCCCCATAAAATCAGGGGCTCCTTTCTACCAAAGAGTACTGCAACTCATCACCCATATTCCCTCATTTGATACAAAGACATGTTTGGTGTATTTCCAGTACCATAAGCCTTTTATAATCATAAATATCCAAGCAAATCCTAAAATTGCGGCAATTAATAGAGGAATGTATTTAAGAAGGCTTGCTTCTTGTGATTTTAATTCATGCCAGGAAACAACGGCTGAAATTGCACCAAGTATAAACACGCTTATCGATTGAAATCTAAAAAATAAAAAGCGTAATTATCCCCATTTATTTTTGATATAGTGTTTGCAATAACTCTCATCATATAGTCCGTTTTTATTTCGCATCTGCAGGCATAGTTGTTCTCTTTTACTCATTTCTACTCCAAATTAATATTAGTTAAATATTTTTAAAAGGATATTATATTTAAAGAAAAATGAGTTTATTCTAAATTCATATGAGTTTGCTCAAAGACTAAATCTTTTAATATCAAGCTTTCTTTATTGTATAGATTGTCTACTATAATTTTTGCGACTTCTTCTGTTGTAGCAAAAGTATTTTCAATTCCAGCTGGAACATAATTTCTATTATCTTTCCAAAATTCAGAATTGATGCCTCCTGGATAGACATTTATAACTTTTATATTTGTTCCAAAAGTTTCGGCTCTTAAACACTGAGCATATCCTTCTTGAGCCCATTTAGCTGAGCAATATACACTTTCAAATTTAAATGCTCTTATTCCAGACTGTGAAATTATATTTACCACTTTTACTATTTCTTTACTTTTCTTGAGATATGGTAAAGCGTAAGTGGTCATTAGAATTGTACCATATACAATTGCAGGAAAGACTTCGTCTATCATTTTTTTATTATTATCATATATTGTGCCAAATCTTCCAACGCCGGCATTATTTACTAGACAGGTTATGTTATATTTTTTAGTCAAATCTTGATAAAAATCTTTAACAAATTTTTCATCACTAATATTTCCGTTATAAGCGACAATGTCGTTGTTTGTTAATTTAGATAATTCTTTTTGCGTTTTAATGAGTTCATTTTTTGTTCTTGCAATTAAACAAACATTTTCTCCTTTAAGTAAAAACTCTTTTGCAAGTTCTTTGCCTACGCCTTTCGATGCGCCTGTGATTATTGTTATATTTTTCATAATGTTTCTCCTTTAATTTAGTATAACACATATTGTGAAAATTTGTGTTATTTTTTTAGTAAATAAGTTTTAAATTTGTTTTTTTGAGAGTGATAAATTTTAATTTTTTGTTTGAAAAATTACCTTGATTTTTTGTTTTAATAGAGTTATAATACTAACCATAGGCTTACATAAGAGGAGAGGAATTATGAGTTACATTTTAAGTAAAAGTATGCTTGCTGATTTGCAGTGGTCAACCATTCCATGGTGGGCTTGGATTGTTGGCATAGTTGTTGTTGCTGGACTAATTATGGCTGTGGCGTTTATCATTGGCAGAAAGAAAAATCCAGGCGATGATGAAGAAGACAAAAGGAAGAAAAAGTCTGTTAAAAAGGATAAGGCTAATAATAAGGTCAGCGAAGAAAAAGTAGAAATCGAGAAGAGCGAAGTTGCAGTTTTGGATGAAGCAGAAGAAATTATTGAAGAAGTTGAGTCTGAGGAAGAAGATGAAGAAACAACGGTTAAAATTGTTGAAGGATTTGGAATTGTAGCACGTTATAAAAAATCATTTTTGGCAAGACTTATTCAGTCTAGTGATGAGACGAAAAATTATTATTCTGCACTTAAAAACGAACTGTTGTCATACAAAAAAGTAAAGAGCCGTATCTCTTGGAACTATGACAGTTTAAATGCTGGAAGAACTAAGATTGCAAAATTCAATGTTAGAGGAAAAACACTTAAATTGTATCTTGCCCTTAATCCAGATGATTATGCTGATAGTAAGTACAAGGTGGAACGCTCAGAAAGTAAGCGTTATGAGGAAGTGCCTTGCATGTACAAGATAACAAATCCTCGTAGACTTAAATATGCAATGGAATTAATTGCTGATGTAGCAGAAAAATATGGACTTAATAGAGGGGCTGAATCTAATGAAGATTTCGTTATGCCTTATGAAACAACTGAAGCACTCATAAAGAAAGAACTTATCAAAGAGCTTATATCTGAGGAGGCGTATGAGGAATACATGCGCAGAAAGAATCAGGCGGGAAATGAAAAAATCAGCAACGAATTTGTTTCAGCAGCTGATATAATTGCAATGCTTTCAGACAAGGGTGCTGTTTCGCTTACCAATGAAGCTGATGAATTTGCAGAAGATGAGGGAGATGAGACAGAGGTAAAATATGTTGAAGGATTTGGAATTGTAGCACGTTATAAAAAATCATTTTTGGCAAGACTTATTCAGTCTAGTGATGAAACAAAGAATTACTATTCTGCACTTAAAAATGAACTGTTGTCATACAAAAAAGTAAAGAGCCGTATCTCTTGGAACTATGACAGTTTAAATGCTGGAAGAACTAAGATTGCAAAATTCAATGTTAGAGGAAAAACGTTAAAACTTTATCTTGCACTTAATCCAGACGATTATGCAGATAGCAAGTACAAGGTGGAACGCTCTGAAAGTAAGCGTTATGAGGAAGTACCTTGTATGTACAAAATAACAAACCCTAGAAGATTAAAATATGCAATGGAATTAATTGCAGATGTAGCTGAAAAATATGGACTTAATAGAGGGTCTGAATCTAACGAAGATTTTGTAATGCCTTATGAAACAACGGAAGCACTCATCAAGAAAGAACTTATCAAAGAACTTATTTCTGAGGAGGCGTATGAGGAATACATGCGCAGAAAGAATCAGGCAACTGTTGACAAAATTCACCGCGAGTTTGTTTCGGCGGCTGAAGTTAATGCGATGATTTCAGATGAGGTTGCTGTTTCGCTCGTAGAAGACGTACGTAAGACAAGAAATACATATAAACCAAACTTAAGCAAAGCAGGCAGCGCAGTTAGTAAGTCAACATATACTGGAAAGAAGGGCATAATCAATATTGATATGCTTTCGACAAATTTTGGCCCAAATGACAGGGTAACTCTTGAAGAACTTAAAGCAAAAAAACTCGTCAACAAAAATGTAGGGCATGTTAAGGTGCTTGCAAGAGGAGTTCTTGATAAACCACTTGAGGTGGAATTACAAGACTACTCAATCGAAGCAGTCAAGATGATTGTCTTAACAGGCGGAAAGGTTAAACGTGTTTAAAGACTATAAAAGTAGGGAAAAGTTAAGCGTGTTTAAAGAGTACAAAAGCTGTTAAAAAATGAAAAATAAAAAATACGGAGGTCGAAAATATGCTTCCGTATTTTTTGTTGTTTGAGTAGATGAAATGAGCATTTGATGACTTTGCATAAAATAAAAACCCTAAACCACAAGAGTGGATTAGAGTTTTAGACAAGGCTGAATTAAATGTTTATTCTGCACCTTGTCGTTTATTTTTTCTTCGTCCAAATGGGATAAATATAATGATTATTCCCAAAATTATTTCAACATAAAAAGGTATTGGCTTGATTTTATTAGGCTTTAAATTTTTGCTGAATATTGACAGAGTGTTGAAAGCTGTAATATCGGCTTTGGTAGCTTTAAGTAAGTATGCGTCATTATTGGTAACAATATAAACATTATAAATATAGTCCTCCAATGAATCAGAATCTTCTGATGCAAAAGGTAATTTATAATATTCGACTTTTGTAATTCCAGCAACCGTTGTCAAAACTTCTGTAACGCTTTTATCTTCCATGCTTGTTTTGCTGATGCCTTTATCGAAATTTAATATTCTATAATTAAAAAGTGCAAATAAAGTGATTGCGGCAAGTAGCACAAGTTTAATAAATACTTTCAATTGTTAATTCTCCTAATGCTTTTAATAAAAATTGGTTTTTATGTATTTTTAACCTTAGGTTGGTTTTTAATTAAATCTTTTATTGTGCTATAAGTTATCTATATTTTTCAGTAGATTTTCTTTTTTATATCTATTGTATTCATCTTCAGTTAATACTTCGTCAAATTTTTCCTTGTTTACAATTCTTGATAGTTTATTACTTTCAATAATACAGTTAAAAATTTCTCTAACATTTTGATTTTTGCTTATGAGTTTGTCAAGCATATTTATATCTAAATCATTTCTTTTCCTAGAATAGAATAAGATTTCGCTCTGCTCTGGAATGTCTATATTTAATTTTATGAGACCTATACCAAAAGCATTATTTAATAGCGACACTTCATTTAAAAATTCATCATCTTCGCATATGTTTGGAGCAACTAAATAACCTTCATTTGCCCAGCTTGAATTAGAAACAGCTTGAAAAAAATATTCTCTTAAGTTTGATAGGGTTATATTAACTTTCATCTCAAATGAAAATATTTTATAAGATTTTTCATTTAATATTGCTAATGAATTTAGGGTGGTTGGTTCAAAATCATCAAAAGGGAAATGAATGCCAATTAAATCTGGGTGAATCCAGTAGTTAACATTTTTCTTTGAGCGCGATGAAACTTCATGCATTATTGTTTTTGTTAGGCAATTGAAATATAGATTTGAATACAAATATTGAACTAGCGCTTTATGTAGTTTTCTTTCATATTTTTCGTTTAAATTACTTTCTTCAATTGTCTCCATGTGTGATTCAGCATTAACAATATCAGTTGTTGTTATTTTTTGATTTGCTAGTGCGAATAAAGCGGGCCTTTTTGAAACTTGTTTAAACCTTGACTTATCACCTTTATTTTTTATCTCTGAATAAATTTGTGCGCCTATGCTATACCATGGAGTCTTTCCTTCAGTATCAAGTTTGACATCAAGTCCCAATTTTTGCCCCTCTTTCCATATATCCATTTTGCCTAAAGGTTTGTTGACTTTTTCTAGCACCTCTTTTGCGTATTCTTTAAATCCATATGACATATTAAACTCCTTACATACTATTAAAAATTTGTTTGGTTGAAATATAAAAAACCCAATCCAAATGGTTCGGATTGGGTTTTTCTTGTGTCAACAGACAACGAAGTCTTTTTTTTGATTTTTCTGTTTTGATTTTGCGACGGCAATTTTTTGATTAAAAAATCAAAAATAATCAAAATAAAAATCAAACTTTGATAAGTCAATGAACGAACTAACCGCAAACTTGTTTGCAAGTTTAAGTGAGTGAAGCAGACTTATATCTTATATTTTGCGACGAATTTTTGATTTTGCGAAAATTAAAACTTTAAATAGTAAGTCAACATATTCACATCTTCTGCCCCTAATTTAGCAAATACCTTCTGCATTATTTCATTTTCATTGCCAACTAACCCAGTTATGAATTTTACATTTTTTTCATGAGTTTGAATATATTTCATTAAAAAGTTTACAATGCCTTTCCTTCTGCATTGAGGAACAACATAAATGTTAGATAGATAAATGCCTCGACCTTTATTAACCCAATAAATATAGGAATAAGCACAATAAGCAACTTTTTTCCCATCGTCTTCCGCAATTAAACATTTGAATTTTGGAGATTTACAGAATAAATCTTTGTTTAAATTTGTTTCAAGCATGCTTTTGTTTGTTATACCAGAAACCATGTTTACTTCATCGTTTGCTTTTAAAATAAATGATTCATCGTCATATGTTGCTTTTCTAATTTTCATAAAATCTCCTAATATCATATTTATCAATAGAAAATATTTTCAGGTTTTCTGTCCCAGTGGTCTTCTTTTTCATGCTTAAACTCCCATGGGTAAACAAATAACTGTCCTGCCTTTCTACCACTTAAACCTTTTGCATAAAAATTTTTATCAACATTTTTCGGTAAAGATTCTGGCATCCTCGCAACAACACAAGCAAAAAGTATTTTCGCATATGGCAAAATCTTCTTGATTCCGTCTACAGTCACTTGAACAGTTTCTCCAGAACTAAAAGTTCCTTCTACTAATAGCAAATTGTATGGTTTAGTTTTATCTAATAACTCTAATGAATTCAATAATATTTTTGTTTCTCGCTTTTCATTATTGGTTATCCACTTTGTTTGTATAGGTGCAAATTTAATCAAATTTAGTTTATTCGCAATATAAACTGCGGGAACGGCGCCACTACGTAAAATTGGTACGACATAATCTATTTTTATGTTGTTTATTCGACTATACTCACCAATCTGATTGGATAATTTATTTGTGTATTTTTTAAAAATACGATGAGGCATAGATTTAATTGTTTTTGACCATTTAATTTCCATCAACATTGCTCCATTCAATTTAATTTCTAAATTTTGAGGATTGATTATTTTGATTTTTTTTAAAAATCAAAATTTCACTTTCCTAAAAAAGACACCGAATTTGCATTTCTTCCATATCTTTCGCTTCGCTCTTGCTTCCAAGACTATATCCAGTATCAAAATCTTTTAACCCCCACTGCATGCAGTATGGATTTGTCTTTCTAAAAAAAAGACTTTTTATATAATATATTTGTGTCAACACTAAACGAAGTCTTTTTTTTGATTTTTACTTTTTGATTTCGCGATCGCAATTTTGATTTTGCGATAATCAAAAGTTATAATAATGATTTAATAATCTCCACCCATAATTCAATTCGTTTTTGCTGAGATTCTTTTGTAAACCAAGCATACTCACTTGTCACCATAACATTGCCTGTAAAATCAAAAACCCCTCTATCTTCTATCTCTAAACCATAGCCAAATAATTTTTTCTCTTGTATCAATTTCATTACTAAATTATGGTCAAATAAATTCGTTCCTCCAACACTAAGCAATATTGTGCTATCCTTCATTGCCTTCAATAAATCATTTGTAACAATTTTTTGTGTTTCTTTATTTATTTGCAATGCAACGAAAACTACATCAGATTCAGAAAATAAGTTCTTTAAATCCTTATATTGGTATTTCGTATCTTTTTTTGTTCTGTTCCAATAACTTACATTCATTCCAATGCCATTACATATATCTGCAAACCGCAAGCCAATATTACCAAGACCAACAATTCCAACATTTTTCCCTACAAGTTGAATCTGAGTGTATTTATCATCAAAATCTTGTTTAAAATTATTTTTCATTTGTAATGGAATTTTCTTTGCAATTGCAAACATCAACATTATCATATATTCCGCTACACTATCTGTTGAATATTTTGGTATGTTAAAAACTGGAATATCTAATTTTTTACAAAGATCTTCGTCAATATAATTTTTAGATGTAGTTCCCAAACAAATACCTTTAATATTTTTATATTTTAATATTTGATTAGGAAACTCCCAACCAGCATAATCTGGATCGTAAATAATAAGCTTATTAAAATTGTTATCTAATAATCCATACTCATTCTTCAGCCAAATAAGGTTTGGATAAATGAAATCAAGCTTATTTTCAAATGTCTCTTTTTCTGCAAAACAATACAACTTTATATCTTTCATTTTATAATCCTCAAAGTTATTATAGCATACATTTTTCAGTTCTGTATTTGATTTTTTGATTTTTTTTTGATTTTCTCGGCGGCCAGTTTTGATTTTTTTATTTTGATTTTGCGACAGCCAATTTTTTGATAAAAAATCAAAATTTTGGGCAAAAAATCAAAAAAATCAAAACTTTTGCATTTTGAAAAAAGACTTGAAATTGCCAAATTTCAAATCTCAAAAAATGCCATATCTGTATACAATGATATTTTGCTCAAATAACACTGTATATTGTGGTTTTTGCAATGAAAAAAGCCTTTCTTAAAAAAGACTTTTTATACAATATATTTGGCGGGAAGAGAGGGATTTGAACCCTCGCGCCGGTTGCCCGACCTACAGCCTTAGCAGGGCCGCCTCTTCGACCTCTTGAGTATCTCCCCATTTATTGCTCTTTTATAATATCGAAAGCCGAACCGAGCGCGTTAGTATTTGAGTGAGGCTGATGATACTACATAACAAGGAAGTTATGCGTCAGCATCAAAAATATCAATTTTTGAAAATTTAAACTTGTTTCAAATTTTGCTTCCGACAGTTTATCTTATCATACTTTTTACCTTTATGTCAATCTTTTTTTCATTTTTTTATAATTTTTTAATTTTTAATAATTTTAGGTTCTTTATGACATTTCTTGTTGGTGTTAAGTTGCTGTTGTCTTTGAGTAAAAAATAGAGTAGTGAGGTTAAGGAATGAGAACTTTTATATTTCTAAAAAAAATTTCAAAAAATTGTCAGTTTTAGTTGACTTTATTTTGAAAGTTGCATATACTATTGCTAGCGCTTGTGTTAAAAGAGTGCTAAAAAGTCGAAAAATTAGAGGTTGTTATGGAATTGTCAGAGCGTAAGCAAAAAATTCTATGTATGGCTATTGAAGAGTACATTCGAGGTTGCACGCCTATTACTTCGGGCGGAATAAAAGATATTGCTTCTCTTGAATGTTCAACGGCTACGCTTAGAAATGAACTTAACGCGCTTGAAGCTATGGGATTTTTAAGGCAGTTGCACACTTCGGGTGGACGAGTGCCAACGGCTCAAGGCTATCGGTATTATGTTGAAAAGCTTTTATCAGGCGTAAGTGCAACTAATAAAGAGCTTAAGCAGGTTAAAGATGTAATTTCATCTCGAACTAGTACGCTTAACGATATTGTTTCGGGAATTGCCAAGATTGTCAGTGAAGCGACAAGTTATCCAACAGTCATAATGGTTGACGGATATGAGAATTTGATTTTGAAGGAATTTAAAATCATTCCACTTCTTGAAGATAAGATTATGGTGCTGATTGGAACAGAAACGGGGTATATTCACCAGACACTTGACCAGCAGGCGACAAACGAAGAATGCATTGACGCGACAAATTATCTTACAAACCACTTTAGAGGTGAAACGATTGGATATATGATTGAAAACATTCGTGAGCTTAAGGGTGGAATGCAGGATGAAATAAACGCATTTAGTAGAGTTGTCAATTCGCTTATTGACGGACTGGTTAAACTTAACAAACAGCGTTACTTAAATGTTCAGCGAGAGGGCAGTTCTAAACTACTTGAGGATAAACGCGACCTTGAAGAGGCAAAGAAAGTTTTAAATGTTCTTGATGATGAAAAAGAGCTTTCGAGCATTCTCGAACTTGAAGGCAAGGGTGACATTGAGGTGTCGGTTGCAGATGACAGTGCTGATTGTTCGGTTGTCAAAGCACCGCTTTGCGTTAATGGAAAACAACTTGCTTCGATTGGGGTTATTGGACCACAAAGAATGGATTATGCCGGAATTGCAAGTGCACTCAAGGTTGTGATTGACAGCATAAATGACTTAAAAGGAGAATAGATGAGGGGCAGATTTTATAACGAACCTGAAAACGAAGAGGAATTCGATGAGTGTTCTTCAGAAATAGACGAGGCGACTGAAAATCAAGAAAATAGTATTAATTTAGATGAAAATACTGAAATTTTCACTGAAAATGATGAAAAAAATGAAGAATTTGGTGAAAAAGATGTAAAAGAGGAGTCTAGTCAAGCTATGCCTATCAACGAATATCTTGATATGGCAAGGCGAGTTCAAGCCGATTTTGACAACTTTAGACGGCATGCCGCTGAGAATGTCAAGAGGGCTAAACTAGAGGGGCAGGCTTCGGTTATTGAGGTATTTTTGCCTTGCCTCGATACATTTAAAGAGGCAAAAAAGAGTATAACTGATGAGGTTGTGCTTAAGGGCGTTGAAATGATTGAGAACAAAATTAATGATGCGCTAAAAGAACTTGGTGTGGAAAAGATAAATTCTATTGGAGAAGTTTACAATCCACACATTCATAATGTTATTGCGGTAATGCGTGATGACGAAAAAGAAAACGATATCATCTTGGACGAATACCAAGCTGGATATAAATTCAATGATAAAGTGCTGAGATATGCAAAAGTCATAGTCAATAAAAGGGAGGATTAAAAAATGGGAAAGATTATTGGAATTGACTTAGGAACAACAAATTCATGTGTTGCTGTTATGGAAGGCGGAAAGCCTACCGTTATTGCAAATGCTGAGGGAGACAGAACTACACCTTCAGTTGTTGCTTATACTAAAGAGGGAGAAAGACTAGTTGGTAAAGTGGCAAAAAGACAGGCTATTGTTAATGCTGACAACACTGTTCAATCTATCAAACGTGAAATGGGAAGCAATTATAAAACTTCTTTAAATGGCAAAGATTATACTCCACAAGAGGTATCTGCAATGATACTTGCAAAACTTAAAGCTGATGCTGAGAGTTATTTAGGTGGAACAGTTAGCCAAGCGGTTATTACTGTGCCTGCTTACTTCAACGATTCACAACGTCAAGCAACAAAAGACGCTGGTAAGATTGCTGGTCTTGAAGTTCTTAGAATTATCAACGAGCCAACTGCTGCCGCTCTTGCTTATGGTCTTGATAAAGGGGAAAGCGCAAACCAAAAGATTTTAGTTTATGACCTTGGTGGTGGTACATTTGACGTATCAATTCTTGAAATTGGTGACGGCGTGTTTGAAGTTCTTGCTACAAATGGTAACACACGTCTTGGTGGAGATGACTTCGATAACAGAATTATCGACCTCTTAGTAGAAGAATTTAAGAAAACAAACAATATTGACCTTACAACTGACAAACTTGCTATGCAGAGACTTAAAGAAGCTGCTGAAAAAGCTAAGATTGACCTTTCTGCTACTCCAAAAACTACAATTTCTCTTCCTTTCATCTCTGCTGATGCAACTGGTCCAAAACATATGGAACTTGAACTTACTAGAGCTAAATTTGATGCAATCACTGAGGACCTTGTTAAAGAGACAATCGACTGCACAGTAAAAGCGCTCTCTGACGCTAAACTTGACAAGAATGAACTCAATAAAATAGTATTGGTTGGTGGTTCAACTCGTATTCCAGCTGTTCAAGAAGCTGTTAAAAACTTTACTGGCAAAGACCCATACAAGGGAATTAATCCAGACGAATGCGTTGCTGTTGGTGCGGCTATTCAAGCGGGTGTTCTTGGCGGAGAAGTTAAAGACGTTCTTCTTCTTGACGTAACTCCACTTTCTCTTGGAATTGAGACTTTGGGCGGTGTATTTACAAAACTTATTGAAAGAAACACTACTATTCCTACAAGAAAATCTCAAGTATTCTCAACTGCTTCTGACGGACAGTCAGGTGTTGACATTCATGTTCTTCAAGGTGAACGCGAATTCGCTAGTCAAAACAAGACTTTAGGAAGATTCCAACTTACAGATATTCCACCAGCACCAAGAGGCGTTCCACAAATTGAAGTAACTTTTGATATTGACGCAAACGGTATTGTAAAAGTATCTGCAAAAGACCTTGGAACAAACAAGGAACAAAATATAACAATCACTGCTTCTTCAAACCTTAAAGAAGAGGACATTGAAAAGGCTATCAAAGAGGCTGAAGCACACGCTGAAGAAGACAAGAAGAGAAAAGAGCTTGTTGAAACTAAGAACCAAGCTGACAACCTTGTTTATGGCCTTGAGAAGATGATTAAAGAAAACGGCGACAAACTCAATGATGACGACAAGAAAAAACTTGAAGAAGCCATTGAGAAAGCTAAGAAAGATTTCGAGAGTGATGACATTGAAGTTGTCAAGAAGGGTATTGATGAACTTACAAATGTTTCAAACGGTATTGTAACAAAAATGTATCAAGCTGCTAACCCAAATGGCAACCCTAACGGCGACCCAAATGGTGGCAATAATGGCGGAGACAGCGACCCAGAAGTTGTTGTTGAATAAGACGCTTGGTGTTAATCATGTTATAAACTATCGGAAGTAGATAATATAAATTAGATATGTAGGAAGGCATGAAATTGTCTTCCTTAAATCTATTTTGATTTTTGGATAATTTGATAAAAATAGTGAAAAATTAAGCAAAAATCATTAAAAAATCAGCAAAATTGCGTTAAAAATGCAAAAATAAAGGAAAAATATGGCAAATAAAGATTATTATTCGATTTTAGGGGTCGAAAAAAATGCAAGTGATGACGAGATAAAATCGGCATATAGACGACTTGCAAAAAAGTATCACCCAGACCTTAACAAGACCGAAGAAGCCGCCAACAAATTTAAAGAAATCAATGAGGCCTATGAGGTTTTAGGAGACTCTCAAAAGAGGGCGAACTATGACCAGTTTGGCACTGCCGAAGGCAACCCATTTGGCAACGGCGGAGGCGGTTTTGGTGATTTCTTTGGCGGTGGAGCTGGAGGTGGTTTTTCAGATATATTCTCAGATATATTCTCTGCTTTTGGCGGTCGAGGTCAGTCATCTCGTGTTCAAACAAAGGGACAGGATATAAATATTGCAGTTACTTTAGAGTTTGAAGAGGCTTGTTTTGGTTGTGAAAAAAATATAACCCTTACTAAAAAAGAAAAATGTTCAAGTTGCAACGGCACTGGTGCGAAAAATGGCAAGGAGTTTACAACTTGTCGTGAATGTAACGGTACTGGTAGAGTGCGTTTCCAACAAAATACTTTGTTTGGAACTACTATTCGCGAGTCTGCTTGTCCAAAATGTAGCGGAACAGGAAAAATAATTAAAGAAAAATGTCAAGATTGCAATGGCAAAGGTGATAAAAAAGCCTCAAAAACGCTCAAAGTCAAATTCCCAGCAGGTATTGACAATGGTCAGACCCTCAGAATGCGTGGAGAGGGTAATGCTCCTGCAGGTTCTGGAATTTATGGCGACCTCAACATAAAGGTATCTGTCAAACCTCATAAACTTCTTGTAAGAAAGGAAAATGATTTGTATCTTGATTTATATGTGCCTTTCACAACAACACTTTTAGGTGGGAAAGTGGATATTCCTACACTTAATGGAAATTATACCTTGAATATTCCAGAGCTTACAGCAAGTGGAACACTTATGAAGCTTAAGAATAAGGGTGTAAAAATGCTAAATCGTGACTCTTATGGTGATTTGCTTGTAACAATTAAAGCAGAAGTGCCAAAGAGTCTTGATAAAGAAACAAAGGCAAAAATCACTGAACTTGCTTCAAAGATTGGCGATAATTCATACACGAAGTATAACAATTTCTTAAAGAACATGAAATAAAAAAGAGCGGAGTCATCCGCTTTTTTTCATGTGATAATGAAATTAATTTATTCTTAAATAATCATTAATTTGTCAATAGTTATATCTATTACATTTTGAATTTTAATAAGGTCATTTAAATTAATTTTTGAACTATTTTTTAAAATACTTCTAAGATTTCGAAGTTTAATTTCGCTAATTTTACAAAATTTACGTTTTGAAAGTGAATTATCAAATAAGTATTTTCTTATAATGTCTGTATTTACAAATAATTTTTTTTTAAATTTTTTCATATTTTTCTCCTTTTTGAATATAACTAATTATAGTTGGCTATTAGCCACTTGTCAAGTTTTTGTTGGCTATTAGCCATATAATTTGAATATGAATAAATTTAGTGAGAGATTGACAGAAATATTAAAAGAGAAGAGTATATCACAATATCAATTTGCAAAAATGATTGGCATGTCAAGAACTATAGTAAATAATTATTGTACGGGAAAAAGAGAGCCTACACTTGATGGCTTAATTACGATTTGTAATGTCTTAGGTGAAAGTGCTGATTATTTACTTGGCATAAAAGATTTTTAAAAAGACCGCATAACATCATTTTTGTTTATGCGGTCTTGTTTTTTATTTAATAATATTTAGCATTTTTTCAAAATGCTAGTTTTTTGTGAGTATTGAGACAAGGGCGAGGGTAGCTGTTACGGCAGTATCGCAACGAAGTATGCGTTTGCCAAGACTTATTGAAGTTGAATAGTTTTTTAATAATTCAGCCTCTTTTTGTGAAAAACCAGCCTCATTTCCTATAATTATTGCGATTTTTTGCTTATTTTCTAGTAATTTTGGGTTAAATAAGTTATTTTCGTCTTCATAAGCAAATAAGACAAGGTCATATTCGGAAAGCATTTGGGGAAGTTTTTCTAGCTTTGTAATGGGTGCAAATTCAATCAGTTTTGAGCGTTCACATTGTTTACAAGCTGTCATAATTTGAGCGTCTACACGCTCTTTTTTTATATCTTTAATCATTGTATATTCGCTTGTGAAAGGAACGATTTTGCTTACACCAAGTTCAATGCTTTTTGCGATTATATTGTCAAGATAATCTTTTTTAGGAAGCATTTGAAAAAGGGTAATATCTCGGGTAGGCAGAGCCTCGCAAATTTTCTTTTCATTTATTTCAAGTAGGCAGTCGTTTTTGCCCATTGAAACAACAGTGCAGTAGTAATCGTATTCGTCATTGATGCAGGCGATTACCTTATCGCCTTCTTTCATTCTAAGCACCTTTTTTAAGTGGTTAAATTCACTTCCGTCAAGTTTTATGTTGTCGCCTTGACTTTCTCCAAAAAATCTTTTCATAGCATTATTATACCATGTAATAATCAATTTGGCAAATTTTTTGTACTTTAATAATTAAAAAGATTGACTTAAATTTAAGTCAACCTTTTATTTTTGATTTTTATAATCTTTTTAGCGTTTGCAGTTTTTACCTAAGCAGCAACCTAAGAGTAGGCAGAGTGAGCATCTGTTGAAACAGCAGTTGTTTTGATGATTGCAGTTTGGTCTGCATGAGCAGTTATGATTGTCAGAGCAGTTTGGTCTGCAATTGTAGTTTGGATTTTCCCAAACAATTGGTCTGCATGGTCTATTCACATTTTTCCAGCACTTGTCATGGCATTTGTCATGGTTATCCCAGCATGGTCTATTGTTACCGCAGTGGCAACGATTATTGTCCCAGCAGTTTGATTGTTTGTTATCCCAGCAGTCGCAGTTTTTTCTTTCTTCCTTGCGTTCACGACTATTGTCCATGTTGCCATATCTTTCGTCCCAAGAGTTTTGGTTATAATTTCTTTGGTCAAAATTATCCCAACAGTCATCGAATTCAAATCTTTCGCCATTCATTTGGTCAAAAGAACCTTGAATATTTTGCCAACAGTTGCAGTTTGATTGGCAGTTATTTTTATTATTAAAAAACATATATCCTCCTAAATATTCTAAAAATTATATTTATAAAATAAAATATATTGATGAGAAATAGTCTTCTTGCAGTTTTAGCTATTTTGGGTACGGTCATTGGCTCTGGGTTTATAAGCGGGAAAGAAGTCGGAGTGTTCTTTTCGCGATTTGGGATTATGTCATTACCTAGCATTTTTGTCGCATTTTTACTCTTTTTCTTCCTTTTTAAGGTTATATTAAACAGTGGAGAGCAGGCGATGCTCAGAATGAAAAATTCAAAAGTTTTGTTTTTATTAAACCTTATTATTTGCTTGATATTTTCTTCCGCTATGTTCGCTGGAATATCAAATTTGCTTATTTTTGACAAAAAAATCGTGAATTTATGCCTATTTTTCTTAATTTTGGCGTTATCTTTTATAGTCTATAAGTTTGGAATGGGGAGTCTGAACAAAATCAACGCCATTTTAGTTCCGCTTATGATTGTTGTATTTGTCGGGGCACTTTGCAGCAAAATCAGTTTTCAATCAATTAAATTAGACAGTTTTTCATACAGTTGGCTCTCTTTTATTTACGGCATTTTATATGTCATATTAAATACCGCGAACGGGGGAGTTTTGATTGCGAGTCTTGGTAAAAAACTTACAAATAGGCAAAAAACGCAAGTAGCCTTTTTTTCGGCACTCGCGCTTTTCGTTATTTTGCTGATTGCAAACTTGGTTTTGCTGTTAAACCCTACTTCTATAGTTTATGCTATGCCACTCGCGAGCATTTTTTCTGCATCAATGCACATGGTTATGACGTTTGTTATCTTTATAGGCTGTTTGACGTCGCTTCTTACACTTGTCTTTACATTATCATCTTCAATGCGAGGGCTGTGCAAAAATGAATTTTTAATTTTTTTTACAAGCGTAATACTGCCACTTTGTATTAGCCTACTTGGGTTTAATTTCATCGTAGAATATCTTTATCCGCTTGCCAGTGTGCTTGGTATTTATCTTCTTGGTGATTTATTTCTTATACCGCTTTTCAAGAGGGCTTACAAGAAAGTACATTCCGCTGGCAAGAATACATAAGATTACGATGCTTGCCATGACTATGTCTAGTTTTAATATTTGACTGCCATAGTTTATTAAATAACCAAGTCCGGCGCGACTTGAAAGGTATTCACCCATGATTGTTCCAACCCAACTCATACCGACATTTATCTTTAGTGCAGTTGCAAACTCAGGTAGCGAGTTTGGTATTATCAGTTTGAATAATATTTGATATTTCTTTGCGTGCATTGATTTCATGAGTAATATTTTATCATTATCGCATGAAATGAAAGCGTTTAGCATTGAAATAGTTGTTATAATTACGCAAATTAGTATACACATTACAATTGTAGCGCCTGTACCTGAGCCAACCCAGAAAATTATCATAGGGCCGAGTGCGATTTTTGGCAGTGAGTTGAGAATGATGAGATAAGGCTCGAGCACTCTTCTCACTTTTTCGCTCCACCATAGTATTATGGCGAGTATATATCCGATTGCTGTTGCAAGCACAAAGCCAATTATTGTCTCATAAAGCGATGTCCATATATGCAAAAACAGATTGCCTGTCTTTGCTAGGTCTACTATTGTTACGGCTATTCGAGAAGGGCTTGAAAAGAAGAAGGGGTCTAAAGCTCCAGTGTAAGCAAGCAGTTCCCAAATGCCGAGAAAAGCGACTATTACTGCAATTTGAAAGAAAATTACAAGTATTTTATCGTTTCTTTGGCGTTTTAAGTACAATTTTCTTGCTTTGGAGTAATTTACTGTTCTTTTTTTCATTAGGTGAGATTTCTCCATATCATATCAAAATAGTTGCCAAATTCTTTATCCTCACGTTTTGCAAGTGGTGAGGCCTCTGTAAACGGAAGCTTAATTTCCGTCTTTACTGAAGCCGGTCTTTTTGTTAAGATAATTACTTTGTCAGACATACTTAGTGCTTCTGAAATGTCATGAGTGACGAGGAGCGCTGTCTTTTTTTCTGACTTTATTATCTCGTATACGTCATCACAAACTTTCAGTCTTGTTTGGAAGTCGAGTGCCGAGAATGGCTCATCAAGGAGTAACAGAGCTGGTTCTAACACAAGGGTTCTAATCAAGGCTACACGCTGTCGCATTCCACCACTTAACTGGCGAGGCTTTTTGTTTTTGAAGTTGTAAAGGTCATATTTTTTGAGTAATTCTTCTGCAAAAGCCAGTTTTTTAGGGTCTTTTTTCATTTTTTGAAGTTCTAATCCCAAAATTATGTTTTGCCAAATAGTACGCCATTCAAAAAGATGGTCGCGTTGAAACATATAGCCTATTCGGCTGTCATTCTTTTCAATTGGCTTATCATCAAGTAGAATTTCACCACTTGATGGGGTAAGCAAACCTGCGGTTAGGGAAAGTATTGTTGTTTTACCACAGCCACTTGGACCAACAAGTGATGTAAAAGATTCATGTTCTATCGAAAAATTTACTCCGTCAAGAGCATTAATCTCATTTTCTTTTGTTTGATAGAAGTAATTTACATTTTTAAATTCGAGTAGCATTTTCATTTTTATGACCTCTACATTATCAGTTTAGCAATTAGAAAGTCAAATGTTACAAATAAAGATGATTTTTTAAATTTTTTATTTTTTACCTTATATTTAATTAAAATTACTTTATTTAATATATATTATCATTAAATTTTTGATTTTTTTTAAATTTTTGTCAGTCAACATTGAAGTTTGCTTTTAAGCGGTTTTATAATACACGTGTTAGCTAATAAAGGAGAGATATGGAAGAGCAAGAGAAAATTAAAAAAGCTCTTATGAAAAAAGCTCTTGGATATAACGCGAATGAGGTGATTGTAGAATACACGATTGACGCAACTGGCAAAAAACAACTTTCCAAGAAAAAGGTCACTAAAAAGCATTATAGTCCTGATATTTCAGCAGTCAAAGTGCTACTTGAGAGATATTATAAGACCTACGAGGAAGATGTTCATTCCATGTCTGACCAAGTGCTTTTTGAAGAAAAAGAGCGCCTAATCAGTGAAATAAAGGAGGAGAGTGATGGAGATTAATGAATGCAAATATATGACCAAATGTGATTTTTATGGTTGTAATAATGTCGCAAAGTATAATTTCTCGACAAAAGGCCTTATTAAGAGAAATTTATGCTTTTGCGAGGAATGTTTGAAAGGCATGTATGAGACTATTGCAAAAATGCAAACTCCTAAGGGCATTAAAAGTCCATTTAAATTGAATAAAAGGTTGGGAAAACAGAATGAAGAATAATGAAAAAGAAAAAAGTATTGTGAAAGAGGTCTTAGATGACTTTAACCGCAGAGCAGAAATGAGAAAAAGTTTTGACCTTATATGGCAAATTAACATGAATTTTCTTATGGGAAATCAATACTGTAATGTTGGTTATGGTGGCAGTTTGGAAGAAGCTGATAGGCAGTTCTTTTGGCAAGAACGTGAAGTTTTTAACCATATTGCACCTATTTTTGATATAAGATATGCTAAATTATCTAAAATTAAGCCTGCTATCAATATAATTCCAGCGACCAATGATGAGCGCGATAAAGAGTCAGCAAAAGTGTCTAAGAAGATTTATAATTCGGTAAAAAATAAATTTGAACTTGACAGCAAAATGAATCAGGCAATTAAATGGTCAGAAGTTTGTGGCACTGTATTTTACAAAGTAGGCTGGAATTCTAGTGAAGGGCAAGTTCTTGCCAAAGATGAAAAAGGCAAGTCTATTCGAGGGGGCGAAATTGACTTCTCTGTTGTCAGTCCTTTTGAGATTTATCCTGATTCATCTGTTTGTGAAAATCTTGAAGAGTGTAACAGTTTAATTCATGCAAAGGCTTTCAGCGTAGAACAGATTAAAAATATGTATGGCGTTGATGTTCAAGGTGGGAAAATCAATACTTATTCTCTTGATAATGTCAGTGCAGGAGTTGGCGGGCTTGGCTTTAATGGTACAGTACCAAAAATGATTGAGAGTGTTAAAGAAAACAGTGCAGTTGTTATTGAAAGATATAATCGCCCAAGTGAAGATTATCCTAATGGAAGGCTTACAATTGTTGCAGGAGATAGGCTGGTTTATGATGGTGAACTTCCTTATTTATTTGATGAAGACAAGAGAGATTTCCCATTTGTTAGGCAGACCAGTATTTCTGAGCCTGGCTGTTTCTGGGGAACAAGTGTAATAGAAAGGCTTATTCCTGTACAAAGAGCATATAATGCTGTTAAAAATCGTAAACATGAGTTCATAAATCGTCTTTCTCTTGGTGTGCTTAGTGTTGAAGATGGTTCTGTCGACCTTGATAATTTAGAAGACGAGGGGTTGTGTCCTGGAAAAGTCCTTGTTTATAGGCAGGGTTCAAGTGAACCTAAATATCTTGAAAGCGAGGCTTTGCCTAGTGGTATTGAAACAGAAGAAGCCAACCTTATTGAGGAATTTAAAACTATCAGTGGAGTAAGCGACCTTGTAAGTGCTGGCTCTGTATCTTCACAAATGAGTGGTGTAGCTCTTGAACTTATGATAGGACAGGATGAGACAAGACTTAACGCTTCAGTTGAAAGTATCAATTCAGCTAATAGGCTTATTGCGAGAAAAATTCTCCAGTTATATAAACAATTTGCATCTATTCCACGTTTAGCAAGAGTTATTGGCGAGAATGGGCAAGTAGAAATGTTCTATTTCTCATCAAGTGATATTTCAAGTGATGACATCGTAATCGAAAATCAATCTGATGGACTTCAAACATTAACTCAAAGAAGAGAGATGATTATGACTCTTCTTGAAAACGGGATTTTAAATGATGAAAATGACAAAATTTCAAACAAAATGAAATGTAAAATCCTCGAAATGCTTGGAATGGGCATTTGGGAAAATGCTCAAGATGTAAATGAACTTCATGTTAAAAGAGCAGGCAATGAAAACCTTAAAATGCTGAGTGGAGAAGAAATTAAAGTTAGAGAAATTGACAATCATGACCTTCATATCAATGAGCATATTGCTTTTATGCTTGGTATGGACTTTGAAAAGGCATGTAAAGATAATGACAAGTTAGAGCAAAATTTTCTTGCTCATATTAAGAAACACAAAGAGTTTTTAAAAATGGAGGATTAAAAAATTATGGAAGATACTAGAGAACAACCGATTATAATGCCAGCAACCGCTTTAAACCCAGCAGATGATGAAAGTGCTATGAGCGAAGTCGGCTCTCAACATGACGACTTGGGTAAATTCAAAAGTGTGCAAGCTCTTATGGACGCATACAACAACTTGCAGGCTGAATTTACCAAAAAGTGTCAAAAGCTAAGCGAATTACAGAAAGACAAAGTAGAAGAGGATGTGAATGAAAGTATTGATAATATCAAGGCAAATGATGATAATTCAATGAAAAATGCTGAAATTAATGCTGAAAATATTGAAAAATCATTAATTAATGATATTAATGAAGAAAATTTTGATGAACATCTTAATTTATTCCTTGAAAATAATAGCGAAGCATCAAACTATGTGGAAGAGATAAAAAATAGATTTTCTGCAAGTGATAAAAAATCAAGCCCTATTGAGGTCGCGTGGGCTGAAGTTCTTTTAAGTCATTTAAAAGAAGGAGAAAAAGTAAGCGACCCAATTATAAATCAATATGTTTTATCTGATGAAAATGTAAGAAATAAAGTTATCGAAGATTATCTTACAAGTTTAAATAATTCAAAGCCACCACTTATCATGTCATCAAAGAGCGGAGAAAGGTTGTCAGGCGTCATGACTGACAGCCCTAAAACGCTTGCTGATGCTAAACGTCTGGTAAACAAAATGTTTAGTTAAGGCGTGTGAAAATGGAAAATTTTTTGAAAAATTAAACAATTTTCTTCAAAATTTATGAAATATTGATTAAAAATCTTTTAAAAACATTAATTATGGAGGAAAAATGGTAACATTACAAACAGCTGAAAGTGCTTTAAAAAACGTGTATTTAGGTGTTGTTGCAAATCAATTAAACACTAATGCTAATCCACTTTTAGCAAGAATTAAACAATCAACTAAAGATGTTTGGGGTAAAGAAATTAGAAAACTTGCTCCTTTCGGTATTAACGGCGGAATTGGAGCTGGAAGCGAAACTGATGCTCTTCCAAACTCTTCTTCAAATGGCTATGTTCAATTTATAGCCGACCTTAAAAACCTTTATGGTAAAATTGAAATTTCTGATAAGGCTGTTAGAGCTTCTGCAAACAACATAGGTGCGTTTGTAAATCTTCTTTCTGATGAAATGGAAGGTCTTGTTAGAGCAAGTTCTTTCAACCTTGGCAGAATGTTGTATGGTGACGGAACTGGTCTTCTTGCAACAGTTGCTTCTGCGTCTGACAATAAAGTTGTTTGTGATAAAGTAAACAATCTTATTGAAGGTATGCTTGTTGACGTTTATACTGCAGATTCAAAAACTAGCACTTCACCATTAAAAATTACCTATGTTGATAGAGTGAACAAATCTTTCAATTATGTAACTGATACAGCCGTTACTATTACAGCAGGTGATAAATTATATGTTCAAGGTTCAAAAGACCATGAAATAAGCGGTCTTGGTAAAATCTTTGACAGCAGTGCAACATCTATCTATGGTGTAAGCAAGGCAAGCTTCCCTTGGCTCAATCCTTATACTTCAACTGCTTCTACTGAGATTTCTGATATTTTAATTCAACAGGCTGTTGACTTCCTTGACATGAACTGCGATTCTAAAATCAACTTTATTTCTTGTTCAAGTCAAGTAAGAAGAGCATATCAAGAATATCTTGGAGCTTATAGAAGAAACATTGAAGTTGCCGAACTTGAAGGTGGATACAAGACTATCACTCATAACGGTATCCCTGTTGTTGCTGATAGATTTGTTGATGACGATACAATGTATCTTCTTAATACAAATGATTTTGCTTTGCATCAACTTTGTGACTGGCAATGGCTTGAAGGCGAAGATGGACGTATCTTGAAACAAAATCAAGGTTATCCAACTTACAGTGCAACTCTTGTTAAATATGCTGAACTTATTTGCGATAAGCCCTGCGGACAAGCTAAAATTAGCGGAATTAAATCTACTGTAACAAATCCTTTTGCTACAAAAGCTTAACCTAACATTGTAAATAACTGAAAGGAATTTATGTAAAATGGGCAAAAAAACAGCTTAAAAAGCAAAATTTTTGCCTTTTTTCTTAAATTTTTATTAAATTAAACATAAAAGATGGTGAAATATGAAGAACTTAATTAAAATAGAATGCGACAATTTTTTCATTTGTAAGAGACTTAAAGAAATAGACAGAAGTTATGAAGTTTATTATAACTTAGATGACCAGGCGTATGAGGTTCATTCAAACGAGCAGGCAAGAAACAGTTATTGTTTTAAAGTGCCTTTTGATGAGCTTGATGAGCGTACACTTGTTTATGCAATAAAGACTAGAGCTCAAAATAGAGATAAAATAATTGAAGAAATTGAGAAAAATAATCATCTTTTATATGAAAAAAATATCAAAAATCAAATGAATTTACTTAGGGAGGCGTTATGCAAGTAAAAGAAATTATTATTAAGGCTTGCGATTTTACAGAAAATGATGAGTTATCTAAAGCACTTTTGCAAGAAGGAGAACTGACAGAGGAAATGCAAAATAATCTCGAGAGGCTTATCAAATGCTTCAACCTTGTTCATGAAGAGATTGTGAGCGAATATTTGCCTGTGTTAAATGTTGAGCGAGTAAAAACTGAAAATGGAAGAGTAAAACTTGACTTTTTAAAGGCAAAAATTAGTCATATAATAGCTGTTAAAGATGTGCTTGGCGACAATATTAAGTATGACAAGTTTGAAAACTATATAATGACAAGTGAATATGAAGTTGAAATTTGGTACAATTCTTTGCCTAATGAGCTTACAATTGACGATGAGTTTTCAACCTCATTGCCAGCAAGAGTTTATGCTTATGCGGTAGTGAGAGAATATTATTTTCTTCAAACTCTTTATGAAGATGCCAAAGTTTGGGATGAACGTTTTTTAGCAAGCATTGAGAACTTTGCAAGAAAGAAAGGGGAAACAGTTTTGCCTCGTAGGAGGTGGATTTAATGTTCAACAAAAAGGCTTTGTCTGTCAAAAAAGGAGTCGAAAAAGAATTTGAATTTGATATGTTTGCCTGTACGCAAAACCTTGAAGATGATAAAACTAAACTTAAGGTTGGTCAGCCAAGAATGGTTTACAATTTTATTTCTGCTGATGGTACGCTTAAAACGGGCTATGGATTTAAAACTCTTGCTATGCCAGTTTCAACAGAAGATATTAGAAATGATGTTATTATTCCTATAAAAGGAAATGAGGTTCGGGCGTTGTGGAAGCTTAAATGGTACGATGAAGGCGCTGATAAAAACAATTATTATCTTTTCTACTTCAATGACCTGCAACAACTTTGCTATGATAATATATTTAATACCAGAATATCTACATTTTTTATTCCAACAAATTATACTGCAACTCCTTATGCGACATATTATAGAAAAGATTCGCAAGACGCACTACTTTTGTCGGGTGAAGGTGGAAATTTAATGGTTGTGACAGGAAGTTATCGCGAAACAAGTGATAATGCTCCAAATATTATATCTTGTTGCAGTCATTATGGAAAACTTTTTGCAATTACAGCAAAGGCGAGAGGTAGTCTCATTTACAACGAAAATCCAGATGTGCTTATTTGGGAAGATGAAAAGACCAAAGACCTTGACTTTGGCGACCCAAGAGGCGATTTAAACAAGATTATTTCTTTTAACGATTATCTTTATCTCTTTCGCGATTTTGGCATTACAAAGGTGTCAGAATATGGTAAAGATGATTTGTTTGAAATTAGTCATTTATATCAAGCGGATAGTTATATTAATCCAAACACAATAGCCGAGACTGGCGATAAGATTTACTTCCTTGAAGGTAGTAAGATTAACGTTTTTAATGGTTCTTCAATCAAAACTGTTGAACTTGACTGTTTGAATCTTTTGAAAGGTTGCGACAATAGATACGCGTATGGTGAATGCTTTGACGGGAAATATTATCTTGCTTGTCGGGGCAATTTTAATGATGGACAGCTAATTGGCTGTGAGGGTTATGGATTTAAAAACAACATGCTTTTAATTCTTGACACTTTAACAGGTCACGTTGATATTATGCGTGGGGTTGATATAAACAAACTTTTGGCTTTAACAAATAGATATAAATCCAAGCTTGTTGCATGCTTTTATAATCAAAATAAAGGTAAAATTGGCGAACTTACAACTGACGGTGAATTGTTTGGCAAGAATCAAAAAGGTAGTTGGGAAAGTGGAAAAACCGATTTTGGTTATAGCGGAAAGCTTAAAAGAGTAAAGTCTTTTAATATTAAATCTCAAACAGATTGCAAGGTCACTTTTATAAGCGAAAAGCAGACAAAATCTTTTATTGTTAAGGGCAAAGATAGCGTACAAAAGGTGAAAGCAAATGTACTCGGTAATCAGTTTACTGTAAAAATTGAATGCGAGCAAAACGAAAATGTTTATATAAGCAATTTCGTCTTGACGGTAAGTTGTGGCTAAAAATAGACAGCTCAGAAATCATATTGAAAAAATGCGCAGAAGAGAGGCTTTGATTGAAGAGGCCCTTTTGCACAAAATGATTGCTAGAATGGGGAGGAATTAAATATGGATTTCTGGTCAGAACTTGTTAAAATTATTGTCAGCAATGGCATTTTTGCTGTACTTTTTGTTTATCTTTTGTTTTATCAGCTCAAAGACAGTCAAAAGAGAGAAAACGCTTATAGAAAAACCATTGATGAGCTTGCTAAACATTTAACCGCTATTGAAGAGGTTAAAGAGGAGGTCGCTCAGCTCAAAAACTATCTTGAAAGGAATGACGATTATGAAGAGATTTAGGTCATACGGTTTTTGGACTGCGCTTGCTGGTGCTTTGACTATGCTTCTTGCAAGTATTGGCAAATATGTTGGATTTTCAGTTGATAACGAACTTATTACTGAAATTATTATGGCCTTTGCGGGACTGCTCGTCGTACTTGGAGTGGTCATAATGCCAAAAAAAGATGAGAATAAAGAAGAAAATGACAAAACTGACATCGAAAAAAATGATGAAAGCGAAGAAGATAAGCTCAAGAAAGAAGAGTTACTTAGTAAAGATGCTAAAATTGATAATGATGAAAAAATTGACAAGGACTAAAAAAAGCACCCCTTTTGGGGTGTTTTTTTTGTGGATTATCCACTTTCTTTTGCGGTTTATCCGCCTTCTTTTTTAGTGGATTATCATATTTTGGGATTATCCGCTTGTTGTTAAATTTTATGATTAACTTAAAGATTTTACTTTGGGTCGGTGTTGAAAACATATGCAAGACTTGTATAGAACTTGTAATTTGTCTTTGTGTCACCAGTCTTCTTTAGAACTTTGTAAGTTATTTCAAGATAATCGCAACCATTTGAACCTGCAAACATTTTGTTGTTAAGTCTGCCAGTAGTGTAGGTATAGTCACTGCTTGGAAGTTCGTTGTCAGATGGCTCAATGATTGAATAATATTTTCTTACATCTGTTGTTCCAACAAGAACAAGTGGGTCTTCTGAAACAATTGGGCTTCCGTTGTAATTGTTTCGGCCTACATCTGTTTTTAATATACCGTCGCCAATATCAGGCTTGAATGCACCAATTTTTACACCTGTGTTTGATGAGCCTTCAACAACCAAATCACCAAGTAGGTTATCGTCTATTGAAAGCCTTACTAGACCATGGTCATCAGGGAGGAAGCCTAATGTGTCTGGGTGGTCAGATTTAACGTTCCAATCGTAAGGTCCATCGTAAACGCGGGCTTGCTGAGATGCAAGGTTAATAAATCTATTTGCTTCATTGTTGTAATAATTAAGCTCGACAATTATGTCGATAAATTTGTTTTCGTCGTAAATGCCTTCTTCTGTTCCGTCAAGGTCGGCATCATATTTGAGAGCAACCCGAACCTCAGAAAGAATTGTTGGCTTACTGAGCATAATTACCGCAGATTGATATTCAAGTGGAAGCATGTAAGGTGCGTCTCCGCTCACTTCACCAGGAGCAGGGAAGTATGAGTCATCAGCTTGCATGAAGGTTGAGCCTGCATATTCTACAATTTCTGAGGCCAGGAATCTGTCATCAACAGTGACGTCATTGTCGCCGTCTTTTCCGATAGGAACGTTTTCACAAACATTTTTTACTACTTCGTCTACAACTCTGTCGTAATGTCTTATATCATTTGTGCTTGAATTTCTTATGTCAAAATCATAGCCTATTACATTGCCGTCTCCGTCAACTATCTCTGTAATATTATCATAGATTGTGAGCCCACCTTTTTCTTCAAGGTCTCCGCCGATAACATTTGTCTTTATATAGTTGGAAATTTTTGTAATCTGTCTTTGCATGAGTCCAACATATGAACCTAATTGTTTAAAGAGTGCTTGTATATCTTCTAGCGCCTCATCAACGTCAGTGTATCCAAGAATATTTACTGTGTAAGGGTAACCATTAGATGACTTTGTTTTGTCAACAGTGATTTGACGAGGCTCAAGGTCAAGAGCATAACTATAAACTACATATTCAAGAGCTTTTACAAAAGGAGAGTAAGTATCTTCGTTATCAACATCAGCACCATCACCAAGAAAGGCGTTTTGATAAGGCTCTATTACTAAGTCAGGTATATTATAATAATTGCTTAAATTATTTAAATAATCATTTATTTTATTAGTTTTTTGTTTTGTATAAACATTATTGTTCGAATTTAATATATAATTAGTATAAATATAAGCGTCAGGATTTGTATATTCAAAAGACCAATTCCAAGCCTTGCTCGTGTCCGCGCCAAGCACATAATAGTCGTCATCAACCATACCTATTGTATTTACTTGATAACGAATGCTATCATACAGGTAAGGTAAATAGTAGTAAGTTTTGCCGTCTGAGGTTTCCTTAATGTATTCTTCTTGATTAGAATAAATTCCGACATTGTCTTTGTCATGGAATTTTTCCTTAGGGAAATATATATCTCTTTGTCCTTCCTCTTCTGTGTAAGTAATGCCATAGAGGCTATATAAATCTGCCAATATTAGGTATGCATATTTACCATAGTAATTATTTTTTTTGCCTTCCTCGGCACCAGAACCTGCATCATAGTCGTAGTTGTCAGGGCGGTAAAGAACTTTTGTGCCAAACATTTCAATTATGGAGTTTTCGCCAACTCCGTCTCCATCTTCAAATTCATCTCGACTAATTCCACAACCGACAAAAAGAATTGTGACAAGACATATCATCATACAAGCAAGAATACGTGAAAGTTTTCGCTTCATTTCTTCCTCCTTTTATTTCATTTATATATTTAATATAATTTATTTTAACCTTTTTTTATATAAAAATCAACTTAAAATAAAAAGATTTGTTTTAAACACAAAAAAAATGACCGTAATGGTCATTTTTTTATTAAAGATAATATAATTCATCATCACCAAATTCAACAGCATAACGATAATTTGATTCTTGAGTATTATCATTTGCTTCTACTGACACTTTTTCTCCAGAAAGTTCATAAGATTTGCCATAAGTTACGTCTTTATGCTTTCCGTTGTTTATATTTGCAACATAACCGGCACTATCATTTTTAATAATAATAGTTGCTTCTTTTACATTGCCGTCTTCAATTTGAATAACTGTGAAAGAATGAGTAATTCCCAATTGAGAATCATTTCCATCAACTCCTTCAATAATATATCTAGTTGCAGTGTTGCTTTCGCCAAAAGCTTTGTCGCAGATTGCTTGTGTAAGTTCTGCATTAGTGTCTTGAATAGAAAGTTTATATCCTTTAGATGTATAAGTATTATTAGCAATTCCATTTATATCGCCATCTTTAATATTATCAGCAGTTAAAGGACTACTAAAGTTTACTTCGGTGATTACATAATATGAAGAATCACTGCTCAATTGGTAAGTATAAGCGTATTCTGCTTTTGTTATATTTCCGTCTGTGTTTGTAGTTAAATACCAAGTTCCGTCAGTTATTTTTTCCTTATTTTGTTTTAAACCACCAATGAATGTTGCATCAACAATTCCATCAATGCAGTTTTCTTCAAGAGCTGAGATGATTTCGGCATTTGTTATATTTGTTTCTGGTGGGATTTCTGGTCCTGGACCTGGTTTTTCAGTCTCTTCAAACTTTTCAAGAGTATAACCTGTGCTATAGAGTGTAGCGCCATCAAGCTTTGTTTCAGATTTTGTTGCAACCATAGGGTTTTTGGCAAGATTCTCAAGGAAAGCGTCTATTGAACCGTCGCCAGCATTTGAGGCAACATAACTTAATTTAATGTCTGTATCAGACATATCTAAAACTATAAATTGTCTAATACTATTGCCGATACCAGTATCTTGGAATAATTTTGTGTCAGAGTTGATATTTGCTGCATTATAGAGTGCAGTGGCGAGGTCTTGATTTTGATAGTTAACTTTTGCGTCAAAGGTGAATACATCTTCACGTGAAACGGTTGTGTTTACTGAAGTTACTTTTCCGTCAACAATATCTTGAACATCAACTGGGTTAAATGTTACGTTTGCAACTTGAACTGCGCGTTCAGTGTCGTTAAGGCTGTAAACAAAGCTCATGCTTGCGCTTTCAACTTTATTATCTCCGTCCTTATCGTTAAGGTGCCAGTTTTCAGCTTTAACATCTTTGTTTTCAACAACGGCTGGTCTGATGTTATCTTCAAAGAATCTTACTGCATCAGAAGAGTGGTCATTGATAAAGTCATCAAAAGTCATAGTGATTGTAACAGGTGGCACTACTGGTCCTGGACCTGGTGTTGGAGTAGGGGTTGGTGTAGGTGATGAGCTGTCTACGCAACCAACAAAGCCTAAAGCAGATGCAACGCCGATTCCAGCGATAGCGAGAAAAGCACCTAATTTTTTAAGAAGTGCTCTTGGTTTTTTTGATTTTAATGTACCTTCAGTTTTTTTCATGGAAAGTATCCTCCTTGGAATTATTTTTTTTCAGTATAGCATAAGAAATTTAGAAAATCAATATATAAATTAAAAATATAATAAAAAAATATTTAGAAAATTTTAAGTGTTATTAAGTTTAGCTTCTTAAATTGGGTAAAAATTAGGTTTGATTATTGTAAGGTGGGGCTGGTTTGTTGGACGAGCGAGCGTCACTCGCCCTGTCAAGGGTAGGGCGAGGGGTGCGAGCGGAGCGAAGATAAAACGAAAATAATGATAAAACGAAAATAATGATAAAACGAAAATAATGATAAAACGAAAATAATGATAAAACGAAAATAATGACAAAAAATAAATAATGATAAAACGTAATTGATGCAGTGTTAAGTACGTTTTAAAGTTAAAGCTAGGCTTAACTTTTATGAAATAACAGTCAAGACATATGGCATATTATGTAAATATTTTTTTATTTTTTTACAAAAATAAGTAGACAAATAGGCGCGAAAAATGTAATATTTTAGATATATGGAAAATTCTGAAGCTAAAAGGGAAAAGACCATTCATTTTCGTTACATATTCTTTCCGTTTTTGGCGTTTATGTTTGGAATAATTGTTTCAAGACAGCTTTACAGAGGGAACATTGAGTACATTTTGACGACGATTGCGGTAATTCTTGCAGTGATTATCATAATGTGTTTAAGCAAAAGATTTGTACCTCTTGTAGTTATGCTGTGTTTATTTTTTGTTGGAAACGGTTTTTATTATCTTGGCGCGCTGTCTTTTGATAAGCGGGTTTATACCGAAGCCGTACAAGTTGAGGGGCGAGTCAGTGACGATATAAAAGAGGGAAGATACGGTAATACCATTCTTCTTGACAATGTCAAGGTCAATGGCCGAGCAGAAAGTAAAATAAATCTCTATATTCAAGGTTTGTCAACGCCAAAAGTGGGTGAGGTGATTTCATTTACTGCCGAACTTACAAATATTAAACCCTTTACATTCAAGAGTTTTAACTCTTCCTTTTATAGAAGTGGGGCGAGATACAATGCCTCGGTTAAGCTTGCAGATATTGAAGTTAAAGGTGGCTATGTCAAGTTTGATGAGAAGGTGAGGTTGTCGGTTAAAAATCTACTCTACGAAAATATGTCGGAGAAAAATGCTGGGATTGCTTACGCTGTTCTCTTTGGTGATAAAAATGAGATAGACACAGAAATTGTAAGTGCATATCGAAATTCTGGCATAATTCATGTTCTCACCGTAAGTGGTTTACATATAGGATTTTTGGTGGCGGTATTCTATGGACTACTTAAAAAATGTAAGGTCAACAAATATGTTCGCTTTGTTCTGACCACAATATTGATAATTTTCTATGCTTACCTATGCGGTTTTGCACCGTCCGTCATGCGAGCGGGGCTAATGGCAATTGTCCTTATGCTGTCTCGGCTTCTTATGCGAAATTATGACAGTTTGAATAGTTTAGGTTTGGCAGGATTTATCATTTGTCTTATAAAACCACTCAGTCCACTTGATTTAGGCTTTTTAATGTCCTTCTTCTGCGTTTTCTCAATCGTGACAATTTGTCCAGTTTTCACAAAGTTTTTATCAAAATTCTTGCCAAAGAAGATTGCGGGGCTTATCGCACTTTCAATTTCGGCGCAACTTGGCGTGCTTCCATTTTTAGCTTACTTTGGCTCAAGTGTTCATCTTTTAAGTTTTCTTGTTAATTTACTTGTAGTGCCTATCTTTAGCGTCCTTTATCCATACCTTTTTGTTGTAAGTATGCTTGGCGCTCTTATGCCATTTCTTGGATTTCTGCTTTTCCCTGCCGATTTAGTGTTTAAACTCATAAATGGCATTGTCATATTCTTTGATTGGTCCAATTTAACCCTGCCAGTCTCCGCTCAATTCTTTGCCCTTGTGGTAATTCTCTTTATCGTAATGTTTGCTATGAGCGGTTATGTTATGACAAGTACGCTCAAAAAGTTTTCCATGATTGCAGTAAGTTCATTCTTGTTTGCAGTAACACTTGGCTGTTATCATATCCCATCAAAGAATTATCCGAGTGCGGCGTTTATAAGCTCTGGTTCAACATATTCAGTGGTGCTGACAAATTCACAGCGTCAAAAAATGGTGATAGGGTATGACTACTATCTGCCACGTTATCAAAGTGCCTATAATACTGGCAGTTTTGAAATGGGCATTTCTCTTGATGGAAGGACAAGCGAGTATCAAGTTGAAAATATGACAAGTCTTGGTGTAAAAACTCTCATAACTTACCAGTCAATGACAAATAATGATATTGTCAAAAAGGTCTTGCCAGGCTACCGTTTGCAAGCTGGTGAATTTGTCTTTGAATATATGGAATATGCTGACGAAGTTGTTGGACTTTATGTTTTAATGGACAATATTAAGATTTTTGTTGCGGGAAACGATGAAATAAGTTATAATATTGCTAGCGAGGTGCAAGAGCGTTATAATCCAGACTATGTTTTCGCGGGCGATTATTATAGCGGGGTCGATAACAAAGATTATGTGCTAACAACAGTGCTAAAAAGCGGCGGTGATTATAGTTATCAGAAAGAGGGCAATCTTATGTTCAAGTTTAAATCTGGTGGCGGATATAAATTGAAGTTCCTGGATTAAACAAATGATTTTTATAGGAATGTAATACGCTTGAATTTGATATATAGTTTACGATAGCGATGCAAACTAAGTTTGCTCGATTGAGCCTTACACTCATGCGACTATCGTAAATTGTATTTGAATTTTAAGCGGATTGCGTTTTAATTAATTAGTAGGTAAAAACATGAAAAAGTTAAAGACAAAACTGAAAGAGAAAATTGAAAACTTTTATCTCATGGAAGGTGACGACTATGAACTTTTTTCACGCGGTTATAACATGATTCTAAGATCCGCAAATATCAATTTGCCAGACTTTAATCTTGTCAAATTTGACGAAGATAACTACTCAATGCAAGCCGTTATTGACGCTTGCCAGGTTATGCCTATGGGCGATGAGTACAGAGTGGTAATTCTTAAAAATATCGAAAAAATAAGCGAAAATGACAAAAAAATGCTCCAAAATTACTTAAAAAACCCAGTTTTGACTTCAATTTTGATTATTTTTGACTTTTTTAATAAATTTTCAAGTTTTAAAAATGATACATCTTTTGTAGATTGCAACCGCTTTGATAAGGCGACACTTTCAGCCGTTGTTGTGAGTGAACTCAAGAAAAAAAATAAACAAATAAGCGGTGAGGCACTTGATACTCTCATTGACTATTGCAACGGCTATTTGACACGCATAATTACGCAACTTGATAAGCTTGTTTATTATAATATTGATGACACACTGATAACAAAAAATATTGTTGACAAACTTGTCACAAAAGATAGTGAAATTGTAATTTATGAACTGACTGAGGCGCTGGGTCAAAGAAAGGCGGATAAGGCTCTCAAAATCTTGGACGCACTCAAAAAAGAGCAGGGAATTTTAGGGCTTATTGTAAACCATTTTAGAAGGCTTTTCTTCATTTCAATTTCAGACCTGCCAGATAAAGAACTTGCCTCTCTGCTTGGTGTGAAAGAATATGCCATAACAAAACAGAGGGCGCAAGTCAAAAACTTTTCAAAAATGCAACTCAAAAAAATATATGCGCTACTCGAAGAGGTTGACTATTCAATCAAGAGTGGGGCAATGTTGCAAGAAAATGCGTTGTACTATTTGGGTTTGTCTATACTTTACATTTAAACAACAAAGAAAAAGTAGGCGGATTATCCGCCTTTTTTTATTGCCGAACATTTGATTGAAATAAAAAATAAACAATAAGTAGCTAAGCCACATCGTCGAACATTTGGTTGCGGGAACACAATTTTCTTAAAATTTTAAATACAATTTACGATACTCGTCGAACATTTGGTTGCGGGAACACAATTTTCTTAAAAATTTTAAATACAATTTACGATACTCGTCGAACAATTGGTTCGTTAATCGAAATAAAAGACATTGCCTTTTGAAAGATTAGGCTTTTCTATTAGGCTATATTTTTCAAGCCCGATTAATCTCTCGATTTTTAAAATACACTCTATTGGAACAGTGTAGTTCAGTATTTTGTTGAGGTCAGAAATTTTGACGCCGCATCTTTTGGCAAAATCTTTTGGTGTGAGGTTTTTGTCTTTAATATATTTAACGATAAATTCGCAGTTAACCTTTTTTACTTCAATTTCGGTGATTTGATAATTATCAAGAATGTGCATAGGTACTCCTTTTATATCTAAATTATATATCCCAGAAATGGGATAAGTCAAACAAAGTTAATAAATTTTATCACGGAAACGTGATATTTTCTATCTCTAAACCGTGATAGAGGGGTAAAAATGAAATTATATGGCTAAAATTCTTTCATGAGAAAATTAGCAACAAGAGTTAAGGAATTAAGGACTGAGCGAGGTTTGACAATGCTAGAACTTGAAAAAGAAACAGGGGTTTCAAGGACAAGTATTTGGCGTTGGGAAAACGGTCTTGCAGATGCCAAAGGAGATGAACTTATAAAATTAAGTAGATATTTTAAGGTATCTACGGATTATTTGCTTGGAGAGAGTGATTATTAATTTTTCTAAACCAAGATTTTTTATAGGGAAAAATATGAGAGAATTTAGCAAAAGATTGAAAGAACTAAGAACTGAAAAGAGAATGACTTTAAGAGAATTGAGTGATGCGACTGGTTTATCAAAGACATCTTTGAGTAGGTGGGAAAATGGATTTGCAGATATTAAGAGTGACGAACTTGTAAAACTCAGTAGATATTTTAAAGTTTCTACGGATTATTTGCTTGGAGAGACAGATTACTAAATCGCTCAATCCTGAGCGAGTCGCCCATTTATGAGATAAATTAAGTATACTAACTGATATGGAAGAAGTCGTAAATAGAATTAAAGAGTTAAGAGAAGATAGAGGATTATCGGTTGAAAAATTAGCAGAGTTGACAGGGCTGGCTCATGCTTCTATAAGTAGGTGGGAGAATGGACTAACAGATATTAGAAGTAAAGAAATAAAGATTCTATGTAAGTTTTTTAATGTAACCGCTGATTATCTTATTTGTTTATCAGACTTTTAAAGATTGACCGCTTTGGTTAATCTTTTTTTTAGGAACGCAAGAAAAACGTAAGATTTATCGAACGTTTTCTTTTTTTCCATATTTTATTTGTGTTTTTATTTATTTTATGTTAATATATATTTTGAGGTATTTATGATTAAGCCGGTTGTTGCAGTACTTGGTAGGCCTAATGTAGGCAAAAGCACTTTCTTTAATAAAATTTGCGGGAAAAGAATTAGCATTGTTGATGATACCCCTGGTGTTACTAGGGATAGAATTTATGCTGACGCAAATTGGGCTGGTCATGATTTTACATTGATTGATACGGGTGGTATTGACAACCGCAGTGACGACCACTTTCAAGGGGACATCAAAAAGCAGGCGTTATTTGCTGCGCAAGAGGCTGATGTCATTGTCTTTATCGTAGACGGACGAGTTGGTGTGACTACAAACGACGAAGAGATTGCGTCAATACTTCAACGATATAAGACGCCTATTGTTTTGGTTGTCAATAAACTTGACAATTTTGAAGTTAGCGAGACTTACGACTTTTATAGTCTTGGACTTGGAGTGCCATATCCACTTTCTGTTCACCAAAGTAAAGGCATTGGCGACATACTTGACGCAGTTGTTGCATCTTTTAAAGAGAGGACAACTGACGAGGGTGAGGATATTACCAAAATTGCCATTGTTGGTAGACCAAATGTTGGAAAGAGCAGTCTTGTCAACAAACTTATTGGAAACGAGCGCGTTGTTGTAAGCAATATTGAGGGTACAACGAGGGATGCGGTGCTTGTTCCATTCAAATACAACAAAAAAGATTATGCACTTGTGGATACGGCTGGGCTTAGGCGTCAGCGTTCTGTTGAAAGGGCGTCCATTGAGGGATATAGTGTTCTTCGTACAATGTCGGCGATTGATGAGGCGAATGTTGTCCTTATTGTCCTTGACGGAAGCAAGGCGCTTATCTCAGAGCAAGACCTTAGGGTTGCTGGCTATGTGGACGAGGCTGGAAAGGCGAGCGTGATAGTCGTCAACAAATGGGACGAAAAAGCATGTTCAAAGGAAGAGTATATGAGGCTTCTTCAAGAGAACTTTGCGTTTATGAGTTATTTTAAAGTTATCTTTGTTTCAGCGCTTACCGGAGCGAGTGTTGGGCAGGTTATGGGGCTTGTAGAAGAGGCGTATGAAAACACCTCAAAACGTATTCCGACTGGTCAACTCAATGATTTATTACATGACGCCATACTTAATTTTGAACCGCCTGCACATAATGGGGCGAGGGTTAAAATTAGATATATTACGCAGGCGTCTTCGTGTCCTCCTACTTTTGTGCTTTTCGTGAATAATCCAAAGCTTATTGGGATTTCCTATAAGCGTTATCTCGAAAACCGATTTAGAGAGCGTGTGGATTTTTCGGGAACTCCTGTTAGGTTTGTTATTAAAGGAAAGGGGGAAGAATAAATGGGTATGTTAGAATCTGTGCTTTTGTTGGTACTTGCGGGATTTGTTTGTTACTTTATTGGCACAATCAATTTCTCCAAAATTATTGCGTGGAAGGCTCGTAAAAAGGATATTACCAAACTTGGTAGTCATAACCCTGGGTCTATGAACATGCTCAGAAATTTTGGGTTTGGGCTTGCTTTCCTTACCTTTGTGGCAGAAGTTTTAAAGGCGGGGCTTGTTTGTCTTGCGTTTAAACTCTTATATGAACATCTTAATGTCTGGGGTGGCGGTGATTTTGTATATTTCCTTGCAGGCTTCTTCCTCATGATTGGTTACAATTTCCCTGTTTGGACTAAGTTCAAGGGCGGAAAAGGTGTTGCCTGCTTTGCGGGAATTTATATCTTTTCGTCAATTTGGTATGTTTCACTTTCTTGGTTTGTTCTATGTTTCATACTTTTCTTATTTATAGATTATGGTTCTGTAATTTCGCTGACTTATATTGGCGGACTTACTATTGCAACAACTGTTTACACTTGGATTATGCAATCATCAAATTGGGTATCAATTTATATTACCATAATGGTTTGGGTACTTTATGCTTTAATCTTATTTCAGCATCGCACAAATTTCAAGAGGCTGTTTAACGGAACTGAAAATAAGGCTGGGTTTAGGGCTAAAGTCAAAAAGGTATTTTGCCATAAAAAGGGTGAAGTTATCATTGACGAAGAGCAGGTAGAAAACGAGGCTGAAAGTGAAATCGTAGTTGAAGAAACTGCCGAGAGCAGTGAAGATAATCAAAGCACTAATAGTGAATTAGATGTTTAGCTAAAAAAAATAAAGGATTTAGTTTATCAGTCCTTTTATTTTTTTTAAAAAACAAATTAAATAATTTGACTTAAAATTTAAAAAAGATATACAATAATAAAAAAGAGGGGTGGGGGTATGAATAAAATTAAAAGATTTGGTTTGTATATTTTTGTAGCTCTTGTCTTTGGCTTATTTGGTGCTCTTGCCCTAACCTTACCTAATTCGGGGGGGGGGAATCAGCAAAGTACTGACACAAATTTAAAACAAGATACTGCCTATGCTGAAAATGGAACGGTTTATGTATCTGGACGTTCAGTTGATACATGGCTGGAAGAAGATGAATTTAGTGACAATTCTTATATAGTTAAATTTCCTTCTTTCTCTATGAGAATAAATGGAACCTCATATAGTATATCAGGTAGCACCGCCATAAATTTACCTATAAAAACGACGCTTACTTTTACTGTGGCTAGTGCTCCGTCTGGATATAGATTTGCTGGTTGGTGGCGTTATGAAGACTATAGCGATGACGCTAATGATGAATATCGTTATTATAGAATTTCTACATCAACAAGCATGGACATATATACACAATGGGTTAATTGGCATGTATATCCTGTTCCTGTTTTTGAAATTGCGCCAAATTTATTAACTGTCAATCCGCAGGGGGGAACATTTGACTCTTATGACGGTTGGAGCAGTAGTGGTCTAAACAAAAATAGATTGTTTGGAAATAATGAATATTATTATTACAAACTTCCAACAGTGTCGCGTACTGGCTATGATTTTAAAGGTTGGTTTACTTCGCCAAGTGGCGGAACTCAGATTACCTCTTCATCAAGAATGGGAAAAAGCGATATTACAATTTATGCTCAGTGGACAGCAAAGGCGAGTGAAATTACACTAAATGATATGGGCGCCACAACTTCTGGTACTAAAACTATTAAAGCTATCTATGGCAATCCAATGCCAGCTATTTCATTGCCTATAAAAACTGGTTATGATTTTGGCGGTTACTGGACAAATAGTAATGGAACGGGAACGCAGTACTATACTGCAGATGGTAAAAGTGCTCGCAACTGGGATAAAATTACTACACAAACTATAGAACTTTATGCTAAGTGGACGGCGAACTCCTACCTCGTAACAGTAGACGGAAATGGAGGAGAAGTTAATGGTTGGAATTCAAAGACGATTACATTTGGCACAAATTATGACACACTGCCAACAGTGACAAGAACTGGATATACCTTTGCAGGCTGGAAGAATAGTGTAAACGGAGAAATATTAACTTCAACTACTAAAATGACGACCGCAGAAAATCATTTACTAATTGCACAGTGGACAGAGAATGAATATACAATAAGTTTTGACTGCCAAGCGTCAAAGACGCTCCAGTTTACAGAGGAGTATGTGATAGAAAGTGGAGTTACAAAGTTTGGACATCAGCTACTATACTGGCAGTGGAACGGCGAAAAGTACTACGAAGGCGAGTCCGTTAACAGACTTTCTGCTACGAATGGGGCAGTGCTTGAATTCAATGGTGTATGGCAAGAAACCTGGTTAAACCATGCTATCAGACCAGAAGTTAAGAATGGCATATATCAAATAGCTTCGGCTGAGAACCTAGCGTGGCTGGGTGTGCAAACCAATTTTGAAGGCGAGTGCGAGCAAGTTACAAATATAGACTTGGGTGCATATTACTGGGAGCCAATAGGAGAATCACAAAATCCTTTCAGAGGAACATACGACGGGAAAGGTTATA
>CATKXS010000006.1 GCA_949841045.1 uncultured Clostridia bacterium | reverse complement strand
TTCATCAATATTAGTTTTTGCCATTATTTATAATCCTTTCATTATTTATACTGTGCATATCCATTTTCCTCAATTTCCTTAGCTAAATCTTGTCCGCCAGTTTTCACTATTTTCCCATCAACCAAAATATGCACATAATCAACTTTTAAACTATGCAATATTTTTGTATTATGTGTAATTATCAAAACTGCATTTTCATCATTTTTAAACATCTGTATCCCTTTAGATACAGTTTTTATAGCATCAACATCTAGCCCAGAATCTGTTTCATCTAATATTGCAAGTCTCGGATTAAGTATAAGCATTTGCAAAATTTCATTCTTCTTTTTTTCTCCCCCTGAAAATCCTACATTTAAACTTCTATCTAAATATTTTTTTATCTTTAAAGCATTATATTTTTAAAATTTGTATAAAAAATTTTGTCAATTTGGTTTAAATTATAACCTTCTTTTACTAAAGCATTCAATAAATTAGGAAAGTCCTCATAGTTTTCAAGCCCCTTCGGATAATTCTCAATTCCATAAAAATCGCTTCCAATGCCAATATTGTCAAATCCCCATCGCAAAGTAAAATAGTTAAGACTTTTAACTATATCATCTATATTAAACTGCCCGCCACCTAGCTTTAAGCTGGCTCTATTCATTTTGTTAAGACTTTCAACTTTGTCATTTGCTTGCAAACACTTATCATAGAAAAATAATCCTATAAAACCACCGCTCTTAACAATCATATCAATTTGCTTATCTGTCAAATTCCGCTTATGTCTTTTCACACCATAAAAGCCTGTATGAGAGCAGTATAATTTGTTTTTCAATAACCTAGCGACTTGATAAAAACTTTTTCGATTTAAATGTGCCAAATCAACTACAATATCGCTCTCAATTAGTTCTTTCAAACACCTTTCGCCCCACATTGTAAGTCCACCCGACTCCTTGCTTCCGCCAGCAAGCGCATTGTCAAAATTCCATGTAAGAGAACATGAAAAAGGTTTGAGGTCTAATAAAAATTTTAATTTCTCTTTATTCTTGACCCACCATAAATCCTCAATGTGCAAAAGATAATTTTTGCTTGCAAGTCGCAAAGCGTTGCTTCTATTTGTAAGCTCCTCTTCAATTTTAGCTTCATCTCTTTCGCTACTCCAGTATGATGCGGATATAATCTCCACCCCACACTCTTCACATCTATTAATATAATCCTCTATTTCACACACTTTGAGTTCGGTCAGAAAATCATTGTGCGTATCACATATTCTAATATTTTTCATAATAGTTTTTATGAAAAAATCAACAACATTGATTAAATATTATTAATAAGACAACAAAAATAAAAAAACAGACAAAATCATCGTCTGTTTTTATCTCACAAAAATAATGCAAAAATTTTTAACTTTGAATATTTCATAATAAATTTTTTATAAAAATTGTTTCCTTTCTATTTCCGAGCACCTCAATCTTTTTGTTATCAAATCGAATAGTAGCCTGAGTTTTACTATGATTTTTATTCTCGCCTAGCATTCTAACGCTATCATAATCATTTCCATTATTATAAAGCATTATCTCCTCATAGGAAAATTTCTTCAATGCTAACAGTTCTTTAATTTTGTCATATCTCGCATGAGAAGTATTTATGTTATCTGGCAAAAAATTATACTTTTGCATTTCATCATGAATAAGCGTATTTGTATGAAAGTAAACGCTTTCAATCTCTATTATACTAAATTCTTTTAGGCTTTTTTCAATGGAATATAATTTATTTTCTTTTACGTCTAGAAGATTTATTGAAACAGAGCCCCAAATTGAATATTTATTTAAAACTTCCATGACCTTGTCAATATCATCGCAGGAAAGTAATATTCGTGTAAAAATCCAAGTTGGCAAATCATTGTCGAGATTATATCTCATGTTGTAAATAAAATTGATTGAAAAAATAATATCTTTTGTAGCCGAAAATGTTGAGCCGTGCAATGTTTCATAACAAGCCAAATCTAACACATTTTTGTCCTCATACTCACAAATAAAAAATTCAACTTCATCCCTTCCATCTTCGTTGTGGATAATGAATCTTTTATCACCATTCACCGCCAAAATATCAGAACATTTTTCCTCTTCTAATTTTTCAACTTCATAAGAAGTCAAATATAGAAATTCATCAAGCCCAACTCCAAAGCCTTCACTTCTTCCTTCCAGTTCTTGCAAAATAAAAGGATATTGTTTAAGTAAATCCAATATTTTTTGAACTCTTTGGCTTGAGAGCTTCTTTAAATTGATTCCGTCAAGCTTGCTTTTAAAAAACTTTGAAATTTGATAATTTACTTCAAAATGGCTTCCTTTCAATCTTTTCTTCAAAATCCCCTTTTAAGTAGTATAACACATAGGAAAACAAAAACCTACCATTAAATGGCAGGTTTTTAGTTTAAATGCTTTCACAAATTGATTTATCGCATTCCTTAACTTTTTCTTTTTTATATGGTTTATAATGAAGCGCTCTTAAACTATTCAATATAGCAACAAGGGTAACTCCCACATCAGCTATTACAGCCTCAAGCATACCTGTGACGCCACAAGCACCAAGAGTTAAAAACACAACTTTAATAAGCGCTGACAAAATTATATTTTGCCAAACTATCGCTCTTGTATATTTTGATATTTTAATAGACTGGGCGACCTTTTCAATATTATCAGTCGCAATCACTACATCTGAGGCCTCAATACTTGCAGAGTTGCCTTTTATTCCCATGCTAAACCCAACATCAGCAAGTGTCAATGAAGGCGCGTCATTAAGTCCGTCACCAACATAACCGATTTTATTTTTTGCGTCCCCTTTTGCTTTTTCAATATAGTTAAATTTATCTTGTGGCAAAAGCTGTCCATAATATTCGTCAAGCCCAATCTCTTTTGCAACATTTTGGGCAACCGAATTGTTATCACCTGAAAGCATTATTGTTTTGACGTTTAAACTTTTAAGAAGTTCGCACGCATATTTTGAATTTGGTTTAATCTTATCAGCCAGAACAATTTGCCCTAGTTTTCTATCTTCTTCGTAAACCTCAACCACCGTTCCGCTTAAATCCTTTGCTCTGCGACCAACGAAGTAATTCTTATTTTCAAAGGTAAATTGAACACCCTCGCCAGCAATTTCTTTTACATTGTCAAGCGGAATTAATTCTCTTTGGCAAGCATTTACAATTGATTTAGCTAGTGGATGCAAGGAATATTGCTCGCCAAGACTAGCAAGATAAAGAATATCTTCTTTTGTTAATTTTTCATCACAAGAAAGGATTTCTTTTATTTCAAATGTACCAGTAGTCAGCGTCCCCGTCTTATCAAACGCAATCATATTAAGCTTTGCGCAACTATCTAAAAAGTTTGAACCTTTGATAAGAATTCCCTGTTTTGAAGCATTTCCAAGCCCCGAAAAGTATGCAAGCGGAACAGATATAGCAAACGCACATGGACAAGAAACAACTAAGAATATAAGACCTCTATAAATGGCTGTTGAAAAATTAGCAGTCACAGCCCAAACAATTCCCCAAACAAGCACAGCACATATAATTACACCCAGTGTGTACCACCTTGTAATCTTCGATATTACAGTCTCCGCCTTCGACTTCTTTTCGGTCGCGTTTTCAATTAAATCAATAATTTTATTGACAGTACTTTCTCTATATTCTTTTGCCACTCTTATTTTGAGCGTGCCATCTAAAACTATAGAACCAGATAAAATTTCATTATTTTCGCCTGCATGCGAAGGCAAGCTCTCGCCAGTCAAACTTTGCATATCAAGTGAGGCGTTGCCCTCAATAATAATTCCGTCAACCGGCACTTTTTCGCCTGGCCTTACCATAATCTCATCACCTATTTTTAATTGGGAAGGCAAAACTCTCTTTTCTCCCTCTTTAGTGATAAGCATTGCATACTCAGGCTTGAAGTTTGTCAACTCTTCGATTGATTTTTTAGATTTATTTATAGCAAGCCCTTCAAGAATCTTTCCTATAGTGTATAATGACACAACCATAAGTCCATCAAAACGTTCGCCAACCGCTGCCGCACCGATTACTGACAATGTTATCAACATGTTTTCATTTATAGTGCCTTTTAATAGAAGCCTGAGTGCTTTATAATAGGTTTTATATCCGATAACAAGCGCGCTCACAACATACATTGTCCAGAACGCCCAAACAGGCAAGGGTTTAAAATATAATGCAAAAAGACCAATTCCTATACCAAATAGCAAAACCAAGAAATCTATTAGTAAACTCCATTTTCGCTTACCTTTAGAATTGCTATAAATGATTTTTGCGTCTGGTTCAATTTTTGCAGTAAGCGAGATTATATCATTAATAGCCTGATTCTCGTTTTCACTTTCAAATTCAATATAAGATTTTAAAAAGTTTATATTCGCGCTTTTAACGCTCCCTAAGTTATTTATATGCCTCTCAAGCGTTTTCGCACAGTTTGGACAGTCAAGGCCCTCAATTTTTACCTTCAATTTTCTCCTCCATTACATGACTATAACTTATATTAAAAATCTGTTTAACATGCTCGTCTGCAAGTGAATAAAACACCACTTTACCCTCTTTTCGACATTTAACGAGCTCCATTTCCCTCAAATTTTTAAGTTGATGCGAGACTGCCGACTTTGTCATATTAAGTAATACCGCAATATCACAAACACACATCTCCTGTTCCCCTAAAATGGCAACAATCTTAATACGTGTACTATCAGAAAGAGCTTTATATAAATCAGCCATTAAAAGTAATGTCTCTTCTTCAATCATATTTTTCTTTGCGAGTTTTACCCTATCTTCATGGATAACATCACAGTCACATTCAAATTCATTTTTTCCCATAACCTCTCCGTTAGTTGAAAAATCATTCAACTATTAACATTATAGTTGAACAACCGTTCAATTGTCAATAAAATTTTAAATTTTTTTAACTTTTTTTACAAACAATTATTTTATACTATGAATAGTATGTTATAGGTAGAATTTTTTCTACCTAAAAGGAACAATTTTTCTACCTAAAAGGAAACAACGTATGAATTTTTTTAACAACAATCATAGATGTTGTGGTTCTTCGAATTCTCAGAATAATAATTGTCCCGACAATCCTATTTTTGTCCCAATTTTAAACGTAAGAGAAGTTTCTATTCCAGGTCCTCGTGGTCCTATGGGCCCAATTGGTCCAACCGGTCCTATGGGACCTGCAGGTCCAGTAGGTGCTACTGGTGCTACTGGTGCTACTGGACCTAGCGTAACTGGCGTGACTGGCTCAACCGGTCCAACAGGTGCTACTGGACCAACTGGTGCTACTGGATTAAGTATTACTGGTCCTACTGGACCAACTGGTGTCGCAGGCGCTACCGGAGTCACCGGCCCTACTGGTGCTACCGGCAACACAGGAAGTATAGGTCCAACTGGACCTCAAGGTGTTCAAGGTTTACAAGGCATTCCAGGACCTACAGGCCCAACCGGTGCAACTGGTGTAACTGGTTTATCTGTTACTGGCCCTACAGGCGCGACAGGTGTTACAGGTCCTACAGGCGTGACTGGTCCTACAGGCGCCACAGGTGCAACGGGCGCTACAGGTTTAGATGGATTATCAATTACAGGTCCAACCGGCCCTACAGGTGCTACAGGCGTAACTGGCCCTACTGGTGCAACTGGAGCTACTGGTTTAGACGGATTATCTATAACCGGACCTACTGGACCTACCGGCGCAACGGGTGCAGACGGATTATCTATAACCGGACCTACTGGTCCTACGGGTGCAACTGGAGCGACGGGTGCTGATGGTTTAAGTATTACTGGGCCTACCGGCGCAACGGGTGTTACAGGACCAACCGGCGTTACTGGAGCGACGGGTTCTACCGGAGCTGATGGTTTAAGTATTACTGGTCCTACTGGGCCAACAGGCGCAACCGGACCTACGGGTGCTACTGGGCCAACTGGACCTACGGGTTTAGTCGGAGCTACTGGCGCTACTGGGTTATCTATTACAGGTCCTACTGGTGCAACGGGTGCTACTGGAGCGACTGGACCAAACATCACTGCAAATTCAGCGTTTGCAGCAAACACAACCTCACCAACAATCGCCGTGGTTCTTGGCGGTACTAATATTCCATTGCCAAGCAACCAAATTACCACTGCAGGAATTACTCCTGACGGCACTAACACTGTTTTCACAGTTGCTACTGCGGGAAAATACCAAATTAATTATGAAATACACTTAACAGCAGGAGTTGCAGCAGGCTCAAGAATTATGATAAATGGTACTGCATATGCACCTTCCACAATTCAACCACTGCTTACTCTTTCAAGCTTTAATAATAGCGTAATTGTCAACTTAACTGCTGGTTCAACAATTTCATTACAATTGTTTGGACTTATAACTGCAGCTGTTTTACAAGCAGGCGCTGGTGCAACCCTTTCCATTATTCAATTAGCCTAACCAATATAAAAACATCTATGAAAAAGCCCACCTTTCTTGGTGGGTTTTTTATTTGGGCTTGCACTCCATAATGTCTGCTTTTGTAGCCGAGCCGACTTGTCGGCGAACGCCAAGCCCAAAGAGCTTATTTTGCGATTTTGATTTTTTCTGTTTGATAATGCGACAGCCCTTTTGATTTTGCGAAAATCAAAAATTACTATTCTTTTTCTAAACAATTTTCTTCAAATCTTTTGATTTCACATTCAAATTGTTTAATTACATACACCACGTTATTTGGTCGCCAACCTTTTTCTATACGCTCTTCCACATCTCCTGCTGCATTGACTGCATTTCTCATATCCTCATCTTTCTTTATAACAGAATTGTTGACATCTACTATCAGTGGTACTTTATGACTAAAATCCACCAAATAAAAAGGTATATCTTTTAATTTCGTGTTCTCTCCAAACCTTTTCAAATATGCTAAAACCCAATGAGTATTATCTGCAAAATATTTACCATTACTTGTCTTAACTATTCTTACCGCTCTGCTGATTGTAGATTTTGACATATCTTTAATTCTATTAATTTCAAACGGAATCCTATCTTCTTCTTTTAAATTTCTATGTGAGCCAAAAACAACCCATTTATAATCTACCTTTAAAGCCAAATCTACGAAAATTTTATTATCAAAATTTTTACATAGAATGTGCTTACATTCGAGCTCAGACAAAATTAAATTTAATATATCTTTATTAAAACTAATGTACTCTTCATAAGATTTTAAAATATAATCATTAAATCTACTCATAATTTTACTCCAAATTTCATTTCATAACAAATCCATTTTTTATCATTATCTTTATATTTGCATTGATTTATAGAATTGAAATTATAGTAAATTTCAAAGTAGCAATATTTTCTATAGACCTTTTAAATACAAAAATTAATACTTTTTGTTCCTAAAATGTTCCTAAATAAATTACAAAATATAACGTATTTTATAATATAAATACACCACTATATTTGGTGTATTTTTTTGGGCTTGCACTCCATAATGTCTGTTTTTGATTTCCACATTAGATTTTGCGGTTTTGATTTTTTCCGTTTGATTTTGCGAAAATCAAAAATCAGTTCGATTAGTGCTTGACTTATAATACTTATTGTAAATTTTTGTTAATTTCTTGTCCAAATATCCCACCGCAGAATTATGAATTCTCTCTGGAATTCCATAATAAGCTTCGGCTATTGCGCAAGAAATAGCACACAAAGTGTCCGTATCGCCACCAATAGAAACACTTGTTCTTAAACAATCTTCAAAATCATTGCTAATCAAAAAACAATATATTGCTTGTGGAACTGTATTTTGGCAAGTTTCATTGAAATAATATTTTTGTTTCAATTCTTCATAATCAAAGGTGAGTTTATAATAATTCTTTTCTATATATTTTCTCATTTCTTCTTTGCTATGTTTATTTAGTGCCATCCAGATTGCAATAGCGGTTGCTTCTGCACCTTTAATTCCTTCGGTATGATTGTGTGAGACAATAGTCACGGCTTTTGAAAGAGATTTAACTTCTTCTAAAGATTTGGCACAATAAGCCACTGGACTCACCCTCATCGCCGAACCATTTCCATAAGAACCATAAGGTTGTGGATTCTTATCTTTCAGCCAGTTTCTAAAAGTATTTCCATAGCCTGCATAAGGATATAACTTGCCAAATTTCTGCATTTCCTTTATTGCCTGCTTGCCAAGATTCTTAAAGTTTTTATTTTTGGTTTTTCTCAAAGCTTCAGCAACAGCAAAAGTCATCACGCTATCATCAGTAAAATGGCAATAAGGGTTAAACAATCGAAAATTTTTTCTTCTGATATTGTTAAATTCATAAATTGAGCCTACAATGTCTCCTACAATCGCTCCTAACATATTTATTTCCCTTCTTAATTTTTTAATCAACCCATTCATTATTTCGAGGATTATTGTATGCAATAAATTTTTTAAAAAGATTCACAAAGTCCCCTTTGTCAATTGCTCCTGCAATCGTACCCTCACAAAACCTTTCACCTCTTTTCCAAAATAAAAACTGTTCAACAATTTCTCGCGATGACAGTTTATGTATGTCTTTTTTAGCAAGATAATTGTCATAAGATTTATACTTAGGGTCATTTACGCCAACTTCATCGAAAACATCCCATATTACAGGATTATAATCATAATGCCCCGAAAAAAGGCTGTCACTTTCTGTTGATGTGTATAGTTTTTCAGTTTCCAACTTATTCAATAAATTCATTAATTTATTGTGTTTTTCCCAAACAGAATTGGAATCATTTTTTAATGTCTGCTCTTCTTTGCATCTATCTTTGAAAAAGTCTTTCCAATATGGATTTTCTTTATCAAAAATCTCTTTTTGTTTCGGTGTTAGTTTATGTGGATAATCCGCAAATAGATTAAACTTTGTTTTCTTATCAAAACTAAACACATATTCTCCTATTTGATCTGGGTTGTCTAACCACCATACCTCATAATTTTCATTTTCCTTATACCATTTATTCGTCTTCTTTGATCTCAATCTCCCAAATAGTTTCATTTCACAACTCCTTTTGATTATTATATCACACATTCCTCAAATCTGTTTTGATTTTTTTGATTTATTTTGATTTTTCAAAAAATTTTGATTTTTTTTGATTTCTCTCCAAAACTACCAATTTTTAATAAAAATCAAAATTCAAAAACACTTTTCATTTCAAAATGAAGACATTTTTTATTTTTCAAAAAGCCATGCAAAAAGCAAAATTCCCGCATTTTGTGTCTAAACTACACTAATTACCGCTGTATGCTGCGTATTTTGTTAAATAAACAGCATTCTCAGAAAGAAGACTTTTCACTTAGTTAATGTGGAGCAGGTAACGGGGGTCGAACCCGTGAATCACGCTTGGGAAGCGTACATTTTACCGCTAAATTATACCTGCATAACTTCTTTATTATTTTATCACAATAACCAGTCTTTTTCAAACGTTTTTTTGACATTTTCTCAAACTTATTAATATATATCCATATATGATACTGAACTTAAAATTATAACAGGAGAAAATATGACAAAATTTTTAAACAAAAATAGCTGTTTTATTGGCAAAAATGTTAAATTCGGCAAAAATGTAACGATTTATGAAAACAACCACATTGAAGGCGAATGTGAAATTGGAGACAACACAACTCTCCTTCCCAACAACTTTATTTCAAATAGCAAGATTGGAGAAAACTGCACTCTTCATACGAGCGTTGTTGAAGATTGTGAGATTGGCAACAACTCAAAAGTTGGGCCTTATGCAAGGTTAAGACCTCATTCAATTATTAAAAACAATTGCAAAATTGGCAATTTTGTTGAAATAAAAAATAGTGCTATTGGCAATGGAACAAAAATAAGTCACCTCGCCTATGTTGGTGACGCCATAATTGGTGAGGATTGTAATATTGGTTGTGGCGTGATTTTTGCCAACTATGACGGCAAAAACAAATCACAAACAACTGTTGGCGACCACGTTTTTATAGGTTCAAACTCAAACCTAATTGCACCAGTCAAGATTGAAAACGATAGTTACATATGTGCAGGTACAACAGTTACAGAAAATGTCAATGTCGAAGACTTTGTCATAGGAAGAGTCAGACAAGAAAGCAAACCTGGCAGAGCAAAAAAATATTGGAAAAAGGAGAAATAATGGGAGTATATTTTGGAACAGATGGCTTTCGAGGCATTTACGGAGAAGTCATCTCCCCTAGCATAGCCTATAAAGTTGGAAACAGCTTAGGCAGTCAATGTAATAAGAAAAAAGTTTTAATTGGAAGAGATACAAGAAGAAGCGGTTCTCTTTTAACCCTTTCTGTCGCAAGTGGAATTATGAGTCATGGCGTAGACGTCATAGATATTGGCATAGCTCCTACACCAGTCATCGCCTATCTAACAAAAGAGTTAAAACTTGACTATGGAATAGTTATAAGCGCAAGTCACAACCCTCGCAACTACAACGGAATTAAAATCTTTAATAATGAAGGTTTTAAAATAAGTGAAGAACTTGAATCTATCATTGAGAGAAAACTTTTAATAACAAACGAACTTAGCGCTGACAAAGTTGGAAGATATTACAATCGTCCTCGCTTAGCACGAAAATATAAAAATAACATTTTAAAAAATCGAATAGATTTAAGCGGGTTAAAAATTGTATTAGACCTTGCAAATGGCGCATCTTTCAGCATTGCCAAAGAGATATTTTCTTCGCTTAACGCAAAAGTTATTGTTTTAAATAATGGTAAAAATGGCAAAAAGATAAATTACAAATGTGGCGCACTCTATCCAGAAGAAATCTCAAAAGCGGTTATCAAAAATGGTGCTGACATGGGCTTTGCTTTTGATGGAGACGCAGACAGAATTATTGCATGCAATGAAAAAGGTGAAATTCTTGATGGTGATGACATTTTATTTATCCTCTCTAAAGACCTTGAGCGTGGCGAAAGCATAGTTGGCACGAGCATGACAAACAAAGGACTTGAGGTCAGTTTAAACAAGCAAGGGCTAAACTTACTGCGAGCTGACGTTGGCGACAAATATGTGGTTGAACTTATGAAAAGCAAAAACGCCATAATCGGTGGTGAGCCTTCTGGGCATATTATCAACTTCAACTATTCAACAACTGGCGATGGCGTACTCACTGCCCTCACCATTGCCGAAATTGTCAAAAAGAATAATATAAGTTTATCAAAACTTGTAACATTCAAACACTATCCGCAATATATTATTAATGTAGAGGTTATAGATAAGTATCGAATTCTAAATTCTGATGGACTCTCCTCTACCATTCTCGAAGCCCAACGCCTCTTTGGAAGTGACGGTCGTGTCCTTGTACGCGCAAGCGGAACAGAAAGCAAAGTCAGGATTATGTGCGAACATAAGTCCAAAAAGATGGCTGAAAAATGGGCGAAAAAAATCGAAAGTTTTATAATCGAGATTGAAAAATAAGTTTTCCTAAAATTTGGTGTAAAAAAAGTGGACATTAAATCCACTTTTTTTTATTTATTTAATATTTAGTGGCTAAGCCACTTTTCTAAGATTTTTCATCAAAATCCATATCAATTACATACTTAGGCTTGCCGTCTTTCATTGTCTTTGTTGAACTATTTAAGTTTATTGCGCTCATTATGCTGTTGGCAATTTCTACTTCAATGTCAGACAGCATTTTGATAGTGTTAACGTCCATTTTAACTTTCATTAAAGTTGTTATGTAATCAATGAAATCTAACGCCCTAATAAGACCTGTAAAATTTGAATGATTTGTAGAATTTTTATATTTATAACTAAATTGTTTATATTCTGAGCGTGAGGCCGTTTCTTCAAGCCACTGACTAACCTCATAAAGCTTCTTGGTCCCCCCCCCATTCAATTTCAAGTAATTATTAAAAATATTTTCAACATTTATATCAATCTTTTTGCCTGCAACTTTCAAGTTTAAGAAAGGCATACCAAAATCCCATTCATCAGAATGTTCTTTAAGATATTCAGGGAATTGCATATCAAGTTGATGCAAATATTCTTTTAAGTGCCTACAATCAATGGCATTGCATCGTCCAGTGCGATATTTAATCTTTCCATCCTTGCCTGACCTAAATTTACGCAGACAAAGAAGTGCATCATCTTCATTTTGGAAATGGAAATGAGGACAATCAGCAGATTCTCCAAAATATCTTTTTCTTTTGTCTTTGCCAATAAAAACGTTTGTATGAATGTATAAGTCATTATCATAACGCATATACGGCATTGCCTTGTTTGGGTCGCCATCAAGGAAAACATAATGCGTGATAGTTAAAGAGCGGTCATAAAGATACCTATTATAAACAATATCTTTTTTATTTTCACTTTTAGCAATCAAATTTTTAATACTAGCTAATTCTTTCGGTTTAAATTTTAAACTTACAAATTTACCAAACAACATATCCTCATTTTGAGAAATATAAAATTGCATGTCAGATTTATAATGTTCACCTTTTTTTTCACCATGCTTTCTATTATCAGGGAAAACAAAGGTGTTGCCAAATTGATAAATTGGCTTGTCGGTCTTGTAACGCTTCACATCAACCATATTTTTGACACAACCCTGCAAAACGTCAAAATCTGTTTTCTTTAAGTAAAATGGCTTATGTTTCCAATTTCTCATTTTGAATACATTTGTATCAAAATTTTCCATAATTTTATAAGCGCTATCTTTCATGCAAACTTTCCCATCAAAGTCCTCATGATTAAACTTTACATATTCATAAATTTCTTTTTTTAAATGCGGTACAATTTTTTCCATATGCTTTTCGTTAAGTTGAAAAGCCATGTCAAGCACGACATCATCACGATTGCCATTAAGATAATCGTTGATTCTTCTCATCGCCCTTTTTTCAAGTCCCTTATTATTGTTTTCAGCCATAATTGTACCTCGCAAATTTATCTAATTTAATTGTAACATACTTTAAAAAAAATTCAAGACTAAAACGAAAAAAATGTAAATATTTTTTATAATTGTTTTCTCCGCCATGATTGACAAAAGAATCGCCATATATTATACTTTTTATTAATATGGCAAAGTTTGATTTAATTAAATCATGGCGAAATTTACCTTACGATGAAAAAACAAGCATGATTAATAAAATAACAATGGTATCGAATTTAATATGGGCAATATTAAAACTGATTCTTGCCTTTTTTATTAGGTCTATTTTTATTTCTTTAAGCGGACTTTATACAATTTTCATAGCCTTTGCCAAAGCTTCTTACTTTGACGGACGCCGTCACTGCAAAAAACGATATGAAGAACATATTTACTATAATCGAATATCTGCTTCACTCACCTTTGCTGGTTTTTTATATACCCTCTATTTTCTAGGAATATTTTTCCACCCTCAACAAAACAATTATGACCCAATCATATCAATAGGAATTGCCGCAGTCGCTTTCTGCGAATTATTTTTCTCAATATGGGGACTTATAAAATCAAAAAAATCCAACGATTTGCTTCTGACGGGACTCAAATTTATAAATCTTTGCAGTGCTATGTCATCAATTGTACTTACTCAAATTGCCCTTCTTTCAGTAAATTACTCAGAAAAATCAGTAATTTACAACACAATTACTGGTACAATTGTTGGGTTTTTAACAATCTGCATTTCGGCATATATGTTCTTTAGCAATAAATATAAATTTGGAAAAATCTTTCATGTGCTCAAAGTAAATAAAGCCTATAAATTTAACATGTTAAAACAAAAGGAATGTAAAAAATGAAAATTGACGTTGTTGGATGTATGTGCACTTGGACAAAACTTTTATCAACTAGCTATATAATAAATGATGAAATTTTGTTTGACGCCCCTCAAGGCACTTTTAAAACTCTCTTTGCCGACTATGACTTAACAAAAATTAACTATATTATTTTATCACATTTTCATAGTGACCACTTTACAGATATTCACCTTGTAATGGATTATATTTATCACCATTGCAAGGGTAAAAAAATTATAATAATTGCACCAAAAGGTTGTAAAGAAAGGCTAATATCTCTATTTAAGATAGTTGAAGTATCCTATCTTGAAGAAGCTTTAAAAGATATGTACGAAATTGTTGAGTGTGAAAATAACAAGATTATAAAACTTGGACAATATAAAATAAAATGCTATAAAATGCTACATGGAAGCGTTGAAAGTTTTGGTTTTAAAATTGAGCAGAATGGTTTGATAGCCGGCTTCAGTGGCGATACAGCTATGTGCAATAATGTAAGAAAAATAATTTCAAAAAGTAAAATAGCTTTTGTAGATGCATCAAATATTGAGAAAAACAATAAACATTTATGCGTTGAGGAGATTGTATCACTTAAAGAAGAATTTACTAATTGCAAAATTTATCCAGTGCATATGTCAATTTACTCAGTTGAAAAATTAAAAGAATTGGGAATTCACACCCCTAGTCAAGGCGATATAGTAGAGTTAAATTAAAAAACATGGAAGTAATCCATGTTTTTTATTATCAATCTTTATATTTAAAAATCTGTTAAGCTATAGCGACTGAAGTTTCATATACAAAAAGACCATAAGGAATTCCTAAATAATTTTTAAAGATACTGCCTAAAGTTTCGTCAACATTAGGGTTCTGTGAATCATGAATTTGCAAATAAACTTTTATGTCCGCCTTGCCATTATCCTCTTTAAGAATTTTTATATCAAGAATATCAAGTTCAATAACAACTTTTTCATTTTTATTATTTATAAATTCATCACTTACGCTTCCGTCAATAAACTCACCGCTTGCATTTACAATTGTTCCAACGAGTGCATATAATTCCTCTAGCGTAAACTCACTATCTTTTAAAATGTCAATTTCATTTATGCCAATAAGTGACACGCTTTTGGCCTTCTGATTTACAATAGGCTGATTTTCACTATTTAAATAAAAGCCTTCTTCATTCTTTTTAACCTCGCCATAACCTACACTTGAAAAATTAAATTTAAGTTTAGTAATGTTATATTTGTCGTCACCAAAAGCATGCCTGTCAAATTTTATAGGAGTTTTAGTGTCAAAAATTGTTAGAACTAAACCATTTTTCACCTCAAGCTCTCTTAAGTATTCTCTTATTTCAGTAAGTTCCAAAATAATACCATCGCTTGACAACTTTAAATTGTTTCTTATCATGTCATTTTCATCAAAAATGTCCAAAATTAAATCAAAAATCGCTTGATTTGCATCATTTTTATCAAAATTTATGCAAATTTCAAGAAGTTGCTTAAAAATTGAAGCCACCAAATTATATTCGCTGTTATCATTATTTGCCATTGAAGATTCATTTTTATTACTATAGACATATTCCAAAAGTGATGGAATATCATAAGCAGTATTTAAAAAATAGTTGGTTGAGAAAAATGAATTTGGATTATAAAGCTCACTATAAACAAATAGTTTTGCGCCCTTATTTTCTGTATCAATAAGAAAATTCAAATATTCACTTCCTCCATTATGGCGTTCTTTTTGCTCTTTAAGTCCATCTGTTGTTGTTGCGGGAACAAGATTAATTCTTAAACTCAAAAATCCAAATTTATCCCAATCAATCTTGTCAAAACCTTCACCCTTTCTTTTATATGAAATTAGTGCAAGAGGATTTATATCAGCGTTTATTTCAATGTTATAATCATCTACCTCAAAATCATCTCCGTTAAGAAATGACATATTCCCAAGTATTCTAGAATTTAACATGTTATATTTGCTTACTGGATATGAATTGAGTTCGTCTTCACCTATTGAGTTTGAAGAAGAGGCATAACCACACTTAAGGTTATCAAACACTAATGAAAAATTTGACTTTGGAATAACAACTTTATTTCCACCAAAATTCAAAGAATAATCATTTGAAAGAGAAAAAACAAAGGAAATTTTTTCTATCTCTTCAATTTGTTCGCCTGCATAATCTACATTAATTTCAACAGACATTCTTGGAATTTGCGCTTCTTCGTATTCGGATACTAATATATCGGCAAGAAATTTGAGCGCAGTGCCTTCCTTTAATGAAGGTCGAAGATTTTTAAGCATATTAAAAATTCTTTGTAAATTTAAAGTTAAAACAGATTTGTTGCCCGAATTTTCAACCTTTTCGACAAAACCTGATATGTTATTTATGCCAAAATATTGATTAAACTGGTAATATCCTTCACCAATAATTTTTTCTGTGTTCCACGCCTCACTTCCAGCACTTGGAAGCGAGCTTATGAAATTTGTTAAAATCCCAGCATTTGAATAGGCAATCTTTTTTTCACCTACTCCAAATAAAAGACGTTCATCATTTGTTTTTCCATCATAAATAAACGATAAATTGCTATCTCCTTCGCTAAGCAAATGAATTTGTGATGTTCCATTTTCAAAGTTTAAAAATCCACCTAAAGCCATCCTGTTGACTTCGCTGTCTTTTATAAACTCTCCTCTGCTATAAAAATTAAAATATTCACCATCTTCTGCAAGCCCAGTTTTATAAGTATTGTAAAAACTATTTAAAATCCTGTCAAAAGTCAAAACCCCAGTCGTTGCAAAATGTGCAACAAGATTTTTTGGAGTATTTTTAGTTATCTTTAACGATGGATTGTTACTATAAAGTTTTACTCCATCATACCAACCGTCAAAAGTATACCAGTCAGAAGGCATCGCATTATAATAAACCTCATTATCTATTTTGACTTTTTGTATACTGCCATTACTTGATGCAGTTATATTATATTGGTCTGTCTCTTTCTTTTCACATGCAAACAAAAATATTGATGAGCAAATTATCATCAAAAACACAACAATTAAAGTGGTTATTCTTTTATGCCTAGCAAAATATGTTTTCATATATATAAATATTATAATATAAATAAAATAATTTGTCAAATCTGAAAGAAAAAAAAGAAATCGACTTTAGCCGATTTCTTTAAATTAATTTTTTCCACTCATTAAGCATATTTTCGAGGTATTCAAAGCAGTCATCGAATGCACTTCCATCTTCAAAATTGCAACCACATTTTTTCAACAAAGATATAGGCTTTTCACTGCAGCCTGCAGATAAAAATTTGAAGTATCCTTCAAGTGCGTCAGCCTTATTTGACAAAATTCTATTTGCAAAGCATATTGAAGCAATCATGCCTGTCGCATATTTATAGACATAAAAACTTTCAAAAAAGTGAGGAATTCTCGCCCATTCATAGGCAGTCTCTGGCGTAAGTTTAACATAGCCAAAGTATTTTTCATTAAGATTATAATATGTGTTACAAAGCTTCTCTTTGGTAAGCCCTTCACCAGCCTCATGAAGAGCATGGACTTTTTCTTCAAACTCTGCAAACATAGTTTGTCTAAAAATTGTACTCTTAACTTCGTCAAAGAATTTATTATAAAGATTTTTCTTTTCGTCAGATGACTTTGCATTTGCAAGAAGATAATTTAAAAGAAGTATTTCATTTGTAATGCTTGCAATTTCAGCTAAAAATATTGGGTGTGACGCTTTTTGACGAGGTTGTTTTTCGTTTGAATAAACGCTATGCATTGCATGCCCAAGCTCATGAGCAAGAGTAAACACTCCATCAAGGTCGCCTTCAAAGTTGGTGAGAACAAAGGGGTTATAACCATATATCCCACTTTGATATGCGCCCGAATGTTTGTTTTTGTTTGGGAAAACATCAATCCAGCGTTCAGCCACAGCCTTATCTAATAGCTTAAGATATTCATCGCCAAGTGGTGAAAGTGCTTTCTTAATAATCTCCATAGCCTCTTCAAAAGTATAACTTTTTGCATCTCCCTTTTCAGTTGAAGCCATTGCATCATAGATATAGAAATCTTTGAGATTTAGTTCTTTTTGTTTAATGGAAAAATAGTCGAAGAGTAATGGCAAATTTTTATTCACCATTTCTATCAATTTATCGTAAATTTTAGGCTCAATTTCCTCGCCTTCAAGAGCTGAAGAAAGTGCATTTTTATAATTTCTAACTTTTGCAAAATAACAATCTTCTTTAATATGACTGATATAGTTTGCTGAAAGCCCATTTATATACTGGCCAAACTTTCCATTTATACCTTTAAAAGCCCCCTCTCTCAACTTTCTATCTTCATGACGCATAAATTTACCATAATTTGATTGTGAAAGGTGATATTTTTTGCCACTAGAGTCCTCAATTTCGCCAAAATCAAAATCGACGTCCGAAAGTTTTGACATGACCTCATCTTGACTTCCAAGAAAATCCATGCCTGCAATAAGTTTTTCTTCCGCCTTTGAAAGAATGTGTTTCTTATCCCTCTTTACATGCTCAAAAAAGCGGTCATAATCCTTAAATTTTTCATCTTTAATTATATCGTCAAGAAGCTTGTCATCTAGTTCATAAATTTCTGAAATAGCAAATGAGGTCTCATATGCGAGTTGACTTCCAAACGTACTTAACTTCTCTGACATCTCATTATATTTTTCTTCTGAAAGGTCTTCGCTTGACTTTAAAAAGCAGTATTGATGAGCTGGCTCTATGATTTTGTCTAGTTCCTCTTCAAGCATTAAATAGTCATAAATAGCCTCTTTATTGTTTAATTTACCCTCAAAAGTCTTTAATTTAGGTAAAAAAGTTTTAGATTTCTCAAGTTTATCGTAAAAATCTTCATCACTGGTGCAAAGAGAAGATAAATCCCACTTATACTTTTCTTCAATCTGACTTCTATTAACCTCTGACATTTTGCCCCCTATTTCAAAATATATTTTTCAACATAAAAATCTGTGAATGGTTTTTTATCTGGGACAGCTTTAAATATTAAACGCTGTTTTGTTGTTGGATGAGTAAACTCAAGTTTTCCAGCCCAAAGCCCAAGACAAGTAGACGCTTTAGTCTTGTCGCGACCATATTTATTATCGCCAACAAGTGGACAATTGATGCCTGCAAGTTGAACTCTAATCTGATGTCCTCTGCCTGTCTTTGGTTTTACTTCGACAAGTGCAATGTCGTCCTTAGTCTCAAGAACTTTATAATCAAGTTCTGCCTTTTTTGCGCCTTCTTCACCAAGCGGAATAATTTTAACAATGTTTTCCTTTTCATCTTTCTTTAAATAATGAGTGAGATGTCCAGTTTTATCTTTTGGTACTTTGCTTGTCACTGCATAGTATGTTTTTTCAACATCACGAGAAGCAAACTGACTTGTGAGTCGGCTAGCTGACTTTGAATTTCTTGCGAACACCATAATACCACCCGTAGGACGGTCAAGACGATGAACAAGCCCAATAAAAGCATCGCCCTCTTTATTATATTTTTCTTTGATATATTTTTTAACCATGCTCAGCATATCTTCGTCACCAGACGCGTCCGCCTGAGTTGGCACGTTGTGTGGCTTAACTACCACAACAACCTGATTATCTTCATATAATACCATTAGTTTTTCCATATTTTCAATCCTCTAGCCCCGCAAGGCAAAACAATATTTTCTTTTGTTGGTAGTCCAATTTCATCGGAGTCAATATTACCCTCGCCAAACACAAGACTTAAAATGTTTGATAAAACACTTGCTTGAAGTCCTGTTGTATATGAAGAAATAAGCACAAAAAGAGGTTTATCTGAAAGCACTTTTTTAGTAAGCTCAACGAAGTCAAAGAGATTATCTTCAAGCTTCCACATTTCACCATTTGCACCACGTCCATAACTTGGCGGGTCCATAATTATAGCGTCGTAAAAATTCCCGCGTCTAATTTCTCTATTTATAAACTTCTCACAATCGTCAATGATGTAGCGAATAGTGCTTATTCCATTTATTCCTGCGTTCTCTTTTGCACGCTCAACCATACCTTTGCTTGCATCAACGTGTGTAACTTGTGCACCAGCTTTGGCACAAACCACACTTGCTCCACCCGTATAAGCAAAAAGGTTTAACACCTTAATAGGTCTATTTGCCTTTGTGATTAAATCGGTCATGTCCTGCCAGTTGACGGCTTGCTCAGGGAAAAGTCCGGTATGCTTAAAGCCCATAGGCTTAATTATAAACTTTATTCCTTTCCATTCGATTTGCCAGTTGTCTGGAATGCGGGTCTTAAAATCCCAGCTTCCGCCTCCGCTTTTTGACCTTAAATAATGGCCCGATAAGCCGTTATATTTGCTAAGTTCTGTTTTTGAGTGCCATATAACTTGTGGGTCAGGTCTTAAAAGAGTATATTTTCCCCAACGTTCAAGTTTTTCGCCGTCACCAGTCGCCAAAACTTCGTAATCTTTCCATGAATTTGCGGTTTTCAATTTTCACCTCGTAATATTTCATATTGTAACAAAAATTTGATAATTAATCAACTTAATTTAATACAAAACACTTATTTAGCTGACATTTTATTTTACTTATAGCCCTTTTTTATTTGTTATAAAAAAGCGGAGTTAACTCCGCTTTAATTTAAATTTTTGTAATGTAAATGCTAAGTTCCTTACCTTCAAAAGTCAGACTTGTTGAAAAGTCGCCTTTATCACCCTTTTTGAAACTATCAGCAAGAAGTGTTTTTACAAAACTATTTGAATTTTCAAGTAAATTTTTGCAAATATCTTCATCACCACAAATTTCAATTGCAATATGGTTGACAACTTCAAGACCGCTATCCTTTCTAAGAGTTTGAACCTTGCTTACAAATTCAGCAATAAGACCGAGTTTTAAAAGTTCATCATCAATAGCAGTATCAAGCACTACTGTCATTTCGCCGTTTGAGTCTGACGAATAGCCCTCTTTATTTTTAAGGCTAATAAGTAGGTCACTTTCACCAAGTTCAATCAAACTGCCATCAGGAGCAGTAAGAGAAACGACCTCGCCACTTCTAACTTTGCTTACAATTTCAGTTGCATTGCATTTTGTTAAAAATTCACGGATAAATCCTAAGTTTTTGCCATATTTTGGACCAAGAGTTTTAAGTTGTGGTTTAAGTTCAAATGAAACATATTCATCTGCCTCTTTAAGAAGTTCAACATTCAAAACATTTAGTTCATCTTTGATAAGTCCGATAAGTTCATTATCAAGTTTTAATTCTCCCTTAGCGCAAATCATAACCTTTGAAAGAGGTTGACGATTTTTAACGCCACTTGCAGCTCTGCAAGTCCTTCCTAAAAGCACTATTCCAAGTACTTCTTCCATACCTTCGTTAAGCTTGCTATCAATCAAATTCAAATCAGCTTCTGGGAAAGATGCGAAATGTACACTTTCTGGTGCATTTTTATCAAGATTTCTCACCAAGTTTTGATAAATTTCTTCTGCTATAAATGGCACAAATGGAGCAATAAGTTTTGAAAGTCCAACAAGAACTTCATAAAGTGTCTTGTATGCTGAGCGTTTATCCTCGCTCTCCTCACTTCCCCAGAACCTTTCACGTGAACGGCGGACATACCAGTTCGACAACATATCAACAAATTCAGTTATCTTTCTTGAAGAAGAAAGCATATCAAGTTTTTCAAGACTTTCATTGACGAATTTCACCAGTGCGTTATATTCAGATAAAAGCCATCTGTCAAGGAAAGATAATTTGCAATCCTTGAAATCATATTTTGTTGGGTCAATTTTGTCTATTTCGGCGTAAAGCACATAGAAAGCATAGACATTCCAAAGTGTTCCCATAAATTTACGCTGAAGGTCTACTAGATTGTCTTCATTAAATGAAATTCCCTGTCCTGGAAGGCAGTTGTTATAGAAATACCATCTAAGCGCGTCAGCACCCTCTTTGTCAAGTACACTCCATGGGTCAATTCCATTTCCAAGCGATTTCGACATTTTTAGTCCATGTTTATCAAGCACAAGTCCTAAAAGATTGCAAGCCTTATATGGAGATTGTCCGAAAAGTGGTGTATTTACAGCCTGCATTGTATAGAACCAACCACGAGTTTGGTCAATAGCCTCACTGATATAATCAGCAGGGAAAGACTTCTCAAATTTCTCTTTGTTTTCAAATGGATAATGATATTGAGCGAATGGCATTGCCCCACTATCGAACCAGCAGTCCATAACCTCAGGTGTGCGATGCATAATCTCCCCACATTCAGGACAAGGGAAGGTAATTTTATCTAGACTAGGTTTGTGAAGGTCTGAAGGTCTTTGCCCAGAAAGCTTCTCAATTTCGTCCACACTTCCAACAACGTGAATATGATTATTTTTGCAAACCCAGAATGGAAGAGGTGTACCCCAATAACGATTTCTTGAAATACCCCAGTCAATATTGTTTGCAAGGAAATTGCCCATTCTACCTGCTTTAATATGTTCTGGACACCAGTAAACTGAATTATTATTCTCAACCATTTTGTCTTTGTAAGCAGTTGTTTTAATAAACCAAGTGTCTTTTGCATAATAAAGAAGTGGTGACTTGCAACGCCAGCAATGTGGATAATTATGTTCAAAAGGCAAAATTTTGAACATTTTATCCTCTTTTTTAAGTTTTTCAATGATAAATTTGTCGGCATCTTTAACAAAAAGACCGCCAAACTCAGTTTTATCACTCATTTTTCCGCTTTCGTCAACAAGTTGAACAAAGTCTATATCATACTTTCTGCATGCGTTATAGTCGTCTTCACCAAAAGCTGGTGCAATATGAACAATACCTGTTCCATCTTCGGTTGTTACATAGTCGTCAACGATTACAAAATATCCCTTTTTAACTTTATCCTTAGCATAGTCAAAAAGTGGCTGATATTTATGATACTCAAATTCCTTACCTTGTTTGCGGTAAACAATATCATAACTTCCCTCTTCAAAGAGCGTAGGAACTAGTTTTTCAAGCATGATATAGTTCTTGCCATCGTGAGAAAGTTTGCAATAAACTTCATTTGGATTCATACAAAGTGCAACGTTTGAAGGAAGAGTCCAAGGTGTAGTAGTCCAAACAATAAAGTATGTGTTGTCTTCTTCTAAACTCTTAAACTTAACAAAAACAGAGTTTTCTTTTAAAAGTTTATAGTTGTCACCATTCTCAACTTCCATTTTAGAAAGCGTAGTTCCGCAACGAGGGCAATAAGGCATAATTTTATATCCCTTATAAACAAGCCCCTTTTTATCCATTTCTTTAAGTGCCCAGAAGATACTTTCAATATAGCCATTGTCATAAGTGATATATGGATTGTCCATATCAACTATATAACCTATTCTCTTAGTAAACTTTTCCCACTGCTCTTTATATTCCCAAACAGAATGGCGGCAAAGTTCAATAAACTTGTCCACGCCATATTTTTCAATGTCCTGCTTGCCATTAAGACCAAGTTTCTTTTCAATCTCAACTTCAACAGGAAGACCGTGAGTGTCCCAACCAGCCTTACGATAAACATAATATCCTTTCATTGTCTTAAAGCGAGGGATAATATCCTTCATCGCTCTTGTAAGAAGGTGCCCGATGTGAGGCTTGCCATTTGCTGTCGGAGGTCCGTCAAAAAGAGTATAGCTTTTGTCACTGCCCTCATTGAGTTTTAGGGTTTTATTGACAATGTCATGCTCTTCCCAAAATTTAAGAATTTTTTCTTCGTTTTTTAAAAAATCAAGTTTAGTTTCAACTTTATTGTACATTTTTTCTCCTTTTTGCTTAAAATCGCGCCTTATTTTATTAAATTAATGCGGTTTTATTTAAATTTAAAAAAACTCATTAGACACAAGATGCCTAATGAGGACATAACCACTTGTTTCTAATGCGGGCAATCACCCACTCCTTCTATAACGGGAAGTCCCGACAATAACTACTTAGATAGCCGTTCGTAATTGCAGCTACGAAAGTGATAACCATAGATTTTCTCTTATCGCCTTTCACCGCCCGGCGACTCTCTAAAAGAGTTTAAATCTCGGTGTTGTCTTTCATCAACGCCTTTATTATTTAGTTTTCTTGAAATTGATTTTAAATTCTCATTCAAACAAGAGTATTTTATCATTTCTAAAAATATTTGTCAATAATCTTCAAGTATATTTTGAGCTTGTGCAACATTTGCACCTGTCATAATGCCAAGAGGAAGTTCTGTTTGCTGACCATTTTTGGTAAACAGTATTGCAAGAAGTTTGTGATTATTATTAAATTCACTGACTGCTTCTTCAACGGTACAATCTACTTTCTTTACAACATAATAAATACTATTTTTAAGAGAAGAAAGCATATCTTCAATTTGTATATGGTCTAAGAAGGTGCTTTCATTCCCTCCAGCAAGCAAATAATTTCCAAGCGACTGCAATATCTTTTGTCCATTTGCCACACCAACAAGTTTATTGTCCTTATAAACTGGAATATTGCTATATTCAGTCGAAGCGATAAGCTCGACAACCTCTCTCATACTCTTTTCAGCATAAGTTACTATAACATTCTTTCTTGCAACTGTATCAATCGCAAGCGGAGGCGTTGTGAGAAGTTTCTCAATATGCTCTATTTTTTCTACAACATTAATGTGTGGTTCGGCAATGACAAAATCTTCATTATTGTTATGAATAATTGCATTTCTAAGCCTGCCATAATCAATGAGGTCATCTTCATATTTTCTCACCACATAATTGATTACAACCGCCTTTCTAATAAGGTCAGAAAAGCCCATCGCTCTATTTAAGCCATATCTAGTTTTTAAAGCATAATCTATATTATTATAAGCATCCAAAAAACGTTTTGCGTTGCTTTTTCCTTCACTCATATTCCTCTCCTATTATTTATTGTAGCAAAAAAGCACAAAAATGCAAACTCATATCATAACTTTTTCAAAAAAGATAATTTCCATATCCCTAAAAATTATTTAGCCTACACTTATTTGACAAAAACTCACCTCCTTCTTTTTAAACGGACAAGTTTTTATTAAATATTCTTGACTTTTTTTAGAATTTTAGTATATAATAATTATGTCGAGCTAGATGGAGAGTTAGCGGTGCTCTGTGACCCACAATCCGCTATAGTGGGATTGAATGCTTGGCGAGGTTTAATTTTGTCAAATATGTGTTTATTTGCCAGGCGTTGAAATCAAGGTCTTATGCAATCGGAATCCCCGAATCGTGTCAGGTCCTGACGGAAGCATCACTAAGAGGACACTTCGGTGTGCCATAAGGTAGCTTTGGTGGAGCTTGGCATTTAGGCGGCAGTTGGTGAAATTATATCAGACCAAGATGCTCGGCTTTCGCCTATTCAAGCAGTCCTAGGACTGCTTTTTTTATTAAATTATTTAACGCTATTTTTACTTATTTCAACTTAAAAATTAACATGAGAAAACACTCGATAAATCTCATATTATTCTTGCATGCATAAAAAAACCACCTTCAATAGGTGGTCTCTTTTTACCATTCAATATCTCCGCCTCTTACTTCTTCCTCTTCAAAAGGCAAACCTTTTTCCTGCAATTTCTTTTTCTTTTCTTCTTTAAAGATACAATTTGCTTCATATAAGTCACGAGCTGCAGATAAATTTAAATTATTATCCAATCCAGTTTTATCCCAAACATAAGTACCCAGAAGCCCAAGGAAAAACAATCCTTCTCCACTTGCTAAACAGTAACAAGAAGTATATTGCGACTTTAAAAGAGCGTTATATTTGTCAGATATTTCTTTGTCATCTGCAACAACAGAAGCAAAGTATTCTTCTGAATCAAAATATTCTCTTCTTGCTTTATATTCAGCTGGAGTTATATTCTTATTTAAATAATCTTCTTCATTTTTTTTATTATCTTCAACATAGGCAGACACATAATTGTCAGTAGCTTTTACCTCGTCCATATAATTTCCTTTTTGTACTGAAAAAACAATTGCACTAATAGATGATGGCACCATTAATAAAAAACCACCTATAGCTACTACTAACGGAGCAACAGAAGCAGCCTTCTTAAGTCCACCACTTGTTCTTTTTAATATACCTTTAAATTTACTCATTTAAACACCTCTAACTCTATTATACCCCCCCCCGATTAAATGTCCATAGGCAAGCTAAAAAAAAGTTGAAAAAATTTAAAGAATAAATATTCCCCCTCACCCTCATGTACTAAAAAACAGCCACTCACTTAATAAACAAAAAAGGTAGGCAAACCTTGCCTATCTTTTAATTTTTTTGTTCTTGCATTTTCTTTGCTTTTTGTTCAAGCTTATTGACTTCTTTCATGACTGCTTTTTCGCCTTTGTCAACAGCCTGTTTTGTGCATTGAGAATATTTATAGAGTAATGCACCAGTCACAAGCCCCATACTGAAGCCTAATAACATCATAACATCTTTCATCGTGCGCCTCCTTATCATTATTTTGCGCATAATTTGTGATATTATTCATGTTTGTCATTTACTAGCCTTATAATATAGAGAATTGTTTGCAAACTTAAAACTCGTAGACTAAAAAATTGCTAAACCAAAAAAAAGATAGAATAATATCTATCTTTTTAATTCCTTTTCTTTTTTCTTATAATAGTCTTCAATTGCATTTTTGATTGCTTCTTCTGCAAGTGAAGCTGTATATTCTCTATTTTCTGGAACAGCGCCCATTTCTTCAAGAATTTGGTAGTAGTTTGTTCTAAGAGCAGCTTCGAGTGAGCGTCCTTCAATAAGTCCACATGCAACATCACAAGCAACAATTGTGCAAACACCGCCATAAGCCTTAAATTTTGCATCAGTGATAACATTGTCATCATTTACAGAAATGTAAAGTTTAATAAGGTCTCCGCATTCACTGTTTCCGCATCTTCCAGTACCATTGGCACCTCTAAGACCGCCAGCATATTTTGGGTTTACAAATCTTTGCATAATTCTTTCATTAAACATAATTATCTCCTCCCTGCTTTAGTCAATGCTGAAATTGACCTTAATTTTTCAACTGATTTAACAAGAGCATCAACAGCAAAGTCAAGGTCTTGTTTTGTTGTATTTTTACCAAAGGAGAATCTTAAAGAGCTGTTTGCTCTCTCGTCATCACAGCCGATAGCTTTAAGAACGTGAGATTGCTCAATTGAATTTGAAGTGCAAGCAGAACCAGCAGATACGGCTACGCCTTCAAGGTCAAGGAGCATAAGAAGTGATTCTTTGTCTACCATTTCAATAAATAAGTTTAAAATTCCGTTAACCTTTTGCATTTGGTGACCATTAACTTCAACATACTCGATTCTTTCTTTAACAGCGTTAAGGAAATATTCGCGTACGCTTCTAAGTTTTTGTTGGTTGATTACAATATCACGGTTTGCAATTTCAACCGCCTTACCAAAACCAGCAACTTCGGCAACATTGACAGTACCACCTCTCTTGCCACGTTCTTGGCTTCCACCATAGATAAGGTTTTCAATTCTAATACCCTCTTTAACATAAAGAGCGCCTACACCTTTTGGACCATAAACCTTGTGACCAGAGATTGACATAGCGTCAATTTCCATATCTTGAACATTGAGTTTAATTGCGCCAACAGCTTGACATGCGTCAGTGTGGAAGATTACGCCATAATCATGAGCAATCTTTGCAATAGCCTTAACGTTTTGGATAGTTCCAATTTCGTTATTAACAGCCATAATAGAAATAAGAATAGTGTCTTTTCTAATAAGGTGAATAAGTTCGCCTAAATTAACAAGACCATTTTTGTCAACTGAAAGATAAGATACTTCAAATCCCTCTTCTTCAAGACAAGCGCAAGCGTCAAGAACAGATTTGTGCTCAATACTACTTACAATTATGTGTTTACCCTTTTCAGAATAAGCATGAGCAAGTCCTCTCAGTGCCCAGTTGTTTGCTTCAGTACCACCTGAAGTGAAATATATTTCGTTTGATTTTGCAGCTCCGATAGCGTTTCTAATGCGGTCTCTGGCTCTGTCTACAATACTTGAAGCTTCTCTTCCAAAAGAATGAAGAGAGTTTGCATTGCCATAGATAGCATTAAAGCAAGGAAGCATTTCATTTAAAACTTCGCTTGAAACATAGGTTGTCGAAGCATAATCTAAATAAACTTTTTTTGCCATTTTGCACCCCTTTACACAAGACATATTTTATCACCTTAACCCATTAAAGTCAATAGTTAAAACATGTTAAATAAAAAAAGTTAGCATTTTTTCTAACCTTTTTTAATTAATTTGTTTAATTTGCCTAATTATAAGTATTTTTTGATTGCGTCAAGACAATCTTCTTTTTGCCATAACCCAATGTGTTTTTCCATAAGTTCACCGCTTTTGAAAATCATTAAGGTTGGAATTGACATAATTCCAAATCTCTTTGCCAAGTTTTCACTTTCATCAGTGTCAACTTTAATAATTTTTAAGCCGTCTACTTTTCCATCTATTTCTTCAAGCACACGCGCCATCATTCGGCATGGTCCACACCAAGTGGCAAAGAAGTCAACAAGAACAAGTCCCTCTTTTATTTCACTATCAAAATCTTTTTCTTCAATTACTTTCATAATTCCCCCTTAATTATTTTGTTCACTACCACCGCCGAAATATATGAGCCAAGCATGGCTGGATAATAACTTATGCTTCCAATTGTTCCGCCCTTTCGAACTGTCTTTGATAAACTTGTCACCACTTCAAGTGAGGCTATTCCTCTTTCTCGAAGTCCCTTTCTCACAACTTTTGCGAGCCCGTCATCACTGGTTTTAAATATGTCGGTAAGTTTAAACTGTGGCAAATCATATCTGTTTCCAGCCCCCATGGCCGAAATGATATTAATATCATTTTGTTTGCAATATGCAATTAGTTCAATCTTGTCAGCCGTCGAGTCTATTGCATCAATGACAATATCAGTTTTCCCAATAAGACTCGATATATTCTCTTTTGTAAGCCTTTGGGCAAAAGTTTTAACTTCAATTTTGTCGTTTATTCTAAGAAACATATCTTTCATTTCGTCAACTTTATAACAGCCGACATTATCGCTGTAAGCAATTATTTGCCTATTCACATTTGAAGAAGATACTTTATCGAAATCGATAAGCGTAAATTTTTCTATACCAGCTCTTGCCAGCATAACTCCTGCATAACCGCCAACACCGCCTACGCCAACTATAGTGACATGCTTAGATGCCAACTTTTCTATGCCGTTTTCTCCTATTAAGAGCTCAGTTCTAGATTTATCCATTTTCAACCTCTAAAGCAAAAAATTGAAGTTTATAAGCAAAATTGCGGTTTTAACTTCAAAAATTAGTTAAAAATTGTAAAATTTGCTTAATTTATGTGAGTTTTTATTAAATTTTCATCAAACTTAAAGAATATATTTGCTTAAATCAAATTTACGTTTTGTTTCTTTAAATGCATTTTGAACATAGTTTCTATCAATTGCAACTTCAAGCATTGGATGATTTCCATTTGCATTGAAAGATATATCTTCAAGAAGAAGTTCCATGATTGTATGGAGTCTTCTTGCTCCTATATTCTCACTTGTTTCATTTTCAGCCGCTGCCATTTCAGCAATCTCATCAATGGCTTCGTCTGTGAATTTAAGGTCAATATTGTCAACTTTTAAAATGCTTGTATATTGAAGTGTTACTGAGTTCTTTGGCTCAGTCAAAATCTTCTTAAAGTCGTCCTTTGTAAGGTTGTCAAGTTCAACTCTGATTGGGAAACGTCCCTGAAGTTCTGGAATCATATCTCCAATATTTGAAACATGGAAGGCGCCTGACGCTATAAAGAGAATAAAGTCAGTTTTAACATTACCATACTTTGTTGCAACAGTGCTACCTTCTACAATTGGAAGAATATCACGTTGAACGCCTTCACGAGATACATCTTGATTGTTTGACCCGCCAGCCTTTCCGATGATTTTATCAATTTCATCAATGAAGATAATTCCCTCTTCTTCTGTTCTGCGAATTGCCTCCGCATAAACGCTTTCTTTGTCAACAACCCTTTCACATTCCTCGCCAGTAAGCACTTCACGAGCGCGAGCGACAGAAAGTCTTCTCTTATGACGAGTTGCAGGTAAAATGCCGTCAAACATGCTTCCAATATTGATTTCAGAAATTCCAAAAGCCATAGCAGGTTTTGCACTTTCTTTAACTTCTATTTCAATTTGTTCATTTTCAAGTTCGCCCTTTTCAAGAGCCTTTTCAACATCAGTGCGGTCCACAGCAATATCTTGAGCACGTCTTGAGTCGCAAATGGCATTTACAAGTTTTTTATCTACAACAGGCTTAACCTTTGCTTCCATTTCATGATTTTTTTCATCTTTTACAATTCGGACAGCCACTTCGACAAGGTCACGAATCATGCTTTCAACGTCACGACCAACATAACCAACTTCGGTATATTTTGTAGCTTCGATTTTAATAAAAGGTGCACCAACAAGTTTTGCAAGGCGTCTTGCAATTTCAGTTTTACCAACACCCGTTGGACCTTTCATAATGATATTTTTTGGAGTGATTTCATCACGTAGTTCTTTTGGCAGACTGCTTCTTCTATATCTATTTCGAAGAGCAATTGCAACAGCCCTTTTCGCTTTTGGCTGACCAACAATATATTTGTCAAGTTCTTCAACAATTTGTTTTGGTGTTAAATTCATATTAAACCTCCTCAACTGTTATATGGTCATTTGTGAATACGCAAATTTGACCTGCAATTTCAAGTGCTTTTTTTGCAATTTCATTTGCTGGTAAATCTGTATTTTGTTTGAGCGCCTTTGCAGCAGCGAGTGCATAATTGCCACCAGACCCAATTGCACAAACATCATCATCCGGTTCAATAACTTCACCAGTTCCGCTGACAATCAAAAGTCTTTCCCTGTCAGCAACAATCATCATGGCATTGAGTTGTCTTGACGCCTTATCTTCACGCCAAGTTCCAGCAAGTTCAACTGCACTTCTCATAAGATTTCCAGAGAACTTATTAAGCATATTTTCAAATCTCTCACAAAGCGAAAACGCGTCAGCAACAGAGCCAGCAAAGCCGATTACAACTTTATCATCATAAATTCTTCTAACCTTGTGTGCATTTGACTTAAATATAACACTTTCTGATAATGTCACCTGTCCGTCACCTGCAATGGCAATCTTGCCATCTCTTTTTACGCCACAAATAGTTGTGCCTCTAAACATACTTTCCATATTTTCTCCTTAATTTTCTTCTTTATAGTCGCAATCATTATTGCTACATTTAGTTGTCTTTCCTTTTTGGATAATAGGATTGCCACATTTTGGGCATTTTTTGCCTGTGGTAATATCCCAGCTCATAAATTTACATTCTGGATAATTATCGCATGAATAGTAAACTTTACCCTTTTTACTCTTTCTCTCAACCATTTCACCGCCACATTCAGGGCAAACGCCGGCGACTTTCTTTGAACTATCGAGAGGTCTTGTATTTTTACATTTTGGGAAATTTGAGCATGCAAGGAATTCACCAAAGCGACCTGACCTTATCAGCATTTTACTTCCACATTTTTCACATACAATGTCAGTTTCCTTTGGAGGCTCTTTCATTGTTACCGAACTTGCGTCAGCTCTTGCAAGGAGGTGCTCAAAGCCATTCCAGAAATTTGATACAACGCTTCGCCAATCTTCCTCTTTCTCTGCAATGTCGTCAAGCCTGCCTTCCATATAAGCTGTAAACTTAACATTTATGACACTGCTAAAAAATTGGTCAAGATAAGCTGTTATTTTTCTTCCAAGTTCAGTTGGAAGGAGATATTTTCCTTCTTTTAAGGTGTATTTTCTAGACTGAAGAATTGTAATTGTCGCTGCGTACGTTGCAGGTCTGCCAATTCCTTTTTCTTCCATAGCTTTAACAAGACTGGCTTCTGTATATCTAGTTGGAGGTTTTGTAAACTTTTGCTCTGGAATTATCTTTTCGCAAGGAAGGAGTTCATCTTTCTCTATCTTAGGAAGTTTGCCTGCCATTCCCTCTTTATTTTCCTCTTCAACAAATTCTTTATACACGCTTGTATAACCAGGAAATTCCATAGTCTTACCGCTTACTTTAAAGCCATAGTCCTCACAATCAAAATTGATTGTCACTGAAGAATATTCAGCTTCTGACATTTGAGAAGCAAGGAAACGCTCATAAATAAGCTTATATAATTTATAGTTGTCGCTCGATAATGTTTCCTTAGCCATTTCTGGTGTAATATCCATTGTAATAGGCCTAATGGCTTCGTGTGCGTCTTGAGCTGACTCCTTTGTATGATAAATATTTGGTTTTGCTGGGACAAAATCATCGCCATATTTGTTTTTAATAAACTCGCGACAAGCATTTTGTGCATCAGCTGAAATACGAACTGAGTCGGTACGGATATAGGTAATAAGAGCTATTTTGCCCTCACCTTTAATATCAACACCTTCGTACAATTGTTGTGCTGAAGAAGTTGTCCTTGCAAGGCTCATGCCAAGTTTATTAAGAGCATCTTGTTGCATTGTACTCGTTGTAAATGGTGCTGGAGCATGAGATTTGGTTTTCGCTTTTTTAACATCTTTTACTAAAAACTCTTTGCCTTGACAAACCTTTAAAAGTTCATCAACCTCTTCCTTGTTCTTAGGAACAAACTTCTTACCTTTGAAAGTGGCAAGAGCAGCTTTTATCTGACTTGCACCTTTTTTAAGAAGTGCATTTACCGTCCAGTACTCTTCTGGAACAAATTTTTCAATTTCAATTTCGCGTTCTACAACAAGTTTTAATGCGACTGATTGAACTCGCCCAGCACTAAGTTTTGGAGCAATCTTCTTACAAAGAATTGGAGATACTTTATAACCCACAAGTCTATCAAGAACGCGTCTTGCCTGTTGAGCATCGACAAGTTTTAAGTCAATTTTTCTAGGTTTTTCAAGAGCTTTGGTGACAGCTTTCTTTGAAATTTCATTAAACTGAATACGGCATTCCTTGTCATTATCAAAGCCAAGTATATTTGCAACATGCCAAGAAATAGCTTCACCCTCTCTATCAGGGTCGGTTGCAATCAAGACTTCATCAGCCTTTTCGGCACGTGATTTTAATTCTTTTATAAGCTCTTTTTTATCTGGAACAACTTCATACTTAGGTTCAAAGTTGTTTTTAAGGTCTATACCAAAATTCTTTTGAGGCAAATCACGTATGTGACCTTTGGTTGCAAAAACCTCATATCCCTGTCCAAGATATTTCTTAAGTGCCTCTCTTTTAAATGGTGATTCAATTATTACGAGTTTCAAAATTTCCTCCCCTTAGTTTAGCGAAATATATCCGCCTGACATTCTTCTTATTATTCCACGAATTTCAAGAGTTGTCAAACAAGTATTGAAATTATTTATACTAATTTCCAAATTTTCTGTCAATTGGTCAATTGTTTTCGCCCCGCTTTTTAAATATTCGACAATTTTCTCCTCGTCCTCAGAAAGCCCGTCTATTGCCATTTTGGTTTGTTCTACCCCTTCTTCAAGATGATAATCCTCAAGAATGTCACTACTGCGAGTAACCATAGACGCATGACCACGCTTTATAATATCGTTTGTAAGTTCTGAAGCTATGCTGTCAACGTTTCCAGGCAAAGAATAGATGTTTCTGCCATAGTCTAGTGCAAAGTCTTTTGTATGAATGGTGCCACTTTTAAATCCCGCTTCTGAGATAAACACGCCATCACTTAGCCCAGCAATAATACGGTTTCTCGTTGGAAAGGTGTATTTGGTTGCTTTCATCTTAGGACGATATTCAGAAATAAGCAAACCTTTCTGGGCAATCTCTTTAGCAAGAGAGGTATGCTCTGCTGGATAAATATTATCAAAACCACAGCCAAGAACAGCAATTGTCTTTCCGCCTGCCTCTAGGCATGCCCTATGTCCAATCGAATCCACACCATAAGCTAGACCGCTTACAATAACCACTCCAGCACCCGCCACCTCACGCACAATTTTTTCTGTATTAAGTTTTCCATAATTTGTAGGTTTTCTTGTTCCTACAACTGCAAGAGATGGTTCGTCTGCAAGACTTAAGTCTCCCATGTAATAAAGAATGTATGGTGAATCAGGGAGCTCAAGCAGTTTTTTTGGATAATTTTCGTCTGCTTTTGTTACTATCTTAATACCTCTATTTTCAAGATTTGATAAATAAGTTTTTAAAACAACCTCGTCAGCGTTTTCAATTATTTTTGAATATGTAGTACTTGTCAAAATTTTGTCTTTAACAAAGTTAAATTTTTTAAACTTTTCAATAGTTGCTTTTTCACCAAGTTTATCAAGTATTTGTTCTATTTTAGATGAAGATAAATCAAATTGAGATAAAAATATTATCAAATCTCTTTTTTCATCATCTCTCTTAGACTTCTTTTCACTCATAATAATTCCTTTTAGTGCCAATATTTTCTATCAAGAGTTCTATATGAAATTGCTTCTCCCAAATGCTTCATTTGGATTGTCTCACATCCTTCAAGGTCGGCAATAGTTCTGGCCACTTTCAATATGCGGTCATGCGCACGTGCACTTAATTTAAGCCTATCAAACGCCTGTCTTAGTAGCACCTCGCCAGCTCTATCAAGTTTACAAAACTTACGTGTCTGAGACGCATTCATCTTAGCATTGCAAAAGTTATTTGCCCCGCTAAAACGTTCAATTTGGATTTCTCTTGCCCTGTCAACTCTCTTTTTAATCTCGGCCGAACTTTCTTCTAAAGTATCACTCTTAAGCTGGTCATAGGTGACATTCTCCACTTCAATATGTATATCAATTCTGTCCATAATAGGGCCAGAAAGTTTTGCAAGATATTTTGTAATCTGCGTAGGAGAGCACCTACATTCTCTATCTTTTGAGCCATAATTACCGCAAGGACATGGGTTCATGCTGGCAATAAGAGTGAAATTTGCTGGATATACAACTGTGGCATTTGAACGAGCCACTGTAATTACACCATCTTCAAGAGGCTGTCTCAAAGTTTCAATCGAATGCCTTGTATACTCTGGAAATTCATCTAAAAACAAAACTCCATGGTCTGCAAGCGAGATTTCACCCGGTTTGCTATTGCTCCCGCCTCCAGTTAAAGAAACAGTCGATGCGGTATGATGAGGACTTCTAAACGGCCTTGTTGAAACAATTCCAAGTTTCTGGTCAAGTTCACCAGCTATTGAATGAATTTTTGTGACTTCAAGTGCTTCATCAAAAGTTAAATCTGGCAAGATAGAAGGGAAACATTTTGCAAGCATGCTCTTGCCACTTCCTGGTGGTCCAATCATTAAAAGATTATGACCGCCTGCAGCTGCAATTTCAAGTGCACGTTTTGCCATTTTTTGACCTTTAACATTGCAAAAGTCCATTCCCATTTGTCCAAATTTTTTAACCTCTTCAAACTTACAGGGCTCAACTGGCATCAGCTCCTCATCTCCTCTCAAAAAGGCAATGGTTTGAATAAGCGACTTTACGCCATACACTTCAATTCCAGAAATAAAACTCGCCTCCTGCAAATTTTCATAAGGAATAATAAATTTTTTATAACCCAGTTTTCTGGCAGAAATCAAAAGTGGCAATATCCCCTTTACTTTTTTGACACTTCCGTCAAAGGATAATTCTCCAACATAAACATAATCTTTTTCATGCTTTACTTCGTTTTCTTCGTCACAAGAAAGAATAGCAACCGCGATTGGCAAATCATAAAGTGCGCCCTCTTTTTTAACATCAGCCGGAGCAAGATTGATTGTAATCTTTTTTACAGGATAAGTAAAAGCTGAATTTCTGATTGCATTTTTAACTCTTTCTTTAGATTCTTTAATTGCAGTATCAGCAAGACCAACTATTTCAAAATGTGGGAGACCATTGCTGACATCTGTTTCAACTTCAACCGGATAACCATCAATACCTTTAAGACCATAACTATAAACTTTGGAGTACATTAAAATTTTCTCCTTTTGTAAAAATTTGCACTATCTAGTGGACATTTTAACACAAAACAAAAAAAAATCCAAACGAATTGAATGTTTAGATTTTTCTATCTCCAATAGAATTATGCCCTCTTTATTAATATATAATGTGACTAAGTCACTCGGCAAGCATAAGGCTTATCGGAAAGCAAAAGAATGTTTGATTTAAATATGACTAACGACAATCGCCAAGCGTAAGGCTTGTACTTTGTTGCTGGAACAAAATACGCTAGAATATCAAATATAATTTACGATAGTGATGCAAACTAAGTTTGCCTATTTGATTTCCATGCCGAGTAATTTACTTCTAAGTTTCTTAACTTGTACCTTTTGCTCGGCGCTTATTCTAAATGACTCACACGCTTTTTGAAGCGTTCTATTTCTTATAACATATCGCTCAATCTTTAAAATGAAATCAATCATGTAATCAAAATCTTTAATCATCGCCTCAGCGTAACACCAAGCAAGCGCCATTTCAACATAATAGTTTGAATTTTTTACATTGTCATTCAAAAGATTTACAGTTGCCCTAATATCATTTTTAAGTTCAAATTTCATTATCCAAACAATGCCCACACGAATATAAAAAGGTCTATTACTATGAAGAAGCTCTACAAAAAAGTCATGATAAGCTTCTAGCCCTTTAAGCCTAACCACTATCATATCACATGTTGCCCAGTTGTCAATGTATGGAAGAAGTTTTTTAAGTCCTTCAATCTTTTCTTCCCCACTCATCTTTGAAAGCCCTAGAGCCATGCCCGCAAGAAGTATCTCTTCATGACAAGTAAGTGGCATGTTTTCTATGTCAACTTTATCTTTGGCAATCTCCTTTGCCATTTCAGCCATCTTTTTTGTGCTTATACCTTTTATTTCATAACTTGTTGTAATAAGCCCCTCGTCAAAATGAGCTTTTGCCTCATCTGCATTTTCTCTAATAAATTCTTTTATTTGTTCGTTTGTAATCATCGTCTGCCTCACAATAGTTAATATATCTTAAATTATATTATTTGTCAACAACATGGTCGAAATTTGTCGAAAATAAATTTAGCTTCAAAATTCCGTTTAAAAATACAAGTAAAATTAAGACATTATAAGGCTTAACATACAACAAAAAAGTCGCATTAATTTGCGACTTTTATTATCATTATCTGTTGTCTGCTGATTTAATTTTAGCAGCTTTTCCAGTAAGAGCACGAACATAGTAAAGTTTTGCTCTTCTTGGCTTACCCTTTCTTACAACTTCAACACTTGCAATAAGTGGAGAGTGAATTGGGAAAGTTCTTTCAACACCAACACCATTTGAGATTTTTCTAACAGTGAAAGTTTCTCTAATTCCGCCGTTTTTACGAGCAATCACAACACCTTCATAGGCTTGTATTCTTTCTTTATCGCCTTCTTTAATTTTTACGCCAACTCTAACAGTGTCACCGATATTAAATTCAGCAATTGTTTCTTTCATGTTTTCTCTCTCGATTTGGTCAATTACGTTAGCCATTATTTTTCTCCTTTTAATAAGTATAGTAAATTAACAATCTTTAATTAGCCTCTTTTTCTAGCTCTTTTTCTTGCAGCTTCTCTTTTCTTTTTCTTAGCTACACTAGGCTTATCATAGGCTTCTTTTCTTCTAATATCGCCGATAATTCCGTCTTTTTGGCACTTTCTTTTAAATCTTTTTAAAGCGCTTTCAAGAGTTTCGTTTTCGCCCACTTTAACAGTTGTCAATCTTCTCACCACCTTCTAATTTGTAAATCTATTTAATTATAATGAAAATTATAAGCGTTGTCAAGTGAATTTTGCGAGTTGTTATTATTTTTTTATGTAATAGGAAATTTTTATTTAAATAATCTCGACTTTAACTCCGTCTTTAAACGCGCCACGCATTCTCACCTTACGAATCTCGTTTGTTAAATCTTCTTCGCTTTGACAATAACACCTAATATAGTTTTTAGTATAGCCTGCAAAGTAGTCGCCTACCTTTTCTTCAAATAAGACTTCGCCTTCTACGTTTGATTTTATAAATTCTTCTTTAAGTAGAGCATTTAACTTTTCAAGCCTAACAAGTCTTGCCTGTTTAATCTCAAACGGCAAATCCTTATAAAGTTTATAGGCAACCGTTCCCGAGCGAGGCGAATACTTAAAAATATGAAGCTGACTAAATTTAACATTTTCAATAAATCTATATGTACTCTCAAATTCTTCATCACTTTCGTCACAAAAGCCAACTATGACATCTGTTGTAATTCCAGCATTTGGAAAATACTTTCTAAGAAGTTTTACAGAACTTGCGAATTCCTCCGCAGTATAATGCCTGTTCATTCTTTTCAGCACGCTATCAGAGCCACTTTGAAGTGAAAGATGAAAATGGGGACAAAAGTTTTTGAGGCCCGCAAGACCTTTCACAAAGCCTTCACTTATAAGTGTGTCCTCCATTGAACTTAATCTTATTCGCTTTCCAAATTTATCAAGTTCTTGAAGAAGTGTTAAAAGCCCCTTTTCACCATTTATTTTATAGTCGGTCACATTTATTCCAGTAAGCACTATTTCCTTTATATTCTCACCTAGAAGGCTAACTTCTGAAAGAATGGAATTAAGCTCTCTTGACCTACTTCGTCCACGAAGATAAGGAATAATACAATAAGAGCAGAAGTTATTGCAACCGTCTTGAATCTTGATATAAGCCCGTGTTCGTGACTGCTGGGCAATCATGTCATCTTGATAAATAAGTGGTAATTCTTCGATAAATTGGCTGTTTTTTACATAATTTTCGTTGTTTTTTGCAAAATTTTCAACAAATTCAATAATTTTTAACTTTCCGCTCGTTCCAAGCACCACTTCAACATTCTTATCCAAAAACTGAATATTATTGTTTTGAGAGGCACAACCGCAAACAAAAATCTTTGCACCTTTATTAAACTTTCGACATCTTGCAATCATCTGCCTAGACTTTTTTTCAGCCTCCTTAGTAACAGCACAAGTATTGATTACATACACATCAGCCTCTTCAAGTTTGTCATCTGCAACAAAGCCTCGCTCGTTAAGACTGCGAACGAGCGAATCACTTTCATATTTGTTAACTTTACAACCAAGTGTCAAGACCGATATTTTCATACACATAAGTTTAACAAAAAAACTGAAAAAAAGCAAGTTTATTTGAAATAAAAAAAAGGATGCTTTTTTGCATCTCTTTTAATCAACATCTTCTTCTTTTTTCTCATCGTCATGGCTATTTTTAAGTTTTTTCAAATCAGAAATTGTACCACTTACTATTCCGATTATTCCGCAAGAAATTCCCCCACAAGCTGGAATAAGCCAGCCCGGATGCCAAAAGTTTAATGTCATACCTAAAATGAGATAAACAATGACACAAACAAGCATAAGTATTCCACAACAAGCACCACCAATTATTTCAGCTTTTGTTTTATTTTCTTTACTCATAACTCCTCCTTTAATAACATATTTTCTTAAATTGAAACAAATTCAATATGAAGATTAATTTAAACCCATTTCAAAGTTTGGGACATTGTCCTTATCTGCATAATCATAAGGATTCATATCTTTTATTGCATGTCTAGAAGATGAAGCTTGTTTTAAATCTTCTCTATTTAAAGTTTCGCCCGCTTTTGCACCAGTTCCAATTTTAGTTATATTTACTTCTACTTTGCCCTTGCAAATATTTTTAAATTTTTCTTCCATATCTTGGATATACCCAAGAACATGTTCAAGCGACCAGTTTAGCGCACAAACTTTTTCAAAATTTTCATCAGACATATCTTCTGGGTTTTCAAAATAATATTGAACTTTTTGTGCTTTTTCTGGTGTCATATCTTTTATTCCACCGTCAACATATTCGGCAAAATTCAAAAACAATTCGTCTGGTTTTGTATCCATAAGCATCTCACCAAATTGTTTAATGGAAAGTTCCGCCACCCTTCTAAGTCTTTTAGTGTTTGTTGTAAATTCATTTCTTTTTATTTCTTCGCTGTCAAGTCCGCACCTAGCACAAACCTCTTCCCAAGTGATTTCTTTAGCACCACCAAAATCACCAGTATAAATATGACCAACTTTGCTTTCATTATTTATTCTTATAGGATAAGGTCTGAAAACACAATATTTTCTTACATTTTGAATGTAATCAGTCGCATGAATATCTTTAAGTGCTTGCGCTGGTGTGCAATCGCGAGAAGTTGTATGTGGATAGTTATCACTATTTAAACTAAGCGCGTCACCCTGAGAAAGTTCAACCAAAATATTTTCTTTCCCGCTAAAACCACTCAATCCATTATAAATCATAGCAAAAAATGTCTTTGAAGGCACTATTTTAATAAGCCCTTTTCTTTCAAGTTCCTTAAACCGCTCGTCCCCTCTTACAAGTGGGCTTTTCCTTTGAATTTTATCAACAAGCGCTGAGCCGGCACCGCTGAAAGTACTTCCTGTTTTAAGATTTTGAAGTTCGCTTTTCCTATGCTCTGGCAAAATTACGCCAGCAGTATCTGCTATATAAAGTTTTCTTCCGTTAAGTAAATCCTTATATTCTTCAAGTTCATAAACAAGCCTATCATAATCAATAACCGAACTTTCCCCTAGTACAAGATAGGGAATATTTTTATTTACAAAACCGATTGGAATATGTTTTGTCACAACTTTGCGTCCATCTTCAAATACAAAAGAATGACCAGCATTTGGCGCATTGTTATTTACGCAAACTGAAATATCTAGACTTTTGTCAAGAGCCAGTTCACCACAAAACTTACCCTTTCCACAAGAGCCCCACATTCCGTCATATACTATATGTATTTTACCAACATAACTCATATTTATATTTTATATTAAGAGCCCTAAAAAGTCAAGACAAAAACAAATTTATAGCCGCCGCAAATTTTATTTGTCAAAATAATTTAAAATCTAAGTCAAAATTTTTGCAAATGAATGGGAAATTGTATATACTAATTACTAGATGAATAACTTTTTCTCTCAAAATGCCAATAATTGCATGGAAAGTTTGCAAACCTCGCAAGCTGGACTTTCTTATGCAGAAGCAAAGAAAAGGTTAGCCGAAAATGGTAAAAATGCTTTGCAAAGCAAAAAGAAAAAATCGGGCTTTATAAAATTTTTAAATCAATTTAAGGATATTTTAATCATTATATTAGTTATAAGCGCAATCATCAGCATAGTACTTGGTGCTATTGAAAAATCAGTGGGCGAATTTGTTGATGCAGGCATAATTTTCATTGTCGTCTTTGTAAACTGCACTATCGGATTTCTGCAAGAGCGGAAAAGCGAGAAGGCAATGGAAGCACTTAAAAACATGACCAAGCCTTACTGCAAAGTAATGCGAAATGGCAGACTTATCAAAATCAAAACAGAAGATGTTGTAATTGGTGATATTGTAGTCCTTGAAGCTGGTGACATCGTCCCTGCCGATTTAAGGCTTATTGAAAGTAATTCTCTCAAAATTGAAGAAAGTGCCCTCACTGGCGAAAGTCTGCCAGTAGAAAAAGATGCCTTAGCCGTCTTTAATGAAACACCTGCACTTGGCGACCAAATAAATATGGCATTTATGGGCAGCGTGGTAACTTATGGCAGAGGTCAAGGGGTTGTCGTTGCAACAGCCATGAATACAGAAATGGGTAAGATTGCAAGTGCGCTATCTGAAATTGACAATACAACAACACCTCTTACAAAAAGACTTAAATCTACAAATCTAATTATAACCGCCATTGTGCTTGTAGTATGCATTGTTGTTTTTATAGTTGGCGTTTGCACAGACGTAAGTCTATTCGCCTCTTTCTCAATGGCAATCGCAATCGCTGTTTGTGCAATTCCAGAAGGACTGCCCGCTTGTAACACCGTCACCCTTTCAATGGGCGTTAAACGAATGAGCGAACATCAAGCTATTGTCAAAACACTGCCTGCTGTTGAAACGCTTGGAAGCACAGAAATCATATGTTCAGACAAAACGGGAACACTCACTCTCAACAAAATGACAGTAAGAAAAGCATATTTTATGGGGCATGGCTGTGACGAACTCAACCATATGAAATTTGATGACGCCTCAGGTGGCGGCATTACTCTTGAAAAGTTAAATGAGGAGAATGGCTTTTCAGAAAACCGAAATATATTAGAACTTTTAAGATGTATGCTCCTTTGCAATGATACAAAAGTAAGAGAGGAAAATGGCAAGCTTGAATCTATCGGCGACCCAACAGAAATTGCCCTTGTTCAATATGGATATAAACTTGGCTTTAACAAAGAAAAACTTGAAGGCGGGCTAGAGCGAATAAAAGAAATTCCTTTTGATAGCGATAGAAAACTTATGTCCACTTTCCATGAGGTTGACGGAAATACGACAGTTTATACAAAAGGCGCCGTAGACAGTATACTTGCCCGTTGCAATCGGATACTCGACAATGGAAAAATCCGCAAGATAACAAATGCTGATAAAGAAAAAATCTTGGAAATAAATGCAGAATTTGGTGGCGGAGCCCTTAGAAATCTCGCTTTTGCAATGAAAAATGTCGAAAAGATTTCAAAACCAACCTCAGAAAATACCGAATTCGACCTTTGTTTCTTGGGCCTTGTTGGAATGATTGACCCACCACGCGAAGAGGTTAAAGACGCAATCAAAACCTGTAAGCAGGCAGGAATTACAACAATTATGATTACTGGTGACCACAAAGACACCGCATTTGCAATCGCCAAAGAACTCGGCATTTGCAGTGACCTTTCAGCAGTAATCACTGGCAAAGAACTTAATGAAATTCCTGATGAAGAATTTGCCAAAGTGGTGCTTAATTATCGCGTTTACGCGAGAGTTAGTCCAGAACATAAAGTCAAAATTGTAAAGGCACTCAAAGCCAATAATAAAATTGTTGCCATGACTGGAGACGGAGTTAATGACGCCCCTTCCATCAAGGCGGCAGACATTGGCGTTGGCATGGGCATAACCGGGACAGACGTAACAAAGGAAGCGTCAGATATGATTCTGACCGATGACAATTTTGCAACCATAGTTGGTGCGGTAAAAGAAGGACGAAGAATTTATGATACTATACTCAAAATTCTCATGTTCCTACTTGGCACATCAATCGCAGAACTTATTCTTCTCACAGCAATTACTCTCATTTTCAGAGACCATAATTTCTTCTCTCCTGCCCTTATACTTTGGATAAACTTTGTCTCCGACACCTTTGTTGGCTTGGCTCTAGGATTTGAAAAGGCAGAAGATAATATTATGAAACGAAAACCCGTCAAGAACTCGGGCAACCTCTTTAAAGGTGAAGTTGGAATAAATATATTCTGTTCTGCCCTGTTTGTCACAACTCTTTCACTTTCGCTTTACTGCATAACAACCTTTGTTCTGGGGCTGTTAAGTGAAGTTGTAACTACCATTTGCTTCTTAAATATGTGCTTTACTGAACTTTTCCATGCATTCAATTTAAAACACAGAACAAAATCAATATTTAAAGCAAATCCATTTGATAACAAATATTTAAACTGGGCATTTCTTGGCTCGGCGCTACTTACAATAATAATTGTACTTGTTCCACTAGGAGCTTTTGACTCTGCTCTTGGCGTAACAACAATTAATTGGTGGCAGTGGCTACTAGCACTTGGGACAGCTCTCCTCATTATTCCTTATTTTGAACTTGTCAAATTTTTCTTAAGACTTGGTCATAGGAATAAAGAAAAAAAATTAAAAGGTTAAATGAATTTTGGACATAATGCCCAGGAACGAAAATACTTTATTGCCTCAATATATTTAACGATAATGAGGGCATAATGCTCAGGAACGAATTAAGGTGTTTACTTTCAATCAAATCCAACGATAATGAGAGCATAATGCTCAGGAACGAATTAAGGTATTTACTTTCAATAAATATACGATAATAAGGGCATAATGCCAAAAAAAACAGCAGTTAAAACTATAACCGCTGTTTTTTATTATTTAAAATGAACTATTGATATATAATCACCGAGTCGATTGCCACCTCTCCAGTACACTTTAATACTACACGATGCTTGCCATTCGTCAAAGCATCACATAAGTAAGTCAATGGATAAGGGCCATTATCTTCTTTTAGCTCAATCGAATCAACCTTTTTCCCGTCAATATAGACTTCAAAGTTATTTTCAAATGCAGACGAAGTTAAGAAGCCAACCCTCGTACCAATAATATCAAAAGTAAGTGTTGCATTTTGTTTGCCGACATATACATTTCCAAAATTGCTATATGCTTGCTTTAATTCCCACTCTCCGTTATAAATCAAGTTTTCATTAGAAGGTAAAATATGATTTCCGCCGTTACCTGTCAAAATTAAAGTATTTAATAATTTAATTTCTGCCAGAGCAAGCCTGCTAGTACCACTATTGGTTGCAGTAACAGTTATTTTATAGTATCTGAAAGTGTAAGAAAAACTATTGTAAAATGGTAAGTCTGAATACACAGCTGGTGCATTTGCATTAGTCCATTTGCCCATTTCAAAATATTCTTCACCGTCAAGACTTCCTTCTATTTTAAAATTTTTTGGGAATGCATTACGATGATTTCCGCTGAAATTACTTGGATATAATCTTAGAATATTTGCCGAAACAGCTTCGCCCAAATCAACAGTGATTATGACTGGGTTGCTTGCTGAAACGCCTTCACCTTTTCCTGAGTGGATATAGGTACTTGAATCACCATCAAACAAATTGTTGATTGCAAATTCAGAAGTATTTTCCCAAGGAACATAGTTTGATTGTTCTTCAACATAGGTTTGAGTTAAGTTGTCAGTTATGACATCTGGCTCACCAACATAATTATAATTGTACGACCTTTGATAGAAATATTCACTTTCAAAATTACTATTATCCTCTTGAATATAAGTCGTTCTATACGCGTTCACATATGGCTGATTGTTTTCTGTAACTGTCGGAGCAATAAGTTTTGACTCGGTCAGCTCTGATACTTCTTCTGAAGTTGACTCAACTCGTACATTATTGACAATTTTATAATAACTAGTCGAACCATCTTTGCTGTTTACTTCAACGGCAACAGGACGTCCATTAAGGTCATTATAAATTATTTCTGTATATTGATAATCTTCACTCTCTTCACTTTCAACTTCCTGGTTTGACGAATTATAATGTGTTTCAACCATAGTAAACATAGTTTGAGTCCACTGTCTCATTCCTACACCTATAAAACTTGAAGATGAAGTTTGAACAATAAGTATTTCCTTAATATAAACCCAGCTGTTAGCTTCAAGTTCTAAGTCAAAATAAGTATTGCTGTCGTTTACACTTGCCACTGGGTGACCATCTCGGAAAAGATAACTTTTATTTGGTGCAGTTGTATCATTTATCTTGGCACCAAGCTGATAATTTGTCCCACCGTCTATTGAATAATAGAGCGCGCAATTCGTTCGACCACGAAGATAAATTCTATACTTACCCTCATTTTCAAAATAAAGTTTGCCGTCTATAACTTCAATAGTGTTATCGTGTATGAAATAATTTTCTGGAGCATTAGGATACTTAGTTCTATTTTCCTCAGTATCTGGATAGAACCAAATATCAGTGTTGCAATTCTGTGTTGGGTTAGAATGGTTGTATTTTTCGTCTACTGTGTCGTACCCTTTAAAATTCTTTTCAAATGCAGTTTGCGCATCAGTATACATATTGTCAACAGAATAAGTATAGGTCGTTCTTTCCAAAGTCATCTTGTTCATTTCACGTGACAATTCAAATTCGAGTATCAAATCGACATCATCAACTTTAAACGCACCATCATTCTTTGTGATTTCAAGCGTCACAACTATCTGACCAGAATAAATACTCTTATCATTATTGTTAGGTGTATAGGTGAGATTGTATTTACCATCAATACTGATTGAACCATGTGCAGGCTTAGTCACACTCTTTATTCTATAACTAAAACCATCTGGGATAACCACACTTCCACTCGCATACTGACCGTTTGGTGCATTATAGCGACTAAGGTCAATTTTAAATGGCTCATCATGAGTAATCATATATGGTTGCATTGTTTTTATATATTTCTTCTGCCCATCATACATATAACTCCTGCCAGTTTGATATACACATGAAACAGGAACAAACATTGGGTAAGATGAATCTGCATTATTGGAGATTCCCGTTCCCTTAAGAATGTTGTTAAAATAGTAATACATGTTGTTATGCGTTACTTTCTGCCAAGCATTCATATATGCTGCGTAAGATTGTCCGCCACCTGCAACCTTTGCTTTAATAAAATCATCGGGTCCGAAGTTATGGAGTAATGTAGCATATAATGCAAGGCCCTGATTTCCATTGCTTGGAGACACATTTGGACGTGCTATTTTTAAAGTTTCCTCAAGCGCCCAGGTTGCACTCGTATAGTTGTTCCAACCTCCCAATCCTTGCGCACCAAAACTCGAAATACCTCTTTTAGAAGAAATCTTAGTAAATAACGCATAAGAGACAAGCGTCATTGCATTATTTGTAACTTCACCGCCATTTCCTACACCATAGCCTTGAAAATTATGATGATATTCATGGAAATTACCCCAAGCACCCGATGTAACTATACCATTATAATTAAGTGAATTACTCATCCACCCTTCTGGACAGTTAACGGACCTGCGTCCTGGGAATGCAACAGCTGCACCTGCGGCAACAAATGGTTCATAAAGGAATACAATTCCTTGACTTGAACCAGTGGTTGTTACAGAAGATACTTTTTCCCAAAGAATTGCAGCTTTATAAAGCTCATCGTAAGAGAAACGTTGTGCATAAATTTTAGAACCAGAGTGAAGCACTCCATAATTCCACACCTCTAAATCAAAATATGGCGCAGAACAGTTTTCTTTTATTCTGTTAAATTCTTCTTTAGTGGTATAACCTAAAATGAAATGTAAATACTCAACACCACCTGAAATTGTAGCAGTATATGCAACATTTTCGTTTCTAATATATATCGGTCCACCAAGGAAAGAGCCAACATAACCAGTCCATAAGCCAGTGTTTTCATCGTAGGTTGCGGTATCCTTACTTATAGTCAAAGTGTTTAATAAGTGTGGCATACGTGGCATAGGCTTACCTGCCCAAATATTGTTTGCCTGACCATTGTAAAGAGCCTGACCAATATGCACAACAATTCCACCTGTGGCGTTCATATCCGCTTCGCTTAATTGAATTTTTATAACTTCACCAGCTGGAGCGTATATACCTGTAACACTATAACCATTATAACCACGAGGTTTTATAGTGACTACCTTTTCAACACCTGACTCATCATCAGAAACATTTCCATGATAAAGACCGTTTGACGCTGTGTGCTTGTAAAGGCGTCTGCCAGTAGCCTCTGGCGCAGAAGTTGTGCCATTAAAGAGATAACCGCTTTCATTTATCCATCGATAATTTCCGCCACCAGCATTTGCAGTACCAGTCGCAGTTAAGTAACTAGATTCCCCAATAATTGCATTCTTCTCCTCAGCACTTGCACTCAAATTCCTTCCGAAAGTTGGATAAACTGAAGCACGACCTTCACTTTGTTTAACCGTGTCAGCTTTAACTCTTTCAACATTGCTGTTTGTCACTTTGCCATAATAACCAACTGCAGTAGTAGACGCATACTCATTCTTAAAAACATTTTCAAGGAGAGAATCGTCAGGTTCTACCTGCCCAAGCACAACTTTGTCTTTTGATGTTGGCTTATTGATTGAAACGGTTTGTGATGGCAAAAGACGGATAACCTTTTCACCCCTATTGCCAAATTTAAAACCTATAGGCATACCTATTATTAAGGTTACAACCAATATACAAGCAATTATCGAAATTGCGATATTGCTCTTTTTGTTTTTATTATTTGCTCTAGAAGTTTGGCTTGTCGAAGTATGTATTGAGGTCGCCGTATCAGCCGAAGGCTTTGATTTAGCTTGAACTTTTAAACTATTTACGTTAATCGAACTATTTGAAGCCGCACTCGTTTTATCATTTGATTTAATTGTAGAATTAGTTTTAGTCCCAGTTGTAGGTTTAATTGTACTGGATTTTGATAGACTTTTATTTGATGAAGTTTGCTTTTTATCCACCATAAATTCTCCTTATTAATAATTTTTCAACATAATCAAAGTAAATTTCTAAAGCCAATTTGTAAAAAGTGACTTACAAAATTTATGTTATAATAAATTTTGTTATTTCTAACCACTTTTATACTAAGAATTATAATATATTTTAATTACAATGTCAAAAATTCCATGCCCAATTTTAAATTTATGTCACTAATTTTTTCATTTTTAAAGAGTATATGATAAAATAAAGATAAATAATTGCTTGCCATATTAAAGGATAACTTACAATTTAAAAAACAAAAAAAAGAACTCTTTAGCTAAAGAGTTCTTTTTTATTTATGAACGTAAGAATAACGTGAGATTTATCAAACTTTTTTTCGCAAATTTCAAAAATGTTGACTAAACTAGCGTTCTTTATTTAACAAAACATTTTATTTATGTTTCTTTTTTATTACAATTGCTACTATAACTATAACACCTACTAAAGCAACTGCACCAACAGTTATTCCTGCTATCAAACCGATATTAGTCTTTTCAGAATCGCCTTCAGTATTGTCATTTATATTTTTATATACAGCATTCAATACTAGGTCATCGTCAAGACTTAAAATATCACCCTCGCGATAAATTTGTTCTCCGCTTATCCAATAAAGAAATTCTTTATCTTTATATTCATTTGCTTTAAATAATATTTGATAACCAGAACCAAAAGAAATTACATCTTCATTTACTAAATTATCGCTTTCATAATATTTAATAGTAATGTTCTTTTTAATCCAAGTCACTTCAGCAGTTATACTTGCAAAATTTCCATCTCCATAAACGTACTCAAATGTGAATGTACCGTTTTCAGTAAAAGTATAACTGTTGTTTCCATCATTGTTTACAATGACAACATCATCACTCTCTTCAAAAGAAATTGTCGCAACAACATCTTTATTTGTTTTTTCAGTTATATCATAAACAATGTTTACCACAGGTAACTTTTTGTTTATCCAATTGACAACTGCTTCTGCAGAACCTAAATTGCCAAGTTCATCTACAAATTCAAAAGTATAAGTGCCATTATCCTCAAATGTAATGCTATTTAAACCGTTATTGTTTAAAATCTCCACATTTTCTTTATCGAAAGTTATGACAACTTTTACAGGGTCTCTAGTAATGTCATAAGTACTGTAATCTAATTTTGCGGTTGGAACAACTTTGTCAATCCAATCAACAGCGGCAACTGCCCTACCTTCATTTCCAGCTCCATCCACAAACTCAAATGTGAACGTTCCATTGTCAGTGAAAGTATGATTTTTGCTTCCAAAATTATTAGTCATGGTTATAGACTTTTTGTAAATATTGAAAGAATTTTCCTCAACATTTTCAGGACGTTCAAAATCAACAACACTTGCTATTACATTTTTATTTGTTTTTTGAGTTATATTGTAAGAAATAATTGCTTTAGGAACACTTTTATAAATCCAGGTAACTTTTGCCAAAGCTGTACCTACATTTCCAGCCTTATCTCTAAATGAAAATTCAAAAGTTCCATTTTCACTGAATGTATAAGTGTTTAAGCCTCTATTATTAGTTATTACTACATCTGTTTCATCAAATGCCACCGAAGCTGTTATATCAAATCTAGACCAATTTAATGTACTATAAGTGATTGTTGCAGTTGGCACTGTTTTATCAATCCAACTTACTAGTGCTGTTGCAGAATAAGTATTTCCATTTTGAGTATAATTGAAAACATGTTTTCCATTCTCTTCAAAGACAAAAGTATCAATTATTTTTCCATCAACTCTAAGAGAAGCTGTTACATTTTTATTTGTAAAAGTTGTAGTACTATAAATAATTTCAGGTGCATAAACGGTCTTGTCAATCCAATTTACTCTTGCCGTTGCAGTATTCTTGTTGCCTGCTCTATCTACAAATTCAAAAGTAAACTCATCATTTTCAGTAAAAGTATATGAATTTTGACCTCCATTATTTATGATGGATACATTCACTTCATTAAATTCAATATATGCAGTAACTTTATTTGCTGGATTAAGCGTGCTATAAACTATATTTCCAATTGGAGGTGTCCTATCTATCCAACTTACATTAACTTGATTTGCAATACTGTTGCCAAGTTCATCGTAGAAAATAAAGATTCGTGAAGTATTGCTTGTAAATGTATAAGTAAAAGTTTCGCTATAAGTTAAAGTAGAATATTCTCTAACCGCTCTATCAAGAGTGAATGTAACTATAACATCATCTTTAGTGGGTTCAGTCGTGTTGAATTCCTTTTTTATAATATTAGGTCGAGTGTTATATATATTTGACACTTTCGCGGTGTAAGAGCCCTGATTTCCCGCTTTGTCAGTAAAGTAGAAGGTAAACTCACCATTTGATGTAAATGTGTATGTGTTGCTGCCTCCATTATTGTTTATTACAACATCTTCACTGAAAGTTAATGTCACAACGACATTATTTTTAGTCTTGTCAGTTGTACTATAGCTTGCCTCAGCAGTAGGCGCTTTTCTATCAATCCAGTCTACAACAGCTGTTGCAGAACCAGTTAGCCCATTTGCGTCTTTAAATTCAAAAGTAAAGCTTCCATTTTTTGTAAATGTATAAGAAGTCCTCGCATTATTATTAGTCACAATAATACTTGCACTTGAGTTTACTAAATTTACTGTAACATCACCATTAGTGAGCGTTTTTGTACTATATTCCAAAGCTGCCGTAGGCTTATCATTTGCAGAAGCAATTTCATTATGATAGAAATTAAACATTCTTCCACTTATAAAACTTTTGCTTCCAGAGCATTTTTCGCCCACAATTTTTATATACTTCAATTTTAATTCATTATTTAAAAATTCTACAGATTTCAAATCTTCATTGTTTTGCCAATCTACACTTGCAATCTCTGTCCACTCCTCGCCTGTTCCACTTCCATAAATCTTGCCTTGAAGGATTTTCCCGTTACCACCACCAGCAGGTATATAGTCCATACCGGTGAGAGCAAACGCTTGACTAAATTCTATAATAATATATCTTTCTCTATCATTTCCGTTCCAGTCGGAGTGCCACCTTGTATTATAATTTCCATCTATAATATTTTTTGCATCACCCTGATTTTTTATAGCTTCAGATGAAACATCATATATAGATAAATGTTTTATTGGAATATATTTTTTCAGAGAGTCGTCTTCACCAGCAGAAGTTAGTGTATAGCTTGCCTCGTCACTTGCCATCACTGTACCTGTTGCTCGTCTTCTGATTTCTATTATTTTATCACCCGTTAAATCTGGCTGCTGTTTTGAATATCTAGTCCAAGAGAGGTCGCCCTTAAATCTCCAATCCATAGCCTCGTCAAGTCCGAAAACTTTGTTTTCCCAGTCATTTACATAAAAACCTGTTGGAGCATTTGATTTTGTTATATCAATAACATAAGTATTTTTTTCTGTTCTTTCAGTTCCAATAATATGCACTTTAATATCGTCCTCTGTATTGATAAGTTCAACTTGTTCACTTGTCAATTGAAGAACTTTTTCATCGGTTATAATCCAATTATTTCCGCCATCTAAGCTATATTCCCAAGTTGGCTGAGAGGTTTCATACATATTTCCAAGAGATAATGTGCCAGCGCCATCACCATCAAACTCAAATTTAGCTACTTCTGTATCCACTCTTCCAAGCAAATAATTTGCCATTATTCTTGTAATGTTTGATTGCAAAACTTGCGATTCTATTGCTTTACTTGCAAGTTTCAAATTTTCCGCTTGAATCATATTAATAACTGCCAAATATTCAGGTTGAGAGGCATATCTAGCAATCAATCTCATCATATCATACATAGGGAGAGGATAATATTTTAAAGCATCAGCAAGTTCTCTTGCAAGATTTATAAAATCTTCACCCGATTTCTGCTGTGCTACATAGTTATTGATAATTCCAAACCAAGAATCTAGATTTATCTTTTGAGCATTCAATGCTTGACGATAAATTTCTTCTTGTTTTACAAGGTCGTCTGAATAAATTCCGGCTAGTATATTTAATTCTTTTGCTTTTTCATAATTAGCGAAATCATTCATTGCTGCTTGAGCTAAAATCAAATAAGTTCCGCTTTGAAAACTTGTGTAAGAACCTGTTCCCCAGTCAAGCATTGCTCTTGAGGTATACCAACCGCCAGCGCTTCCAAGATTATTGAAGTTTCTAAAGTTTGTGTTTATCCAGCCAAAGACATCATTTGTCAATGCCCAATATCCTTCACCATTTGCATTTTTATAATAATCTGCATAAGCCACATGTTCTACATAACCTGATTGTCCAAGAGGTGTTGATGGGTGTCCCCAAACAGCTGTCATATTTGAACCCATGTTTGACATGTTCCAGCAAACACCACCTGTTTCAAACATCATCCATCCATGTGTTATATATTTCTTATATTCAATTCCATAACCATCTAATCTATATTTTTCATAATAATAATCTTTTTTTGCTGGGTCATAAAATTGAGGAGCACCTGACCAAAATTCCCAAGCGTGCAAATATGCCATATGTGAATAAGGTCCTTTAGTCCCCTTCCATTGCCAATAATCCAAAAGCCATTCTATTTCATTATCTGGAAGCAAAGTGTTCATAATTAAACGCATTTCTTCAACTTCGATATTCTCAAACACTTTGTTGTCTAGTTTGCCAGCAAGCCACATCTTTTTAAAAACTGCATATCTTACAACCGCATTTGAATCATTGCTTGTATTATTAAATTCCATGTTTGGACCCATGTCATAAATCCAAAAACGAACCCTCTTTGAATGTGTGAGTGAAAGAGAAATCATCATCTTTTGATAAATGTCCCCTCTACGATTTCCAAGTTCTGAAAGACTATCATCTGCAAGGTCATCTTTATAAGCTGTGTATAGACTTGTCAATACTCTTAAAGAATTTGACCAACTTGCTAAATTATATGTACTATTTTTCTTATAAATATCAACATTTTCTGGCACTCCACCTGTTGTATACATTCTAAGAACATCTACATCGTTGAAAAGCCAATAAAATGCTTGAGCATTGTTATCATTAGATAAAATGTAATTATGCAAAGCGGCATAGCCATTTGTTCCAAACTTGCTTACATAATTGCGTTGAAGTAGTGCAAGTTCATAATCTTTATTAGACAAGTCAGCATTCTGAAAATCATTTTTTAGTATTTCATCATATTCAGCGACAGATTTAACCAAATGTTTAAACTCATTTGATTCATTGTCTGTAAATTTAGCATCTGCCCATACTGCTTGCGCTGTTGTTCTAGTGCCACTTGCGAAATCCGCTCTAATTCTCATATAAGAATAACCTTCTATATTTACGAGAATATTTTTTGCACTATCATTTGAAGTCATGTCTTCACTTGAATATTTTGTGACCCAACCGCTTGTTGCTGAGTTCGATAAATCAATACCAAAAACAGCCTTCCCAGTTGCAGAAGTCCCGCTTTGTACGCCAATATAACTAGAAAAGTATTTATAATTTAAATTGCTTATATTGTAGATAAACCTTTTTTCTGTTGGAGTATAAAGGCCTTTTTTAAAATAGGTTGCTGCTCCATCTATCTTTACTGAAAGTATTGCACCAGTATTAGTTTGGTCTTTAACAACACCACTAGGCAAATATCCTGCAGTTAGATAACTATTTGACAAATCAGAAAGAAATATATCCACATCCCCTTCATTTTCATCAGCAACTTTTAAATTGTTTTCACTGGCAAAACTAAAACTATTTGTACTAAATAGTATTCCAGCCAACATAAAAACAGTCATCATAGCCACTAAAAATATTAAGGTAAATTTTGCTGTACTATTTATCTTTTTCATTCAAAACTCCTTTAATCAAAATTTTCTTTTATTATATTAAATATGATTTTTACTGCACAAACGCCATATTCACTTTTAAAGGCAAATTCATGCAACTAAATTTTAATATATAGATAAACATTTGTCAACCCATATTCAACAAGACTGTCTCAATATTTTGTGCAGTTCGTCAACTCTCCATTCCCAAAACTCAGACTCAATTTAAAGCTTGTCATTTACCTATAACTAAATTGAAAATCGCGATTACTGCAAAACTATGCTGAAAAGACGTTAAATTTGAAAATAAAAGGAATTGCGCCCGAACATTTACACTTAAATTTCACAGCCGCTTAATTCCTTCCATACAAGAAAAAGCATTAACCCTATTGTATATTACAACATAAAAAAAAGAAATCATAATTTACTATGACCTTTCTTTATTTATAGTGTTCCCAAGCCGACTCAAACCTGTGACTAACCCTTAGGAGTTATACTTGAATGCAAAATTAAGTTGATTTTTATGCAATTTCTTCATTTTTTGCATTAATTTGCGTAATTTTAAGCATATTTTGTGCGTATCATTCAATATTTTCCATATCAAAGTGGTTAAAAATTCTAATTTCGTCAACACCATTTTCTTTCAATTCATCAAGATAATTTAGATTATCCTTAAAAAACAACCCATTAGTAATTGGGGATTTATATCCCGCAAGTTTATAACTTGGCAAAACTCTTATGTATTAATGGTTCAGTTCCGTTTATAAGCATCTTATACTTGTTCTTTAGATTTGAAATAAGCTCATAAAGTTCTCTCCCCCCCCTATAAGAAATTTAGCAGTGTCAGCATTTGACACGACAATTACTACCTATCATAACAATTACTCTTCTCCCATTAAATTCCAAAAGCATTTAATAATCTCTTTAGAAAATTTTATCTTTAAGAGCATTTCCTTTTTTAATATCTTTTCCTTCTATAGTTTGATAAATATCTCCATTGGCAAGTATTAATATGTAAAGTTTTTCAAACTCACTAACATCTCTAGTCACTATATTTAACTTAGGAAACATCTCTTTTAGTTTTCTTATATTTTCATCAAATATTTCTCTTGATATTGAAAATTCATCTTCATTCTCTTTTGCCTTCTCTCTTAATGGCATAAACTTAAAAATTCTCCATTGTTTTATATTCTTATCTGATATATACTCGCCTAGTTCAAATAAATCATAAATATTTAACTTTGTCATAACAGAATTTATAGATAGTTCCACATTACTATTCTCTATCATCTCTATTCTACTTTTTATAATTTCGACATGCCTATCTCCTCTACCTAAGAGGATATTTGTATCCATATTCAAACTATCAATAGATAGATTTATTTTATCAATCTTATCCTTAATCACAGAAAACCTTTCTTCAGTCAAGATAATACCATTTGTAATAAGTTTATTTTTTATTTTGTGTGAATGAGAAATCGATAAAAGTTCTTCTAAATAATCTATTAAAAGAGCTTCTCCACCAGTATAGGTAATATTATCACATCCACTTTCAATAATATTATTTAAAATCTTAAGATTCTCTTCCATAGTAAGATTATCTAAGCCTAAAAATCTATGACAATATTTACAACCTTGATTACACTTAGCTGTAATATTCCAACAAAGTTCAAAACTCATTTTATTCTCCTTGCAAAAATATAGCCAAATCTGTGAAAATGGTCTTTTACACAATCTACATGAGCACCTTCAAAACTAGGATAAGAATTCTCTTTTATTGAAATTATTTCAAAAGAATCGCTAAGCATATTTTTTATTTGCCCTTTCCTAAAAAATTTGCTATCTGGATAATTTTCATAATCATCTTCATCTATAGCCATCATATAATCAACATAAAGATAACCACCCTTTTTAACTATACTTCCAAGCTTTTGCACTTTGTCTAGCAAACTAAATTCTGCATTTTTAGAATAATGCAACGAACAGCTTGTAAAAACAAGGTCAAACTTATCATTTGGAGGGTTTCTATAAAAATCTAAAAGTTTTACATTTGCAAACGCTTCCAAATTTTCTAATTGCAATCGTTCGCAAACACCATAAACTCTTCTTTTTTCAAGAGGATAGTCTTTACTCTTGAATTTTGCATTATATGCATATATTTTATTTTCTTCTTTAACTGGAAAAAGTTTTTCACCACCATATAACGCTATTTCATCAATATCATAACCTGTGACTTTTATTTCAGCTCTAGCAAATGGCATTAAAAATTTCCCATCAGAGCAACCTACTATACAAACTTCGGGATTCTCTCTATTCTCAGACTTTATAATATTTAACAATTTATACAACCTTTTAGGTGGATTCCCCCAAATACTTTTAGTTTTCAATTCTTTTATCCTCCTCTAACATATTTGAAAATGAATTTTTAAATAATTTATGTTTTCTTAATTTTTCATAATATCCATCTTTATGCACACAGTCTAAGATTTCTTTTATGTCTTGGATACTCAAGCCTCTTTCTACAAATCTGTAAGATACATTTTTATTTTTACAATTATAAGGATTCAAAATATTATTCTTATAATTCATAGTTCTATGGTCAGCATAACAATTTAATTCAAAGTCAACATCCCTATCAACATTCTTTAAACTTTTTTCAGATTGGCGACAAACTGAACAGCCTATGGCCTTTTTAAAACACTGCCTAGAATAAACACACGTCGGTTTACCACCTAATAACAGGCATACCTCATTCACATTATTAAAAATCTTCATATTTTCTTCAAAACTAAGTTCTGGACTTGCACAAAAGTTTTCTACATCACATTTTTCTAAAAATTCTCTTGAATTATGATTCCATACTGGAACAAGATAATCTGCAAAAATTTTGCTAAACTTAAACTTCTTAATGTCTTCAATTTGTGAAAATTTAGTTATCATTACACCAAAGCCCTCAATTTTCTTTAATAAAAACTGCATATCTTTATTTTTAAAATTGAAAAATGGAAGTTTAAAAATAGTTGCTTCTTTATCAGTAAATCTGCTAATTTCAAGTTTCTCGAACATTTCAAAAGATTCCAAATTCACTATGGTTAAAATATTCTCCTTTGCTAATTCATAAGCAAGATTGAGATTCTCAGTTTCAATGTATACCTTATCAAGACCGCAACTATCATAAGAAAAATTTCTCTCTATTTCTGATAACTTTAATACATAATCTTCTATTTCTTTAACCATTTGATAAGAAATTAAAATATTTTGATTTTCACTTTCTTTTTTAAATTTTATGCTATAAATATTTATATTTGAAATTTTATATAATTCCTTTATTGATTCTATATTTATATATTTACTCTCATTATTTTTAAGGTAAAAATATCTTGCTTCACCTTTGTAATTTAAAAACATTACACTCTGCACTATTCCACCTTTTTGATTGATTTCCATAGACAGATTTTTTAAATTAGGTTTAAAAGGAAGTTTCCATTCTGAATATAAATAAAGGCTCTCACTATTTGGACTTATGTTTTCAGGTAGATAATAAAATTCATTATATTTCTTAAATATCCAAACATCCTCTTCTTTTATAGGAAAGTTTTTATCATGTTTAAAGAGAAATTTTTGTCGATTGTTTACTCTTTCATATAAATGATTTTTCTCTATGTTCTCTCCTAAATAAAATCCATTTTCTTTTTGTGAATCAATTTCTCCCTTGATTTCTTTTACGACTTTATTCAATTGTTCGACAGGTCTTCTTCTTCCTTCAATTTTTAATGATACTGCATTTCCCTTTTTAGCAATATTAATACAATTTAAATCGGGCACATACAAATAGTTACCCATCTCACTTACATGATTAAAAAGATACTTATCTCTACATAACGTTATACATTTCCCTCTATTTGCAGTTCCTCCATTCATTAAAGAGCCTAAAAAACAAGAGCCCGAAAAACTAACACATTGAGAGCCCCAAACAAAGACCTCTGTATCTATATTTAAATTTTCAGTTATGTAATTAATTTCGCTTTCAGTCATTTCACGCGCAAGTATAACTCTTTTAAATCCAATTTTTTCAGCAAACTGTGCATCTTGAAGATTTGCCACTCCAAACTGAGTTGATGCATGGAGTTCAACATCTGGAAATTCCTTCATTAAGTTTTCACAAAGACCAATATCCGCACAAATAAAAGCATCTGGCTTTATCTTAAATTTTTTTAAAGTCTCAATTACGTCTTTTATCTCTTCATCTAACATTAATGTATTTAAAGTTAAATAAAATTTTAAATTATTATCATGACATTTATCAATCGCTGCAATAAGCTCATCAACAGTAAAATTTTTCGCCTTATTTCTTGCATTAAAAAGTTGAAATCCACCATACACTGCATCAGCACCAGCTTTTATTGCATTTTCAATATATATATTGCTTCCTACAGGATATAAAATTTCCATTATCCCCCCATTTCATTTTGTTTATTTTTACACACATAAATATAAAAGTCAAATATAAAATATTTATTTATTCATAAATACATTTTATGTAATTTTTCTTGACAAGGATTTGTATAAATATATATTATAAAAGCATGGATATAAATTTATATAATTTGAACTTTAACAATTTAAAATATTTTTATGAAGTTTGCAAACTGGGAAGTTTTACTAAGGCAAGTGAATATTTTTGTATTTCTCAACCATCTATAAGTTATGCTATAAAACAACTTGAGGAACATTTTGGAGAAGAACTTATAATTAGGAATAGAAATGGCATCAAAATGACAAATAAGGGTTCTCTTCTTTTTACTAAAGTCGAAGAAATCATTAGTTCAATGAACGAGTGCCATCAAATCATGGAAAATAAAAAAGAAACAGAACAAATTGCATTTGGTATGCAAAGTCATATTTATCTTTTCTTTAAAAACAAAATTAAATCTTTCATAAAAGAGAATCCAAATGTTAAATTAATTTTTCATGATGACTCAACAGCCATTTTAATCAACAAATTAGAAAATAAAGAAATTGATTTTATTATAGATACCGCCCCTATTAGTATAAACAGCAATGACTATGATTTAGAAACAATAAAACTTGAAAAAATGTGTTTTGTATATGCAAAAGAAAATCATTCTCTTTTCTCTAATGTAAAAAATCTTGAGGAAATTTCAAAATTTCATATAGTCCTTCCAAGAGAAAATTCTAACATACGAAATTCATTAAACATTTTATTAAATAAAGAGAATCTAAGTTTTACCCCATTTTATCAAAGCAATTCAACTCAAGTTACAATAGACTTAATACTTGGAGGAAATGTAATTGGTTATGTATTTGAAAGCGCAGTAAAAGAATTGCTGGATAATGAGACTTTATACAAAATAACTATTAATACCCCACTTCCTTCAATTCCATTATGCCTAGTTACTAAAAAAGAAAATAACAATTCAAAAGTCAAGTCATTCATTGAGTATTTAAGCGAAACAAAAGGATTACTTTAATAAAAACTAAATAAAAAAGGAGAGCTTTTACCCTCCTTTATTATTTTAAAACTTTAGTTCTTTAAGACTTAGTAAATCTATATTATATACTTTATTATAAATATCTGTCACATCCATCGAAGTAGACGCATTATAGTCTAAATCAAGAAGTTTGCAAGTTTTCATTATACTCTCTTCACTATCGCCCTCTATTTCTAAATATGTTGGAATTAGAGGCCAAGAATCGACATCAATTTCAACCCCATTCAAATGATATTGATGTCTTTTATTTTCTTGAAAGTTTCTTGATTTTAGCCCTATTTTATTTAAAATTGCGTCTGTTTCAAAAAAATCACTAACTTCAACTTCAAGTTCTTTAGTGCCATCAACCTTATCAGTTTTAATTTCTTTAATAGTTAAAGTTGTTTTTTCACCATTAGTTCTTAACCTTATCCAGCTGTTTGGCTGAGGCTGAATCAAATCATAGGTTTTTCGAATTTGGAGTTTTTCACCATTATCTTCAGCTTTCAGTTCTTGCAATTTTTTAATTATTTTATCTTTATCAATGTTTAAAAATCTAATTTCATATTCAATTTTCATCACCTCTCTCCCTTCTTTTAAAATCAATTATTTTTACAACAAAAGAATTGCCTAAATGTTTATATTTAATAATATCACCTATGCTCTTCTTGTAAATATTTTCGCCTAATGGGCTATTTAATGTTATTTCTCCATTACCTGCATTAGTAATATATTTACCAGTTAGAATTACATCAAAAACATCTTCATCTATTTCCACTGTTACTACATCGCCAACATCTATTTTATCTGCCTGCATATGTTTTTTAATTATTTCGGCATTTATTTTTATATCAATCAACTTATTTATTTCATTTATAGCTGCATTTTCTTTTTCTGTAGCATTATCAAAATCAGAATTGTCATGCCACGTGTTTGTATCATTTTGATAAGCATTTGCTTTTTGCGAAACAGCTTGTTTTAATCTATTTGTCTCTTTTTTTATCAGTTCATCTAATTGCTCTAATCCCTCTTCATCTAAAAACATATCCTCTCCCTTTTGATATGGATTATATCAAAAATTTATGTCTTTTGCAAATAATATTAATCGTTTTCTAGTTCATCGTTAAGAAGTTCTGAATATGGCTGTTTTTTGTTTCTATATAATCTCTGATTCACTTTATTAACAAATTCAACGACCTCTGCCTTATCCATTGTTTCAATTTTTTTAATTAAGCATTCACAAATTTTAATTGTTTTGTCCAAATTATATTTTTCAGTATTTATTACTAAATAAGGAAGAGCTACATGCTTTGCAAAAGCAATCATTTTGTCATATCCCAACACTTTTTTTTCATCATCATCTAAATCTCTATCAGTTGAACTTCTTTTGCGGATTCTTTTCATTCGTTCCTTCATTCCAGCATAAAGAACTATTGTTAAATCTGGCTTGCCTGTAATTGTTAGTAATTCTTCATACATTCCAATATTTTTTTTATCACCATTCCAAAAATAATTTGAAAGTAAATGTCTATCAATAATCACACCATTCTCAACATTCTGTGTAGCAAGTATATTCCCAAACCCAAAAAACCAACCTTTTATAGTATTGTCAGGGAATTTATATATCTTTTCACAAACTTTTTGGAATCCCTCATCTGACATTCCCAAAAAATGTTTATTTGGCATATCCCTATATTCATATCCAAATTTTAAAGCGAGCGCTTTTGCAACAGAACTTTTTCCACTTCCATCCATTCCCTCTATACCTATTATCATAATTCCCCCCAATTAATTATAACTTATAATTTGTATAAGTCAAACAAAAAATTTTATTATCAAGATTAAATTATAATAAGAAATTTTCATGGAACAGTTTTTAACTCATTTAAAAATTAAAAATATCATGAAATAAAAAACGGTCAAATTTACTAAGACCGTTTTTTATTTATGGTGTTCCAAATCCAACTCAAACCTGTGACTAACCCTTAGGAATTATATTTGAATGCTAAATCAAGAGATTTCTATGCAATTTCTTCATTTTTTGCATTAATTTTCGCAATTTTAAGCATATTCTATGCGTATTATCCAATAATTTTATATTTTTAAACAACTTTTATTCAAGAATTATACCAAAATTATACCAGTATTTTTATAAATATCATTTGTTAAAATCTATCTCTCCCTATAAATATTTGTCACACTTTCTTTTATTTTTTTTAAAATATATGATATAATACAAATAAATAATTGTTTGCCCAGAGCTTTGGATAACTTACAATTAAAAAAGACAAAACATGAATAACCCAAGAATTAGTTAACATTACCCTTGCCCCATAATGTTTAACTCTGACTTAAGCTCCTTTTGTTTGAAATAAATTAAAAGGAGGAAAAGTTTATGATTAGTATATTAATGTCCTCTTCTTTTGTGAGGTGGCATTATGGGAATGTGTAAACCAAGTGGCGGAATAAAAAAAGTTTTTGGACCTTATCGTGGTAACATAGACACTCTCGAAGATACCCCAAATTCCCGTACTGACTATTATGATGAAGATACAGGAAAACTCTTACAGCAAAGATGGTATGGACCAGATGGTGCAGCAGTTTGAGATAGAGATTGGGATCATGGGAATAAACACAAACATAAATTCCCACATGATCATTTTTGGAATTATTCTAAAGGTAAAGCAGATCGATGCGAGTATAAGGGCCCTGACGGTGAAGATACCAATCCGGATTATTGTTAAAAGGAGAAAAAAATGAAAAAGGAAAATATCTATGATAAAATATTTGAAAAGAAATGTGAAGTATGTGGACACAGTTATATGGCTGATATATATGAACAAGGGAAATGTAGTTATTGTGGATGGAAAAATAGCCACCTTATCAGCGAACATCCTAATGATGTAATTTTTCCCAACCTGATTTCGCTAAACAAAGCAAAAAAACTATATGAAGAAGGAAAGGAATTTAGACCCGAGCTAATTGATTTCCTTGACGGCTTTAATATGTATGGGGAAATGGAATTTTGGTATAAAAATATAAATTGTTGGTTGGATAGGGCTAACAATGAAGGCGGAATAAAGTTTGGCTGGTCACCAGAAAATATTTATTACTTTTCAGATAAAAAAGATTTTATCGCAAACGCTAAAATAGGAAATGAATATGTAAGAGATATATGGGATAAAGTTGAAAATCCAAAATATATGTAACAATTTAATTAAAAGAAGAAAAAATGATAGTTAAGTATCCAAGTTTAAAAAACAAAATTTCAAAATGTGATGTATGTGGAAATAAAATACTAATTTGCCAGTTCGGAAACGGAGATGAATGTCCTACTTGTGGATGGAGACAATCAGAAGAATCGTTTCAGCATCCTGACATCGCAGGGATAAGAAATATCCCCTCACTTAACAATGCTCAAAAACAATTTAAAGAAGGCAAATCTGCTGTATTAGCCAATTTTGATGATTTTATTCAAGCATATAAACATTATGGTGAAGTTGAGTTTACTTATCGTAACAACAGATATGGCATTTTATATAATGATTTTAAAAAATGTGATATGTTATTGAATATAAACACTCACGAAGAACAATCATATCAATCAATTGATGATCTTGCCGAAAAAGCAAATATAGATGGAATACTTTTGAAAGATTTATGGAAAGATGTGACAAATACAGATTTTTTATAATAATTTAACTAAAAACATTTTATTTTAAGCAAACATATTTTAATTTTACTAATAAAAAATCGGTCAGTTAATTATTGACCGTTTTTTTTGGTGTTCCCAAGCCGACTCGAACGGCTGACTAACCC
>CATKXS010000005.1 GCA_949841045.1 uncultured Clostridia bacterium | reverse complement strand
TTCTTTGCACTTGAAATGTAATACACTCCGTCTGAGTTTTGATATGGTTTTTCAGCATACTTTACCCATGTTTCTTGCCATACGCCATTGAATTCAAGCACTGCCCCATTCATAGCAGAAAGTCCGTAACGGACTCGCCTTCATAGAACTTTAATATATTTCCTTCTTCATCTAGTTTTACATTACCTTCTTCATCTATCCATGTCCAGTACAAAAGTTGATAGCCTGGTTTTGTTACATGCTCTGTTGCATCTATTAGATACTCTGTCGTGTAGTCTAGATTCTTTTCATATTGATTGTCAAAATTGATTGTATAGGTATTTTCACTCCACTGTGCTACTATTCTATGGTCCTGTGCTGTAGTCATCTTTGTGGTTGCTTCTATCATCTCTCCGCTCTCGCTATTCTTCCAACCCGTAAAAGTAAAGCCTAGTTTTGTCACCGTCGGTAATGTTCCATAATTCGCATCAAATCTTATCGTCTTTGAATTCCAGCCATCGACTCCTCCTCCATTACCGTCTACTGTTACGGTGTAGGAGTTCGCACTCCATATTGCATAAAGGTCTCCACCGCTTGCACCAAATGGATTTGTGACAGATTGTCCTGCGGTATAAGTTGGACTAGTTTGAATGGAAGATTTCCCCCAACCTAAAAAAGTATAGCCCGGCCTAGACAAACCTTCTCGAATATTCAAAGGTGTATCATAAACAACGCCTTGAGTTTTAGTCTCATCACTTCCATAATTACTATGATATGTAATAGTAAATTGTTTCGCGTTGACTTGTGCATAAGCGAAATAGGTATTTGAAGTCACAGTTGTACCTGTGGTGACTTGAGAGCCTGTACCATTTATGTTGGTATTATATGTTACGTCATAGCCAGAATTTGTAGTTGGAATATTCCAATTTGAACCTGAAACAAAATATTTATAATAATATTCATCATAAAGAGTTTGATACCAACCATTAGAATATGTAATTGGAAGTGTCTGCCTGTACACTAATATGGTACGGATATAGTTAGTACTACCTACTGATTTCCAGCCTGCATAAATTGTTGCATTGCTTGTTGCAACCTTATTTTGTAAAACCAAGTAATTTGGATTTGAACTGTTGGCAGCGGATTGTTAAGTATACCACCCTGTAAAAATATATCCACTTCGATTTCCTCCTTCAGGCAAAGCAGCATACGTATCTCCAACAAAGACCCTTCGTGTTGCGGTAGTATAATCACTACTATGTAGCCATTCATCATCTGCATTGCCTACACGTCCACCATTTCCGTTTGCAGTGATGGTATAGGTTGCACCCGCAGGTTCAAAAACTGGAAAATAGTCAATATATCCCCACTTAGCAGTCATTGAACAACTTGTCGAGGTTGAGCGTAGGTAATAATCATAAAATGAATTTGCATCATCTGATAGGTCCTCTTCTTCCCACCAGCCTACAAAATTATAACCTGTCGGTACTGTCAAAACAGTGAACGTATATGTAGTCCCACTAGTCAAACTAATGTTTGTTCGTCCAGATATTGAATAAGTCGTGCTTCCTATTCTCATTGAAAATGTTGCCAAATTGCCTAACCATTCAGGGTAACCTCTGCCATTGACATCGTGATACTCTTCAGCATTAATTAAACTACTAGAATAATATCCAAAAACAGTTGCAGTAGTAGTTGCAGCATAAGCCGAGTCTTTCTCTATGCCAACTTCAGCATTTTGCTGAGCCCCCCCCCGAATTAGGCAAGGTTAGGGCAAGAGTTCCAAGTAAACCTAAAACAAGAGCTACAAAAATATATAAACTAAATCTTTTTATTTTTTTCATACCCCTACCCCTCTTTTTGTTTTTCTATATATTTATTGTATATCTTTTTTTAAAATTCAAATCAATTTATTTGATTTGATTTCTGATAATTTTTTAATTTTTGTAATTTTTTCCTGTTATAATCTTATTTCCACCTAGATAGCGATTAACTTAAATGATTTTTTCAAGCCGATTAGAGAATTTTCAAAAAATCCCTTTACATTTCGTTCTTTTGCTGCTAAAATAATCATAGTAAATAAATAGGAGGCCTATAATGAGATTTGATAAAGATTGTGAAGTAATTTGGCATGATAGAAGAAGGCGCTTTGGATTACCTATTTCTTTCTATAGATATTACATAGTGAAGAAAGAGGGCGAATGGGTGAAATTCTTCAGACATAAAGGTTTCCTTTCAGCAATAATTGATGAAATCAATGTTTACAGATGCTTTGATGTAACTCTTAAGGTATCTCTTGCCGACAGAATTTTCAAAACAGGTACTCTTGAGATTTCAAGTAATGATGCTCACTCACCTCAATTCCACCTTCGTCATGTGGCAAACCCATACAAGGTGAGAGACCTCATTTCAAGTTTGATTGAAATTGAAAGAAAGAAACGCCATATCGGAATTACAGAATTCCAATCAATAACTTAATTTTGAACCCATAAAAAATCCACACCTAAAGTGTGGTTCTTTTTTTATTTAAAAAATCTTCAAAATAATTTGGGAGTGGCACTTCAAAACTCATGACTTTATTATTTCTTGGATGCAAGAATTCAAGCTTATATGAATGCAAAAGTTGACCATTAAGCCCCTTCTCGCCATGTCCATAAACGTCATCTCCAACAATTGGATGATTGAGCATTTTACAGTGCACTCGTATTTGATGAGTTCTACCCGTTTCAAGCAAAAACTCAACAAGGTCATATTTGCCAATACTTTCCTTGACCCTATAATTTGTAATCGCATACCTACCGCTATCGCTTACTGCCATTTTCTTTCTGTCTTTTTTGTCGCGGGCAATATAACTCTCAATTCTCCCTTCTTGATTTTTAAAGTGCCCCTCGCAAAGTGCAATATAACACCTTTTAAAATTCACCTTTTCTGAAATCTCTTTAGCAAGAGCATTATGAGCATAATCATTCTTGGCAACTATCATAAGACCGGAGGTGTTTTTGTCAAGCCTATGCACAATGCCAGGTCTTAAAACTCCATTTATACCACTTAAGTTTTTCACCTTAAACAGAAGTCCGTTTACAAGTGTGCCATCCTTTGTTGACTGACACGGATGAACAACAAGCCCTTGCGGTTTATTTATTACAACAATATCATCATCTTCATAAACGATGTCAAAATCAACCTCTTGAGCTTCAACTTCCAAGTCTTTAGGTTCGTCAATTTGATATTCGATTTCATCGCCTATTTGAACCTGCTGTCCAGCTTTAACCTTTTTCCCTTTAAAAAGAATTTTCCCATCTTCTATCAAAGTCTTGATATGAGAGCGACTAAGTTCGGGTAACTTTTCTTGAACCACTCTATCGAGGCGACCTTCCACAGTAGAAATAAAATTACCGCATGTCATTTTCGGATTCGTCCTCCTCGTCAAATTTATCTTTCTTGACATTCTCATTTTGTGATAATTGGTCTTTTTCTTCAATTTTTTCAGGTTTTTCATCGGTTTTTTCGTTATTTTTGGCTGATTTCTCTTTATTTTTAGAAATTTTAAATACTCCTTCTTCGTCAGGACATTCTTTTGAATAGTAGAATAAAATATAGATAAGAAGCATTATTATTCCTAATGTCAAGGCAATATCAGCAAAGTTGAATACTGGAAAACTGATAAAATCAAAATTGATAAAGTCGCGCACATAACCAAAAGCAATTCTATCTATAAGATTGCCAAGTGCTCCGCTTATAATAAACCCAACTGCCAACGCAAACAATCTTGAGCTTTTTTGTCCCGCCCTCATAACTCTTAAAAGATAGAAAACTCCAACAAGCAAAATTCCCAATATGCTTGCAATAATCAAAAATATATTATTGTTTTGAAAGATTCCCCAAGCAGCCCCATAATTTTTTACAAAGACGAAAGAAATAAAACCAGGAATAACTTTTTGCATATCCCCCACATCAGGAATAACTTTTGGAATTAAAAGTCCTTTTGTGAGTTGGTCAAGTAAAATAAATGTTACAAAAGAAACAATGCAAAGAAAAATTGACAAACTTTGCCTATCTTTAAAAAAGTTTTTGAGTTTATTCTTCAACTTCCATTCCCTCCGGCAGAATTAAAAACATTCTGTTTTCATTGAGCGTAATCATTCTTGCGTTTGCGCCAAGAGCAAATCCTTTCAAAAAGTCAATAGCCCCCTCATTCTCTTCACTTCCGCAATAATCAGTGGAAATAATGATTGCTTTTCCCTCTTTTACAAAAACGACAAAATCCTTACACTGCTCTTTTTTCTCTGGATAATAGACAGAAATGCCATCAATTTGTTCTGGTCTTGAACTTGTTTTTTTTAAACTATAAGTTGCCTTTGTTTGAACTTTTTTTGCTGCTTTTGGTTTGCTTTCACTTTCAAAACCAAGCACCTTAAAAACATTACCCATAAATCCCATTTCTTCACCTCATTTGAATTAAACAATCTTAACATATTTATATATCTTTGTCAAAGGGCATTACGCCCTGTTTTAAAAATAAATCAGAACATTTTCTTAAATCTTTCACAACCAAAACTTGCCACTAAACGAGCAAGAGCAGATTATCTCTGCTTACTATTTTTTATAAAATGTAAATATACTCCGTCTTAAGATTCACGTCTTAAAATATCACCTTTTTTAAGAGCAAATGGACAGTTAATTTCCACTATTTCTTGCACCCTTTTCGCTTCTTCTACATTTTCGCCTATTGAGTTTATAATGCTCTCAATTTTAATCTTCTTTAAGAAATTATCATCAGGCGATAGCACCTCAAGTTCATCACCAAGTCTAAACTTGTTTCTCATTTCAACTTTAACCCTGCCCTCTTTTGCATCTTCCACAGCCTTAGCCATAAATTCATAGGTTTGAACAGGCATGCTGTCGTTCAAATATTCTTTGTCGTCAGAATTAAAGTAAAAACCTGTTGTATAACGTCTGTGACTGGTTTTTTCAAGTTCGTCATGAAGAAGATTAAAATCGTCAAAGCCGTCAAGTGCTCGTCTGTACGCATTGACAACGCTGGCAACATAATAATCTGATTTCATTCGACCTTCAATTTTCAAGCTTGCAATTCCTGCATCTCTCAATTTGTCAACATAATCAATAAGGCACATATCTTTTGAGTTTAAAATATATGTTCCGCGTTCATCCTCTTCAATAGGATATTCATCTTCGCGGTTTTCTTCGCGGATATAATATTTCCACCTACAAGCTTGAACGCAAGCACCCCTATTGCTATCTCTGCCAGTCAAATAGTTTGACAGCAGGCATCTTCCAGAATAGGAAATACACATTGCACCATGCACAAAGGTTTCAATTTCAACATTTTTAACATTGTCATGAATTTTTTTAATATCTTCAAGATTAAGTTCTCTTGCAAGCACAATTCTAGTAACTCCCATATCAGCATAGAATTTTGCTGACTGAGAGTTGTTTACGTTTGCCTGAGTTGACACATGAACATCAATTGACGGAAAGTTCTTACGGATATAGTAAATAAGACCCACGTCTGAAACAATAACGCCGTCCACCTTTGCCTCTTCAAGCACTTTAAGATAATCGTCTAGACCAACAAAGTCAACATCTTTTGCAACGATATTGAGAGTGATATAACCTTTTTTGGCGTGGCTATGCAAAAATTCCATAGCGGACTTAATTTCGTCATTGCTGAAATTGCCAGCAAAGGCGCGAAGTCCTAGAGTTTTGCCTGAAAAATAAACCGCATCTGCCCCGAAGTGGACAGCGGTAACAAGTTTTTCAAAATTACCAGCAGGTGCAAGTAATTCCATAATTTCCTCCCCAGCAAACAAATGTTGCACGAATATCGTCTATAGTATTTAAATTTTTATATTATTACGTTCCAGCAGCCTTACGCTGCGCGATTATCGTAAGACATATCTAAAGTTTTGGTTTTATTATGTTCCAGCAAACTTAGTTTGCATCATTATCGTTAGTTATATTTGATTTTTAAATTTATTTCGTTCCCGCCGAACCAAATGTTCGACGTTTATCGTCTATTGTATTTAAAGTTTTGTTAATATTACGTTCCCACAGCCTTACGCTGCGCGACTTTCGTAAGTCATTTTTAAATTTTTATATTTTTACGTTCCCACAGCCTTACGCTGCGCGACTTTCGTAAGCCATTTTTAATTTTTATATTTTTACGTTCCCCAGCCTTACGCTGCGCGATTGTCGTGTGGCTTAGCCACTTACCTTTATAATTTAATATCTAAAATTCCCCATTCCTTTAAACTCAACCTATATAATTCGGTTTTTGTAGGAAGGAAACAATAAGAATATTAAGCGCTCCTTACAATTATCGCACGACGTTAGGCTGTTGCAAATCAATATTTGGTTTTGCTGTTAAACTTAAATCAGCAAGTCCAATTCCGTCCTTAATCATATAATAAGCCATTGAACCTATCATTGCACCATTATCAGTGCAATACTTCAAAGATGGACTATAAAATTTAATATTGTTTTCCTCACAAAGAGCACCTAATTTTTCTTTCAATCTTGAATTTGCACCAACGCCACCCGCAACAACCAATTTTTTCAAGTCATAGTTTTTACAAGCCTTAACCGCTTTTAAAGCAAGTTCATCAGTAACACATTCCTGAAAAGATGAGGCAATATCTGCAAAATTCAGTGTTTCGCCCTTTTGCGTAGCATTGTGAACGAGGTTTACCACCTCTGTCTTAATCCCACTGAAAGAAAAATCATAGGTGTTTTTTAAACTATTTGAAACAGTGAAATGATAAACATTTTTTCCTTCTTTTGCAAGTTTGTCAATTTCAGGTCCTCCTGGATAAGGAAGGCTAAGAACTCTTGCAACTTTATCAAAGGCTTCTCCAACCGCGTCATCTACAGTTGTGCCTAGCCTTACAAATTTGTTATATCCTTCAACTTTTAAAATAGCAGTATGCCCACCGCTAACCAAAAGACATATAAAAGGTGGCTCTAACTTTTCATGAGAGATATAGTTTGCAGAAATATGTCCATGCACATGACTAACCTTAATAAGAGGAAGTCCCAAGCTATAAGCAAGTCCTTTTGCAAAGTTAACCCCCACAAGAAGCGCACCCATTAGCCCCGCACCATAAGTTACAGCAATAGCGTCAATGTCCTTCTCAGAAATTCCCGCCTCGTTAAGTGCCTCTTTGCAGACATTTGAAATGGCAAGAATGTGATTTCTAGATGCAACTTCTGGCACAACGCCGCCAAAGCGCCTGTGGATTTCTATTTGAGTTGCAATGATATTTGATAAAACTTCTCTACCATTTTTGACAACAGCAATACTCGTTTCATCACAAGAACTTTCAATAGATAAAACAATCACATCTTTTTTGTTTTTTAAATTATTAAATTTTTCTAAAGCATCGCTTTGATAACTCATAATAAAATACCTTTTATTAAATCTTCTTTAAATATTCGTTAATGAATTCTTGAATATTTCCGTCCATAACCGAAGCGACATTACTGTCTTCATAGCCAGTACGGTGGTCCTTAACAAGCGTATAAGGACAGAAAACATAACTGCGAATCTGGCTTCCCCACTCGATTTTCTTAACTTCGCCACGAATATTTGCAAGTTTTTCAAGCTCTTCACGTTCTTCTTTTTCGGCAAGACGAGAATAAAGCATATTCATAGCTCTTTCTTTGTTTTGCACCTGAGAACGCTCAACCTGACAAGAAACAACTATTCCCGTTGGAATATGTGTAATTCTTACTGCACTCTCGGTCTTATTGACATTCTGACCTCCAGCGCCAGAAGAACGATATGTGTCAATCTTCAAATCTTCAGAGCGGATTTCAATATTAGGACTCTCGTCAAGCTTTGGCATAACTTCCACGCTTGCAAAAGAGGTGTGCCTTCTTGCATTTGCATCAAAAGGTGAAATTCGTACAAGTCTATGAACACCTTTTTCTGCCTTTAAAAATCCATAAGCGTTTTCACCACTCACCTCAAAAGTAATTGATTTTAGTCCCGCCTCGTCACCATTCAACACGTCAACAACTGAAAGCTTGTAGCCAACACTTTCGCAGTACATTCGGTACATTCGATAAAGCATATCAGCCCAGTCCTGAGCCTCTGTACCGCCAGCGCCAGCATGGATAGTCATAATCGTATCATAGGAATCATACTTGCCTCTTAAAAGAGTTTGAATTTTTGCCTTATCAACTTCGCTTTCAAGCTTGTGCAGGCTTAATTCAACCTCCCCATCAAGCGATGTATCATGCGTCTCTTCAATAAGTTCAACATAAGCCCTACAATCATCATAGAGCCAATTTAAGAGGTTGATTAAATTCTTTTTACCTTCAAGACTTTTGACTTTCTTGCCAATTTCGAGAACCCGCGCTTGGTCAAGATAGAATCCTTCTTCAGACTGCTGAGCCTGAAGCTCTTTTAACTGCTTTTCAAGGTCGCCCTTGTCAAAGACACTCCTTTATAAAATCAATCTCATCTCTCATTTGTGCAAGTCTAATTTTAACATTATCTAAAATCATAATTACTCCTTATTTTAAACTGAAGTTAGGTAATTTAGAAGCCTCAACAATTCGCCTTAGGTGCAAATCTTAGCTTCCCAATTTTTCATCACCGTCACAACTTTTTTAACTATTTAATGATAACAAAAAGGCAAAAGAAAGTCAATTGATTTTTTTCATGCACAATAATTAACCTAAATTTCATATATTAGATTGTATGCCTAGAGCCTCCTGCTCTAATGGCTATAAAAATGAGGAGGTAAAATGTCATTTTATATAAACAATACAAATCCCAATAGACCTGGTCCAATGACAAGCAATCCAGTAAATGGGATTTGTGAAAAAGTACTAATTGAGATAACCAAAGTATTTGACGCATGTGTGTCTCAAACAACAGAAACAGGGATAGTTCTCCCACTTAGCGGTTTTAATCCAGCAAATCCAGCTCTGCCTCTTACTTACATATCGGCACAAAACCAAGTTGGCAACGAACCAACAGTGACCGACCTTGTAATAGACAGAATTGAAAATTCACCAAACTACGCAAATGTATCAATGACAATAACAGTACCACTTACTGTTACTTATCGTGATGCAAACGGCGTTATCGGAACAGCAACGTCAAGCATAACAATACAAAAATGTAGCATGCTTTTTGTTCCACAACCATCACTCTCACCAATTGATATTAAAGTAAACGCAATTTTCACAAGTCAAATTGGAACATACACTCCAGATAACGCATTCACAGTTACTGGTTGCCTTCAAGTGCTTATCAAAGTAACTGCCGTTGTAGACTTACTTGTTCCATCATATGGCTACCCAGTAATTCCACCATGCCAAGCATGTCAATCAGGAAGCGTTTGTCCAGGACTCGATGATTTGCCATTATATCCAACAGCTGCAAGCGTAACAAGAATTTAAGCAAACTTTAATTAAAACTAATAAAAATTGATAAAATTTTCACAAAAAATCATTAAAAAAGAGCAAAAATCCATAAATTTTTGCTCTTTTTGTGTGCCTTAGGCACTTTTTGCATGTCTTAGGCACTTTTTACTAATTTTTGATATTACTAGCAAATACATAGTAATACATTGTGAAATGTGAATAATTTGCCACTTTTTATAAGTATTTATACCATTAAAAATCAAAGTTAAACGCCAAATTAATTACAATTTCATCGCCTACAAGAGTTCAATTTCTTCAACATCAGAGGCAAGCGCATTATTTACAACACTAACCTTGCTTCCAACTTTTTCTCGAGCCAGTTCAACAAAGCTTGAATACTCGCCTTTTACAAATTTAGCATAAACCTCTTCTTGAGATAGGTCTGTACCTTCAATTTCAACTCTTGCACGACAAGTATCTACAACAATATCTCCATTATTTTCACGACCTTGCAAAGTATCGACTAAGAAATAACTTATGCCTTTCTCTTCATCTTTTATAACTTGAGAAATATTAGTTGTCATAACACCTGCATTTACAAAAACTGTATTTCCATGTGCAAAGAATCCGCTTACATGAGTGTCACCAACAAACTCTGGTCTCATATATCTATAAACTTTTGAAGTTGCGTTGTTTATGTTGCTTGCCTCAAAAATCTCCTCAAATTTTGACGAATAAGCTCTTTGAACAGCCTCGTTCATTGCGTTATATAATTCTACACAAGCGTCAGTAGTTTTTCCAATTCTTCCGTTTTCAGTAAATTTCCATTCATTTACTTGTGTTTCATCTAAAATTGCACTATGCTCAGTTGAAGTCAAATCTCTTCTTCTCTCGGTCTCATCTAGTTTTCTTACGCTGTCCATAATCTTGTTTGCGTCATATTGTGAAATTTCAAAGAAAACATTTAGATATTTGTTTTCTTTTAGCCCTACAATTTGTTCGTAACTTGTGCTGCCAAAAGCCTTAAATAAATATTTGTCCTCTGCACCTCTAGCAAGTTCAACCGAAGCAATATCAAAGTTATCGATATTTGCTTTATTTGCAACAATATTACTGAGCTCTTTTCTCTTTTCTTCTATTTTAGTAATATTGTTACCAACGCTAGCACTAACAACTCCTACGTTTATTCCATGTGCAATAAGCCCTCCGACTGCACCAACTGTTCCCAATGCAATTGTACCCATTATAGTAAAAAAAGCAATATCTCCTTTATCCCAATACATAATCCCCTCCTTTTGTGGCATTCTCGCCACCGCATACTTATATTTTAATCGGGGGGGGGATTTGTCAAGTCCTTTTCTAAAAAAAGTTAAATTTTCTTAAAAGCCTCCTCTACAACGCTGTCTATTTCAATGTTTTTCATTTCATTTCCATTTAAATGCAGTAGATATTCAATATTACCCTCTTTACCTTTTATAGGAGAATAAAATATATCTGACAAAACAAAATCATATAGTTCAAGTTCTTTTATAAACTCTTTTAAAATATTTTTATGAACACTTTTATCCCTAATCACTCCTCTATATTTTCGCGCAATATCCTTTCCGCATTCAAACTGAGGCTTAAAAAGAAGCATACATTCTATCTTTCCAAACAACTCTCTCACTTTTGGCAAAATATGGCGAAGAGAAATAAATGACAGGTCGCCAACTACCATATCGCAATCTTTCACTTCATCAATTGTAAGCGTGCGAATGTCACGCCCTTCCATATTGACAACTCTTTCATTTTCTCGCAAAGCTTTGTCGAGCTCGCCCTTGCCAACGTCAACAGCATAAACTTTCTTTGCACCATTTTCAAGAAGCACCTGCGTAAAGCCTCCAGTTGAAGCACCCATATCAAGTACCACCTTGCCAGCGAAATCAAGTTTGAATACCTCAACTGCACCCAATAGCTTTTTTGCCCCTCTTGAAACAAAACTTCTGTTTTGAGTAAAAGTGACCTCACAATTCTCGTCAACTAAAAAGGAAGACTTTAAAATAGCCTTTCCATCAACCAAAACATTTCCTTCTTCAATCATTTCTTGCGCTTTATTTCTTGAAAAGCCCTTCATTTCACTTACAATTAAATCAATTCTCTTTTTCATATAAAACATTCTAATTAAAATAAAATAAAAAATCAAGTTTATTGCAATTTTAATTCTTTACATTTGATTAAAAAGTTGCTATACTATCTTTAAGGAGTAAAAATGAAAATCGCTGTAAAAATATTTACGTTAACAAACTCAACTTATCTTACCCTAAATGACGAAACAAACGAAGTCAAATTAAATGGCAAAAAAATCAATTTAGAAATTAATCCATTTGCAAACAGACTTCTTTCAATCGTGTCTTCTTGGCAAGAACGCATGATTAATCCAATGATACTTGACGGAATTCAATATTCTGTCACAATCGAAAAAAATGGAAAAACAAAGAGTTACGAAGGTAGGAATAAATTCCCAGATAACTATCGCGAATTTATGATGCTTCTTCAAAGCGAGAACATAATTTAATAAAAAATTGGTGAAAAACACCTTTTTTATTGCTTTAAAAACAAAAATTTATTAAATTATCACAAAAGTCGGACTAAAAGCAAAAAATTAATAAGGAAAAATTATGTATAGGCATGGTCTTGAAAAAATAAATCTAAACAATCCCATTGAAGGCAAAATTCCAATGATTACAGAATATTTTGTCAAGTTTTATGGCGAACAATATAGAGACATTATCACAAATAGAATCAAAAATACTAGCTTTATATTTGTAAACCCTGCTGTAGATACTAATTTTAGCGCTCAACTTAAAGAATATTTTGATAACAAAAAGTCTGAACTTATTTCTTCATATCTAAATGAAATAAAGATTGATTTAGATAAAAAGCAATTTGATAAACTCTCTTATAGTGAAATGTTACACTATCTTAAAAAATTTGACATAGGCTTTCCAATTCCAGAAAATTCTTTTAAACCTTACATGACCTCTCTTCTTAAACTTGACAAGAACTTTTCAGACGAGGCATTAAAAGAAATATTGGCAGATAAAAAAGCAAGGTTAAAAATAGAAAGAAAACTTCAAAATAATTATTCAATATTTAAAAGAAAATATAAAGCAAAATTTGACTATCTTGACTCAGAATATTTAATAATTTCAGAAAAATATATTAAAAATAGCAACAATTTCACTCAAAATCATGAAAATAATAGGCTTGAGCTTATAAAATCACATGTTTTAAGCAACTTTGCAATAGACAGGAATTCACCCGATTTTGACCTTATTGCAAATGAATATAACGAGTTATTAAAAAACAATACCCCAACCGAAAAATTTGTCGAGGTGCTAAATAAATATACCGATAAAAAATTCTCAAGCCTAGACAATCTTTTGGCAGATGAAAAATATTTCAGCATATTTTATGATGTAAAACTTTTAGCAAAGCTTGGAGGCTTAACTGAAAATCATCTCGCAGAAATAACAGAAAATAATCCAACTTATGTTCAGCTAATGCAAGAGATTGAAAAAAATAATCTTTCTCCTGTCAATCTGTTAAAAAACCTACGCACCTTCCTCTTTGTACCCAATCACACAATTGCATATGTCGATTATACATATAGACTTGATAAGCCAAACGAAAAATATAATATTTGCGTTTTGCCATCAATCTTCTCTCTTGATTTGGAAACCTTAATCCATGAAATCAATCATGTCGTTCAATGTGCAGTACTTAAAAATTCAGATTATGAAGTGATTTTTAAAACAGGATTATATATTTCTCATTTTGATAAAAAAAGCAAATTTACAATAGGAAGTGAAAACTACTACCTTTTAAATGAAGTCATCAATGACTACACTGCTTTAAAAATAAGCAAACAGATGGAACAAGACGGAATTCATTTAGGCTTGCACGAATATAGAAAACCTTATTATACAAACGCCTTCCCTCTTTTAAGTGAATATTTGGAAGAAGAACTGCCAAAACTTAAAAAATGTCTTCTGTCAACAAATCCAAAAGTATTTAATAAAATGATAGATACAAAAGAACTCAATGAAATGGCAACCCTTATAGCCACTACATTACGCTTAACAGACAAACCTGACCTATTTGAAGAAATAGAAGAAAAAATAGGAAAAAACGCAAATCTTTATGACCACTTAGACTATGAACATCTCAATTGGTCAGAAGATGCACTTAAGTTGTTAGATTGCTATAAAGACACGAAAATAATCACAAGAAAAGTTCAAGAATCAAATAAGAGAAATAAAGTTGAAAGTAAAAGTAAGTCATCTTTTAGTTCTCTATTAAACATAATTAAAGATGAAGATGAGAACCTTCTCTAAATTGCGAAAATTTGACAAATTTGACAAAAATTCATGAAAAAACGAGTAAAAAATGCATTTTTTACTCGTTTTTTGTCAAATTATTGAATTTTCATTCACAAATTAACATTTGTTTGCTTATTCAAATTTAATCAATTTTACTCTAAACTTACAATATAATAGTATACTGGTTGACCACCACTTACAGCACTAACTTCAACTTCTGGATATATTTTTGAAATGCTTTCAACTAACTTGTTTGCCTCATCTTCTCTTATGTCTTCGCCATAGAAAAGAGTTATGTTCATTACGTCATCGCTCATCATATTTGCGATTAAGCTTTCAGTTGTCTCAGATACAAGTTTACCCTTTGCAAGTATCGCCTTATCATCAAGCCCAATAATATCGCCGACATTAAGGTCAAAACCATCAACATGAGTATCCCTTACAGCGTAAGTTACCAAGCCAGACTTAACACCCTTAATTGAGTCATTCATTGACTCTGTATTTTCTTCAACCGTTCCGTCTGGATTAAATGCAATCGCCGCAGAGATGCCTTCAGGAATTGAACGTGTTGGAATTATTACAAGGTTTTTATTTGTAAGGTCATTTGCTTGGTTAGCTGCCAAAATAATATTTTTGTTGTTTGGGAAAACAAACACATTTCTTGCAGGAACTTTATCAGCAGCGGCTGCAATGTCGGCTGCCGATGGGTTCATTGTTTGTCCACCCACAATAATTTCGTCAACGCCAAGGTCTTTATAGATTTCAGCAAGGCCATCACCAGGAGCAACAGCAACCATGCCATGTTCTTTAGTCTCTTCCATGACATTGGCTTTCTTCTTAATCTCTCTATTTTGCTCACGCATATTTTCTATTTTAAGGTTGTAAAGCTCACCAAGTTCAAGCGCATATTCAAGGGCCTTGTTTGGCTCATTTGAGTGAACGTGAACTTTTACAAGGTTAAGGTCACCGATACAAATAACAGAATCACCAAGCTCAACAAGCTTTTCTCTAAGTTTGTCAATATCGGCTTCAGTAGTCTTTTTCTTCATATGAATAATCATGTATTCAGTGCAGTAACCAAATTGAATTTCCTCAAGATTGTTAATGTCTGCAATGACATCATCAAAAGATTGTTTTTTCTCGTCATCGAATTGAATTTCAAAATCTTCTTCACCCATAAGAAGTTTGTAAAAACCAGTGAAGACGATAATAATTCCCCTTCCACCTGCGTCAACAACGCCAGCTTTCTTCAGTACAGGAAGCATCTCTGGAGTTTGCTTCAAAATCTCTTCGCCAACTTCAAGAACTTTCTTTAGAAATACTTCAAAGTCATCACATTTTTTTGCCACACTAACAGCATTTTCAGCCATAACACGAATGACAGTAAGAATTGTACCTTCCTTAGGTTTGGTGACCGCTTTATAGGCAACATTCGCCCCCTCTTGCATAGCCTTAGCAAATATCTTAGTAGTGATTTCTTTATGCTTTGCAGTCTCCGTGCAAAAGCCTTTAAAAATTTGTGAAGTGATAACACCACTATTACCTCTAGCGCCCTTTAAAGCACCTTTAGCAAAAGCTTCACTGAGACCATCGACTGTGCTAGTTGGACATTGAGAAACCTCGTTAACCGCAGATTTCATAGTAAGAAACATATTTGTACCAGTATCCCCATCTGGAACTGGAAAGACATTAAGTGAGTCCACATATTTTTTATTTTGTTCAAGCAAACCAGCGCCCGCAACAATCATTTTGCGGAAGGTTTGTCCGTTTATTGATTTTATCATAAATTCTCCTAAACCCTAACTCCTACAACATGAACATTGACAGCATCAACAAGCATACCCGTAAAGTTTTCAACGCTATACTTTACAGATTTGCGCAGTGATTCAGCAACGGCACTAATAGAAACGCCGTATTTCAGAATACAGTAAACATCAATATAAATTCTGTTGTTGATATGATTAATCTTGATTCCTTTGGAATAAGATTCTTTTTTAAATAATTCTCTAGCGCTATCAGTAATGGACTTGCTGACAAGGTCAACGACACCGTAGCAGTCTAGAGCAGCAAAACCCGCAACAACCCTGATAGAGTTGTCGGAGATTGAAATATTACCATAATAGTTATTAGTATCTACTGTCAAGCGTCCAAGCCCCTTTTAATGATATTTCGCCTTATATATCATACAATAAAACTAGAAAAAAAACAACATTTTTTTTAATATTTATTAAATTTATTAAGAAATTGACAATAAAATGGTCGCCAAATTCTTGCATTCCTAAAAAAAATATATAATTTTTTCTTAAAAGAGTTGATTTTTAAAAAGAAAAATGGTAAGATATTATGCATGAACTAAATAAATGGAGGAAAAAGCAATGAGTAGAGTATGTGAAGTTTGCGGAAGAAGCAAAATGACTGGAAAACAAGTATCTTTCTCTAATAAGAAATATAATAGAACATATGACCTTAATCTTCAAAAGGTTACTATGGAAGTTAATGGGAAAGAACAAACTGTTAAAGCTTGCACAAAATGCATTAGAACAGCAAAAAAAGACGCTTAATTTAAACGTCTATTTTTTCATTGAAAGCACCTTAAAGGTGCTTTTTTTAAATTTATGTAAAGAGAAATTTAATGTTGGTCAGAAGTATCTATCCAAAACTGGTTTTCGTTGTCACTTAGCCCTAAAATATAATCTATTGTAACACCATATAATTTGTGAAATTTGCGTAAGTGCCTGCCATAAATATAGCCTCTTCCTTTCTCCCAACCAATTATCGTATGCACGCAAACCCCCATTATTTTTGCCAAATTAGCCTGACTCAATTTTGCCCTTAGACGTAGGGTTTTTAACCTTTGCCCCGTTAACAATCTAGCCTCGTCAAATTCTTTATTTTTATTCATTTTATTCTCCTAAAACATATTTTACATAAATAAAATAAAAAATTTTGAGTTATGGCAATTGGAATAACGCCAAATAAAAATTTAGTCATAGCAAATTGCAAAACACTTTGACAGAAAATAAAAAAGGATTAACAATTTAAGTTAATCCCTATACTCTGTCCTACCTAGCATATAATCAGTAGTTACATGAAAAGCATCACTAAGTAATTCTAAGAAATCTATATTCGGCTTTCTATCACCTGCCTCCCATTTAGCTATTGTGGACTGAGACACATGTATAAGTTTTGCCAGTTTCTCTTGACTTAGATTATTTTCCTCACGTAATTCAATTAAACGTTTTATAAATTTAGCTTGACTCATGTTAAATACATTATATGGCAATTGTCATGAAAACACAACGGTTATGACAATTGTCATGATAAAATTAAGATATAGTTAAAAAATACTAACGCAACTTAGGTTTGTATATAACTAGCGAGCGTCCGTGCGGGGCGTCAGCGGTGCCCGCGTGGGTGCGAGCGGAGCGAAGCCAAGAAATTTATTGTGTCGCAAAGGAGGAAATATGCACATTCTTGATAATTATAAAATAACCGATATTGCAGTTGGAAAAATAAAGAGTGAAATTATTGCAAATTACCTTAAAAGCAAAGACCTCATTCCAAAAGAATTTGCAAAAAGGTGCGGTATAAAAATTTCTGATTTAAACAAAATTTTAAACTACACTATTCCAATCGAATGTATCTTAAAGATTGAAAGAACAATCGGTCTAGAAAAATATAGTCTTATAACTTTTCCAAATCTCTCAAATAATGGTATTATATATTTTGATTGAGACTAGAAGGTTTAACTCGCAAACCTTTTGTTGTCAGTTACTTTTTATTGCAAAAAACCACAGACATAATCTGTGGATTTTTTATACTTCCATTTCCAGTCTTTAAATTTATTGACAAAGATTATGAAAAGACAATATTCATCTTTACATATTCGCAATTCATTGCTTTTTCGTTGAAAAAGCCAGCTATAATCGCCTCAACTTTCTCTTACCATAAGATTAATTGTTTTACTTTTCCTTATGAAATTTCCTTAAGAAAAATGATAGCCATTTTGGCGCTCTTATGCATATAATTTTGAAATTTTCTTTCTGTTGTTTGCTCATAGTATTGTTTATTCAAGTTATTAGATTTTTGTTACATTTAAAATAAAATTTTATCTTTTTTTGCATGACTTATTGCACCTATGCGAAAAAGCACAACGCCCTTTAATGGCTTTTTTGATAGCCCATATTGAAAGCCCAATAATGACCAACGTAGCAATCAAAATCAAAACTGCCCAGCCTCCAAAACTTTCAACGGCAAGTGCAAATCGGTAAACCATAAAGCTTACAATATAGGCAATTATAAATTCACTTATAAGTCCAATAATCAACCACTTTCGCCCTATCTCTTTTGCAAGAACTGAGGCTGTCGCAATGCAAGGGAAATACAAAAGACAGAATACAAGATAACTTAAAACTGAACTTGCACTGCCGAAGAAAGCAGGACTCCCAGCAATCATTAAAGAAGAGCCAATAAGCGCCATAGAGCCCTCTTGCACGCCGTTAAACATTGCAATAGATGAGACAATCACCTCTTTGGCTACAAGGCCGGCAATAAGGGCAGATACAAGCCCCCAACTTGAGAAACCTAGAGGCTTAAATATTGGCGATAAAATATGCCCAAAAGTCTCAAGCATGCTCACTCCGCCCCCTTCAATATTCCCTCCAACAAACCTAAAAGTTATGGTGAAATTTGAAAGTATCCAAACTATGATATTCATGGCAAGTATCACCGAGCCGACTCTAGTCAAAAATTCTTTAATATTGAGAAACAGCACTGAAAAAGTCCTTTTCACATTCATCACTCTATATGGCGGAAACTCCAAAATAAAGGACTGCTCTTTACTTTTTAAAATTGTCTTTTCATAGATATAGGACATTAAAATCGCAATAACAACGCCGAGTAGATAAAGCCCTAAAATGACAAAAATGTTGTTGGCTCCAAAGAAAGCACCACCAAGCACCGAGTAGATTGGAAATTTAGCTGAACAGCTCATATATGGCGTCAAAAGTCCAGTTTTGATTTTCGAATTTTTATCATCCATATTTCTCGCCGTAAGGACAGCGCTTGTTGAACAACCAAAGCCCATTAAAAGCGTATAAACACTCTTCCCCGACAAGCCCACCTTGCCCAGTATATCCTCAAAAACAAAGGCCACTCTAGACAAATAACCGCTATCTTCAAGCAGACTCAAAAAGAAGAATAGGAGTGCCACTTGTGGCAAGAAGCCAAGGATAGAGCCTACGCCACCTATAATCGCGACTTGGAACAAACTCACAATCCAACTTTCCTCGCCAAATACGCCCACCATAAACCTTAAAAGCGGACTCGCGATACATTTGTCGAGAAGGAAATTTAAGCCGTCACTAAGCCAAGCTCCAAGCGAAAAAAAAGTTAAATAAAAGGCGGCTGCGATAATGAGAATAAAGATAGGAAGAGCGAGAAATCTGTTAAGTAAAATCTTATCCAGTTTTGACTGCCCGTAAACTCTTTCATTTTTACCACAACACTTACCAAGCACATCGTCAATATAACTGTACCTTACTTCCGCCACCCTTTCAAGCTGTCCAAAACTTTCTTTAATATCAAACATTCCCTTGATTTTCTCATCATCTTCAAGAAGCTTTATCCTATAAAAATCTTTGAATCTATCCACCTTTTTTACTTTACCTAAGTTTAAATATCCATCCATTTTTGAAAGGTTTAATTCTCTTAAATACACAGGCTTAGCCTGCACATGCCCATTCTTAATCTCTCGATAAAGTTCAAGAATTTTATCATTGACCAAAAGCGAACCTTTCTTATTTTGCGCGTTTATATAAACAACTTTTAGCCCAAGCAATTTCTCAAGCTTATCAAAATCAATCTTACATATAGGACGCTTGTCTATCTGATTTACTACCAAGATGCAAGGAATCCCCATCTCAAGAAGAGATAATGTCAAATATAGGTTACGCTTTAAATTGCTTGCGTCACAAATGTTGATTACCATATCCACATTTCTATTTAATAGGTAGTCAATAGTAACTCCTTCCTCATAACTTAGCGCTGACAAAGAGTAGACTCCAGGCAAGTCCACCATTTTAATTTCTTCATTTTTATATTTATATATTTTGGCGCGCTCCTCAACTGTAACCCCATGCCAATTTCCCACATGCTCATGAGAAATGGTTAGGCTATTATATATCGTTGTTTTCCCAGTATTCGGATTGCCAAGTAATGCCACATTAATCATATTCTTTTCCTTTAAAAAAACTAATCTACAAATCAAGCTTTCTTATAATGACTCAAATGATTTACATATTCCTCGCCCAAGCCTAAACGAGGTAGAAGGAACGTTTTCAAGTTGTGTATAAATTTCAATATCCAAACCCCAAACGAAGTAAAAAGAAAGTGCATAATGCATAACGAAACAATAAGAAAGTGCATAATGCACACGAAGTGAACAAAAGGTGGCTAGGCCACACTAAGGCACAACAATGACATAGCCCGCTATGTCTTTTCGCACAGATAATGTATACCCTCGAATCTCGACCAGATACGCATGTGATAAAAGCGACTTTCTCACAACCCTCGCCTTTTCTCCCTTAGTGAACCCTAGTTCTAAAAGTCGTCTTTTAATTTTGAGTGGTGCGTCATCTGAAATCTTTTCTATTTGAGAGTACTTGCCTCTTTTTATGCTTGTCAGTTTTTCCATAAGATAATTTATTAAGTTTAAGGTGGCGGTATGACAAATCTCACCATAATTCTCTAGTTTAAAGGTTCAACAGCATATCTCCCTTAACCAAAATATATAACACAAAAAACATCAATCGGCTGATTAACACAAAATCAGTTATCAACTGATTAAATAATAAAAAACAATTGAAATTTATTTCAAAATATGCTAGAATACAATCAAGGAGAAAATATTATGAAATGTATTTATTGTGGCGCAGAAGAAAGCAAGGTTCTTGACTCAAGAAATAGCGAAGAGTCAAACTCAATCAGAAGACGCCGTGAATGTCTTGTTTGCGGAAGAAGATTTACTACATACGAGACTATCGAAACCACACCTATTTTAGTTATTAAAAATGACGGTTCAAGACAATCTTTTGACAAAGAAAAACTTAAAGGCGGAATTATTAAGGCTTGTGAAAAACGCCCTGTCAGCATGAGTCAAATCGACAATGTTGTTGACACCATCGAAAAGCAAATTCAAAACAAACTCACCCAAGAGATTAAATCATCTCAACTTGGCGAAATGGTTATGGACGCACTCAAAGGACTTGACGAGGTCGCTTACGTAAGATTTGCTTCCGTTTATCGCCAATTCAAAGACCTTGACAGCTTTAAAAAATTGCTCGACAACATGTAACTGGCTTAGCCAGTTCTTAAATATCCCAACTCTAAAAACAAAAATTAGGTTTTTAAAATGGGAATAAACATTCTTACTTAAAAATAAAAATAACCGCAAAAGCGGTTATTTTTTATCTTGTAAAATATATGGATTTGTAGGCACTCCTTGCGGTGGCAAGTCTACAAGAATAGTATCCTCACCTATTCTTACAATACACCCAAACGGCAGAAAGATTTGACTATTATTTTTAAACACATTCCAGCCAGTCTTGCCACATGGCAACATAAACCCAAGCACTCTGCCACAATCTAAATCAAATATCACATCAACTATGTGACCGAGTTTTCGCCCGTCACACACATTAACAACTTCTTTACATCTTAACTCGATAAATGAACTTTCCACATACTACATTTATGAGCCATGCTTCCAAAAAATGACAATTAAACCAAAAATTCTTTTATAACTTTAAGCGCATTTTTTTCAAGCCTTGAAACTTGAGCTTGGCTAATACCTATCTCCTCTGACACCTCAGTTTGAGTTTTACCAACATAATATCTCATTAAGAGAATTTCTCGCTCACGCTCTGACAAGGTTTTAATTGCATCTTTGATAGAAAGATTTTCAAAGATGTTCTCATCAGTGTTTTTTGTATCAGCAATCTGGTCAAGGAGATTAATTGCGTCCGAGCCGTCAGTATAAATAGGGTCGCTAAGCGAAACAGTATCACTTATCGCATCAAGTGCAAAAGTGACGTTTTTAAGGGGAACATCAATCTTCTTTGCAATATCTTCAAGACTTGGCTCTTCAAAAGAGTTTTTGGAAAGCTCCTCTCGCGCCTGTAAAGCCTTGTAAGCAATATCACGAAGAGAACGAGAAACACGCACAGAATTATTGTCTCTTAAATATCTTCTTATTTCACCTATAATCATAGGCACAGCATAAGTTGAAAATTTGACATTGAGATTGTTGTCAAAGTTGTCTATTGCTTTTAAAAGTCCAACACAGCCAACCTGAAACATATCGTCAGCCTTATTGCCCTTACTGCAAAATCTATGAACAACAGAAAGCACAAGCCTAAGGTTTGCGACAACAAACCTCTCTCTAGCTCTTTCGTCACCCTTTTTAACTTTAATCATAAGTTCTTCTAAATCTCGCCCCGAAAGCTTAGGGAGTTTGGCTGTATCAACCCCTGCAATACACACTCTTGAAGACATAATTCCTCCTAGTAAATATATCTTCCTCAAAGCTAATATTTTTTATTCACAACCCAAAAAAAAGGACAAAACTAGAAAAAATCATTGTTTTTGCCCATTTTATCACCATTTTTGCGGATTTTTCGATTAATTATGCCATTTTTCATTTTCTGTACTTTTACAGGAACGTCACAAACTTTAAGTATCTGATATAATTTACGATAGCCGTGTAACATTTGGTTGCTAAAATTTCAACAGTCAGCCTAGAAACAAGCAAGGCAAGGCTCGAAAATGTTCCAAAGTAAGGGGTGTACAATAACAACGTACATGACTTATTTTGGAATGTTTTCAGAGGCATTATGCCCTCTTATTCAATTTTTGTAAGCTTTAATAAAGCGGTTAACCGCTTGCGGAGTTTATCGGCTGGCTGTCAATTTGAAAACTGTTTTTGAAGCTCATTCTTCATATCAAAAAGAATGCGCTTTTCAAGCCTTGAAATATAACTCTGACTTATTCCAAGTTTTACAGCGACCTCTCTTTGCGTAAGCTCCTCTTCCCCCATAAGCCCATAACGCAAAATCATTATCTCTCTTTCTCTATTATTGAGTTTGTTTATAAGCTCAGTTATAAGTTGTTTATCTCCAGGCTCATCAACGGCAGTCGAAACAATATCAACATCGCTTGGAATAATATCAGCAAGCACAAGCTGATTTCCATCAAAATCTTCGCTTAAAGGCTTATCCAGACTTAAATCATTTTTTATCTTGCTACTTTTTCGTATCTGCATAAGAATTTCGTTTTCAATGCAACGTGACGCATAAGTTGCAAGCCTAATATTCTTGTCCATCTTGAAAGTCTTGACCGCTTTAATAAGACCTATTGCACCAGTGGAGATAAGGTCCTCATATTCAATGCCCGTGTTCTCAAACTTTCTCGCAATGTATGCAACAAGCCTCAAGTTATGCTCAATAAGCCTTTCTGTCGCTCTAACATCTCCTGCCTCTTTAAGTTCTAAAAGCCTGGTCTCTTCATCGCTTGAAAGCGGTGGCAAAAACTCCTCATTTCCACAGACGTAACAAACAATATTTTTTGCCGTAAGTAAATGGTCTCTATGTAAAAACCTATAAAAAAATTTTCTAATTTTAAACAAAATATTAAACATAACACCCTCTTTTGGTGCATGATGCACCTTATATAGATAAATTTTACTTATTAAAGTTTAAGAGTAGTCGCAATGCAAAAGCACGTTAGAACCAAAACTCTTTTCAAATCCAGAAAAGGAAAGGCCCAGCGTGACATTCTTATAAAGCCTTTCGTCACCTTCAACCTTCATCTCATCAGTTGTAAAAACAAGTATGCTCGTCCCCTTTCCTACACTATTTATTTTTATGTAATGACCATTTTTGATAGAACTGGAATTTACTTTTTTGGTCAAAATTGAAACAAGAGAAATATCCTTATAAAATTTTTGAAATACGTCATAATTGATAAGCACAATTGGCTTTTTGGTTATAGAGTCATAAAGCATATTGCCACTATCGAGATATGCTTTTTCACTGATAACTTTTTCGCCATCTTTAAATGTGAGAGTATAGGTAAAATTCTTAATCCTTCTATAATGATTGACAACCTTGATTATTAAATATGTGCAGATATAAATAGCTATGCTGACTAGGGCCACAATATATAAAGGATATGCTCCTATTAGTTCTTTAAGCGCAAAACAACCTCCACCAAACAAAAACGTTGTAATCATAAAAACACCAAAGAGAACAACAAAGTCTTTTAAGTTTATGTATTTAAATGTTACGAGAAGCATAATAAGCGCGGTAGGAATTATAAGACATAACTTAAGCCAAGACGATAAAATAAGAAGAGGCGAAAAAAGAGTAACCAGGCCGCCAAATAATGCAGACAATATTGTAAGCCTGCCCCTCCTTTTCAAGACTTGAGCTGTGGTTTTAAGAATTATGAAATTTAGCAAAACTGAGACCGTGAGAGTCTCTTCAATTACAATTTCCACTTTTCACCTCGCATGGAAAGTGTAACATCTTTCACCCATGCCACAAACTGAAAATTTAGGGATAATTGTCGAGTTAACGGGTAATTTAACGAAGAAAAAACCTTATTTTTTTCGCTATTTTTCTTAATCGATAGAATACAAAACATTGTTACAAGATAAGTTAAAATCACAAAAATTTTGACATTCTCCTAAAAGCAATATAGTTGAATTATATTTTAAAAGTCGAGGTACAAACGTAGTAGATAAAATTGACTAAGACCCCAACGAAGTAAACAAAAAGTGCATAATACACAACGAAGTAGATAGAAAGCACCTAAGGTGCAACGCAGTGGTAAAAAGTGCCTAAGGCACACGAAGTGAATAGAATCATAATGCACATAAAAAAGAACATACAAAAGTATGTTCTTTTATGTATATCAGTTTTCTTATTTATCTCTTATTTCTTCTAAGTTTTTCAATCCATGGTGGAACGCTTGAGTTGTTTACTTCAACTCTTGAAGAACTTAAATCATTATTGCGTCTTTCAAGAGAAACATCTGGTCTAACTGGAGCTTGAGCTTCCTCTTCCTTCTCTTTTTGAACATAACTTGCAAACATGCTTCTTGCAGAATATTCAGGGCGAGTTTGTCCCATATTTCCAATAGAACGAGCTTGAGCCATTTCATTTGCTCTTCTCTCTTCCTCTTCTTTTGCTTTGTCATTTATGCTTTGGAAGCCAGTTGCAATAAGTGTGATTTCAACTTCATCACGCATATTGTCGTCCATGCTTGTACCAAAGATAATATTGCAATCGTCATCAACAACTTCTCTTACAAGAGCTGTTGCTTCACTAATATCATCTTGAGTCAAATCCCCACCACCTTTAACATTGATAAGGATTCCAGTTGCGCCTTCAATTGTTGTCTCAAGAAGTGGGCTTGCAACAGCTTGTTTAACAGCTTCAAGAGCTTTGTTGTCACCAGTACCATAACCAATACCCATGTGAGCAAGGCCTTTGTCTCTCATAATTGTACAAACGTCAGCAAAGTCAAGGTTGATAAGACCAGGGAAAACAATGAGGTCAGAAATACCTTGAACACCTTGTCTAAGAACATCATCAGCAAATCTAAATGATTCGATGAGAGGGGTTTTCTTTGGAAGAATTTCAAGCAATCTCTCATTTGGAATAACTACGAGAGCGTCAACATATTTTCTAAGTTTTTCAAGGCCCTCGTCAGCATTCTTTTGTCTAACAGGTCCTTCAAAAGAGAAAGGTTTAGTAATGACAGCGATTGTCAAAATACCAAGTTCCTTTGCAATCTGAGCAATAACAGGAGCCGCACCAGTACCAGTACCACCACCCATTCCGGCAGTAATAAATACAAGGTTTGCGTCCTTAAGCATTTCAGTAAGTGAAGTTTTGCTTTCTTCTGCAGCCTTTTGTCCGATTTCAGGCTTTGCACCCGCGCCACGACCACCTGTCAATCTTTCACCGATTTGAAGTCTTGTCTCAGCTTTACTGAGAAGAAGTGTTTGCTGGTCAGTATTGACTGCAATAAATTCAGCAACATTAACGCCAGCGTCAATCATACGATTAACCGCGTTATTTCCGCCACCGCCTACACCGATTACCTTAATTTTGGTTGCTGAAGTGTTGTAATTGTTTTCCATTTTTTTCTCCTTGAATTTTTGAATATTTCAATATTCATTATTGTAATACTTTTTAAATAAAAATGCAATACGTTTTTATAAATTTTTTATAAAATGTATAAAATACGTGGAATATGCATAATTTATGAATATTTATGCAATATGCATTATAACCATAATGTCACAATTTTCCAAACGATTTTTGAAAATTTTTTAATAAATTTTGTTTTTACATTTTAATTCAATGCACTGTTTATGAGCGAGTAGATGGAAGCAAGTTCAGGTTTTTCTTTTCCTGGAAGTGATGGAGTGCCGTAAGTTACATTTCTGCCAAGACATTTTGCAAGGAAATCACGACCACCCTTTATCTTAGATATTCCGCCACCCGTCAGATAAATTGGAAGATAACTCTCAAATTGAGAAGCACTGAGCTGAATACATTTTGATATAACTTCTGCAAGTTCTTCTATTCTGTAAGACACAACCTCGTTTGCGAAGTTAAGAGAAATTCTTGTTGTCTTACCAAAGTCAGTCATAAGTTCATAGCAGTCGTTTTGTCCGCCCTTAACTGAAAGCACGATTTGTTTCTTAAGTCTGTCAGCCTCGCTCATAGAGAGGTCAAACGCCTCAGTTAAATCATTTGTAATAAATCCGCCACCACGTGAGACTGATGTCAGCGCGCTGAGTCCGTCTCCTTTAATAAGAGCGATGCTTGTTGTAAGGTCTCCGCCATCAACAAGAAGTGCCATATCCTCTCTCTTTTCACGAGGAATAATATATTGAGCCTCGCTGAGTGCTTCAGATATATATTCAACAGTTGAGAAGTTCAGTCCGCCAGCAATAGAATTGAATAATTCAATAAAATCACGATTAGCATAAATTACAGAAAGTTTTGCTGATAAGGTTGTCCCACTTTCGCCAACAGGGTCGAGAGAAGGAAATCCATCAATAGAGAATGAAAGAGGGCTTACTGACACAACCTCAACTTCACCGCTCTTCGCCTTCTCGCCGGCAAGGTAATATAGAGAATCAAGGTCTGTTCTTTTAACCTTTCTGCGATTGCCAAAGTTTACACTCTCCTCAATTACAGAAACAGAAGAAAACTCGGCAGGCACGCCAATATAAACTTTGTCAATTTTTTCACTTTGACTGTCAAGGTCTGCTACCATATCTTCAAATAAGGAAGGAAGCTTGTCAGGATAAAGAAATTTACCTTCATAAAAACCATCATATTCTATTTCTTTGTAACTTTTGACCTTAAAAGTATCATTTATTCCTCTGCCCGCAACAACGGCTCGGAGCTTAGACGAACCAACGTCAAAAGCAAGCACAAAATCATCTTTCATACAACATATTCCTTTAATAAAATACAAAATTAACTAAATATATTGTAATATAACACTCGAATTTTGTCAATGTTTATTAAATAAAAAAAGTGGATAATCCACTTTTTAATTATTTCAAGGGCATTATGCCCTTCTTTTTCTTAATCTATTTGCATAATCAAGCCACCTAAGCCACAGCTGAAAGCACAATATCAAAGTAGCATTCACTCTCGCTATGCGAAGTTTTGTCATAGTAACTTGCAATAACAAATGTTGCACTTTTCAAATTTTCTTCAGTCAATATAACCTTTGTTTCCTTTCCTTCTTCATCTCGAACAGTGATTTCTTTCCCAACAAAATTGTGATATTGACTAAAAACATCTATAAGCATTTTTACTTTGTACTTCAGCCCATAACTATCGTCAACAATCTTAAATACAAGACCATTTTGTAAAGTCAATTTTGAAATGCGAATATCTTTCTTTAACACCTTGTCATATTCCTCAAAAAGTTCAATCTTTTCGATTAGCGCAACTTGCTCTCCAAGAGGTCTATTATTTTCATAAAAGGCTGAATAAATGTTTACTTTATGCGCCATCTCGATTTTGTCGCCAACCTCATATTCTTTTGCGACAACTTCCTTATTTTGAAGTAAGATTGGCAGGCTTTCATCCGCCTCTTCTTGAATTCTTAAAACTTTCATTTCTTCGTCACAGATGTAATAACCAAAGCTACTTTCAACTGCATAAACTTCCTGTCTTTCTGCAATATGAACAACAAACTTTGAAGGGAACACTGTTTCAATATTTATAACCTTAATGTATGGATTTGCCTCTTCAATATTATTTATATAGTTCTTTTTGCCATGAAAGAATACTGAACCACCCTTCTTAAAATTCCCACTTTCGATAATCTCTTCGTCAGTCATTTCAATATTTTGAGTGCTTGTCCTATAGTCAATTTCTATATGCTTAAGCGAAAAAAGGGTAAAAGAAAGGATTACAAATAGTACTACTATTGCAACAGTTACACCAAGTACAATTAGCCACCCTTTCTTTTTCATAACACCTCTTTCTTAGCAACGCCTCTTTTCTATTTCAAGTCTCTTAATATCACCGCCAAGCGCCCTAAGTTTTTCCTCCATTTTATAATAGCCTCTATCCACAAGTTTTATATTGTCTATTGTGGTATAGCCTTCTGCACATAGCCCAGCAAGCACGAGTGCCGCTCCTCCTCGAAGGTCTGGCGAAGTCACATCGGCGCCAAAAATTCTATCTCGGCCTTTAACGATTGTAATTCCATTTTTAGCCCTAATATCATAACCCATTTTCATAAGCTCACCTACATGCTTACTTCGCGCTTCAAACAGGTTTTCAATGATAAGGCTATATCCTTCGCTTACACCTGCAAGTGCTGTCATTTGCGCTTGAAGGTCGGTTGGGAATCCGGGATATACCGCCGTCTCGATTTCGCCAAAGCTTTCTGGCCGTCCACTGCTTTGCACGATTATTGTATCACCTTTCTGCTCTATTTTGCAAGAGGTTTTTAGCATTTTCATTGCCAAAGCTCCATTTGTCTCAAGACTGGCATTCTTAAGGGCCACTTCACCACCACACATTGCGGTGGCTATTATATATGTGCCCGTTTCAATTCTATCAGGCATTGCTTCAAAAGAAGCGCCATGAAGTTTGCGTCCGCCGTCAACAACAATAAAGTTGCCCCTGCCACCACTTACACTTCCACCACAGGCATTTATAAACCTCTGCAAATCTCCAATCTCTGGCTCTTGCGCCCCGCCATATATTCTTGTCTGTCCTGGAATTGAAAGCGCAAGCATCATAAGGTTTTCTGTCGCACCCACGCTAGGAAAAGTCAAAACAATCTCGCCGGCAGTCAAATTTCCGCCATTTGCATATATGTAACCATTCTTTTCTACAACCTTTGCCCCAAGTTCCCTGATACCTTTAAGATGAAGGTCAATAGGACGCAATCCTATGTCACAACCGCCAGGATAGGCAACCTTTGCACTCTTCATTCGACCAAGTATAGGGCCAAGCGTAAAAATAGAGGAACGAACTGAAGATGACAATTCGTTCGGAATACAGTTTTTGTCAATTCCCCGACAATCTATATAAAGATTGTCACCCTTAAACTCCGCCTTACCTCCAAGATGACACAGTATTTCACACATCGTCAAGACGTCACTATATTTAGGAACATTAACAAGCTCCACTTCATCTTCAATTAAAATGCAACAAGCGATAATAGGAAGAAGCGAGTTCTTTGCTGAGTCCATTCTTACTTCGCCCTTTAATTTGTTGCCACCTACAATAAAAAATCCTTCCATATCTTTATATATGATTTCTTTCCCAAAATGTGAGGGCATTATGCCCTTATATTTTATTTCTTACAAAATCCATCGACAATTTAATAAACAAAAAAACTGCAAAATTTGCAGTTTCTTATATAAAACTTATTCAGCTTCGTTTTCATATTCTTTTTCATCATTATAAACTTTTTTGTATACATCACCTCTAATTAAATGGCTATTTGAGTGCTTTTCAACCTCTTGAAGAGTAGTATAACATTCTTTTATCGCACTTGAAATTTCTTTATACAATTTTGAAGCCTCATTTTTAATCGAATCTAATTCTGGCTTTAATTCATCAGATACAGAAATTTCAACTATTTGATTTTTTAATTTCTCGGCTTTTGTTTTGTGAGAAACAACTAGATAATCATCAGCCTCGAACATTACACTCTTCTTGTCATTTGTAATAATAACCTTTTCTAGTCTATCATAATCAAACTTAATCTGCCCTTGTTCTATTTTCATTTGCTCTAAAAGGCGAGATGCGAGTTCAATCTCAATCGCCTTATCTGGAGATATTCTTTTTACAATAGCATGTGCTTGCTCTAAAACTTCTTTTATAAATTCACCTTTTCGCTTTGCAAATTTTATAAAGTCTGGTGCTGCTTCTCCAAAAATTGTATAAACGTATTCTTCAAGTTTTTTTATTGAATAATAAGCAGTTTGAATATCAGTGTATGACTTTTCATTCATTTTATCAATTTTAACTAACTTAGAAAAATGGGTGCTAATTCCACTTAAAACTAATGACAAATGTGACACATGCCATTCTCCACCTTTATCAGTTTTGTACGCATATTTATCTAACTTTTTAATCATTTTTTCGTTATTCATAATATCGCCCTCCTCGTTTCATATTATGATTTTATCACAATAATACAAACATGTCAATAGGTTTAAAAATTTCTAAAAAATCAAAAACAATCACACTTAAAAAGAGCACCTCTTTGTGCTCTTTTATTATAAATCAAGTTTTTACTCTTTCTTTACTTAAAAACTTCTTAATTGTTTTTGTTTCGCCCCGACTTTGCCTGTGGACATTTAAACAAATTCCTATGCCCGCCATAAACACCATAACCGAAGTGCCACCACTTGATATAAATGGAAGCGGAAGGCCTGTTGGCGGTATAGAACCTGTTACAACAGCCACATTGAGAAGTGTTTGAACGGCTATAATAAAGGCTACACCACATGACAGCATTGCGCCAAATCTATCCTTTGCATTAAGACCTATTTTTATAAGCTTATATGCTAAGAATAGAAAAGTCAAAAGAAAGAACGTTGTTCCAATAAATCCTATTTCTTCGCCAATAATTGATAGAATAAAGTCGGATTCAGCAAAAGGCAAAAAGAGGTATTTTTGACGCGAGTTGAAAAGCCCAACTCCAAAAAGTCCACCATCTCCAAGCGAATATAACGATTGAATAAGCTGAAAACCCTCACCTTGTGGTGAAGCCCAAGGGTCAATAAAAGCGAGAAGACGTTTAAGGCGGTATGGTTCAATAACAATAAGCACAGGAACAAGCGCCGCCGCTGGCAAGGAAAACATGAGAGTATGTTTTTTGCTCATACCTCCAATTATAAGCATAAAAAGTGTTACAAAACCAATGCACATAGTGACGCTCATACTTGGTTCAATCATGACTAGCACGCACATAAGTCCGCCTACAATAAGCACTGGCAATAGTCCTTTTAAAGTCTTGACCTTTTCATGATTGTCTGACATGTATGAAGCTGTAAAGATTACGAGTGCAAACTTAGCTATTTCTGACGGCTGAATTGAAAAGCCTAGAATTGAGACCCACCTTTTCGCGCCATAACTTTCCATTCCAAGTCCTGGCACAAAAACGAGGGCAAGTAAAATAAAAGTTCCGCCAATAATCCACCACTTAAGTTTTTTAAGCCGATGATAATCAAAAAAGGTGAAAAATATCATTGCGCCAATTCCAAGCCCAACACCCATAATCTGTTTAAAAAGGAAAAAATATTTGTTACCGTAGTGATACTGGGCGCTATAATAACTTGCACTATAAACCATAAGACAGCCAAAAGATGCAAGCAAAATAACGATTGCCGAAATAATAACTATATCTTTAAGCGCACCCTCATTACGACATTTCAATTTGCTTAGTTTCACCTAACATTATCTCCTTAAAAACCTCTCCTCGAACTGCATAAGAAGAGAATTCGTCAAAGCTTGCACATGAGGGAGAAAGTAAGATTTTCTGACCCTCGCACGCATTTGATTTTGCAAAATAAGTTGCCGCTTTCATAGTTGGGAAAATGAGGGGGTTATAACCATATTTAACCGCAGTATCAAAAAGTGCCTGCCCCGCGTCACCAAAACATAACAATGCTTCAAAATCCCAGCCTTTGTTAAAAATCTCATCAAATTGAAAACCCTTGTTTTGTCCGCCAACAAGGAGAACCAGTCCTCTATCACCAAGCGAACCTACAGCAGAAAGTGTAGAGGAAATGTTTGTAGCCTTTGAGTCATCAAAGACGTCTGCGCCATTCACCTGTCCAAGATATTCAATTCGGTGTGGTGGCGCTTTAAACTCCCTCACAGTCTCTCGAATGACATTTGGCTTAACCTTATGAGTAACTGCAATAGCCACTGCTGATAATACATTTTCAAGATTTTTTTCGCCAAAAAGAGGTATTTCGCTAAGCGGTAAAATTTTGGTTTTGTTATAAAAAATCCAATTATTTTTAATAAAAACGCCCTTTTTAAGCATTTTTTTTGAAAAAAATAGCGTTTTTCTGTTATTTTGAAGCCTATTTACACTTTCATCGTCATAATTAAGCACAACCCTTTGCCTACGTTTATGAGTAAGGATTTTACCTTTAACTCTTAAATATTCTTCATAACTTCCATGCCTGTCAATATGGTCGGGCGCAAGGTTTAACACACAAGCAGTGCTGGCTTTAAACATTGAAGAAAGCTCAAGTTGAAAATTGCTAACTTCGCACACGATTACACAATCATCGCTTGTCTGTGGCGCAATCGAGCAGATAGGCAGTCCAATATTTCCGCAAACAAAAGTCTTTCTCCCGCTCTTTTTGAATATGTCTCCAACAAGCGAAGTTACAGTAGTTTTGCCATTTGTTCCAGTAATTCCAATCACCTTTCCGCGACAAAAAGCGAAGCCAAGGTCAAGTTCACTTATGACCTTAGTTCCGCTCATCATAAAGTGAGTTATAAGCCCATTCCCCTGAACCTTAATTCCAGGACTTACAACAATTAAATCATACCTTTTTTGAATAGGATTTTTTTCATAGGCAAAGTAGGAAGCAAAGCGTTCTTCATCATCATAAGTCGAAACGCAAGCCCCCTTTTCATGCAAGAGCTTGCAGGCCGACTGCCCACTTATTCCCATGCCATAAACAAGCACATTTTTACCTTTCACATTAAACATATCTTCCTCGCAAATATACAATGTAATATACTGCTCTTTTTGTTACAATATGATTAATATAATCTAATTTAACTTTTGAAATAATCAAAAAAAAGATAATTCGCGTGCTTAAGACACGGAACGTAATAAATTGAAGAATTCAAATACTCTTAATGATAGTAGGCGGATAATCCGCGTGCTTAAAGCACCATGTAACCAAGCAGTACAGCGATTCCACAAATCAAGGTCACAATTGAATAAGAAATAACAATTCTATTTTCATGAACTCCCTTTTTCTCAAAATGGTGGTGAAGAGGAGCCATAAGAAATATACGCTTGTGCGTTTTTTTGTAATAAGCAACTTGCAAAATGTCGCTTACAGCAGAAAGCACAAACATAATTCCAATGATGAGCATTACTAGTTCAAGCTTGGTAAAAACGCAAAGAGAGGCAAGCAGTCCCCCTAACGCGAGCGAGCCAGTATCGCCCATGAAGATTTTAGCTGGGAATCCGTTGTAAAATAAAAATCCAAGTAAAGCCCCCGCCATTGCGAGCGAAATTATAGTAAAGTTGTATTCACCAAGAATAATACAAATACCGCTAAACGCCAAAAGAAAGACAAAACTCACGCTTGAAGCAAGCCCGTCAAGCCCATCTGTTAAATTAACAGAATTGGTTACAGCCACATAAAAAATCACAACAAATGGAATGATAAAAAAGCTAAGATTGAGCTTTAGTCCAAAAAGGTCTATATCACTTCCAACTTTAAAGTATGTGAAAACGGCAATAATGAGAGCAAGTCCAAGTTGCCCTATAATTTTTTGATAAGGCTTAAGCCCCTCGTTTTTGTGCCATTTGATTTTAATAAAGTCATCAAGAAAACCGAGTAGCCCATAGCCAAGCATAGTGAGTAGAATTAATATTGAAAATAGCACATCGCCTTTCAAAAAGAAAGCGGAAGCAAATATGGAGGCAAAAATAAAGATAAGCCCACCCATTGTCGGCGTTCCACTTTTTCCCGCATGCTTGTCCACATAATGAAGAATAGTTTGAGACAAATGAAGTTTCTTACAAAGCATCAGTATTGGTTTGCCAAAAATAAGTGCTGAGGCAAGTCCAACTAAAAAAACAAGAAAGAAATTTAACATAGTCACCTCTAAAGATAAGTTATGATTAGAATTTGCAACTTATTAAATTTCTTTCATATTTTAATCACTTTCTTTTTCGTCATAAAAATTTTTCTTATGAGGGTTGTCATTTTTGACGCAATCCCTCACCACATCGAAATCGCTGAATGGTAATTTTTCTCCCTTAATCTCTTGATATTTCTCAGCGCCCTTTCCAGCAATCACGATAGTCTCGCCATTTACATAGGTTTTGAGCGCGTATTTTATCGCATCTTTTCTATTAGCTAAAATTTTGTAATCACCTTTCACTCCTTCCTTAATCTCGGCAATTATATCATAAGGATTTTCATAACGAGGATTATCACTTGTCAAAATTACCTCATCAGCAAGTTGAGAGGCAACTCTTCCCATAATAGGACGTTTTTGCCTGTCACGATTTCCGCCACAACCAAATACCACAACAACTTTATTTGTTGAAATTTCTCTCGCAGTCGTAAGCACATTTTCTAGCCCGTCTGGAGTGTGGGCATAATCAATGACAACATTCGCCTTGTCAGTTTTAATGATATTAAAACGCCCTTCAACTGGTCTTATAAAACTAAGACCTCTAAGAAGAGACCAATCGTTTATTCCAAGAAGCCTACATACAGAAATTGATGCTAGCGTGTTCTCAACATTAAATTGTCCTACAAGCGGAACATTGACATGAATTTTGTCGTTTCCATATAAACATTCAAAACTTGTTCCGTCAAAAGACTTTTTAATGTCTTGCCCATAAAAGTCTGTCTCTGGTTCGGTGCCATAACTAAATAGCCTTACCCCGCTCACTCTTTCAAGCATGTCGCTATAAGGTTTACCCTTGCAGTACACACCAACCTTAACTCGCCCCTCTTCAAAAAGCTTAAATTTTGCCTTTGCATAAGAGTCCATGTCGCCAAAGAAATCAAGGTGGTCTTCTGTAATATTTGTCAGTACACCAACCTCAAACTTAATTCCGTCAAGCTTATTGAGTGCAAGTGCATGAGCAGAAGCCTCCATAACCACAAAATCGTTATTGAGTGCAAGCATGTGAGAGAATATGTAATGTAACATATATGGGTCTGGCGTTGTAAATCCAGTGTTTTCAAAGCGGTCTTTAAGGTTGACGCCTAACGTTCCAATTGTGCCAACATTGTATCCTGCGCCCTTGAGCATGTCGGCAATCACATTACAAGTAGTAGTCTTGCCGTTTGTCCCTGTAATAGCAATTATGCGCAGTTTATCACACGCTCTGCCAAAATAATTTTTGGACATTAGCGCATAAGCAGACCTTGCCGAAGGCACATGAATAATATTATCTCCTTCTAATTCATCGCTGACTACGCAAACTGCCCCCCTTTCAAAAGCCTCTTTTATAAAATCATTTCCATTATTTTTGACGCCTTTCATTGCTATAAAGACGTCTCCTTTTTCTACCTTTCTATGGTCGATTTTAATATCTGAGATTTCTTTGTTTAAAAGTTCATTATCATCACATTTGTAAATAATATCTCTTAAAAGATTGATTAATTTCATTTTTTACCCCTTTTTAGCGGTTAATTTTGTCGAATTTTACTAAATTATCCTTTAATTTTAAATTTATCAGTCAGTTCTATATACTTTTCAATGGCCTGAGAACTGAACTTATAAATGGTATTTTTATGTCTCTCATTTCGTTTGATTGCCTCGCTAATAAGGTTGACAAGAAAATCAGAAAAAGTGGTGTCAAAAAGATTGAAAGCAAGTGAACCAGGAATTGTATTTACTTCATTTACATAAAGCTTTCCTTCTTTACTCAATAAAAAGTCCACTCTTACCACGCCATAACATTCAAGAGTTTTATAGGTCATAACAGCATATTTTTTAATTGAATTTTCAAGCGTTTTAGAAATCTCACGTTTTACACTTTCTTTTTCAACTATATATTTTTCTTCAAAAGTGTAAAACTTGCCTTTCTTTACTTCTGTAATTTTACTCGCTATGTATTCGCCAGCACTTGTCATAACAGCGCAACAAAATTCTCGTGCATCAGTCAAAAATTCTTCAATGAGCGCTTTATCATCAAATTGAAATGCATTTTCAAGAGCTGGAGACAAATTTGTTTCATCTTCACATATGCTAATCCCTACACTTGAACCCAGTCTTGCAGGTTTGATAATACAAGGATAGCCAATCAAATTTTCAAAGTTATATTCTTCATCATTATATTCACATTTGTAAAGATTTGCATATTTAGGAGTGGGAATGCCTGCTTTTTGGAGGAGTACTTTGGTAAGGTCCTTATCCATACAAACAGCACTTGAACTGACATCGCAAGAGGTATAAGGAATACCTGCAAGTTCAAGTAGTCCTTGAAGTGAGCCGTCTTCGCCACCATGACCATGATTACAAAGTAGAGCACAGTCAAGTTTAATTCGCTCTTTAATCTTGTTATGCTTTAAAATGCAAATTTCGCATTTGCCAGAAGGAATGACGATTTCTTTTTTATGCAAAACATTTTTCGCAAAATTTAAATAAGTTGATGGCTCAGTCAAATTATCACCAGTGACCATACTGCCGTCAAGTAAAATATACACTGGGATAAAATTATATCCCTTTGGTTTTGCCTTCATTGTCTGCAAAGCGGTGATAACAGAAATATCATGTTCAACACTTTGACCACCATAAAAAACACCTATATTTTTCATAAATTGCTCCTTTTTACACGAAAAAACGTTAAAATTTTGTCAAAAACATTAAATTTTCAATAATTATTTATAATTATCAGGCAAATCATTTTCAAAAAGCACAACACAGCCACTTACAGTAATCTTTTCCAAAATCTCTTTTTGTTTCTTCCTAGTCTCTGCAAAAAATATATGCGACCTGTCAAAATTATGTGAAATTGCACCTGACAAAAGTTCGTTTTTATTCACATTGTTCATGATTATAATATAATCTGCAACATCAGCAATCATTGCACCAAATTCAAAATTTGCTTTTGACTGCGCTATGCCAAGTTCGACTATTCCGGGCGTGATTACAATCTTTATTCCTTCAAACTTTTCAAGCACATTAAGAGCTTCCTTTGAGCCCAAAACGTTTGAGTTATAAGAGTCATCAATTATCGTGCAAAAATTATTTTTAAGAATCTCTAGTCTATGTTTTGATGGCTCGAGTTCTTCAATCGCTTTGAGTATATCTTCGATTTTGATACGCATAAGGCTTGCAAGTGTAGAGGCAGTAACAATATTGTCGATATTACATTTTCCAAGAAGCTTAGTCGTTGCACAATAAGTTTTTCCGTTTATATGAAGGTCAAATTTTGACCCGTTTTTGTCCATCACTATGTTGTCAGCATAGGCATAGCCAGATTTATCACAGGCTAGAAATTTTTCGCCCTTATATCTTTCATAAAGTTTGCGACTTGATGGACTGTCGCCATTAAAAATCATTATTCCATCTTGTGCCAAGTTTTCAGCTAGTTCAAACTTGGTGTTTTCAATGTTTGAAAGTGTCTTGAAAGTCTCAAGGTGTTGGGCACCAATAGTGGTAATAATCCCATAGTCAGGCTTAACCATTTTTGAAAGCACGGCAATATCGCCTTTATGTCGCGCGCCCATTTCTGCAACAAAAACATCCTCACGTTCTAGCGAACCTAAAATGGTTTTTGTAAGACCCATTTCAGTATTATAGTTTTTTGGGGTGGCACAAACTCTATATTCCTTTTCAAGCATCCTGACGAGAATATTTTTGGTTGAAGTTTTGCCATAGCTTCCAGTTATGCCAATTTTAATGATATTTTTGCGTCTTAGTTTATTTGTCGCTCTTATCATATATGATTTTTTTATAAATAGTTCAATAGGTAGCACGACATAATGAGCGAGCACGATAAATAGAGGCAAACATAAGAAAATTAAAATAATATCAAGTATGCGCAGATATGCATTTGAAATAAAATAATTTGCTAAGAAAAAAACTCCAAATATTATAAAGAAGAGGACAAGTATGAATCTTATCATTCGTCTTGTGAAAATAAGTCTATTTTTATCACCATAGGCAAGTTTAAACTCAAGGGCGGCTGCCAAAAATGCTTTTGGTTTATATCCACAAAGCTGATATGTTTTTAAAAACAGATAAGCTAGAGCCATGAACAAAATCGCACATATGCATGTGTAAACAATTGCCATTTAGACCTCCTCATAAAATTCTTTGACAGACGTAAAAAATTCAAGAGGACAATCGAGGAAAGAAAAGTGTCCGCCATTTTCAAGAATTACAAGTTTAGAATTTTTAATAAGTTTATGAAGCCTTTTAGCCATATAGACGGGGGTCGCATCATCGCTAGAACCCCAAATAATCAAAGTCCTTATTGACATTTTTCGCGCATAAGGTTCTAAGTAGGTATTTACCACACTTTTAAAAGTTTCTTTCATTTCGGGGGATAACACGCGATAATCTTCAGAGCCTTGACCCGTTATGTATCCAAATTTTCGACAAATTTTGTATTTTAAAACTCTAGCTTTATATTTTATTGAGCGCTTAGGCTTCATTCCTGCGCTATCGACTAATATGCATGAATGCACAAGTGAACGTTTGACAGCAGAAAGAATAATTACTATTCGTCCGCCAAAAGAATGACCAATAAAATCGGCCTCAGTTATCTTCAAGTAATCACATAGAGACATGAGCATACCTACATATGTATAAATGTTCCACCCTACAAGAGAGTTGTCACTTTTCCCAAAAGGAGGAAAATCAACTCTAAGAAAGGTTTTATCTTTCATAAGTGAAGTAAGTTTATCATAATCACTATTATCTCTCCCCCAACCATGCAACAAAACAATGGGGCGAGATTTCCCCTCGTTTTCAAGTTCGTAATAAACTTTTACGCCATTATAATTGTAAACCATATCCTTTTTTATGATTTTTATAGAAAATTGTTGTAAAAAAATTAAAAAATAATAAAAAAACGGCTATTTTTATTTGGTTTTTTAAAAGGAAAAGAGTAAAATAAATATAGGTTAAAAGCCAAATCCATAATGAAAGGAAGGTAAACTTAAGTGAAAATTACAGATGTTAGAGTAAGACTTAAAGACGAAACAAAATTAAAAGGTATTGCATCAATTACAATTGACGGTTGCTTTGTTGTCCATGACATCAAAGTTATTGATGGAAAAGATGGTCTTTTCATTTCAATGCCAAACAAGAAAACTCAAGATGGAGAGCATATCGACATCGCTCACCCAATTAACACTGAGACTCGTCTCGAACTTAAAAATGTTATCTTAGAAGCATATAATAAAGCACTTAACGACGCAAAAGCTGAGTAAGGGTCATTAAAAACGTTCGACAAATTTCGCGTTTTTCTCGCCTAAATGAAAATAATACTAAACTTTAGTATAAGTTTTTCGCTCACTTCGTATTAAAACTTTTCCCGTTAAACTTTAACTATAATCACTCGCACAGCCATTCATTATTATAATAAGATACAAAAAAGCACCTTTAATCAAGGTGCTTTTTTAATTTAATATTTTTTTAATTAAATTATATTTACTTTCCCCTTTTCCCTTTCTCGAATCTAAAATATTTTTGCAATTTATTCTAAAACTCATATTCTGTTTCCGTTAAATCATCAAAATCTTCTTCCTCTTCTTCTGCGCCACTTTCCTCGTCTTCCTCATTTATCTCAGATGATTTACTTAAAATCAACGCCCCAAGCGCAAAAAAGCCTGCAGCTGCACTTGCTACTATAAAACTAAATGTTGTTCCGCCAGCACCACATATCGCAGTATTTTTTCTTTCAACAAGTTCACTATATTTTGCCATTTCGTATTCAGGCGCATCAGATTTTAAATAAGCATCAATATCGCTCAAATCATTTATCTTTGCCATATACTCTTCTGGTGTAATTTTATTAAGATATAAATCTTCTTTATATTCTTCAGTCTTGTCTTGCACATACTGAATATATGTTGGTGAAGCTTTTATTTCATATTGCATTCTATCAACCGGCTCTCCATAAACTCCTGCTACAATTCCTAAAGGAATTGCTGATAAAGCTGCGAGAACCACAGCCCCAATTTGAACTGCACATGCCTTGACAGCCATTCTTAAAAATTTATCAGATTTTAAAATACCTTTTTTCTTCATATTCTTCTCCATAATTCAAGTATACTCGGAGGGGGGGCTTTGTCAATATGTTTTTAAAAAATAGTCAAAAATTTACAGAACCAGTAAAAATAAGTTTATCATTAGAATAATATGCGTGTTTTTATTGCGTTAAAAAAAGCGTCTTAAGACGCCTTTTTCTTTTTGCCTTCACCAATACTTGGAGTTTGAACAGATGATTTGTCTATCACTTTTATCCCCTTCCCTTTTAAAAGCTCTACAAGTTCACCAACAGTCCCCTTCGTCATTCCTTTAAAATTGAGAATAAAACTTTGTCTTGCATTTATATATAGAAATAAGTGTTCTTTATATAAAACAAGCTTGAATATATCACGATAGAAAATCTTTTGTGTAGCGACTGGTTGATAGTCATTTGTCTCTTTTGTTGTGGTCGCTTGACTTTCAACATTCACGCAGTCGTCCATAAATTCAAAAGTATTTAAGTACTTTTTATCACCAAGCGTGATTTTATTTTGTTTTTTTATTGATTCTTTTGTGAGATATGGAAGAAGCACAACTCCACCAACTGCCCCGCAAACAATCAAAGTTATGCCCATTGTCAAATCAATGAAACATAATCCTATTCCCACGCCAACAAAACATAAAGTAAAAATGAGTGATGAAATCATTGTTGATTTTTTAAGAGCAAAATTTTGAAATAATGCTATCTCTTCATCGTCCATTTTGCTTGTATTTTTAAATAAAACTTCGTCTTCCATTTATATTCTATCCTTTTACTTTTTTGCAATATAACTTTCTTACAATGAAATTGATAAACTTAAGTGAGAAAATCCTAGTAAGAAGAGGTACAAATTTATACCAAAATCCAACAGATATTCTAAGTGGAGGATTTCTTTTTGTAAGAACCTTTCTAACTTTCTTTGCAATTTTGTCTGGCGTCATGCCCTTTTGTTCATCTTTTTCCATCTTTGCAATTGAAAGTCTAATACTGTCTTTTTCAAGAGCATTGGTAGCGTTATTATCAATGACACGTGCAGAAGTAAACCCCGTTTTGGCATCACCAGGCATTACAGCAGTCACCTTGATATTATATGGTTTAACCTCATTCGCAAGTGCTCTTGAGAAAATCTCAACACCCGCCTTTGTCGCACTATAAGAAGCTTGATAAGGAAGAGGAATAATTCCGCCAATAGAAGAGATGTTGACAATTCTTCCTTGCGTTTTCTTAAGATATTTAACAGCCAATCCGCTTAAAACAATATACGATGAGAGATTTGTGCTGATTTGCGAATAAACGTTTTCAGGTTTTGCATATTCAATTGCACCAGCAATTCCAAAGCCGGCATTATTTATAAAGATGTCAATTTTGCCCTCTTGAGAGACAATCTCCTCAAGCAATAAGCCTACTTTTTGATAGTCGTTAACATCAGCCTGGCAACTTTTTTTAATAAAGTCAAATTCTTTAACACTTTTTGAAATATCATAGCAAATAGCACCTTCAGAGGAGAGTCTCTTTGCAATAGCATTTCCAATTCCACTGCTTGCACCAGTTATAACCGCAACTTTACCCAAAAATTTCTTTTTCTTCATCATTTCCCTCATTTATAAAGCTCTTGCACATGCAATTGCAAGTGCTCCGCTTCCAATATGACAAGAAACGCTAAGTGAAAGTGGGTCAACACTTATAACTTCAACGCCAGGAATTGCCTCTTTAATTTCGCGTTCAAAATCTTTTGCCTTTTCAAGACAGTTTGTGTAAGCGACAGCAAGTCTCATCTCACCCCTTTCATAAAGTTCTTTAAAACGTGTTTCTAAATCATGTTTTGCAGCTTCTATCATTTTTAATCTTGCTACTTTTTCATTCATAACCTTAGCAAACTGGTCAAGTTTCCCACCTTGTATTTGAAGAACAGGTTTGATTTTAAGAAGAGTGCCAATAGCGGCAGCAGCTGGGGTAACTCTTCCACCTTTCTTAAGATATTTTAAAGTTGGAACCATTATGTAAATACTTGAATCCATAGAAGTATCCATCAAAATCTTTGCAATTTCTTCACCACTTTTGCCCTCTTTTGCAAGTTTTAATGCATCATAAACTGACTGCTTTTGAGTTACAGAAATACGTCTGTTGTTTACGACATGAACTCTTCCATTATATTCTTTTGCAAACATTGTGGCCGTTTCGCAAGACATGCTAAGACCACTCGACATTGGGATATGAACAATTTCATCATATTCTTTTAAAAGCTTGTCCCACAGTTCAGTAACAAGACCAATTGCAGGTTGAGAAGTTGAAATGTTTGCATCTTCGTCAAGTAATTTCTTGTAAAACTCCTCTTGAGTTAAATTTATATCTTCAAAAAATTCTTCGCCGTCAATAGTGAAAGGCATAGCAATGACTTTTAAGTTTTCAATCTCGCTAGCTTCTTTTTGTGTAATACCTGAGTTACTATCAGTTACAATTGCAATTTTCATTATTTTTCCCTCCATTCTAAGCGTGGCATTCCATCTTTTTTGCTTGTTTCAAGCTTAAATGTTCTTTTTTCTGAGCCTCGCACATCTTTTGTTTTACTATTTTATTTAACCTCTTTAAATCTATGTCAGTTGCATGTAATTTAGAATAATCAGCTTTAGGGAAAGTCATAATAAACCTCGCCAAATCATTTAAAGCGTCTTTTCTAATCTTTCGACAGTTGTCACTCATCTTTTCTCTTAAATCTTTGTCTAAAAGAAGATCAAGTACATGTCTTTTAAGTTCTTTTTTATTACCAAATGAAAAAGCACAGCCCTTTTCTTTAAGATATTTATAGTTGTAGATTTCTTGCGTTGGCACTTTTTCTGTTATAATCATAGGAAGCGCCTTGTTAATCATTTCTGTTGCAGACGCGCCACCACACTTGTTGATAATAAAGTCTGATGCAGAAAGATACAATGAGACCTTGTCAGTAAAGCCGACATTGACAACTTTAATCCCCTCGTCAAACTTCATCTTACTAATACGGTCATAATCTTTCTTGTTTTTGCCATTAATCATGATGATTTGCGCTTTATGTCCTTTAAGAGAGGCTAAAAGGTTTTTAAAAATCTCAAAACCACCCTTCCAAAGTCCGCCGCCAAACATAACACAAATTGTTGTAAGATTTTCATCAATTCCAAGCTCTTTTCTAGCCTCAAGCTTGTCCACAACTTCAAGTGTTTTTTCGCTAACTGGAAGACCAAATGGCAGAAGTTGAGAATGTGAAAAACCAAGTCTTAACGCTCCATCAATAAAGTCCTCGTTTGGGATATTGAAATAATCAACATTGATTGCCCCCTCCCAGAAAGGCGAATAAACATAATCAAGTGATGTCATCACAACTTTGCAAGGCAAATCATATACAAGCCTTAAATTGCTGAGTGCAATCGCGCCATAGAAATGAGTGCAATAAATTACATCGGGCTCAAAGTCTATGACTTCGGCTAAGAGACCTCTCATGATTGACATAGCCGAGCCTTGCGCTCCGCAAGTATATCTATTTTCTGGCTTTGCCTTTTTATAATGATTATAGAAAGGATGATAAGCCCAAACCATTTTACCAACTACGAGATTATATCCCTCATCAGCAACCCACGCCCTCATAGCAGTCGAATATGTATTGAGAACATCAATAATTTTTATTTCCGCTTCACTATCAAGACTTTGCAATTTTTCCTTTATACGCTTTGCACATTCATTATGCGCATTGCCTGCTGTGACGGTCAAAATCAATATTTTCTTCTTCATTATTATTCCCTTATCTAAAACTTTTAGTTTTAGTTTACAAATTAAAAATTAAATTATACATGTTACACTACTTAAAAAAGAGGTGTCACGTAAATTATTCTATCACAAAAATTTTCCAAAAGCAATTATATAAGCAAAATTTTTTCTAGATAATAAATAGGAAAATATTATGAAAATTGCGTCAAAATAAGTATACTTAAAATTGAAATGATTTTTTGATAGCAAAAAATCGCTATAACCCTTATAAATAAAGGCAAATTTGAATCATGGAGGTCTTATGGAAGAAAAAATAAAAAAACTTGGCTTTGACAGCGAACTTTATCTTAAAAAACAAAGTCAAAAGATACTCGAGCGTATAAAAAAGTTTGACAACAAGCTTTATCTCGAGTTTGGAGGAAAGCTATTTGATGACCTTCATGCAAGCAGAGTACTTCCAGGTTTTGCTCCTAATATAAAGACCAAACTCCTCGAAACGCTGAAAAAGGAAGCTGAAATCATCTTTTGCATTTCAGCGGGCGACATTGAGAAAAATAGAATTCGCGCCGACCTCGGACTTAGTTATGATAATGATATGCTAAGAGTAATTGATAACTTAAGAAAACTTGGACTATATGTTTCAAGTATTGTTATCACCCTCTTTAAAGGACAACCAAGTGCAGTCAAATTTGGTCAAAAGCTCACAAGACATGGCGAGCATGTATACTATCACAGTTATACAAAAGGCTATCCAAGTGATATTGACACAATTGTTTCTGATGAGGGCTATGGCGCAAACCCATATATTGAAACCACCCGTCCTCTCGTTGTTGTGACTGCGCCAGGCCCTTCAAGCGGAAAACTTGCCACCTGCCTCAGTCAATTATATCATTCATACAAACACGGCATTAAAGCTGGCTACGCAAAATTCGAAACTTTCCCAGTGTGGAACCTTCCGCTCAAACACCCTGTCAACATTGCCTATGAATCAGCAACCGCAGACATAAAAGATGTAAACCAGATAGACCCATATCATTTTAGTGAATACGGCGTGCTCACCGTGAACTATAACCGCGATATTGAAGTTTTTCCTGTTGTAAAAAGAATACTTAAAAAAATCGTAGGCGAAGATATTTACAAATCACCTACCGACATGGGCGTAAACATGGTCGCAGAGGCAATAATAGATGAAAATGTTGTCGAAGACGCGGCAAAAAGAGAGGTTGTAAGACGCTCTTTCCGTGCAGAATGTGATTATAAACGTGGACAAATAAATTTTGACACTCTTGAAAGGTCTCGCTGTCTGGTATCTGAACTAAACATAACTGAGGACTATCTCAAAGTTGTTCCACTTGCAAAGGCAACAAGCAAAACTTCTTCGTATCCATGCGTATGCCTTATGCTTAATGATGGAAATGTTGTCTATGGAAAAAACAAGACAGTCGTTTCAGCCAGCGGAGCTGTTGTTCTAAATGCTCTTAGACAGCTAGCCCAGCTTGATGATGGTTTTGATATAATTTCTGATGATATACTGTTGCCTATAATCGACCTAAGAAAGAATAAACTCCATACAAATTGCCAAGTACTTTCTCTTGATGACGTACTAGTCGCACTGTCAATCTCTGCAAGACAAAATGAGAAAGCAAGGAAGGCATTATCAAAACTTCCAATGCTTGAAGGCTGTGAGGCTCACTCTACCTTTATCTTGCCTGCATCTGAAGAATTGACACTTAAAAAACTTGGAATAAACGTCACCTGCGAACCTGTATTTCTAAACAACAATCTTTTTGAGGAATAATTTTCAAACTAATTTTAAGCCCACTTATTTCCATCAAATAAAAAATCAAAAGAATCGCACAAAAAAAAGAAGTCCAATTTTGTACTTCTTTTTTATTTTTTAATTTAATAGTTTTAACATTAAACCTCTTGCGATGTTTTTCAATAATCTGCCTTATCTCGACACATGGAACCAATGCTTCTCTACTATAAGTTTGCCGTTTGTTGGATTAATCTTTAATTTGTCTCCCGACCTTGGCCAGAAGGATTTACACTTTGGATTAAAACAAACAAATCTTGCAATATCAACAGCCTCGTCAATTCTAACAGCACCTACACAAGCTTGTACAATAAATTTGACTGTTCTTGCGCCAGTTGGCACGACTTTGTCAGCAAAAAGAGATTTTTGGTGACAAGTTGGACATCTATACATAGGAATGATAGTAGCTGGGAATCCTAGCCCTTTTGCTCTTGCAATCATTTTGCGTGCGTTTGGATCTCTTCCCTTCTGTTTATCCCCTTTGTCGTCTTTATCTTTGCCCTTATCCTTATCGCCTTCACCATCTTTTTCTTTGACTTCTAAATCCTCGTCTTTACCCTCGCCATCAACGTCATCTTTGTCTTTTTTGTCCTCATCATCATTATTTTCATCATCGTCATCTTTGTCTGGGTCTTTATCTTTTCCAAAAGGGTCTTCATCATCGTCATCATCATCGTCATCATCGTCATCATCGTCATCATCAAAGTCGTCATCATCCCACAAAAACTCTTTCATAAAGCCCTCCTTTTTATATATTTTAAACTAAACTTATCCTCTTAGTCAACAGCTTTAAGCTGTTTTTATCGTAAACTTTATTTTAATCACCAATTTTTTTCGTTCCAGCTTTAAGCTGTTTTTATCGTTAATTTTTATTCAAAACACTAAATCTTTTACGTTCCAGTTTTAAACTGTTTTTATCGTAAACTTTATTTTAATCACCATTTTTTTTCGTTCCAGTTTTAAACTGTTTTTATCGTTAATTTTACCCAAAACACTAAATATTTTACGTTCCAGTTTTAAACTGTTTTTGATGTAAATTAAGTCTAGTAACCCGTTCTCAGTTCGCTTATGACAACATTCTCTTTGTTTACGCCAAGTTTGCAGTCATAGACCGAAAATTCAATAATGACATTATAAAGTTCATGGTCAGAAATATATCTCATTACCTTTGAAATGCCTGGAATATTCCAAAGTTTATCATCTTCAATGCTTGTATGAAGATTATATTTAGGATTTTCATATATATTTCTATGCGTTGCTTCGGTGTCTGTGCGAGCAGTCAAGTCAATCGTTTCCCCGCTAAAATCTTTATGGACAATTATGTCGCCAACGAGAACAATGTCCTCTTTATATGGGTTATATGAAACGCTAATAGTAACTTCATTTTCAAATTCGCCAAGTTTAGCCTCCGCCTCTTCAAAGTTTTTCACAAAAAAGAAGTTGCCTTTTGCCTTATTTGCTGACCTGAGCACATATTCATCTGAGGGGTTTTCTTCCATAAACTTCTTTATGCCCGCCTTATTACTCACCTCAAAATAGTCAAGTGGAAAATAGTTAAGTCTTAACTCTTTCATTTTGATAATACTATCTTTTTTATCTCTTATTGTTATCATAACGTCCCCTTTAATATTTTAACATTAAATTTATTATATTCAAAATGAAAAGATATATTTTATGTATAATAAAATATAATTTCATCAAAATAAAACTATGAAAACATTACCTCTTATTTTAGCCTGCCTTTCGCTCGCATCACCTGCTTGCGATTATAAGGTAGGCAACCTAATAGAAAGCAATAAATATAGCAATGTCAGCATTTGTAGTGATGGCAAAGTCTTGCGTGAAAATATTATTATAAAAGTCACAACAGGTACTGACGAAATTGAAGTTGAGCCTATTGCAAATATCGGTTATACCCCTACTCTTTTTGTTGCAAACTTTCTTGGCAATGGCCTTGAACAAGTTCTTTACAGTATTGAGAGCGGTGGAAGTGGCGGTTATAGCTTCTATGAAATATATTCATTTAAAGATAGCGAAGCAAAACTTGTATTCAACAGCGCCGATTTCAAACCTACCATTGAAGCGAGTTATTTAAGTGACAACATAATTCAAATTGACTATCAAGGAAAAGCTCTTTACATGGACGCCTCCTCGTCTGGTTGCAAGGAAGACTGCACCCTCTATGTAACAGACGTCAACACAATCTTCCCATATTATAACATTGCCCTTGATAGGTATTATCTTCAAATATTGCAACGAGTTTATGGCGGATATGAAGCAAACAGTTTTGGCTATATCTCTTCACTTGTTGAAATTAATGAGGACGGCTATAAAATTTTAAGTGTCGGAACGCAATCAAATTTTAACAGTTAAAAACTGTCTTTAGTCTCCTCCCTCTCATTTTCAACTTTTATTAAATAAAAAATACTCAATAAAATCTTATTGCCTTTCTTTTAAATAAAAAAGCTGAGCATAATTTGCTCAGTTTTTTTTTGCTCTGCATACAATTGCACGAACACGATTTGCAATTAATCAATCCAAAATACGTTGCCCTTGACTAAAATACAAATTATATCAATCAGCCAAAGGAAAGGTATACCGATTATAATGAAGATAATCGCGATGATAACTCCAAGATAGTTTTGTTTGTCAAGAGACCTCATAATTCTATAGACAACCCAAACGATGTCAAGAAATGGAAGAGCTAAGACAACTTTTAACCAAAGTGGAAATTTTTCCATTGTGGAAATCAATTCTTTCATATTCTACTCCTTTTAATAATTTAATTTTACTCAATTTTTGCCGATTGTCAAGCATTTATATTTATTATATGAATAGGCAAAATTTCATTATAAAAGTACTCATTGAGCGGTTTATCTAAAGCGCTGTTTGTATGTGCACAAACAAACACTCTACCACCCACTTTTCTTGTGATTATTAAACTATGGTTAAAATGAGTAGGATTTTGACGAAGAAAGAGAATATCTCCCACCTCTACTTCGGAAAGCGAGATAATCTCGCCTTTCGGGCCTTTGCTGTCCTCTTTTCTAAGAAGATACTTCATAAAGTAAGCAACACTCGTCCAACTAGCCGAGCGGTCAAAAGAACTATTATAATACCAACCTTTGATTTTATCATAGTTCATCACCCCGCCGCCAGCCAAGAGACACTGCGAGACAAAGTTGGTGCAGTCACCGCCTATTCCACCAAAGAAATAGAAGTCGGGATTTTTTCCAAGCGCCCACTCCCTTGCATAACGAACCGCCTCCGTCCTGTCATAACTTTTAACCATAATAATATATATGACACTTTCTCAATATGTTGACAATAACAAGCACGCTTGCTTGTTTTTCTTACATACCTCAAATTCATAGAAATCCTAGTACACAAAAAAAGCGCTCAAAAAACGAGCACTTTCATTGTTTCTTACATTTCAATATCTAATCCGTCTAAATCAACTGTTTTCTTGTTTGAATTAGCAAGAGTGAAAGACTTTTCTTTATTAACCATTTTGCCCTTTCCAAAGATAGTGCAAGTAGCAAGATAGTTATCATTTAACTTGTAAGCAATTCTATTTTTCATGTTGTCCTCCATACTTCATACAATATTCTAACACAAAATTAACAATTTGTAAATACCCTTTTCAAACTTTTTTGAAATAATTACATTTTTTTAGGAACGCTTATAGCAAGTACATCAAGCGCTTGTAACATTTTCTTTCGTATAAGTTTTAAAAGCGCAACATAACTCTTTTGTTTTTCCTTATCTTTTTCACCCACAACATTGTGGTTGTTATAAAATGTTGAGAATGCACTTGCAAAATCATAAAGACTCGAACAAAGATTGTTAAGAGATTTTTCGCGATAGCAAATATAGTAGGCAGAGTTAAGCCTCAGTGAGGCAAGCAAAATTTCTCTTTCCTCTGGCGAAGTCACATTAATTTCACCATCCTCTACACCTTCAAGTTTACTTAAAATGGAATTTATTCTAACGACCGAATACTGAATATAAGGTCCAGTCTTTCCCTCAAACGCCATAAACTTATCAATGTCAAAAACATAATCCTTGCTGACGGTGTTTGAAAGGTCGCCAAACTTCATTGCAGCAACACCGATTGAAAGCGCCATATCGGCATCAGCTTTTGCACCGTTCGCCTCAAGCTTCTCGTTTGCTTTACTTGTCAAAAGAGCGATAATATCTTCAAGTTTAACAGTGTCCCCCGAACGTGTCTTGAATGGCTTCCCGTCATTTCCGTTCATAGTTCCGTTTACAATGTGGACAAGCTCTTGCCCCTCTGGTGAAATTCCACTCTTCTTGCAAACTCTGAAAACTTGCGTAAAATGCATTTTCTGCCTGCCGTCAGTCACATACTCAATTCGGTCAAGCTTGTACTCTTTGTTACGCATAAGTATAGTTGCAATATCAGTTGTCGCATAGAGGTCGGCTCCATTTGACTTTTGAATAAGACATGGCGGCATAGGATTGATAAACTTGCCGTCTTCAGTCGGAATGTTCTCGCCCTCCTCGGCAACGTCAACAACAAGCGCACCTTCGCTCTCTCTTGCGAGGCCTTTATTCTTAATTATTTCAACAGCCTCTTTGGTAAAATCACTCGCGTCACTCTCGCCTTTCCAGAGGTCAAACTCTGCTCCAAGCTTAGAATAATTTTTTGCAATTTCCTTCACCGAAAGTTCTCTAATAATTTTGTAAACACTATAATAAGGCTCTTGCTTTTTCTGAATTTTCAGCGTCCACTCTTCCGCCTTTTTCTTAAAGTCTTCCTCACTAACCTTTCTCTTATTTGCGGTCGGATAGGCTTCGTTTAAGTCGTCAATAGTAATATCATACTTTTCTTTGGACTCCCCAAAAAAGAAGCCAAGCTTCCCTTCTTCAAAAAGTTGAAGTTCGGTAAGTCCCATTTGAAGCCCCCAGTCCCCAAGGTGAACGTCGGATATAACCTCGTCACCCAAAAGCTTATAAAGCCTCTTCAAACTCTCACCAATTATGGCAGGTCTAAGGTGTCCAATATGTAACGCTTTGGCAACATTCGCACCACCATAGTCTAACAGCACTCTTGCTTTTTTCTCATTTTTTTCAAGCCCGCCTCTCTCATCATGAAGAACAAAATTTCCCCATTTACTGAGAAGAGTGTCAGTAAGTTTTATATTGATAAACGCAGGTCTAGCCACGCTAAAAATAAAATCTTCGTTTTGCTCAATACTTCCAACAATTTCACTTGCAATGTCAAAAGGATTTTTGCCATACTTCTTTGCAAGCGCAAATGCACCGTTACATTGAAAGTCGCAAATCTCTCTTTTGTCAGAAAAGCTTACCGAAAATTTTTCGTCAAATCCCGCTTTAATCGCACCATCATTTAAAAGTTTTTCAATATCTTTAATAATGTTCATCTCATGCTCCGTCACTATATCTTGTATGATTTCTTTCATACATACTACAAAATTCAGTATACCTATAATTCGCGTCTTCCTTCAAGCGCTCTTGACAATGTCACTTCGTCGGCGTATTCAAGGTCGCTTCCCATTGCAACACCTTGCGCAATACGCGTCACTTTTACTCCAAGCGGACGAAGAAGTTTTGCAATATACATGGCAGTCGCATCACCCTCAACATCAGGATTTGTCGCCATAATAACTTCTTCCACATTGTCCTCACCCACTCTTGCGAGAAGCTCTTTTATCTTAATATCGTCCGGGCCTCTATGCTCAAGCGGACTGATTGTTCCAAATAAAACATGGTAAACGCCGTCATAAGTTTTGACCTTTTCCATTGCCATAATATCCTTAGGGTCCTTGACAACGCAAATAATTTTTCTATTTCTATGCTGGCAAATCGGACATACTTGGGTGTCGGTAAAATTGCCACAAACCTTGCAAAACCCAACTTTATCTTTGGCTTCAATGAGCGATTTACTAAAACGCTCTGCCCTATCCCTTGAACCCTCTATAATAGAAAAAGCGTAGCGCTGGGCAGTCTTATACCCAACGCCTGGAAGTGTTCTAAAACTCTCTATAAGTTTTTCAATAAAATCTTCCTTCACCTCATTTCTCCTCTAAAAAAGTCCTGGCACTTGTGGAAGTGAATCTTGCTCTTTTCTTGCGATTTGTCCAAGACAGTCATTGACTGCTGAAATGATTAAATCTTCAAGCATCTCTTTATCGTCTGGGTCAATAACCTGCTCTTTAATATTGACAGCTTTAAGTTCTCTCGCACCTGTCATTTTAACCTCAACCATTCCACCACCAACAGAAGATGTGAAAACAGTCTCTTCAAGCTCCTTCTTGGCTCTTGCCATATCCTCTTGCATTTTTTGTGCTTGGCGCATAAGTTGATTCATGTTTGCTCCGCCAAATCCTCCAAAATTACCGTATCCCATTTTTTACCTCCAAATCATTTTTGTCTTCTTTTCAACAACAGTCACATTGTCGAAAACTTCATTTAATTTTTTTATATCCCGCTCACCTTCTGAGCTTTCAATTTCTTTGATCACAACAACAACTTCCATATCAAGCCCCTGCCAACGCAGTGCCCTTTCAATTTCAGACTTGCCCTCAGTGAGAAGTCCGGCAAGCACTCGCTCAGTAACATTGATAACAAGTTTACCATCTTCAAGTTTAACATCAGTTATGTCACCACACGCAACGTGGAGCGCAACTTGACGATGCTCTTTTAGGTAAAGTACAACTTTTCCCCAAATGGTACGAACAGAAAGGTTGCCCTTAGCCGTTGTCATTTTTAGTTTTTTTTTACGTCCTCACTCGCCTGCCCTGACATAACTGATAAGGCAAGTGTTTCAAGTAAAAGCCTTGGTGACATTGTATAACGAAGTTCATTCTCAGCACCAGCAAAAACTTGCATGTAACTGATAAGTGTCTTTTCGTCAAAGACCTCAGACTGTGCTTTCAACTTCCCAAAACTTTCTTCTGAAAGATTTAATATCTCATTAGGACTTGCACAAGACTTTGCAATAAGCAGGTTTCGTGAATGTCTTGATAAATCTTTTACAAGTACTGGCAAATTTTTACCGCTCTTGTCAATATCACTGATAAGTTTAAGAAGCCCCCCAACATCTCTGTCTTTAAGGTATCCAAAGAAGTTTATCATAAGTGTTTCATCAGTTGTTCCGAGTACTCTCTCAACACATTCAAGCGTAATCTTTCCGGTTGAGTAAGCGTTTACACAATCAGCGATTGACAATGTATCTCTCACACTACCCTCGCCTGCAACTGCAATGGCTCTAAGTGCGTCATCGTCATATTCAATATTTTCGCTGTCAAATACTTTTTTAAGTAAACCAACAAGGTGCTCTTGTGAAACAAGCCTAAAATCAAAGCGGATACATCTTGAAAGAATAGTCGCTGGAAGTTTGTGCGCTTCGGTTGTCGCCAAAATAAAGATTACATATTTTGGTGGCTCTTCAAGAGTTTTAAGTAGCGCGTTGAATGCTGAGTCCGTCAGCATGTGAACTTCGTCTATGATATATACTTTATACTTTGCGTCAACAGGTGTGAACTTAACTTTTTCCCTCAGTTCTCTTATATCGTCAACACGGTTGTTTGACGCCGCGTCAATTTCAATGATGTTTATGTCACTCTGCCCTTCAAGGCGTTTGCAACTTTCACACTTGCCACATGGCGAGCCGTTTTGATTGTCCTCACAGTTGACAGCGCGTGCAAAAATTCTGGCAATAGAAGTTTTGCCAATTCCACGCGAACCAGTAAACAAATAAGCATGTCCGATATTGCCACTTGCAATCTGATTTTTGAGCGCCTTAGTAATATGTTCTTGTCCAACAACTTCGTCAAAATTTGCAGGACGATATTTTCTGTAAAGTGCTAAATGTTCCATTCTTCTCCTTAACAATACTAGTATAACTTTTTTTATCAAATATTGCAACCATATGAAGAAATAATTTCTCCACAATTGTGGAGATTAAAGTCAAAATATTTTTTAAATGTTACTATTTATATCGAAGAGAAAAACTTTTTGAACTCATTTGAGTTTTCTAAATTCTTTTTCTATTTAAAATGATAAAATCAAACAAAAGGAGAAAAAATGGAATACAAATCAACTTTAAGAAAAATCGCCGAACTTTTTTATATGGCTCTATACCGCACGCGTTATAAAAACAAAAACCAAACAGACGGCGACAAAGAAAATGAGGAAAAGTATAATAAACTTTTCGAGGAATTTGCCACAACTCTTAACAAAGAGCAAATGAATAAGTACCGCGAATTTGAACTTTGTGAATTAGGAGTAATGGCTTCCAATGAAATTCTTGCAATAGAATTTATTTTATCATTATTTGACGAAGAGGCTTAGAAAATCTTTACAACAATAACTGTCATGTCATCGACTGCATAATTGTTGTTAAATGAAAGCGCTTTGTTTAAAATTGCATCTGCCTGTTCTTGCGGATTTTGTTCTCTGATTGTGAGAATGTAATCTTTAAATTCAGCGTCACTTCCAAAACTGTCGTTTATGCCGTCAGAACATAATATTATATAGTCCTTATCTTTGAGGACTACTTTCTTGGTAATCGCTTTTGCGTCATCAAGCACGCCAACAGGAAGTGCCGAACAACCAACAATGGTGCAACCGTCCTCACCTCTTATATAGGAACTTGACGCACCCATTTTGACAAAATCGGCAATTCCGTCTTTAAGGTCAACGATACAACAATCCACACTTGAAAAGATTTCATCTTTTTCAAGGTTCATAAGTTTATTGACAGAGGAAAGCACAATGTCGCTGTCAAAACCCGCCTTATAAAAGTTTTCAATAAGACCAACGGCCGTTTCAGCCTTTTCACCTGCTTTTTCACCACTGCCCATACCGTCACAAATTGCAAAAATAAACCTATCGCCGTCAAGCCTTTCAATGCTATGGCGGTCACCTGAAATACCGTTCCCGCCTTTTGGCGTTGACGCAAGTCCAAACACGCAGTCAAATCTTGGCGCAGTTTTCATACTGACTGACATAAGCCCCGCTTTTTCTGTCGGATAGACCTCATAAATCGCCATTTTATTGTTGCAAACTTTTGAAGTGATTGATTGAAGTTTAAGTTTGTTTATATCTTCTTCTCGTACTACAAGTGTCGCCATCATTGTACGAGCGTCTTTTTCGTACACAACAGCGTCAGTACAAATTATGTTATTTGACGAAAGTTCTTCAAGAAGTCTTTTCTCGCGAGCACTATCCATGCTTATCATTGTGTCAACTTCACCCGCCAGCGTTTTCATAAGACCCGACACCCCTTCAAGTTGGTCAGAAATGAGAAGTTTGCTTGTATCAACATTTCCAACAAGTGCCGAGTAATTTTTATATTGTTTTGTTAAGAGGTTTATTTCAGAAATCAGTCTTCCTGACTGCGCACACCTTGAAGAGAGGTAACTAGGCAAATCAAGCAAGGTTATCTTCCCTCTTTCCATTGCAATCGTGACAAGGCTCTTAAATATCTTCCTTGTATCCTCAGCAAAAGTTCTATGGCAATGTTTATGTTCTGGACAATTTTTGCAAATAGAAGATTTAAGTTCTTCATAAAGCATTTCTTTAACTTCCTCTTCGCTCGCCTGGCTTTTAATCAGTTTTCGGAAAACAACATTCATGTCATAAAAAACCTCCGCCAAATTATTAAGTCGCCTTTGCAAAGTATCGCGGTTTCTGTTAAGTAGACATTTAATCGCACTTCTCTCTTCACCACTTGAAAGAAGAACGGCAAGTTCGTCATAGAAGTTTTTAGGCAGAAATAGAAAAATAAGTGCACCGATTACAACAGACACGAAACCAACAATGGTGAACGAATAATATAGATTAAAATAGAATGTCACCAAAAGTTCGCCGAGCACAAGTGCAATCGCTGAGAAAATGCGGTGAAAAGATTTAAACGAAATTGTAAACAGCGCCCATATAATAAATGGCGTCATGTAAATCGGATTATTGCTACTGATAAGCGCGCCCAGTCCCATAAGCGAGGCAAAAATTACCGTTCGTCCAGCGCTCGACACCTGCGAAATGGCGAGAACAGTAAATGCAACAAAAAGTTTCAAAAATGAAAAACCATAAATGTTTATGCCCTCGAGTCCGCTTGCAACGCTAAGCAGAATTACCCCACCGCACAAAACCTCAGGAAGAGTAAGTTTATAGTTAAGCCCTCTTGAAATAAGCGACTCGAATATAGTAATTGCAAGAAATTCATAAAATAAGCCAACGAATGGTGCAATTATGGCGGCAACAATATTTTGTCCGCCAAGAATTGAGAAAACCAGCCACCCCACTTGGCTTAAAAATGAGTAAATAAAAAGTTCCCATTTAGCCATAGGTTTTCTAATGCTAACATGGATATAATAAGGCAGTACTAAAAAAACAATAGTTACAAAGGCAATAATTGCCCCCTGAAATGAAGGATTGCTCGCAATAGAGGCTATTAAATAACTTGGTGCGAGTATCCACACTCTTTGATTTGCCCATGCAAGTGCGAATAACATAGAAAAAGCAAATGGATAAATTATACCATTTATGCTTGCTCTTGACAGAACAAAAAATAGTAGCGTGAAGCCCAAAAATTTTATTGCATATAGTGCTTTTGTTTTCATATAAAGAGTATAACTCGTCCATATTTCAACAGTTAAGAATAAAGTTGCCGAATGTTGCCGAAAAACCACTAAAAGTGCCTTAGGCACAACCTAACCTTTCAATAAAGAACTTTGACAACCCTGAAACACATAAAATTAAGTTCAATTCTTGACAATAATAAAACGAAATGTTAAAATTGAAATATAGGGAGTTAATTATGGAAATTCAATACTTTGCAAATATAACAATCAAAAGTGACAAGCACTTTTTCCCGCTCTGCAAGACTATCGAAATTGATTCACCAGACATTCACAGCATAAAATTGCCAAAAAATGCGATAAAAATTGAGACTTTTTATAAAATTTTTGATATTGTTGAGCATAATGGTAAAATTTATCCAACTTCAACCGAGCCAATCGACAGAAAAGTTTATCATATCGGCAAGCTGATTGACGCAAGCGAATATCAGTCAAAGGGCGACTATATTGCAAAGTTAAATGAACTTGGACTTATCAAAGGCGTCATTGCAACAAATTTTGGTGAAAGCATAATGATAAACAATGATGGGCTTATTGACCCTAACACAATAAACAAAGAGGGCTATATTAATAAGTCAACCAAAAAGATTAAAGAAGAAACAAAAGTTCAAGCGAAAGCAGAAGAACATGTCGAGGGAAAAATAAATTAATCTTGCATTTAAACATCACAAAACAATCGATAATTCTCTCGTTATTCTTGCGTGTCTAAAGAAAAAAAGTTGTAAGAAATTACAACTTTTATTTTTTGAATTTTTTATCTATAAACGAAAGTATTGTATCAATCGTTTTTTCAATATCAATATTTTCAATCACAAGGTCATAATGATTTTTGTACGACCTTTCAAGTGTGCTCCTAGACAATCTCTTTTCAATGTCGGCCTCATTATCACCGCGACCAATCAGTCTTTCTCTGATAACCTCGTCAGGCGCATCTAAGAAGATTGTCAAATATTCGTCGCCGAAAAACTTTTTTAAGTTGACCGCACCTTTGACATCAATATCTCTCATATAGAAAGTGTTTTTGTCTTTTTTCGCCATTTCAAGCACGGACAAAATAGTTCCATAATAATTGTCGTGAACAAGTTCATGTTCATAAAACTTGCCCTCTTTTATCCACTTTTCAAATTCCTCTTTTGAAAGATAAACATAGGTCTCAAATTGTCCGTCACTCTCTCGTGGCGCTCTTGTAGTCGCAGAAGAGCGAGTTAAAACTTTGATATTATCTCGTCTTTTAATAAGCTCGCTTATAACTGTATTTTTACCAACTGCCGATACTCCGCTAAGTGCAATAAACATTTTTCACCTCTTTCGTTATTTATATAGTATTATAACATTTTATTGTGAGCTTAGTCAAATTTTACATCTGAAAAAATGAAATTATACCGGCCAAAACCGAATAACAAAAACTTTCACAATATTTTTCGCTTGTCAAAAGTTTTTCTTCAGTTGGGTTTGATAAAAAGCCACATTCAATAAGAATTGCAGGAATTTTAGCACAATTTAACACATAATAGTCGCCAACAGTCACATAATCTCTTGCACTATCAAAAGACTTGCAAACGGATAGTTGTACGCTTTTTGCAAGGTCAAATCCGCTTTCGCTACCTTTTGCATAAAAGATTTGCGCGCCAGAACATGAAGAAGTCGGAAAAGAATTCATGTGGATACTGACCATAAGTTCTGCCCTGCTTCCATTGATAATCTTTTCGCGTTTTTGCATTTCGCTCTTCTTTTTATTTGTGGCGTTCGGGTCATAAAGTCCGTCCATATTTTCACGCGTCAGCACCGCTTTAATACCAAACTCATTGCAAAGTTTTTTAAGCTGTTTTGCATAAGTAAGATTAAGTTCGCTTTCAGTTATACCCGTCGAAACGCCGACCGCACCACCATCTCTTCCACCATGTCCAACGTCAATCACAATGGTATGTGTAAACTTAGGTGTTGCGCTAGCCTTAACCGCAAAAAATGTTCCGCACACCCCGCCCGCGCACAAAATACATAATAAAACGCCTAATATCGCCTTCTTTTTTATTGTCAAAAACATATAAATAAAACCTCAAAGTATTTTATTATTAAACTGCGCGAATTAACACTAAAATAAAAACTTTTTGGCAAATTATAATATATTTGCAACTTAAAAATGCAAGAACCCACCGATTCGAAAATGACAACAATAAGAAAAAAGCATATCAATCGATATGCTTCTTTCTTTAAAATTACAAGAATAACACCTATTTTTATTTTGATGTTTTCACCTTTCCCTCAGCAACTTCTTCACAAGCAAGACTTATTGCCTTTTTGTCTTGGTCTGCAAGTTCAAGTCTTCTTACACTTTCAATTTCCTTTGCGCGTTTTGAAACAACATTGCAAAGAATATATTTATTACCTTTTGTTTGGCTCAATAGTTTGTCTATTGATGGTTCAATCATCATATTTCCACCTCTCAGATTAATTTCTATCCTATTTTAGCACAAAGAAATTTAATTGTAAAGAAAAAATAAGATTTTTTAAAAAGACATTTCTTTATTGCCTAATAAACACAAAAGAGCACCATAATTCAAAATTTAAATGAGTCGTAGCCAAATCAAAAAGTCGAAATTTGTCGAATGGAGAATTTTGGCTACAAAATTCAACAATTTCTTAAAAAACTGTATTGACTTTGCCTATTTCAACATATATAATTCTGTCAAAGGAGAATTATTATGGAATTATTCAATAAACGTATCAATGCAATCAGCGACTTAGCCTTAGGTATGAGCACTTCCCTTTATATTGAGAATCTTTTCAAAGGAAAGTCAATTCAAGAAATCTTAACATTAGATTCTGTTAAAGAATGGAAAAAGGCTATGACTGATAAACTATTTAAAGCTGGCGAAGATACTGAAATTATCGGATTTATGGGTTTTTCAAAAACTTTTGAAAGATTGAAAGAAGCTCGCCTCAAAGAAGCTCGTGAAAACAATGCAAGTGATTCAGATGATATTGAAGCAGAAATGTAATTGGAAATAAATAATTATATTTAAAACTTTAAAAGATACCCTCTAAAATAAGATAAACTTCAAGTTTTCAATGATATTAAAAAAGACAAACTTAAATGTTTGTCTTTTTTGTGTAATAACATAAATTATCACATACTTTCATTCAAAGAGATAAGTTTTAAATTATCTTCTTGGGTTTTTAATATTTGCTTGAGCAGCGGCAAGTCTTGCAATTGGGACTCTGAATGGAGAGCAAGAAACGTAAGTAAGGCCAGTATTGTGGCAGAATTCAACACTTGATGGGTCTCCACCATGTTCACCACAAATTCCAAGTTTGATTGATGGTCTTTCTTTTCTTCCAAGCTCGCAAGCCATTTTAACGAGTTTACCAACACCGTTTTGGTCAAGTCTAGCGAATGGGTCGCTTTCAAAAATTTTCTTAGCATAGTAAACATCAAGGAATTTACCCGCGTCATCACGGCTGAAGCCATAAGACATTTGAGTAAGGTCATTAGTACCGAATGAGAAGAATTCAGCATACTTAGCAACTTCATCAGCAGTTACAGCAGCACGTGGAATTTCAATCATAGTACCAATCTTGTAGTTAAGTTCAGCACCATTCTTAGCGATGATTTCATCAGCCTTAGCAGCAACAATATCTCTTACATACTTGAACTCTTTGCTGTCGCAAGTAAGAGGAATCATGATTTCTGGAACAATCTTGAAGCCCATTTCTTTGTTTACAGAGATAGCCGCTTCAATAACCGCTTGAGTTTGCATTTCAGCAATTTCAGGATAAGTTACAGCAAGACGAAGTCCACGGTGACCCATCATTGGGTTAAATTCGTGAAGGTCAGCAACTGTTTGTTTAAGTCTTTCAAAAGTGATGCCCATTTCGTTTGCTAGTGCTCTAATTTCACCATCTTCGTGAGGAAGGAATTCGTGAAGAGGTGGGTCAAGGAAACGGATTGTAACAGGAAGACCTTGCATTGCCTTGTAAATTCCAATAAAGTCTTTTCTTTGCATTGGAAGGAGTTTTGCAAGAGCTCTCTTTCTTTCTTCAACAGTTGAAGAAACAATCATTTCTCTAACTGCAGGAATTCTGTCAGCTTCAAAGAACATATGCTCTGTTCTGCAAAGGCCTACGCCTTGAGCGCCAAAGTTGAATGCATTTTTAGCATCTTTTGGATTATCAGCGTTTGTACGAACTTGCATAGCACGATATTTATCAGCCCATTCCATAATAGTAGCGAATTCGCCAGAAATTTTAGCAGGTTCAGTTGCGATAATACCGTCATAAATTTTACCAGTAGAACCGTCAAATGAGATTTCATCTCCTTCAAGGTAAGTTTTGCCATTAAGAGTGAAAGATTTTTCGTCTTCAGCAAATTTGATTGCACTGCAACCAGCAACGCAAGCAGTACCCATACCACGAGCAACAACGGCAGCGTGAGAAGTCATACCACCACGAGCAGTGAGGACACCTTGGCTGGCAGCCATACCTTCAATATCTTCTGGAGATGTTTCAAGTCTTACAAGAACAACTTTCTCTGTCTTTGCAAGTTCTTTAGCATGTTCTGCTGTAAAGCAGATTTTACCACAAGCAGCACCAGGAGAAGCTGGAAGAGCTTCAGCAATTGCTTGGGCATTTTTAAGAGCTTTTTCATTAAATTGAGGGTGAAGAAGAGCATCGAGTTGTTTAGGGTCAAGCATCATAAGTGCTTCTTTTTCGGTAATCATACCCTCGCTAACAAGGTCAACGGCAACTTTGAGTGCAGCCTTAGCTGTTCTCTTACCATTTCTTGTTTGAAGCATATAGAGTTTGCCATTTTCGATAGTGAACTCCATATCTTGCATATCTTTGTTGTGTTTTTCAAGTTTCTTTGCAATATCAGCAAATTGTTTGTAAACTTGTGGGTTTTGTTTTTCAAGAGTAGAAATTGGGAGTGGTGTTCTAATACCAGCAACAACGTCTTCGCCTTGTGCGTTCATAAGGTATTCACCATAGAGTTTGTTTTCACCAGTAGAAGGGTTACGAGAGAAAGCAACACCAGTACCAGATGTTTCACCCATGTTACCAAATACCATTGATTGAACGTTAACAGCAGTTCCCCATTCGTAAGGAATGTCATGCATTCTTCTGTAAACGTTGGCTCTGTCGTTATCCCAAGAACGGAATACCGCTTTAACAGCTTCAATAAGTTGAGTTTTTGGTTCTTGTGGGAAATCCTCGCCTTGAGATTTCTTGTAAAGGTCTTTAAATAATTTTACAATCTCTTTAAGGTCGTCAGCAGAAAGGTCTTTATCAAACTCTACACCCTTCTCTTCCTTAACTTTGTCAAGGATTCTTTCATACTTAGATTTTTCTTGTTGCATAACAACATCAGAGAACATTTGAATAAATCTTCTGTAAGAGTCATAAGCAAATCTAGGATTTTTTGTGAGTTTAGCAAGTCCTTCAACAACAACGTCGTTAAGACCAAGGTTGAGGATAGTATCCATCATACCAGGCATAGATACGCGTGCACCTGAACGAACTGATACAAGAAGTGGATTGTTTTTATCTCCAAACTTTTTACCAGTCATTTTTTCAAGCTCAGAAAGCTTGTACTCGATTTGATTCATAATAAGGTCGTTAATTTTTCTTCCGTCCTTATAGTACTGAGTGCAGGCCTCAGTAGTAACGGTAAAACCTTGTGGAACAGGCATACCAAGATTAGTCATTTCGGCGAGGTTTGCACCCTTGCCACCAAAGAGAGCTTTGTTTTTTCCATCAGCTTCTTTAAATAAGTAAACAAATTGTTTCATATATTCTCCTTTTACAAAACTAGATTATATACCATTTTGCCAAAAATTACAAATGATTTTCTAACATTTTGTAAATGAAATTAAATTATCAAAGCATTTGGTTATGATAGCATAAACATATTGCCAAAAACTTCTCCATTAATAACAATTTACAATTAAAAATATTTCATTCGCTTAATTACTCCACAACAAAAAACAAATAGACTGACTCTATTTGCTTTTGAATATACTACATAGATTTAATTAAGCCATATATATTTCTGCTATTGTTTAATATTCCATTCAAAGAATTAAGTGTTGTAACATAAACTATTATACCTATTACTACACCAGCAATAACAGCAATCAAAAAAGCCCATAACCAACCCTTTATAAAAGTTGAGCGTTCCGTCGTGTTCTCTTTGTACAATAATAAACCTATTACTAGACCAATCAAACCTAAAAACAGTCCCAAGAGAACACCGACTGCCGTTTTAGATTCATGCTGAATGTTAGTACCATTATTGTTGTTATTTTCTTCCATATGTATCTCCTTTACTTTTGTACTATTTTTTACAAATAAATTTGTTAAAGCAACAACTATACCGCCTAATAGTAAAAGTATCGTTATGGTTGTAATATACATTCTTGCCTCCACAAATTTAATCTACCTTCATTATACCCCCCCCCGAAATTTGTCAAGTAATATTGCAAAAATAATGTTTAATAATGCCAATCATTTTTATTTTTCATATTATTTAAAATATCAAATTTGTCGATTTATATATAAAAATAGAGAAACATGTAAAATAGACAACAAAAAAGCATGCCGTTTTATGGTATGCATTTTTTAATCTTGAATATTTTGCAAAAGTTTTTCACCTTTCTTTGCCTGAGAATATTCATCGCGATGTTTTATTTTATAGGTCTTGCCATTCATAATAAAGTTTGAGCCCGTTTGATGAAAATCGAATTCAACACCATATTTATCACATTGTCTTTTAATATCTTTCACCCAATCAAAATTGCATGGTCTTGCATTTGAGTAAGACTCACCGCCAACTGACACCATATCAATCTTTCCGCTAGCAAGATATTTTTCAAGGTTAACCTCTTCTAAAATAGGCGAAACAAATATAAACTTTTTCTTTGCCTTAATATTAAGAAGAATAGGCACTCTTTCGTCCGCTTTTATTTGGCACTCTCCCGTCACGGCGATTGCGACATTATCATAGCCTTCTCCCCAGTCAGCAGGAATGCAACTTTCAAAACGCTCAATTCGTTTTGTGCATATTAAAAATTTGACGTCAGGTCTTTTCTTTATTATTTCCCATACTTCCCCGCGCCAGGCGTCCGCCTCTTCAATAAAAAAGTCTGAGGTAAAGCATGTGGCGACCTCGCTACCACTTGCTATCTTATAATTCCCTGCTCTATCTTTTTTAAGAGGAAGATTAAAGTTCGTTTTTGACCTTGTGACTACACTCGAATCTTTTTCATATCTTTTATCCTGATAAAAAACATAACAATTTAAGCACCCAGGACTGCACTTATGACAGCCATGCCATGGACTCCATAACATAATAATTCCCTTTGTTTCTAGTATAACAAAAATTTACTCTATATCAATATATTTTTATATATTATCTCAAACATTTGATTTAAATTTAAAAATTGACTATTATATAAATGTGAAAAAAGGCAAATATTTGTTTTTTGATATTGAATGTTGCAATGGCCACGACATATGTTCGTTAGGCTATTGTCTTTTTGACGAAAACTTACACATGCTCGAAAAAAGGGATATTCTTATCAATCCAGAAAACAAATTTATTTTAAATGCTCATGGCAAGCGTCCAAAGATAGAACTATCTTACCCGCCCGAAACATTTTATAAACAAGACAATTTCTCTTGTCATTATGAAAAGATAAAAAATCTGCTTGTGGACAAAAAATACACCCTGCTTGGTCATAGTAATAAAAGCGACTTTGCCTTTTTAAATATGGCATGCAATAGATACAAACTTCCACTTCTTCCGCTCGCCGCATTTGACACTCAAAAGGTTTATAAAAAATTATACAATCGTCCTCATGTTGAAAAACTTGAAAACATTTTAGAGAACCTTGAAGTAGATACAAATAAGCTTTCTTTCCATAAAAGCTGCGATGACGCCTATGCAAGTTTTTTAGTAGTAAAAGAAATTGCATATCTAAATGACACTACCCTTGACGAACTCATTAAAGCAAATGAGGACTGCATGTTTACAAATGATATTGAGGGCTATTTAGTGCAAAACAAAAAATATCAAATTAAAAATAAAAAAATAGTTGACAAACAAGTTTAGATTGAGTATAATTAAAATGCAGTCTAAAAGAAACTCCCTCTTCTAAAAAATCTTTTAGATTGGTCACAGACTTTCTAGAGGAAATTATCCTCTGGAAAACCCAAATGTGATAATACAACCATTCTTAACTTAAATACTACCCTAAAAGTTAAACAATGCAATTCCTATTCCAGTTTGGATACATTATTCGGGTAGTCGACAAATGCTAAAGTCGTAAAAACAATTAAATATATGCTTAGCATATATTATTATCAGTCACCGCCAAATGACAATGAATTGTCGCAAGGCTCTGACTTCCAATAATATAGAGATGTAGCTCAGTCGGTTAGATCACCACCCTGCAAGCCGAGCGAAGCGAACGCCAAGGTTCTGTCAAAGACAGGTTCTTCTAAGGTGGGCACCTTATCTGGGTGGTCGACAGATGCAAAAGTCGCTAAAACATATAAATCAATTATAGAGATGTAGCTCAGTCGGTTAGAGCACCACCCTGATAAGGTGGGGGTCGGTGGTTCGAGTCCACTCATCTCTACCAATTAGACCATGTTTGGTCTTTTTTTTTATTCCCCCACCTTATTCTTGCTTTTAAGCAAGTGCAAGTTTCACTTGCTCAGGGTGGCAC
>CATKXS010000004.1 GCA_949841045.1 uncultured Clostridia bacterium | reverse complement strand
TGTCTACAAAAACACAGATTATTTGACAAATGTTACTGGTGGCAGTGAAGATGAAATTTTTGACTTCAGAGGAGTTGAAGATATTTATGTTGATTGCAATTTCGCAGATGTCAAAGTTCAGCGTGTAAATACTAAGTATGAATATAGTGGAGTTACTATTGAGAATGTTTGCTCTGGATTTGCAAGAGCTGACCAAGAGACAGATTTCTCATATGAAGTAGTTTATAATGATGAAGAAAAGAAATCTTTAACTATTACTGTCAAAGAACCTGAAGGCTTCCTGTATTTCAATAAAAATATCAATATTACTATTGCTATGTCTATTAATGTAAAAGAGTCTTTTGAAAATACAACTATTCATGTTAACAGCACAAAGGGTGATGTTTTGGTAGGAAATACTACAAAGCTTCTTACGCCTGTAGGTGATGAAGATAATGCAAATCTTTCAATAAATAAGCTTGATATTAAAACAACAAATGGAAAGATAACTGTATTTCAAAATGTCCTTTCTATAAATAATTTATTTGCTAAAACTACAAGTGGAAATATTGATGTAAGAAAAGAACTCAATGTGGAAAACTTAGATATTCATTCAAATAAAGGTGCAATTGAATTCAATAAGATTAATGTAAAAAATGCAGTTTTTGACCTTAATAATTCAGATTTCAGTGCAAATGAGATAAATATTAAAAATAATGCTTCGCTTTCACTTAATAATGGTTATTTTGATGTAAACACTTTAAGCGGAAGGTTAAATTCAAATGATATGATTTCTAGCATGGGAAGTGCAGAGATAAATATTAAAAAGGTTAATGGTGGTATTTTAAGTTTTCCTAATGCAAACAAGACTGATATTAAAATTGACGAAATAGACGGGGCGTCACAACTTTACGTTAGAGCGAGGTCTGGCAGTGTTAACCTCGGCAAAAATAGTGGCGAAGTTTGGATTGAAACAACTTCTGGTGGTGTCAATGTAAACACTGATAATAAATTTATTTCCATTGTTACAGGTAGTGGGAATATTAATCTTACTTATACTTGCAAATCTTTTGATGGACTTGAACTTTATTCATCATCTGGTGAAATAGATTTGACGCTTGACAATGAATTATCATTTACTCTTAAAGTTTTCAATTTAAGCGGAGAGATGAGAACAAGTAGTAATGTTTATGTAGAAGGATTTGATAGAGAATTTAATTTACCTTTAGATATTAACGAAGGTGGAAATATTATTCAAATAACTTCAAACAAGAAAGTATCTTTAGATTTTATCAATCAGCTATAAATTTTAACAAAAATAATTTGAGAGGAAAAATGAAAACTGAATTGGCAAAATATTAAGAGAGACTTCTAGCAATGATATTTTAAAGAAATTCGTTTTGCGCAGTATTATGAATTGAAAGTCCAAAGAGATGAATCAGAAGAAATTATAAAAATAATAGATAAGAAATTAAAACAGCTTGGCGAAAGTACTGCTAGTGAAGATGAATTAATAAATGAATAATAAAAGTTTTGTTTAAAAGGGTATATAAAGTTATAAAAACTTAATATGCCTTTTTTCTTGCAATGAGAAAATAATTTTTGTATAATATTTTTAGGAGAAAAAGATGAAAGTTATTCATACAGCTGACCTACATTTGGGCGCTAAAAACTCAAAACTTCCAAAAGATAAAGCAAGCTTAATGAGAGATGAGGCTATTTTTAATCTAAAAACTTTTTTTGAAAAAATAAAAGATTATGATGTTGTTTTAATCTCAGGAGATTTGTTTCATTCTGCAAAGGTGGCAAACAAAATTGTGAAAGCTTTTTTTGATTCTGTCAACAAGTTTGAGAAGCCAGTTATTTATATAGAAGGCAACCATGACGAGAAAAACATTTTACCAGAAAACTTACCAAATAATTTTATCAACTTAAGCAGTTTAAATTATTTTTCCTTTGGAGGAGTAAATTTTTTCTCTGCAAATTCAAGTATGAATCTAGTTAAAGGAGAGACCAATATTTTATTATTACATGGCGATATTGATAACTCTCAAGATAATGACTACATAGATTTATCACAATTTTATGATAAACATTTTGATTACATTGCTCTAGGTCATATTCATCAATTTAAAACTATAAATTTGAATAATTCTTTAGTTGCTTATCCAGGCAGTCTTTTTTCTAATGGTTTTGACGAGTGCGGAGAAAAGGGATATATCGCTCTTGAAATTGAAAATAATAAGATAACAAAATTTGAATATGTTATTTTCCCTTCAAGGAAATATTTAATATGTAATTGTGATATAACAAAACTTGATAACACTTTTGATATAGTCAATTTAATTGAACATAAATTATCAGTAATTGGTGCGACAAGCAAAGATATAATTAGAGTTGTTATTTCTGGAAAGGTGAAAGAAGATGACGAGATTTCGCTGGCGCTGATAAACGACCATTTTAATGGATTTTTCTATTTTGAAGTAATTGATAATACAAGAATAGAAATTGATTTAGAAAAAATTAAGAAAGAAAAGCTGTCATTTAAATATGAATTTATTAAACTTGTTGAAAATAGCGATTTGTCAGAAGAAGATAAAAATTCAATATGTCAAATAGGAATTGAGGCTTTAAAAGGTGAGGAGATTTCTTTATGAAAATAAATAAATTGCATATTGATAATTTTGGCGGTCTTCACGACTTTGATTTAGAATTGAATGATAACTTAAATGTGCTTAAAAGAGAAAATGGTTTTGGTAAAACAACTTTAACAATATTTATAAAAGCCATGCTTTTTGGAATGCCTGCTGGAAGAGAAAATATTAAAATGGAAAGAAAAAAATATATGCCTTGGCAGGGTGGAAATTATGGTGGCTTTATAGATTTGCAAAGTGAGAAAGGAATCTTTAGGCTAACTAGATATTTTGCCAAAACGCCAGACAACGATAGGATTGAAATTCTAGATTTGTCAACTTTTAAAAAATTAGAAATTCCAAAAAATGAAATAGGCGAAGAGCTATTTGGAATTGGTAAGGAAACATTTGAAATAACTGCATTTTTTTCTCAGGCTAATTTTAATAATAACGGCAGTGATAAATTAGGGGCTAATCTGCTAGGATTAGACAAATTCGCCAGTGACGTTGCAAATATTACTGATTCGCTTGATAAAATAAATAAAAAAATAAGACAGCTTAAAAAAGACAAGCCTAGTGAAATGGACTTTAGTGCTTTGTCAAGACGTAAAAGAGAATATGAATTATCGTTAAGTGATTGCCAAAGAAAACTAAAAGAGGTAGAAGAAAAATTGTCCATTTCAAAAGACAAACTTCAAAATCTAGAACAGAGCTATATTAAGCAAGAAGAGCAGGCAAAAAAAGAAGAAAACATTATTCAAAGTAAGCTTAAGTTTGAGCGAGAATTAGCTCTAAAAAGTGATGAATTAAATGGCTTATATTTAAAACTTCAAGAGTTAAAAGAAAATAAAGTTGAAAGCGCACCAGCTAAAAAAACAAAGTTGCCTAACATTATGCTAATAATTAGCCTTGTTTTATTAGCTGTGGTTGACGTTGTTTTATTTACACTTAATATAATAAATTTGACAATTTTCATTATAATTACGGCTGTTTTAGTTATATTATCATTATTTTTAGCAATTGTTTTAATAAAACGAAGTAAAAGTAATGAAAAAAATCATGTAGAAGATACCAGTGAAGAAAAAGATATTTCTTCAAAAATTGCCACATTAAAGGGTGTGATTGATGAACTTAAAGGAGTGGTTAAAAATTATCAAGAAATGAATTTCTTTGGTGGCCAAAATTTAGATGAACTTAAAGAAGAAATCTATAATAATCGTAATAACAAAAATAGGCTTGATTATGAACTTCAAACTTTGAAAAATAACTTTGAAAGCATCAATGAAGATATAGAAGAGTGTCAAGAAATGATTGATGCCAAACGCGAAGAGAGTAATAATATTGATAAAAAAATCAAATTATTAACTTATGCAAATGAGTATTTAAAAAGTGCTTATGAGAATGTGTCTAAAAGGTTTGTAGAGCCTGTTAATAACGCTTTTGCAAAACTATTAAAAGATTTTGATTTAAATGAAAGAAAATTTGTTGTTGACTCAAATTTTAAAATTTGCCAAGATGATAAAAGCGGACTGAAAGATTTTGAATATTCAAGTCAAGGCATAAAAGACCTTTTGTCCTTCTGTATTCGTTTCTATCTAATTAAAGAATTGTACAAAAAGGAAAAGCCTTTGGTTGTCCTAGATGATAGTTTTGTGAATCTTGATGATAAAAATTTTAAGGCTATAGAAAAGCTTTTAAAAGAGTTTTCTAAAGAATTTCAAATTCTTTATATTTGTTGCAATTCAAGGTGTCAGTTAAACTAAGTTTTGGCTTTTAATTGACATAACTATCAAATATGATTATAATTGATTTATGAATATATATCATAATTTAAATGAAGCAATAAGTTATATTGAAAATAATCTTTTTGAAGAGATTGATATGCAAAAAGCTGGTAGTTTTATAGGAACAAATGCGACTATGTTTAATAACTTTCTTTCAGTTTTGACAGGTTATACAGTTAAACAATATATAAAGTATAGAAGATTAAGCGAATGTACTAAAATGTTACCTAATTATAAGATTGTAGACTTGGCAGTTTTATGTGGATATGATAATAGGTCATCATTTTCTAGGGCTTTTAAAGAATTTCATGGAATAAATCCTTCCGAGGTCAATGAAAAAACAGACTTTAAATATTTTAATCGTTTATATTTTGATGAAGAAAATACTTTGCTTTCAAATATTGAAATAAAGTATAAAGAACTTGATAAATTGACCCTTTATGGCGAATATAGAGATATTCTATCAAACGATGATTTTGAGAAGTTTTGGGATTATATTTTAGAAAAGTATCCTTCTGTGAAAATGGCGAAAGAAACATTCGGACTTGTATTTTTAAATAAAGACAGAAATATTCGTTATTATATTGCACTTAGAGAAAGGTTTGATGACGATAATGAGGTGATTAAATTGCCCAAGGCAAAAGTAATCTTTACAACAAAAAGTAAGTTTGAAGGTAAAACTATTAGGACTCTTGGCAAATCCATGAAAAGTAAATCTATTTATGGATTTCCTGATATAGAAATATATCGTGAAGATAGCGTTGAACTTATTTATAAAATTTGATAATTGGGTAGTAAAAAACTCGACCGTTATGGTCGAGTTTTTTAAATGTTTTTAAGCATTGTTTCTAATAAATTTATTGCCTGCAAAAATGTGTTAAATTGAATAAGCAAATTTTTAGCATCTTTAAGCATATTTCTGTCAATCAGAATATTGACTTGTTTGACTGTTTCTGTTGATAAAGTAAAAATATCATTATTCATTTTATTCTGCCTCCAGTTCTTGCGAAAGATATTTTTTATTGTAATTTTGCTGTTCGACATAAATTTTTCTTGAATCAGTATACATTTTGTCTACAAATTTTATCAGTTCAGCACTAAATTTAATGTCGGTATCTATAGCTGCTACTGCTTGGTGTAATAATGATTGGCTGAGGTCAATTGCTTCTGTGCTTAAGTCAAGGCTTTTAAATACATCTTTTAAAATATATTTAAAATTATTGTTTTCGCATGCTTCAAAATTTTTCATTTTCTCTAATACAATCTTTTTATCCCAAGACTTATTTAAATTTTCTATGTACATTTTTGATAAAATTGATTTAAACTCTTGATTCTCGCCTTGTAATGTTATATTTTTGAGGTCGTCTGAGCGGGTGAGTTGAGTTATTGTATCGCAGGTGTTTATAAGCAGCTCAAGTGTACTGTCAACTTCCTTCCTTGCGTCAGCTTCATTCATTTTAATATCTCTTACTTTATAGATTTTATCTTCCATAATTTCCTCCTAATATGATAATAGCATAGTAATAAAATAAGAGGTGACTTTTTTGAAATCAATTTTGTGACATACTAGGCGATGGGGCAAAAATATGAATTGTAAAATTAAAAAAACGCTTGACGATAAACGTCAAGCGTAAGATTTGGGGAACACATAGCGAGTTTAATAAAGTGGCTAAGCCATACGATAAACGCCAAGCGTAAGGCTTAGATGGAACGAAATTACTTTAATAAAAATATATGCTTGACGATAAACGCCAAGCGTAAGGCTTGTGGTGCCGGTGGTGGGAGTCGAACCCACACGTCCTTGCGAACTCGGGATTTTAAGTCCCGTGCGTCTGCCATTCCGCCACACCGGCATATTCATTTGTTTTTTTTGTCAAGCTACTCCATGATTTTTAATAATAGGTTGACAAGTGCTTAATTAAAGCAAAAGGATAGATGTATTTTAAATTTACTGTTTTGACTTTTATCTTAAAGATGAAAGCTAGATAAAATAAAAATACCTCTAATATTAAAAACAGCCCGTTTTGGGTGGCTATTTTAATTTTGGAGGTACCACCCGGATTTGAACCGGGGAATAAAGGTTTTGCAGACCTTTGCCTTACCGCTTGGCGATGGTACCATTATGGAGCGGAAGACGAGATTCGAACTCGCGACATTTGCCTTGGCAAGGCAACGCTCTACCACTGAGCCACTCCCGCATAATTATATATATGCCAATAGCTAAGGTTTGCTCTAATATAATAGCAAATATTTTTATAAAAATCAACTGTTTTTTAAAACTTTTTTAAATTTTTCATTTTGCTCTTTGCATATCTTATTTCATAGTAATAATATTGACTTTTTAATTATTATATTGTATAATATATATGTATTCATTTTAAGGAGAGTTGTTATGAATAAGTATTTGGAAAAATTAAACGAAAATGAACTATTAGGAAAGAAAATTAACACTAAAGATGGAGATTACACAATTTTATTTTCTAAAAAGGAGGGCGAGTTCTTAGACATTCTTTTGGTTGATGTAGAAGATGCTCAAAAAAATAGTAATAATAAAGAACAACTTAGCGTACTTAAAGAGATGTTAAAAAATATTGATTATGATTGTTGGCATGATAATAGCAATAAAATATGGAGACTTAGATACGCAGAGGTTAGAATTGCTAATCCGCTGTTAAGAAATTGTAAAGGGCATTTTAATCTTGACTGTACAGAAAAAGATTTCTATGTGCGTGTTAGTGATGATGGAAAAGATGCGTTAGACGATTTTAATTTTCCTGGACGCAAGGAAGAAAATGAGATTATTAATGTTAAAGATGTTTATAAAGAACTCAGTCAAATAGGTGGACTTATTGCAGGGCTTAGAAAATTATTTTCTCAACGATTTAATGTCTTTTATGATTTGGACTTAAAGAATTATTATTTCAACCTTGCAAAAAAGAACAATGAGGATATGATAAGTGAATCTCAAGAGCAAATTAATTTTTTTACTAGAAAAATGCAATCTAACAAAGAGAATATTAAAGTACTTGAAGAAGCTGATGAGGCATATACTGACTTTGAAATTTAAATATATTTAATTTAAAGAAGAAATTTAAGTTTTATAACATATTAATATTAAAGGAGGGAGAAAATGGAACCAATGTTTTGGGTTTGGCTAGGCATTGTGGCTGTTTCACTTTTGATTGAAATTGTAACGATGGAGCTAGTATCAATTTGGTTTGCTGTCGGAGGAATTATTCCGTTTATTATGGCAGCAATCAGAGGTGTGCCAATTGCTGTTCAAATAGTTGTGTTTGTTGTCATTTCAGCACTTCTTATAATTTTCTTAAGGAAATATGCTCAAAAGTTCTTATTTAAGAACATGAATGAAAAGACAAATCTTGATTCATTATGTGGAAAGAGATTTAAACTTCTTGAGGATATTGACTTGGAAAAGAATGGCAGTATAAAAATTAATGGCGTTGTATGGACTGCAATAAGCGAAAATAGTCAGCCAATAAAAGCAGGGCAATTTGTTGAAGTTATAAAAGTTGACGGAAATAAAATTGTTGTTAAAGAAGCTTCTAGTGAAAATAACAACAAAGTTGCAGAGGTTAAACAAGAAGAAAAAGAGGAAGTCAAAGTGACTCCAGAAGAAGTTTTGAAAGTAGAAACAGAAGAAGCAAATAATAAGGAGGATAATAAATAATGAGCGCAGCATGGATTGTAGTTTTATCTATTTTAGGTGTATTGATTTTAATTTCACTTTGCATGTCAGTTAAGATTGTAAGACAGGCAAGTGCAGTAGTAGTTGAAAGACTTGGAAAATATAAAAAGACTTTAGAGACGGGTGTACATTTTATTTTACCATTCTTTGATAGGGCAAGTAAGCCAATTTCGCTTAAAGAAATTGTGGCTGACTTTAAACCACAACCAGTTATTACAAAAGATAACGTAACTATGCAGATTGACACTGTTGTTTATTTTCAAATAACAGATGCAAAACTATTTACTTATGGTGTTGACCAACCAATTAAAGCTATTGAAAACCTTACAGCAACAACACTTCGTAACATAGTCGGAGAACTTGAACTTGACGAAACTCTCACTTCAAGAGATACTGTAAACACAAAAATGAGACTTATTCTTGATGAAGCGACAGACCCATGGGGAATTAAAATCAACCGTGTAGAACTTAAAAATATTCTTCCACCTAAAGACATTCAAGAGGCGATGGAGAAGCAAATGAGAGCTGAGCGTGAACGTCGTGAACAAATCTTACGTGCAGAAGGTGAAAAGAAATCAAGTATCTTGGTTGCAGAAGGTGAAAAACAGGCTCAAATCTTAAAAGCCGAAGCGGATAAGGAATCAAAGATTATGGAAGCTGAGGCTAGAAAGGCTGCTTTAATTGCAGTTGCGGAAGGTGAAAGCCAAGCTATTAACTTAATTAATAGTGCATCTCCAGACGCGGCTTATATTACACTTCAAGGTTTTGAGGCATTAAAAGCTCTTGCTGACGGCAAGTCAACAAAAATAATTGTTCCAAGTGAAATTCAAAATGTCGCAGGGCTTTTCACAAGTGTAAGCGAAGTGATTAAAAAAGATATGGACGTTTCAAAACAAACTGCAAGCAAAGTTGAAAAGACCAATTCTAAAAAGGATGAAAAAAATAAATAAGCATTAAAAATCATGGAACAATTTTCCATGATTTTTTCACGTTTTTATTTTTAAATTAATATATAAATATTGGTAAATTGCTTGACTTTTTTTCGGGGGGGGTATAATAAAAAGTGAAATTATAAAGGAGGGAAAATGAAAAACTTAAAGTCTTTAATTACTAATGTTGCATTGCTTGTTTTTGGCGTTCTTACATTCGTATTTATGTCTCAAGCTTACTTAACAGGTTCATATGCAGGAATCACTTATTCAACAAATGGTTTTGACATGATTGACTTTAGTGCAAATGTAGCTAAGTATGACTTACTTGCAATTTCAAATGTATTTGTTTGCTTGTTTGTTGCTTTAGTTATGGTTGTTGCTATTGCAAACTTACTTGTAAGTTTTGGCGTAATTAAGAACGAAAAAGTAGCTAAGATTTTAAACATTGTTAGCGTAGTATCTGCAGTTTTAATGCTTGTATTTGCTGTATGTGCTATCGCTTCACTCGCAAGCATTGTAAGTGATGTTAATAAGCTTAGGAATGTTTATTCAATTGGCTGGGCTTGCATTTTAAATGTTGTTCTTGCAGCTTTAACTTTAGTTGTTTGCGCATTTGAATTTGTTAGTTCAAGAAAGTCTAAATAATCTATTAGATTATGAAGAAGAAAAGGTGGGTTAATCCCACTTTTTTACTTGATTTTTTTATGCAATTATTATATACTTTAAGTTAATGACAGGAGTTGAAAATGGACAAAAGTTATTCACCAGAAAATTTTGAACAAGAAATTTATAAAAATTGGAATGATAAAAAATATTTTACTAATAATCCAGACGGAAGAAAACCTTATTCGATTGTAATGCCTCCACTTAATGTTACTGGCAAGGCTCATATTGGTCACGCTCTTGATAATACTATTCAAGATATTTTGATAAGAACTAAGCGTATGCAGGGTTATAATGCTCTTTGGATACCTGGAACTGACCATGCAGCTATTGCGACAGAACAGGTTCTAGTTAAAGATTTAAATAAAAACGGATTAACTAAAGAAGGCGTTGGTCGTGAGGAGTTTTTAAGAAGAGGTTGGGACTGGTATAAAAATTATACCCATGTTATTTGTGACCAACTTAAAATGCTTGGTATCTCTTGTGACTGGTCTAGGCTCGCTTTTACTATGGACGAAAACCTCAATAGAGCAGTCCGTCATGTATTTTGCGAGTATTATAAGCAAGGTCTTATTTATAAAGGTAAACGCGTTGTAAATTACTGTCCAAGCTGTAAGACAACTATTTCAGACAATGAAAATGTTCATATTGACCAAAATACTTATCTTTGGTATATTCGTTATCCTTTTGCTGACGGAAGTGGTGAAGTGGTTGTTGCTACAACGAGACCAGAGACATTATTTGGTGATACTGCGGTAGCTGTTAATCCTCAAGATGAACGTTTTAAGGGTCAAATTGGCAAAGACCTTATTTTGCCTTTGGTTGGCAAGAAAATTAAGCTTATAGGCGATGAATACTGCGAGATAGGTTTTGGTACGGGTGCAGTTAAAATAACTCCAGCACATGACCCTAATGATTATGAAGTGGGATTAAGGCATAATTTGGATGTAGTCAATTGTATTGACGATTGTGGCAAATTAACTGAGGCAGCGGGTAAATTTGCAGGACTTGACAGAATTGAGGCGAGAAGCCTCATTGAAAAGGCTCTAGAAGAGGGTGGATATTTAGTTAAAAAAGAAAAATACAAAAACCAAGTTGGAACTTGCGAACGTTGCGGAAGTTTTACCGAGCCAAAGATTTCAACTCAGTGGTTTGTAAGAATGGAAGAACTTGCCAAACCTGCAATTGATGTTGTGAAAAGTGGAAAACTTAAATTTCACCCAAAGAGATATGAAAAGACATATCTAAATTGGCTTGAAAATATTCAAGATTGGTGCATTTCAAGACAGATTTGGCTTGGCCATAGAATTCCTGTTTTCACTTGTGAAAATGGACATGCTTTTGCCAGTGAAACAGACCCTGTTGAATGTCCTGAATGTCATAACAAACATTTGTTCCAAGATAATGATGTTTTAGATACTTGGTTCTCATCTGCTTTGTGGCCTTTCTCAACTCTTGGTTATCCAAATAAAACGGAAGACTTAAAATATTATTATCCAACTTCGACAATGGTGACTGGTTATGATATTATAACTTTCTGGGTGTCTAAAATGGTCTTTTCGGGTATTAAATTTATGGGTGAAATTCCTTTTAAAGACGTTGTTATTCATGGTTTAGTACGCGATATTAAGGGGATTAAGATGTCTAAACATCTTGGCAATGGCGTTGACCCAATTGATATGATAAATAAGTATGGCGCCGATGCATTAAGACTCAGTCTTGTAAACGGAATGAGCGCGGGTACAGATATTAAGTATGGTGAAGAGAAAGCAAAAGAGGCGAAGATATTTATTAATAAACTTTATAATGCAAGTAAATTTGTTTTGCAAAATCTAGAGGGTATGGCAAAGCAGGATATTGCCAAACTTGAACTATCTTCTAAAGATAAGTGGATTTTGTTTGAACTTGATAAGCTTATAAAATCTGTAAGCAAAAATATAGACAAATATGCTTTTGGTGTTGCAACTGCTAACCTTATTGAATTTACCGTTTCTAAATTCTGTGATTGGTATATAGAACTTAGCAAGGTAGATTTATACGGGGAGGACATGAAAAAGAAGAATGTTGCACAAAATATTTTATATTATGTGCTTGAGGCTCTACTTAAATTATTCCATCCTTTTATACCTTTTGTAACAGAATATATTTATCAAAATCTTCCATATCATGAAGAGACTATTATGCTTACAAGATTCCCTGAAAAGGTAAAACTTAAAAACCTTTCAGATGAATTTGTGGGTATTATTGAAATTGTGAAAGCTATAAGAAATGCTAGAGCACAGTTTAATGTGCCAGATAATAAACGTACTTCACTATTAATTTCGATAGGCGAGGGAGATAATCTCGTAAAAGAAAATTTAAAAGAGATTTCAAAACTTGCTTTTGGAAATGAAATTAAACTTGTGGATAAATCTCCAGAAGAAAAATGTGTTAAAGTGATTTATGGCGAAGTCAAAGTTTATATTCCTTTAGGGCAGATTGTCGATTCTGATAAGGAAAGAGAAAGACTTCAAAAGGAAATTGATAGTATTTGTTTTGAAATAGAGCGTTCTGAAAAGATGCTATCAAATCCAGGTTTTGTCAATAAGGCGCCTTTGCAAATGGTGGAAAAAGAAAAAGCTAAACTTGAAGATAATAAAAATAAACTTAATAAGCTTAAAAAAGAGTTAGAAAGCATATAATATATTTACGACAATATTGTGTATGATGCATGCAAGACATAATACTATATATTGTGTTTCGGAGGAATAATGAAGAAATATGGGAATTGGACAAAATTTAAGGATTTGTCCAAAAAAGATAAAATATTCAGAATTGTAAATATAATTTTTGCAATATCTCTTCTCGTTGCAACAATAGGATTAATGATATATTATCTTAAAACTGGAGATAAAAATAATAGATTTGTTTCTTGTATTGGTATGTCGGTTCTTTATATTCTTCCTTTTGCTCTTGAACTTATTTTAAGGCGAAGGTTTTCAAATCTTGTTGTATTCTTCTATCTTTTCTATGCATTAATAGCAGGTTTTGTAGGTTGCGTTTTAAACATATATCATGAAGTCTCTTGGTTTGATATTGTTGTTCATACTTGTGCTGGTTACGTGTTTTGTTTCTTTGGAATTATTATTTTATCAAGACTTGAAAATTATAAGAAATTAAACCCATTTACAATTATTTTATTCTGTTTCTTCTGTACACTTGCAGTCGAGCTTGTTTGGGAACTCGTTGAATGGTTCTCTGATTTGGTTTTAGGGCAGACGGCGCAAGGTGATAAAATAAATGGCATAGCGCCTTATGTTACTGATACTGACCTTGATATGCTTTGTAACTTATCTGGTGGACTTGTGTTTGTAATTCAATTTGCAATTGGTAAGTTTACTAAGTTTAAGCTGGGAACAACATTCTTGGAAAATGAATTGACGCCAAAAGAAAATGTTTCGGTTAAAAATGATGAAGTGGCTATAAATGAAGAGAATGGCGGTAACAATAGTACAAATATAAGTGCTGAAAAACTAAATAATTAGCGAAGATAAATAAAAATGACTTCTATATTTGAAGTCATTTTTTATCATTTTTTTTATTTGCCGTATCCTTCTTTTTACTGAAGAAAGATATGCTTAATTATTATTCGTGTCTAAGAGATTCTACTGGGTCAAGTCTTGCTGCTTTTGCAGAAGGGTATAGTCCGGCAAGAACGCTTATTATAACGCTTATTAATATTGCTTCCAAGAAATAATACCATTTCATGCAAAGTGGAGAAAATCCAAGAATAGAATTAAACACTATTGTTAATATTCCGCCTATTATTAGGGTAAAGATTATGCCAGTAATGCCTGACAGCACACCTACAAGAAAACTTTCTGTACTGAATATTTGTTTTATGTCCCGTTTTCTTGCGCCAATACTTTTAAGCACGCCTATTTCTCGTGTCCTTTCAGATACGCTCATATAAAGAACAACCAATATCATAATAAGTGCAACAACAAGCGAAATGCCTGCAATAACTGCAAGAGCGGTTGAGAAGGTGTCTAACATTTCATCAAACATTCTAACTAGCTTATCTTCTAATGAGTCAGATAGGTCAGGGCGAGATGCTATGAAATCATTTATTAAGTTTGTTGTTTTAATATCATCTGTTAAAATATATAACGTTGTTGGTGCTAGTGTTGGAGCGTCTGCATTATTTGCTGTAATTTCTTTTAGGTAATCATAGTCAATATACATTACAAGCATATTTGAAAACATTGAAGCATCTACAATTGATGAAATAGTAACCGTGAGTGGTGCAGGGAGGTTTATGTTTTGATGTTTTATATCAATTTCAACTTGTTTGCCAACTATGTCTTCAAGGTTGTCGATATTAAGAGCTTTGCTTGCAGCAGAAGACAGCATAATTTCTCCTCTTCCACATAAATGGCCATTTTTGGTTATTAGATTTTTTTCTGTGTATGAAGGTGGTGTGGTATAAACATAAAAAACACCGCTTGTGATAGGTTTGATTTCTTCGCCTTCTTCACCAGTACTTTCTGGTGTATAAGTTATTTTTACGGCTGAAGCATCACCAATTCCAGCCAAAGTATTAAAACCATATTTCAAATTATAATCATATTCGTCCTCGGCTTTAGTTACAACTTTAAAATCGTTTCCTTTGTTATCAAGATAGATATTTATATCATCTGCAATCTTATCAATTTCTTCTTCGGTAAAGGTCTTAGGATTGGTTATTGAACCGCCTCCAGCTTTAGTGATTGTGGCGATTTTTGGGTCGGAGAATGATGCTGCTTGGTCTGAAATATAGCTCGTTAAGCCTGCACCAAATGACAACATCAGTATCATTGATATTAATGAAATTGAAACGCCAAGTGCCATTAAGAAGTTTTTAATTTTGCTTGCCCACATGTTATGTAATGATAACTTAAATGCCGAGAATAGGGACAAATGTCCTTCTTTCGCTTTTTTATCTTCTACATTATCAAGCGCTAAGTGTTTTTCTTTTTCTATTTTTTTATAATCGGGATTTAAGCTATCGCTTATTATTTTTCCGTCAGAGATTTCAACCACTCTTGATGATATTTTTGCTACTTTTTCTGAATGTGTTACCATGATGACAAGTTTGCCGTCATCTGCTATTTCCTTTAATATTTCAAGGATTTGTTCGGTTGTAGTGCTATCTAAGGCGCCAGTTGGTTCGTCTGCTAAAATAATATCTGGGTCATTTATAAGTGCTCTTGCAATGGCAACCCTTTGCTTTTGCCCACCAGAAAGTTGAGTCGGTTTCTTTTTTATTTGGTCTTTTAAGCCAAGTTTTTCAAGAAGCTCAGTTGCTTTTTTTGTCTTGATGCTTTCTTTTACATTTGATAAAGTCAGACCTATAGTAACATTGTCAAGAACTGAAAGGTGAGGAATTAAATTAAATGATTGAAAAACAAAACCAATTTTCTTTTTTCTATAGTCATCAAGTTCTTTTTGCTTGAAATTTTTTAAATCTGAGCCACTTATTTTAAGCTCGCCAGTGTAGTCAGAATCAAGACCTCCAATTAAATTCATAAGAGTGCTTTTTCCGCTTCCGCTTTCTCCCACTATAGAAACAAGTTCACCTTTATCAAAGCTGATATTTATGTCTTCGAGTGCAGTGAATTTTTCTTTATTTTCAAGTTTATAATCTTTATATATATTTTTAAGTTCAAGTACTTTCATATTTTTGCCTCTAAAGATAATATAATCTTTTTTATTTTTTCTGTCAAGTATATGAAAGCTGTGTTACCCAATGTTACTAAATATATAAAAATAATTTAAAAAACTACATTTTTTTATAAATTTTTTAAAAAACGATTGCATAGAAATAGGTTATATGGTATCATAACTATACACAATTTATATTTATATATTATTATTGGAGGGTAAAATGGGACTTTTTAAAAATAAAGAAAAGGTTATTGATCCTATTATTCATGACGAAGAAGCAAATTTTACTTTGTCAAATGGTGTCCATATTTTAAATAAATGTCAAAATGTTACTTTAACTGGCAGTGTAATAGTGCTTGAAAGTTTTAATTGTACATTTAAAGAGATTTCTGGCAAAGCTAAAGTTCAAATGCTTGAAGAAGGTGAGATTGAGCTTTTGACTGGTAAAGCGAAAATAGGACTTTTTAAGAGTGGAAAAATCACTACTGTAAGTGATAAAGCTTCTATCACAACAATCAATACTTGTACAATAGATTATGTCAAAGGTAAAGCCACGATTGGAACAATGAATGGCGGTTTTATCAGATTTGTTGATGGTAAGGCTGAACTTGCCACTATGACTAGTGGAAAAGTGATGTTCGTAAGAAATAAAGCAAGAATTGTAACAATGATTGATGGAAATATTATCGGTATTTTAGATGATGCTCATCTTGTAAGTATGCTTAGCGGAGATATTACTTATCTTTTAAATGATAGCAAGGTTGGTACTGTGAACAACGGTACAATTGGTCTTTTTGCTGATAGTAGTGAAGTATCGACTTTTAATAGTGGCAAAATTGATGAAATGATAGGAAAAGCTCTTATTTCAGCAAATATGAACGGCGAAATTGGTTATCAAGATAAAAAAACTATAATTTTATATTCGCCTCAAGAAAGTGCAAAAAGAATGAGTGAATATAGAAATGAAAAAGAAGAGAATGCTGAAGTCAGTGAACAGGCAGTCTCAGAGGAACAAGAAGTAAACGAAGAGGTTAATCAGGAGGAAATTACACCTCCACAAGTTAATGCAGTTGCTTTTCAATCTACTAAAAAATCTAAAAAGAAAAAATCAGGTCAACAATTAAAACTTGATTTAGATGAAAATAATTAAATCTTAAAATTATAAAAGGACGGGAAAATGCAGATATTTTTTGATGCTCTATTAGACGCTCTAATAGATTCTTTACTTATTTTGCCTTTTCTTTACCTAACATATTTATTAGTAAGTTATTTTTCTCATAACGATAATGAAAAATATTCTAAAATTCTTCATCGTACAAATAAAGCGGGTCCTGTAATAGGCGCTTTTTTAGGAAGTGTTCCACAATGTGGCTTTTCGTCAGTAATGAGCAATCTTTATTCAAGAAAGATTGTCACCTTGGGAACGCTTATTGCAGTTTTTATTGCAACAAGTGATGAAGCAATTCCTCTTATGATTTCTAAACCGGAATTTATTCCAAAACTTCTTATTTTAATGGCAATTAAAATTGTTTATGGAATAATTGTAGGATATTTAATTGATGGAATTATCAAACTCTTTACAAGAAAAAAACAAGTACAAAAAGAGTTTCACGATAGACATTGTCATGACGGGCATGAAATAACATATGAGGGTGGAGAAATATTAAATGATTTGAACTCTTTGGAGGGACATAATCATAAACATGAATGTAATCATGATGATGAAGCGGAAGGTGGGCATGAACATAACCATTCCCATTGCTGTGCTACAAATATATTTTTAGATGCTTTAAAACATACAGTTATTATTCTTGCTTATGTATTTGTGGCTACTCTTATAATTAATTTAATAAGAGGTTATTGTGGTGGTCTTGACCCGCTTAAAAGTATATTTACCTCAAACGTTTATTTGCAGATTTTACTTGCAAGTGTTATAGGACTTATTCCAAATTGTGCATCTTCTGTATTTTTAGTTGAAATGTTTATGGAAGGGGTTATTCTGTTCCCAGCTCTCATAGCAGGCCTAAGTGTTGGAGCAGGAGTTGGCTTGATAGTTCTTTTTACTTGCAATTATAAAAAACTGGGAATGAATATTTTTATCACCATTTTATTGTTCTTATTGGGAATATTTGTTGGAATTTTAACGAATTTTATCCCTATTTGGTGAAAATAGTTGACAAAATGCGGTATACTAACTTAAAATCATATTGTTAAATTTATTTAACTTAGGAGAAATTATGATGAACGAAAATGATGAAAAACAAAAAGAAAGTTTTGTTAGAGAACTTGGAGTTTTTGAACTTCGAGGGGTTGCAAGGCAACTTGGCGTGCCTTCTCCAACAACAAAAAAGAGAGATGAGCTCATTAGTCTCATTTTAGAAGCCACAAGAAATGGCAAAACAACTGAAGAAAATATGCAAAAAAGGGGAAGACCATTTAAAAAACTGAATATACTAGATACAATTACTAACAAGATTAGCCCTGACAAAATTGAAAGGTTAGATTTTGAATCTGTGGTTAGATTTAATCAAGATGAAGTTGTTGACTTTGGTATTATTAATGATAAAACCTTTTTCTTTGAAGGTATCGTAAGAAAGATTAAAGATACAACAAGAATGTTTGATTTTAAATCTTATGAGACAATATTTATTCCAAGTGATGTAGATTACTATGGTGAGTTGTCATCTGGAGATAGGGTGACTGTTGAGGCAAAAAAATTATCAGGTCAAAATGGCTATGTAGTTCTTAACATTATTGAAATAAACAGTCTCCCAGCTCAGGATTATAAAAATAACTCGCGTGCATATGGCGAAGAAATTATTGATGACAGAGCGCTTCCTTTTGACGAGGGTGAAGTTAAGTTAGGAAGAAGGAATGTCTATCTTCTTAAAGAAGACCTTTATGAAAATAACATTTTAGATAAATTTTATAATAAATGTAATGAAAATAAATTGCATTTTATTGCGCTTGGCGTAAATACTTCTTTTGAAAATCAAATAAAACTTAAAAATATTGGAGTTCAAGACAACTTTACAACTGTCTATGGTTCAGACAATTTGGAAAGTTTTAACAAGATTATAGATGCTATTGTGTATTCTAATAATCTACTTGAAAAGGGCAAAGATGTTGTCATCTTTATTCCAGACATAATTGATGTTTTAAGGTGTTTGGATGAATATTTTGCAGAAGAGCAGGTAAACGGACAACATACGACAAAGTCAATTATTATTGCGCAAAAATTATTATCTTTTGCTAAATCATTTAAAGATGGTCCAAGTGGTACTATTGTTATGTGTTATAATGAAAGCGACCTTGATGATAAGTTTATTACCAATGACATTTTAAAGATAAGCAAAAAGATTTAATTGATTTTGTTTAAATATGTATAAATTAACAAAAATTGAACATTATAATATTGTAAAGTGGCAATGGCTCTTTACTAAAAACAAATCGCAAGGGTGAGTTATAACGGCTCTAGAAGGCGATTTGTTTTTTGTTTAGATAAACAAGAACAACGTGAGATTTATCGAACGTTTTCTTTAGATACGCAAGAACAACGTGAGATTTATCGAACGTTTTCTTATAATTCATTTGACAAGAAAAGAGTAAGGTGTTATCATGTTGATATGTTTGGATTTTATGATAAATACTTTAAAATTTTTGGTTTAGATATAGCTTATTATGGCCTTATTATTGCTATAGGAATGGCTTTAGGTGTATATGTAGCCTGCAAAAATGCAAAATTTAGAGGTCTTAAAACAGACGATTTGATAATCGCTGCTTGTTATGCTTTGCCTTTGGCAATTATTGGTGCAAGGATTTATTATGTATTATTTAGCCTAGATAGTTTTACTAGTTTTTGGCAGGTTTTTGAAATCTGGAAGGGCGGAATGGCTATATATGGCGGTGTAATAGGCGGAGCAATTGGTACAGCTCTTTATTGTCTTATCCATAAAAAAAATTTTTTAGATTTGGCAGACGTTATTGTGCCAAGTTTGATTTTAGGGCAAGCAATAGGTCGCTGGGGCAATTTTATTAATCAAGAGGCATTTGGCTTATATATAGAAAATCCGGCACTACGTTGGTTTCCTGCGGGCGTATATATAGAGGACTGCCATCAGGCGGGATGTATGTGTGGAGGAGGTGGCTGGCACCTTGCGACATTCTTCTATGAGAGCCTTTGGAATTTTGTAACTTTTGCAATATTAATGATTCTTCTTAGAAAAAATAAACTTAAGTTTAGAGGCTCACTTATGTGTTTCTATATGATTATTTATGGCACTGGAAGAGCTTGGATTGAAGCTTTAAGAATGGATAGTTTATATATTGGGGTGATGAGAGTGTCTCAGTTCTTATCAATTCTCCTTATTGCGTTCGGAATATGTTTTATAATTGCGAGTTATTTTCTGCACAAGAAAGGCAAAATTAAATCGCTCAATGAACTTAAACCTCAGTATGAGTTTAATTTAATAAGCACTGAGAATAAAAAATCAAAAAAAGAATAAAGCTGAAAAGTCTAAAAAGCAGGAGGATAAACCTTCACAAGACGACAAAAATCATCAAGATAATATCGAATAAACATTGTTAAGAAAGAAATAATATTTATATGAGTGGTAGATGGTTTTGGGTTAGAAAGTCGACTTGGCTTATTATTTCAATTATTATAAACAGCTTTTTATTTGTTTTCGGCAGTGCAATATCGGCCGGCATCTTTCATGAATATAATCTATGGTTTTTTATTTTCTGTTTTTGCGTTGGATGTCATTTGATATTTAAGAGTTTTTTGTTTAAGTATGACTCAGCTTGCTATTTTGGTGTTATTCTATTTTTGATTGGTCTATTTTATCCATATACATTGTTATTAAATATTCAATATCTTTATCCTGTGTTTATTTTGATTGCGTTTTCTTTTGCATCTGTTTTTACTTTTTACTTTTATAAACAACCATATCAATTATTTCTTGCTTTCTCGCTATTTTTCGTGGCAATAGGTCTTTTATTATACTTAATAAATATCATTTCAATCGCGATTTTTCTTGCATTTGTAGCAGCGGGTGTGCTATTATTAGTTATAAGATTTTTTACATTAAAATAGGAGTTGATATGTTTTCTTCGGACATTTATGGTTACAAAAAAGAAGAGGTTGATAAATTTATAGATTCTCTTAAAACTGAACATGAAAAAGCTTTAATGGAAGAGAAACTTAAAGTTCTTGATGCCGAAAGAAAAGTTCTTGAAATAAAAAATAAAGCCCAAGAAATCGAAAATCGAGAAAAGAATATTTTGAATGTTTTGGAAACCTATCGTAAAGCACAAAACGAGGGTAATAGGAATATAGATATATTGCGGGGTGAACAGCTTAAAATGGTTTACAATCACTTGCAAGCATTTTTGGTTGAACTCAATAATAAATGTCCTGGTGTTCTTCTTAACAACTCTTATAAAAAACTTGTAAACGAAATTGAAATTATCTTAGCAAGTACTCAAGAAAAAGTTGATGAAGTTGTTGAAACAGGCACAACTAATGACCCGATGAGGCTTCTTTTAAGTAAGATGCAGGGGAAAAAGGTTCAAGATACTTTGCCAAAAGAGGTGAAGGAAGTTAAGATAGAAAGAACTGACAGTAAGGAGAGAACCTCTCTTATAAAGCCGGTTACCGAGATGCAACTTAACGAAGATGATAAGTATGATAATCTAGTTGATAAATTCTTGAATTCTAAACCAGAAGAGCCATTAGTAAGAAAACCTGTGAATTCAGGGTTTGATTTAAAAGAAGCTGTTAATCCAACTGAAGATTTAAGTGAAATCATGAAAGCGTTTGATTTTTATTCAAATGGTGATAATGAAGGCTAATTTAACCTATGTATCTTTAAAATTTTTACAATTTTATAAAAAATTTTGAGATTTTTCTTGACATCTGTCAAAGAATATATTAAAATAGCATTGCAAACTTGTTGGCGGGGTGTGGCTCAGTTGGTAGAGCGCGTGGTTTGGGACCATGAGGTCGGGGGTTCGAGACCCTCCACCCCGACCAGTAACGCAAGTTTGCCAATGGGCCTTTAGCTCAGTTGGTTAGAGCAACCGGCTCATAACCGGTCGGTCCGGGGTTCGAGTCCCTGAAGGCCCACCATCTTCTTATTAGAAGAAAAACATTATCACATATTTTCATATGTGGCTCGGTAGTTCAGTTGGTTAGAACGCCAGCCTGTCACGCTGGAGGTCGTGGGTTCGAGCCCCATTCGAGTCGCCATAACCCTATGGGTTAAATTGATTAAATTTGTTTGAAAAAACAGATTTATGCCCTGATAGCTCAGTCGGTAGAGCAAAGGACTGAAAATCCTTGTGTCGGTGGTTCGATTCCACCTTAGGGCACCAAAAAGTGCGCAAGGTGAACAAGAACCGTTTAAATCTCTTGAAAGAGAGGGCTTCACCTTAGGGCACCAAAGTGTGCATAAGGGGAATTGCCATTTTAGGTTTAATTCCGCCTTGAAGCACTGATTGCAATCTAGATGGTTGCAAAATGTGATTTAAGGTAACAAACTACTTAGGACACAATATGTGAACAAAATAAGGTTCACTTATGCTGGTGTGGCTCAATGGTAGAGCAGCTGACTTGTAATCAGCAGGTTGAAGGTTCGATTCCTTTCACCAGCTCCAGTAAAGCACCTTAAGGGTGCTTTTAATTTATGGGTAGGTTGCAGAGCGGCCAAATGCAACGGACTGTAAATCCGTCGACTTCGTCTTCGATGGTTCGAATCCATCCCTGCCCACCAAAACCGCTATAACCCTTTAGTTTACGCAAGCTTTGCTTATAAATAAAGGGGAGTAGCGATTTTTTGTTTTTAAAAAATTGGCAAAATTTGTGAAATCCGTCGACTTCAAAAACACTCATTTTCGGCTCAATTCGGTCTGTTTTGTGTCCAAAAATGTCCAATTTTTTATCCACTTTGCTTAAAAAATATTTACCTTGTATAAAGTGCATCCACTTTTAGTCCACTTAAATAATAAAAAAGACAATGCTTAGATGTCTTGGAGAAGCATTGTCTCATTACATAAGAGAAATGCCGTCTTATAAGCATTTCACGAGTAGTATAGCATATTATTTTACAAATTGCAAATGATTTTATGAATATTTTACAAAATTCTTTTATTTTTTTAAAATATTTTATTAATATTTATGATAAGCGCAAGTAGGGTGCTATTTTTATGTAGTAGGAAATATCGTCAAGCACGAAGTATTTGGCAGAATTTCCGCCCGTAGTAAAAGGCATTGCTTTTGTGCTGTCAAAAGTGTTTGTGTAAACAAACAAAAAATTAGAATAATTTTTCAATGCTGTTTTAATTGATAAAAATTTGAAATTGTGTTATATTTAAATAGTGAAATATAGTAATTGTTTTTGTTGTTTTTAAAAAGAAAACGCTCGTTTAATCTCGTGTTATTCTTGCGTCCCTAAAGATAATACTCAATAAATTTCGTGTTTTTATTGTGTGTCTAAAAAAATTGAGCTGACTAAAGTCAACTCAATAAAAAACAATACAGAAATTTTGTCTTTTTTTTGGAATACATAAGATAAGGTCTGCATTGTTTTTAGAATGTTTTTCACATTCCAAGAGTATTATAACACAACAAATTTAAATTTACAACTATTTTTTTATATTTTTGTAAAAAATTTTAAATTATTTACAAAATAACAAATAAGGAGTTATAATGATTAAAAAACAGGTGGTTATTTTTGGAGGTTCAAGTGATATTGGACAGGGAATTATAAAGAAGCTAGCTAAAGAGGGATATGATATAATTGCGACTTACAATAAGACGCCGATTACTAAAGAACTTTTTCTTGAATGTGAATCGAATTCGTCTAAACTTGAAACATATAAACTTGATTTGGCGAATAGAAATGAAATTGAATTATTTTTTAATAAGGTTATTTTTGGAAATAAGCTTATTGAAAACTTTGTTTATTGTGCAGGTGTGTCTAAGCCAGAAAAACTTATAATGGACGAGAGCTTTGACGATATTGATGAGATACTTGATGTTAATTTAAGAGGAGCATTATACTCATCAAAATTGATGATGAAACATTTTTTGAATGTTGAGCGAGGCTCGGTTGTTTTTATATCTTCTGTATATGGTCTTTATGGAGGAGCATGCGAAAGTGTTTATACGGCGACAAAAGGCGGGCTTATTGCTTTGACAAAGTCTTTGGCTTTGGAGCTGGCAAATATAAATGTAAGAGTTAATTGCGTTGCGCCAGGTTGTATCGAAACAAAGATGACAAAGTATATTTTAGATAGTGAAAGAGCAAATATAGAAAATTCAATTCCGCTAAAGAGAATTGGACAAACTGAAGATGTTGCGAATGCTGTCAACTTTTTGATAAGCGAAGAATCGTCTTATATGACAGGTGAGGTGTTGACCGTATCAGGCGGAGCGTTAAGGTTTTAAGATTCTTTAAAAATTGCAACTATTCGTCTAAAAAGTCTATATTTTGCAATTTTTGATATGTTATCATTTTCTTGACAAAGAAAAACTAAACTTTGGAGGGAAAATGCATATAAAAAATAAAGTTTATAATGGAACGCTTTATGTTGTTCTTTGTGGAGAACTTGATGAACATTCTGCAAGCCATACTCGAATGACACTTGATGAGATATTTGCTGGCGGTGACTTTAATCAGATTATTATTGACCTTTCTGAACTTGAATTTATGGATAGTACGGGTATTGGCGTGCTTATAGGCCGATATAAAAAAATGAAAAGTAGAAGTATTCCGATTTTTATAAGCAATCCTTCAAGGCAGGCAGAAAAAATTTTCAAAATGACAGGGCTTTATGAAATTATGCCCAAAATTGTTTAAAGGAGAAGTCATGGTTAAGTCAAATTTTATGGAAGTAAGCTTTAAGGCTTTATCAATTAACGAAGGTTTTGCAAGAATTTGTGTTGCTGGCTTTTGCGTTCAATTAAATCCATCTATTGAAGAACTTGGAGATATTAAGACGGCTGTTTCAGAAGCGGTTACTAATTGTGTTGTGCATGCCTATCCTAAACAAAATGGTATAATTACAATGCGTTGTGAAATTGAAGGAGACAGCGTTAAGATTGTAATCAAGGACGGAGGCGTTGGAATTAAGGATATTGAAAAAGCTCGTGAACCTTTTTATACAACTAAGCCAGACGAAGAGCGCAGCGGTATGGGCTTTACTGTTATGGAAAGCTTTATGGATAAGGTTGAGGTCGAGAAAAACGACCTTGGCGGAATAACTGTGACTATGTACAAACAAATAACGAGTAGCGCTTTGCAGGTGGGGAATGCTTGATAATGCTCTCGTTTTGCAATTGGTCGAAAAGGCTCAACAGGGTGACCAAGAAGCAAAATCGGTGCTTATCGAGGAAAATTCACCGCTCATAAAAAGCGTTATAAAACGATTTAGAGACAAGGGTGTTGAGTATGATGATTTATACCAAATAGGTTGTATGGGCTTTTTAAAAGCTATAAAAAATTTCAATCCTGAGTTTGGTGTAAAATTTTCAACTTATGTTGTACCTATGGTGATTGGAGAAATCAAAAGATTTATGCGAGATGATGGGTCAATAAAGGTTTCAAGAGCATTGAAATCTTTAAATTTGCAAATCAATCGCTTTATAGAGGAGTTTGTAAAGAATAATCAAAGAACTCCTACAATTGAAGAACTTTCAAATCATTTTCAAATTGAGCAACAAGAAATTGTGCTTGCAATGGATTCTGCTAAAATGCCATTATCTTTGTATACTCCAATAGAAGATGATTCGGAGTCTTTGACGCTTATAGATAGAATTGAAGCGCAAGAAGATGAGAACAGCAAGGTTTTAGATAATATCGCATTGACTGAACTTGTTAAAAAACTTGGAACGAGAGATAAAAAGATTATACTGTTACGTTATTATTATGATAAAACTCAAAGTGAAATAGCGAAAGAACTTAATATTTCTCAGGTTCAAGTCTCAAGACTTGAAAATAAGATATTGACTAACTTAAAAAATAAATTATCAAATTAAAAAAACTAAAAAATTGTTGATAGTTATAACAAAATAAATACCAAGTTGAATAAGGGCTAAAACTTTGAAATTAGCAAAAATTAAGGATACAAACATCAAGTATCCTTTTTTCAAGTTAAAATAAATGAGTAAAATTATTAATTTTATAATTTATCAATATAAGAAGTTAACATTTATAAAAATGTTGTAAAAGTTGCTGAGATATGCTATTATTGAGGTATGAAAATAGAAATATTAAGAAACAAAAAGAGAACTTAAAAATTGCAAATTTGTCTAATTTTTCTACAACCTTCTCTGATAAGACCGAAATAGATTCTATAAATATTGATGAAGATTTTAAAGATGAAATAATTAGAGCTTTTAATTATTCTAAAAAACAAAAAGTATTTTAGACATCAAAAGTCCACAGTATATTTTGCTGGCTTTAAGAGATGAACTAAATAAAATTGTTGGAACAGCTACAATTAAAATAGACTATCATAAGTCATATGCATGTCAGATTAATTACGTTGCTATTCATCCGCAACATAGAAAAAAAAGGTTATGGCAAAATGCTAATAAGCAAGATAAAAGATTTTGTTGCTAAAAATGAAAAATTTAAATATATCACTATTAAGTACTAAGTGTTTTTTTTTGTTTATGTTTTATTCGCAGTCTTCACATGTGGCATCTATATTAGTTTCTTCTATTTCAATATTGATTTGATTGGTGTCGTCATTTTCGTCAATTTCGTTTTCGTTGTCAGTTGAAGCAGTTATATAAAAATTGTTCCCATTCATATTTGGTGCAAACTTATAGGTATCAATGTTTCGATTGAGAGGGTAAAATGTGTCGGTATTTCTTCCCATATTAAAACGATTTCCTCCAAAAATTCCATTATAACCAATACCATTGTTAAAATCAAAACCATTGTAACCATAGCCATTGTACATATTGTATCCTCCTGGCATGTTGTAGCCATTATAATAAGGTGTTCCGTATGGATAAACTGGATATTGAGGGTAAGAGTTTATATTATTTTGTTGGGAATTTGTTTCGCTAGTGCTGTTTTGTTTGGTCTTGTAACCATTGTTGACATAACTATCTATATTTTTTTTAAAGGTTTTTTTGTCATTTTCGTTATTTTCGTCTTTTTGAGTAACTTCTGATGAATTGCTATTTTGTTCATCACTAATTAGATTATCCTCGCCAAGAAGTATATAAATCCTTTCAAGATTGTTGTAAATATTGCATAGGCAAATATATCTATTGTTCATATTGTTATTTAGCATAATATAACTACTTTCTGTTGCGGTTTGATTCTTGCTTGATTTAGAGAGGTTTTTAATGCTGTTAACATTTTTTTTGATTTCAGATTTGGTTTTAGAGAGCTGAGTTGTATATTTGCCTAAGTCGTTTGATAAATTTTTGATTGCTTCAGAGTCGGCTTTTGTCAATTTTATATTATTTTTAGAAGATGATTTAAGATAAGCATTAAGAGAAAGAACTTGCTGTCTAACTTCTTCCTCTCTTGTCATGTTTTGAAAGGATTGCGATTTATAGTATTGCAAAGAAGAGCTTGATTGATTTGATTTATAATAAACTGAAGGACTAACTTCTGATACTTCGCTCGAACTGGTTGAACTAACGGTTTGTTCAACTTTTTCCAGTTGTTTATCTAGGTTTGTCAAAGCTTTGGCAGAGTTGTTGCCACAGCCCACCATTGTGATTGATGCTAGCCCTATAAGAGCACATAATATAGCTTTTTTCATTCTTCCTCCATTTTTTTTTAGTTTGTGCACTCAGGTAAATTTTTATTCAGTGTTTACAATAGAAATATCCTGTCAATAATAGTGTAGGAGATTATGGAATGGATGATAAAAAGAGAAATGAAGCTTATAATAAATATGTAAAAGCTAAGATACCGAAAACGAGGGCTTGGCCAAGTTTATTTAATTCTTTTTTGGTAGGTGGAATTATATGCTGTTTAGGTCAAGGTATTAATGACCTTATTCTTTTGTGGTTCCCGTCATTAGCTGAGCAAACTGCTTGGGGATATACGCTCATAGTTCTTATCTTTATTGCTTCTTTCCTGACAGGTATAGGGGTTTATGATAAGATAGGTAAGTTTGCAGGAGGTGGTTCGATTGTGCCGATTACAGGGTTTTCCAATTCAATTACTTCGCCTGCGATTGAGTTTAAACATGAAGGAATTATTTATGGAATATGTGTAAAAATGTTTACAATAGCTGGGCCTGTAATTGTTGTAGGAATCGTTTCTAGTATTGTTGTAGGTATTATTTATTTGTTTATTTAAAGAGGAATTATGAGTAAAAGTCAAACTATAATTTTTAAGCATAAACCGGTAATTATCGGAAGTTATTCAATTGTTGGTCCTAAAGAAGGTAAAGGAAATTTTGGACCATACTTTAACTATGTCATGAAAGATGATTCTTTTGGAGAAGATTCTTATGAAAAAGCTGAAAAGAAAATGCTGGAAAGCGCCATTGTAGGTGCGATAGAAGATGCCAAATTAAAGCCAAAAGATATTCAGCTTATTCTAGCTGGCGACCTTCTTAATCAAATTATTTCTTCTTCCTACGCTGCAAGAAATTTTAGCGTTTCTTTTTTGGGGTTATTTGGAGCATGCTCAACAATGGCGGAAAGTCTTGCAATCGGCTCAACATTTATTGATTCACAACATTTTGAAAAGGTTGTCTGTTGTACTGGCTCCCATTTTTCTACTGCAGAGCGTCAGTTTAGATTTCCTTTAGAGCTTGGCAATCAAAGACCGCCAACTTCTCAATGGACGGTAACAGGAGCAGGCGCGACTGTTTTGGCCACAAGAGGAGAAGGCCCTCGCATTGAAATGGCAACCTTTGGAAAGGTCATTGATTATGGCGTAAATGATGTGAACGATATGGGTGCTGCTATGGCTCCGGCAGCAATGGATACTATGCTTGCTCATTTTAGAGATACTGGCAGAACTCCAGATGATTATGATTTGATTGTGACGGGTGACCTTGGAAAGCTTGGAAGTGAAATTCTAATTGACTTAATGGAATATAACGGATTTAAACTTGGACTTAATTATAATGATTGTGGTCAGATGTATTTTACAAGAAATCAAAATACTCTTTCTGGAGCGAGTGGCTGTGGTTGCAGTGCAACAGTGTTGAATTCTTTTATAATTGACAAATTAAGAAAGGGAGAGCTGCGTAAAGTTTTATTTATGCCTACAGGAGCGCTTATGTCAACTACTGCAGCTCAGCAAGGTGAGACAATTCCTGGTGTGTGTCATGCGATTGTTATTGAAAGTGATGTTGTTAGTAATAAGGTTAAGCCATATGGAAAGAGTAGGGCTTTAGTAAATTCTGATAAACAAGATGATTCAGAAAGTTCAGTTAATTCTGAAGAAGAAGATAATACAAAAAATAAGGGAAAAGCGGTGGCGAAAAAAGCTAAGCCTTCTGAAAAATCGAAAGGTAAGAAAACAAATCAAGTGGCCAAGAAAAAGGAGGATTAAATGTACTACTTATGGGTATTTTTAATAGGTGGATTTATATGTATGCTCGGTCAAATGCTTATTATCTACACAAATATAACATCAGCTAGAATATTGGTTACATTTGTATTGGTTGGTGTGGTTCTCGAAGCATTTGGAATCTTTGAACCGATTTCAGCCTTTGCTAGAGCGGGTATAAATGTTCCTATTATTGGTTTTGGAGCATCTCTTGCAAAAGGAGCAATTGGAGCGGTAAAAGCTAGGGGAATTATAGGTGCTTTTACTGGCGGTTTTGAAGCAACAGCGGGAGGTATAGCTGCGGCAGTTGTATTCGCATTTATATTTGCTTTGATATTCAAGTCTAAAACAAAAAGCTAATTGTTGTATTTTGTCTTTCAAGCAAAATACTATATATTGTATATTTAATCAATCAATAAAAATTTTGATTGATTCAAACTTAAGTTATGTTTTATTCTTAAACGTGTGATTTGTCAATATTTCGACTTTTTACGCATATATTTATTGCATGAAATGTCGGCAAGTAAGTTTAATTAAATCAAAGAGGTCAGCTAAGCATAAGTTGCGGGTGGCTCTTTTTGTGATTTTGGCAATTATTATCGCGCTAGTTATTTATTATATCAAGGTTGTTTGTCCGATAATAGTAAACTTAAGTGAAGAACGCGTTCGCTCACTTGCAACCTCTACAATAAGCGAAGTTGTTGGTGATGTATTACTACAAGAGGGTATTTCATATAATGACATTGCAAAAATAAAATATTCCGATTCAAATACGGTTGAAATGATTGAGATTGACAGCGTAAAAACAAATATTCTTATAAGAGAAATAACGAGAGATGTTCAAAAACAATTTGATTTATTAGGGCATCAAGGAATTAAAATAGCACTAGGAACTTTTACTGGAATACCATTTCTGTATGGAATCGGACCTAATGTATCTATTCAACTTGTTCCAATAGGGACTGTTAACACAAAAATAAACTCAAATTTTAAAAGTGCAGGGATAAATCAAACATTACATCAACTCTTCTTTGTGGTAAACGCGGGAATAGGAATGGTGTTGCCAGCAAAGACGGAGAATTTTAATACAGAACTTGAAATACTATTATGCGAAAATATAATAGTTGGCAAGGTCCCAGAAGTTTATCTTCAAGGCGGTTTAATTTAAAATATAAAAAAGGCAATTTATTTCAGCGAGCACAAAAAAGTTTGTTTCAGCTGTCATAAATTGTCTTTTATTTGGTTAAAAGAAATTTATTTTTATTATTTTTACATAATTAAAAGGATTTTTTGATTTTTTATAGTATATATAACTTATAAGGAATTTTAATAAAAGTGCAAAATAAAGGTTATCCTGCAAATTGGCTTTATGAACTAAAGCAAAAGAATAACATTGTATCTATTATTGGGAAGTATGTTCATCTTGATAAAAAGGGCGGAAAATATTGGGCTTGTTGTCCATTTCACAACGAAAAAACGCCGTCTTTTACCGTGAGCGAAGATGAAGGCTTTTTTTACTGCTTTGGTTGTAAAGAAAGCGGAGATGTTATCTCATTTATTCAAAAATATGAATCTTGTGATTTTACTCAAGCTGTTGAAATACTTGCTAAAAACGCTAACATGGAAATTCCAAAATTTACTGGTGATAATGACGCTGTTGAAAAGAAACAAACGAGGGAGCGAGTTTTAAAACTTCTTGATTTAACCTATAAACATTATCAGCAAAATCTTTATACCTCTGACGCAAAACCTGCACAAGAATATCTTAAAAAGCGCGGTTTTACAAGGCATGAACTTGAAGATTTTAAAATAGGTTATTCAAAAAACTGGACTGACCTTATTGACTATCTTAGGCTTCAAGGGTTTACATACAAGGAAATGCTAGATGCGGGTGTTGCTCAAAATAAAAACGACCATTACTACGATGTTATGGCAGAAAGACTGGTTTTCCCTATCTTTAATTCATTTAATGAATGTATTGGCTTTAGTGCGCGGGTGCTTGAAAAGACCGATTTTGCCAAGTACAAAAATACAGCTGAAACGATTGTTTTCCAAAAAGGACGAGTTGTCTTTGGAATTAACCTTTTAAAGGAGCTTAAGAAGCGGGGTGGACTTGATAAGATTATAATTGTTGAGGGGCAAATAGACGTTATAGCCATGCACAGAGCAGGCTTCAAATCAACGGTTGCTTGTATGGGGACAGCGCTTACAAAAGAGAATGCAAAAGAACTTAAGAAGTTATCAAATAATGTTGTACTTTGTTTTGACGGTGATGAGGCGGGAATTAAAGCGACAATAAGAAGCATTGATATTCTTAAAGAAGAAGGCTTTAATGTGCTTATTGCTTCCATACCGGACAAGCACGACCCTGATGAGATTTTGAGAGAGAAGGGTAAAGGCGAGCTTGAAAAAATTATTTCATCAGCTCTTCCTATAACCGACTTTTTAATAAATAATGAGCTTAAAAAGTTTAATCTTTTAAATGCTGATGAAAAGAGCAAATTTGTCAAAAATGCACTTGAAATTATCAGTAAATTAGGGCTTTCAAGCCAAGAAGATATTTATCTTGAAAAGCTAAGGAATATAAGTTCTGTGCCAATTGATATTCTTCGAAGAGACCTTTCTAAGTTAAAAAAGGGTTACATAAAAAAAACGCAAGAAAAAATGTCTGAAAATGTTTTAATTGGGCGTGAAAATGGGAATATTAGGGCTATAAGATTTATATTAAGTTCTTTAATTTTTAAGAAAAATTTTGTGAATAATCATATAGATTATAAGAAACTTTTACCAAGGCATGTAGAAATTGTGGAATTGGCGATGAAGAGCATTCCTGTTTCGTCATATTATGACTATTTTAATGTCGATGAAAATCCACTTTTAAGAGATTGTCTTGGAATGGATTTTTCTGCGTTTGGTGACGGAGGAAAGAGATACTTTGATGAATGTGTTTGGCTTGTTGCAAGTCAAGAACTTATAAGAAAACAAAATGAACTTGCAGAGAAATTTAAGACCTGTGAAAGTAAGGAAGAAAGGTCGCAAATTGCGGTGAAATTGAATGGAATTAGCAGTGCGCTAAGAGAGAAGAAGTTGGAGGAATTTTATGTCAGAGAACAAGATTGATGTCGAGATGAAAAAGATATTTGATGTTGCGGCTAAGAAGGGCTCTATCAATGAAGAAGAGGTCTATTTTAGATTACTCAAATATGATTTATCCGCTCAAGAAATTCAAAAATTTATCAAAAAAATGGAAAGTCATTCAATAAAAATTTTAAAAGCAGCTGAAGAGGGTGACCTTGAAACCGATGACCTTGAATTTACTGGATTTATGTCTGTTGATGACCCAGTCAAAATGTATTTAAAAGATATTGGCAAAGTGCCTCTTTTAACTGCGGAAGAAGAAGTTGAACTTGCAAAGAGAATTCTAGACGGTGACGAAAGTGCAAAAGCAAGACTTTGTCAGTCAAACTTAAGACTTGTTGTTTCTATTGCAAAGAGATGGGCAAGCACAAATTCGCTTTCATTCCTTGACCTTATTCAGGAAGGAAATATGGGACTTCTGCGTGCGGTTGAAAAGTTTGACTATACAAAGGGCTTTAGATTTTCAACTTATGCTACTTGGTGGATAAAGCAGGCCATTACAAGAGCTATTGCAGACCAGTCAAGAACAATTAGACTTCCTGTTCATATGGTTGAAACAATAAATCGTTACAGCCGTACTGTTCGTCAGCTTACGCAACAGCTCTCTCGCGAACCTACGCTTGAAGAAGTTGCCGAGGCGATGGGCATAAGTGAAGCTAAGGTGGTTGAAATCAAGAAGAGTGCTCTTGACCCAATTTCTCTTGAAACTCCTATCGGTGAAGAGGAAGATAGTAAGATGAGTGATTTCATTGAAGATGAATCTGCAAAAAGTCCTATGGAAATTGCCACTCAAAAGTTATTACATGAACAACTTTTGTCAGTTATCGATACCTTAACACCAAGAGAACAACAAGTTATCAGAGAGCGTTATGGTCTTATAGACGGCAAAAGTAAGACACTTGAAGAAGTTGGTAGAGAATTTAGCGTTACAAGAGAGCGTATTAGACAGATTGAAGCAAAAGCATTACGCAAATTAAAACATCCAAATAGAAGCAAGAAACTTGTCGATTTTATTTAATGAAAGCCCGATGTGGCTTATAAAAGGGGAAAAATATGAATGTTGATATGATTTTAAAATATCAGTCTTTAGACAGCGATATGTTTAAAATAGAGAAAGGTTTGAGAGAAAACCAAAATAAGAAGAAGGCAGATGAGCTTAGAGAAAGCATGAAGGCAAGTCAATCTCGTTCTGTAAAACTTGAAGAAAATGCCGGGAGGCTTTTAAAAGAAATTGACAAGGTAAAAGGTCAAGTAAAACTTCAACAAGAGAAAATGCAAGAATTTTTATCTAAAGATTTAGATAAAATGTCAAAAGAAGAGATAGAAAAATTGAATTCTCTTAAAGATAAATTAAGTCAAAACCTTTCGATTTTAGAGAAAAATTTGACAAGTCTTGCAGAAAACATGAATGCAGTTCTTGCAGATTTCAATAAGACAATCAAAAACTTTAACATTGCGAAAGAAGAGTATGCAAAGAGAAAACAAGCTTATGATAATGACGTGGCTGAAACTGAAAAGAAGAAAGCAGAAATTGCAGTTAAGCTTGGAGAACTTGCAAAGTCAATTGAGTCTAATGTTATGGAGGCTTATCAGAAACGCAGAAAAGAGAATGTATTCCCAGTGCTTGTTCCATTAAACGGAAACTCTTGCGGTGGTTGCCATATTGAACTTCCTTTCGCAAATGTTACAAAGCTCAATGAAGAGGGAATTATAACTTGCGAGCATTGTCGCAGACTTGTTTATGTAAAATAAAAATTGCAAATTGACCATAAATTATGGTCTTTTTTGTTTTTCTTGAATTTTTGCTCTTAATTGCTTGCCTTTAAAAAAGCGGATAGGTATAATAAAAGTATGAGATTTCTGTTAGGCAGCTGACAGAAGGTAGGCGGTCTATGGTATTTAAAAAATTTTTTAATGAAGGCGCCGATAAAGTTCAATATTTCGCAGAAAAGTACAATCTTTCACCTCGAATTTGTGATTTGATTTTAGCAAGAGGAATTAAAAACGAGCAAGAATTTGAAGAATATCTAAATCCAAGTGTACTTCATGACCCTTTTTTACTCAAAGGCATGCGTGAACTTGTTGACAGGGTTAAACTAGCGAGAGAACTTAAAGATAAGGTTCTTATCTTTGGCGATTATGATGTAGATGGAGTGAGTGCCACAGCTATTATGCTTAAAGCTTTGGCTTCTTTTGGGGTGCAAGCTGATTACTATCTTCCAAATAGATTTATTGACGGTTATGGTTTAACCAATGCGGTGATAGATAAAATATATCAAAAATACAATCCAAATTTGATTATAACAGTGGATTGTGGTATTTCTTGTGCTAGCGAAGTTGAATACGCTAAAAACAAGGGAATTGAGATTATTGTCACTGACCACCATGAGATTCCAGAGGTTTTGCCAGATACTATTGTTGTCAATGCAAAGCTTGAAAATCAAGAATATCCTTTTAGAGAACTTTGTGGAACTGGTGTGGCTTATAAATTTGCTCAGGCACTGCTTGGGAAGATGGAAGCAGAGCAGTATTTGCCTATTGCAGCTATTGCTACAATAGTTGACATTGTGACTTTAAAAGGTGAAAATCGCACAATAGTAACACGAGGTTTTAAGTTATTTGAAAAACATTTACCTATAGGTTTAAAGATGATGTTTAGAGAATATGGCTTAAATCTTAAGAGTCCAAATTCTACAAATATTTCATTTAAAATTGGACCAAAACTCAATGCGTCAGGTCGTATGGGGGACGCTTCTGATTCACTAAAACTTTATCTTGAAACTGACCCTGTTGTAATAAAGAAATATCTTGAAAAGATAAAGGGGCATAATACCAAGAGGCAGGAAATTTGCAACACGATTTATGATGACTGTGAAAAAGCTCTAAAAAAAGTTGATATGAAAAATCAAAGGGTTATCACTCTTGCGTCTAAAGCTTGGGATAAGGGTGTTCTTGGAATTGTTTGTTCTCGTCTTGTTGAAAAATATCATAAGCCGGTCTTTTTGTTTGTTCAAGAAGGCGACCTTTTAAGCGGGTCTGGACGAAGTATTGATGATATTAATATTCACGAACTTTTGTCTTCTTTAAAAGATATTTTAGTGACTTTCGGCGGACATTCAATGGCGGCTGGACTTTCACTCAAACTTGAAAATTATAAACTCTTTACTCAAAAGATAAATTCATTTGCGCTTACAAAAATAAATGACTCAGTTTTTATGCCTATTGAGTATTATGACCAAGAAATTACTGAAGAAGATTTGACTCCAGATTTTGTTAAGGAATTAAACCTTTTAGAGCCTGTTGGTTGTGGCAATCCAAGACCAAAATTTAAGATTACCGTTCAAGATGCTGAAATATCGCCAATGAAAAGATTGAGCCAGCATGCAAAAATAAAAATTGGCAAACTTAACCTTGTTTATTTTAATTATACCGACAGCATAATTAAAATCTATTTTTCAAGACAAAAGTCTTTCATTTTTGAACTTGATACAAATTCTCTCAATGGAACAGTGTCTGCTTTTGACGGGGGAAGTTTTATAGTTGAGAACGCATATAAAAAGCTTAACGCGATTGAACTTAATCAGCTTGCTTATGCTGATAAAGGTGAAGCTAAATTCTCACTTTATCCAAAGAGCGAGCTATTGAATTTTGTAAGTGGCACTTCAAACTCTGTGTTTGGAACTTGTTTTGTGGCTTATTCATGCTTTGATTATGTTGATTTCTGTAAAGATTATAGCACTCAGGGCATATATCATTTTGGGATATATGAAGATAGGCTTATAGGTTATAACACAGTGCTTCTTGCACCAAAGGGTACAGCTTGGGCTAAAAACTTTTCAAAAATTGTATTTTTATCGCCAGTAATTGATAACGGCTTTATCGCCGAGCTAAACAAAGTTACTGATGCAGAAATTTTTGTTCCGCTTGAGGGTGAAAAGGGAAATCCACGCAAGTTTGCGGGGCTGGATATTTCACGCGAAAGTTATGGAAAGATTTTTAAAGAACTTACCAAATTTAATGGAAAATCAATTTTAAATATTTTTGACTTATATGACAAATTAGACTTGTCGCAACAAATAACCTTTTTTACTTTCTATTCAGCACTTTTAGTCTTTAGTCAACTTGGAATTATCTCTATACTTGAAGATAAGAATTTTACACTTAAGATAAATGAAAAAATCAAGTCAGAACTAACCAAATCAAAAATTTATAATAGTATTGTTTTATTAAAAGACACTCTTAAAGGAGAGGCAAACAATGGAAAATACGGAAAAGCAGATTATAAGCCTAATTAATGAGGCCTATTCATTAACAGATAAAGAAAAAGAAGTGGTGCAGGAGATTGTCAAATATGACATAAATCTTGATAGAGTTTTTTCTATTGCCCAGCTCATTGTTTCAGGTAAACTTGACAAAGCTTCGATGCTCTCTTTTCTTGCATATCAATTATACAAGGTAGAACCAGAAATAGCAGAAAAGTTATATCAAGACTTCACGATTGAAGAAAAAGAAATGATAAAATATTTTCAAACAATCAAAGATATAAACAGTCTTACTTCAAGCGTAGAAGCAGATGATATAAAAAGAATATTCCTTGTTATGGGAAATGACCTTCGGGTAGTTATAATTAAGCTATTCGGTATTTATTATGACATTTCAGTTTTAAATAATCCGCTTTCTGACAGCCAAAAGAATTTTGTGAAGCAGGTAAGGGATATTCATGTTCCATTGTCTGAGCGTTTAGGACTTGATAAACTTAAACAGCTTTTATTCGATAATGTTATAAGACTTGAGTATCCAGATGAATACATAAGACTTAAACTTGCTGTAGAAAGCCAAGAAGAAGAAAACCGCAAACAACTTGAGCTTACTAGGACTAAACTTGAAAATTTGCTTAAAGAATTAAATATAAATGGTGAAATTTTATGTCGAATTAAACATATTTCATCTATCTTCAATAAACTACATAATAAAAATCTTAATTTAAGCCAAATTTATGATATTTTGGCAATGAGAGTTATTGTTAATACTGTTGAAGAATGCTATTCTGTTTTAGGCAGGATTCATGGACTTTATAAACCAATGCTTGGAAGAGTTAAAGACTATATTGCAAACCCAAAACCAAATGGTTATCAATCGCTCCATACAACTATAATTGTTGAAAATCAAAAGCCACTTGAAGTGCAAATTCGTACAGAAGAAATGAACAGAGAGTCTGAATATGGGGTGTATTCTCACTGGCTTTATAAAGAAAAGAAGTCAAAACAAGATGCTTTTGACAAAAGAATGACTTGGTTTAGACAGACCATTGACAACGCTCAAAAGATGTCTGATGAAGAGTTTATTGAAACCCTTAAAAGTGATTTATATGAAGGACTTCTTGTCGTTCAAACTCCAAAGGGTAAAGTTCTTGAATTTCCTCAAGGCTCAACTGTTATTGACTTTGCCTATGCAATTCACTCAGATATAGGAAACAAATGCGTTGGTGCAAAGATAAATGGTCAATTAAAGCCTTTTTCTTCACCGCTGCGTAATGGTGATATTGTTGAGATTATTACAAATCCGCATTCTAAAGGGCCTTCGAGAGACTGGCTTAAATTTGTTAAAACTTCGAGTGCGAGAGGCAAAATAAAAGCTTTCTTTAAAAATGAACTTAAAGAGGAAAATATTAAACTTGGCAGAACAATGCTCATTGTTGCAATGCAGGATAGAGGCTTTACTTCTTCTCAACTTTTAACCGAAAAAACAACACAAGAACTTCTTAAAAAATATAACATGGAGACAATAGATGAGATATATGCCTCTATCGGTTCAGGCTCTCTTTCTGCATCAAATATTGTTGCTAGATGCGTAACTAACTTTAACAACCAAAATCAAAACATTCCTAAGTTTGAGAACGTTGTTCATCTTAAACGTAACAAAGACGGTGTTCTTGTAGACGGAGATAGTGGAATGCTTGTAAGATTTGCTAGATGTTGTAATCCTATCGAGGGCGATGATATTATAGGATATATTTCACGCGGTAGAGGAGTCACTATTCACAGATGCAATTGCGCAAATATAGATTACCTTGAAAAAGAAAGGCTTATTGAGGCACAATGGCAAATGAAAGAAAATGCTACCTTTACGGCCAATATTAAAGTTGTAGCAATTAAGTCAGACAATAACATTGGCAGGCTTACAAACCTCATTACTGGTTTGAAAATTGCTATCAAAGGCTTTGAGGCAAAGGATGTAGGCGACAGCTTTGTATGTAACCTTATAATTGATGTCAAAAACAAAGAAGAGCTTAATAGTGCAATACGTTCAATTCAAGGACTCAAAAATGTAATCAGCGTTTATAGGAGTGAAAGATGAAAATAAGTACCAATGTTGAAGAGTATGCGATTGAATTTCAAGACCTTTGCAAATTGTTTGGGCTTAATGATAATGAAGATATGCTTACACATGAAGAAGAAATTGAAGACTTTATAGTAAAAGACTTTTTTACTCTTATAAGAGATGATAATAAAAAAGAATTTAATTTTGAATATAAACTTGACAAGTCTTTAACTCCGCTTCGTTTAAAATCTTATAAAAAACGCATGGTTAAGAATAATCTTTATCGAATTTTGTCGAAAGAATACAATATGTCCCTTCCTTGGGGTTCGCTAACGGGGGTTCGTCCTTCAAAATTTGCTCGCGACCTTATTGAGTATGGTGAGGCAAAAGCGCATACAGTACCAGAAATTCTTTCAAGAGATTATTTTGTGTCAAACCAAAAAGCAAGGCTGACTGGACAAATTATTAAAAATCAAAAGGGAATAATAAGAAATGATAACCTTATTGATATTTATATAAATATTCCTATTTGTCCAACGCGTTGCCTATATTGCTCGTTTATTTCAAGTGAACTTGCAAGAGTTAAAAATAGAGTAGAAGAGTATATAGATTGCCTTATAAAAGAAATAGGTTGTGTTAAGGAAATCATCAAGAAAAAAGCCTATATGGTAAGAAACATTTATATAGGCGGAGGCACGCCTTCAGTTCTTAGTGCAAAGGAGCTTGACAAACTTTTAAGTAACTTAAACTTTCCTGTAAATGAGTTTACTGTTGAGTGTGGCAGGCCTGATACGATTACTCCTGAAAAACTTGATGTTTTGAAGAAAAGAGGGGTGACAAGATTAAGTATAAATCCTCAAACTTTCTGCGAAGCGACTTTAAAACGCATTGGAAGAAAACAAAAAAATAGCCAAGTGCTTGAAGCTTATACTTGGGCGCTTGAACGTGATTTTGTTGTAAATATGGATATTATTGCTGGACTGCCGGGCGAAAAAGTTGGCATATTTAAACGCACAGTCAATACTTGTTTGGAGCTTGCTCCTCATAATATTACAATCCATACGCTTTCAATTAAGAATGGGGCTCTTCTTAGAGATAACACATATCTTGTTAGCGATAAAGATGTAGACAAAATGGTGGAATTTGCAGAAGTTGAACTTGCCAAAAATGGGTATAAACCATATTATCTTTATAGACAAAAAAATCAGCTTAAAGGGCTTGAAAATGTGGGTTATTATAGAGATGAACATCTTTGTATGTTCAATATTGAAAGTATGGAAGAAACCAATACAATTATAGGAATTGGTGCGGGGGCGATTAGTAAACGTGTGTTCAATCTTGAAAATCGCATTGAAAGGCTTGCAAATGTTAAGTTTATAGAAGATTATATTTCTCGCTTTGATGAGATGCTTGAAAAAAAGAAAGAATTTTATAAATAAAAAATAAAAAATAGTAGACAAGTTGGCTTAAATGTGTTATACTAAAAAAGTCGATTAAACCTTTTGCGCAGTGATTTAGAGACCTTCTGGCTTATTGCTTCGCTTAAAGGATAAAAATAATAAATAGGAGGAACAAATGGAAAAGAAAGAGATTATTGACAAGTTCAAACTTTCAGAGAATGATACAGGTTCTGTTCAAGTTCAAGTTGCCCTTTTGACTCAAAGAATTAACCACTTAAACGAGCACTTAAAGCTTAACAAGAAAGACAATCATTCTAGACGCGGTCTTCTTCAAATGGTTGGTAAGAGAAAAGGTTTTCTTCTTTACCTTAAAGATAAAGACATTGAAGCATACAGAAAGCTTATCAAAGAACTTGGTATTCGTGAAGTAAAATAATTAAAAAATGGGGGAGTTTTTTATTGCTCCCTTTTTTTAGGAATGTGTGGATAATTTCAAGAGTTGTCTACAAAAATTAAGGAGATTATATGAAAGAAGATGCAAAAATTTATAGCATAGAAGTTGGTGGAAAAACCATTTCTTTTGAAACTGGCAGACTTTGTGAACAGTCAAACGGTTCATGCCTTGTAAGATGCGGAGAAACCGTTGTTATGGTAAACGTAACAATGTCAAAAGAGCCTAGACCAGGAATTGACTTTTTCCCACTTTCAGTTGATTTTGAGGAAAAAATGTATTCAGTTGGAAAAATTCCAGGTGGATTTAAAAAGCGTGAAGGTAGACCTGCTGATAAGGCAATCTTGACTTCAAGACTTATTGACAGACCTTTGAGACCTCTTTTCCCAAAAGGATTCTATCATGATGTTTGTGTTGTAGCAACAGCACTTTCTGTTGACCCTGACGTTGCGCCAGAACCACTTGCAATGCTTGGTTCAAGCTTTGCTTTATCAATTTCTGATATTCCTTTCATGGGACCTACTGGCTCTGTTCAAGTTGGTCTTGTTGACGGGGAATTTATTATCAATCCAAATGCAGAACAAAGAGAAAAATCTTTAATGAGCTTAACTGTTTCTGGTACTGATGAAGCAGTTTTAATGGTTGAAGCGGGTGCAAAAGAAGTCCCAGAAGAAACAATGCTTGATGCAATCATGTTTGCACATGAGGAAATTAAAAAAATTGTTGCTTTCCAAAAGAAAGTTAAAGAAGAAATTGGCAAACCTCTTGCTCAAAATCTTATTTATGATATTGTGGCAGAGGATATTAATGCAGCAGTTAGAGAATATGCTGACAAAAAACTTGACCACGCTTTAGATACTTTTGATAGACAAGAAAGGTCTGCAAGGCAGGAAGAAGTTGACAAAGATGTTAAAGAACATTTTGCTGAGATTTTCCCAGATAGTGAAAAGGCAATTGGACAAGTTCTTTACAAGATGACTAAAGAAAAAGTTAGAGCCAAGATTCTTGATAAGGGCGTAAGACCAGATGGACGAAAACTTACTGAAATCAGACCTATTTGGTGTGAAACAGGTATTCTTCCTAGAACACATGGCAGTGCAATCTTTACGCGTGGACAAACTCAAGTTTTAACAACTTTAACTCTTGGTACTGTTTCTGATATGCAAAAGCTTGAAGGAATTGATGATGAAGAAGTAAATCGCTATGTTCATCACTATAATATGCCTGCTTATGCAACAGGTGAAGCAAGAGGAATTAAGAGTCCTGGTAGAAGAGAAATTGGACATGGTGCGCTTGCAGAAAGAGCACTTGAGCCAGTTATTCCAGATGAAAGCGAATTCCCATATGCGCTTAGACTTGTTTCAGAAGTTCTTTCTTCAAATGGTTCTTCTTCAATGGCTTCTGTTTGTGGCTCAACTCTTGCTCTTATGGACGGCGGCGTGCCAATTAAAAGACCAGTTGCTGGTATTGCAATGGGACTTATTAAAGATGAAAATTCAAATAAAGTTGCCGTTCTTTCAGATATTCAAGGTCTTGAAGATTTCTTAGGAGATATGGACTTCAAAGTTACAGGAACAAGTGAAGGTGTAACAGCAATCCAAATGGATATTAAAATCAAGGGAATTGATAAACAAATCTTAACAACAGCTCTTAAACAAGCTAAAGAGGGAAGAATGTTTATTATGAATAAACTCCTTGCTGAAATTCCAGAGCCAAGAAAAGAACTTTCTAAGTATGCTCCAAAGATTATTTCATTCTCAATCAATCCAGATAAGATTAAAGATGTTATCGGCTCAGGCGGAAAGACAATCAATAAGATTATCGACGAAACAGGCGTTAAGATTGATATAGATGATGATGGTCTTGTATTCATTGCTTCTCAAGATTCTGAAATGGCTGAAAAGGCTAAGAAGATTATCTTAGGAATTGTTGAGGATGTTGAAGTAGGTGACGTATATGACGGAAAGGTTGTTCGTATTATGAATTTTGGTGCTTTCGTTGAATTCGCTTGCAACAAAGAGGGTATGATTCATATTTCAAAACTTTCAAATAAGAGAGTTGATAAAGTTGAAGATGTAGTTAAAATCGGAGACGAAGTTGAAGTTGAAGTTATCAAAATTGACGAAAAGGGAAGAATTGACCTTAAACGCATTGTTCCAAAAACCGAAAAAGAGGACAAAGAATAAATAGAAAATATATAAAATTAGCTATTATGTAATTGTTATTAAAACATTACATAATAGCTTTTTTAATAGACTAAAAAGGCTTATACAGACATGCCATTTGCTTTTGCAATATGCTTAATTGCATAGATAAGGCGTTGTATTTCAGAGAAGGTGTTATAGTATGATATGGAAACTCTGACAACGCCTTGATTGGTTGTGCCAAGAGCTTTGTGCTTGAGAGGTGCGCACTGGTAGCCACCACGTACACAAATGTCATATTTTTCACTTAATATACTTGCGACTTCGCCGGAGTCTAAATTTCCTATATTGAATGCGATTACGCCGAAGGCATTTTCAGGCTCGGTGTAACAAGTTATACCAAGTCTTTGAAGCTCATAAACAAGATAGGTTGCAAGGTCGTCAATCTTGCTTGAGATTTCTTTAAAGTTGTTTTCTACGAAAGTCAAGCCGGCATTTAAACCAAATATAAGAGGCGTGGATATTGTTCCGCTTTCAAGTCTTTCTGGGAAAATATCAGGCTGAAATAACTCAAGTGAGTTTGTGCCTGTTCCGCCAAAAACAATAGGCTCAGGTTTGAAATTGTCGTTCATTATGAGACAACCAATGCTTTGTGGAGCATAAAAACCTTTATGTCCGGCGACAGCTAAGAAATCAATATTGCTTTTCTTAATATCTATCTTTAGGTGTCCGCAACTTTGCGCACCATCTACTAAAAAGATAATATTATTTTCTTTGCAATATGTTCCAATTTCATCTATATCGCAAAGTGCACCGTTAACATTTGAAATATGATTGCAAATAACCATATATGTATTTTCTTTAACAAGTGGCTTTATGTCGTCTAGAGTTATGCCTTTTTTATTTTTTTGAAATGCAACAGTATAATCAATAATTCCTTGAGTCTTTAAGTATTCTAAAGGTCTTAAAACGGAGTTGTGCTCATTTTCTGTGCAAATTACATGGCCATTTTTCTTGGCACTACCAAGAATAGCAAGGTTTAATGCCTGAGTGCAGTTGTGAGTGAATATAACATTTTCACCATTATCTGCATTAAAATGGCTTGCTAAATGTTCTCTTGTTTCTTCTATTTTTAAAGCAGTTTTAATGCTTGCTTTATGACCACTTCTGCCTGGATTTGCAGAATAAAACATTAAGCTGTCATTGACGGCTTTTAGGACCTCTTTTGGTTTAATAAATGTTGTTGCGCTATTGTCTAAATAAATCATTGGTAAACTTTCCTTTATATTTACAATATAGTGTAAAAGAGGGAAATTTGTGCAAGAAATGGAGGTGTTATGAATTTCTGCTTAGCCGTGTTTCGTTCTAGGAATGAAACTTTATATCTTGCTAACATGCTGATTGCGGCAGGTTTTCGTGTAATGGTGATTAATACTCCTAAAGATGCAGGTCTTTCTTGTGGAATATCACTGCGCTTTGATGAACGTATATTGGGCGCTGTTAAAAAGTGTATTGCATCTCGTCCTTTTAGGTCTTTTGGAGGATTTTATAGGGTTATAGTAAATGGAGGAAGAAATACTTATATAAAGCTAAAATGAGTTGAGAAAAATGTCGAATACACGTATTATTCTTTTGGTTTTTAATAAAATAAATATATGAAATCATTGTTTGCTATTTTAAGTTTAGTTTTGTGCGCAGTAGTGCTGTCTTTTTGTATAGGCTGTTTTTATGCTTTTAATTATCCTATGAAATATAGTAATGAAATAAAAGAATATTCTTTGGCCTATAACATAGACGGTGCTATAGTTGCCTCAGTTGCAAATGTTGAAAGTAATTTTAGAGTGGGAGCCAAATCAAATAAAGGGGCTGTGGGAATAATGCAACTTATGCCGTCAACAGCAGAATGGGTGGCTTCTCAGCTTCGAGAAGAGTTTGATGAAGAAAGGCTGACAGAGGCTAAATATAACTTAAAGCTTGGAAGTTATTATTTGTCCTATTTGATAAACTATTTTGGTGATGAAAAGCTTGGAATTTGTGCTTATAATGCCGGTCAAGGCAATGTATCTGCATGGCTTAAAAATAAGGAATATTCTGCGGACGGTAAAACTTTAAATAAGATACCTTTTAAAGAAACAAAAAATTATCTTTCTAGAGTACTTAAAAATTATAAATATTATAAAAATAAATACAAATAAAAGTATGTATAAGCAAGAGTATATACAAATAGAAGTATATATAAGCTAGAGTAAATACAAATTATAGTAATTACAAATAAAAATAAATATAATTAATTGACTTATTTTGCGATTTATGATACCTTTAATTCAAAGGAGAAAATAATGGCAGAACAAGTATTATCAAACGAAGTTGATATTAGAAAAAAGAAAATTAATGATTTATTAGAAATGGGTGAAATTCCTTATAAAGACAAATTTGTTAGAACTTGCACAATTGCAGAGGCTCGTGAAAAAGTTGGAGAGCATGTTAAAGTTGCGGGAAGAATAATCTTTAAAAGAGTTATGGGAAAATTTGGCTTTTTGCAAATCCGTGATATTAACGCCAAAATTCAAGTATCTGTTGGTAGAAATGAACTTGACGAAGTGGCTTATGACTTTTATAAGAAAATGATTGACATTGCCGATTTTGTTGGTGTAGAGGGTGAAGTGTATTTAACTCAAACAGGCGAAGTTACTGTTAAAGCTGAAAAGTTGACGCTACTTTCTAAGACTCTTAGACCTTTACCAGAAAAATTTCATGGACTCAGCGATACTGAGACTATTTATAGACAGCGTTACCTTGACCTTATCACAAATGAAAATTCGCGTAATGTATTTTTAACAAGAAGCAAGATGGTGTCTTTCCTTCGCAGACACCTTGAAGATAACGGCTTTATTGAGGTAGAGACTCCTATCATTCAAACAAGCGTGTCTGGAGCGAGTGCAAAGCCATTCTTTACACATCATAACGCGCTTGACCTTGATTGCGATATAAGAATTGCCACAGAGACTTGGCTTAAACAATGTATTTGTGCGGGCTTTGATAGAGTGTTTGAGTATGGAAAAGACTTTAGAAATGAAGGTATGGATACAGTTCATTTACAAGAGTTTACTCAAGTTGAATGGTATGCATCTTATTGGAATTATGAAGACAATATTAAATTTTTCCATGATTTCATTATCAAACTTTTAAGTAGTTGTCTTGGAACAACAAAAATAACTTATAAAGAACAAGAGATTGAATTTGATAGTGAATGGCCAAGAATTGATTATATCGGCAAAATGCGTGAGATTTTAGACTTTGATTTCCTTGCTGAGACTGATTTGGGTGAGTTTAAAAAGAAGATTGTAGCAAAGGGTGTATTTAGTGATAAAGACCTTGAAGAATGCAAATCTATAAGAACTCTTATTGATTATATTTATAAGAGAAAAATTAGAATGGATATAGTAAATCCAACAATTATTTACAATTATCCAGCAGACCTTATGCCGCTTGCAAGACGCAATGACAAAGATGTCCGTGTTATTGATGCATTCCAAGTCGTGGCGGGAGGTCAAGAGATTTGTAAAGCTTACTCAGAACTTGTTGACCCTATGCTTCAAAGAGAACTTCTTGAAAAACAATTGGAAGAAAAGGCTCAGGGTGATGATGAGACTATGGACGTTGATGAAGATTTCTTGCTTGCTATGGAGCATGGAATGCCACCAATTTCTGGTTTGGGCTTTGGAATTGACAGATTCCTTATGTTTATCTTTGACCTTCCAAATATTAGAGATACAGTTTTATTCCCACTTATGAGGTAAAAATGAAATCAGAGCAAATAGTTGAAAATCTCAACAAATATTTTCCTGAACCTAAATGTGAACTAGAATATAAAACTCCTTATGAACTTCTTGTCTCCGTAATCTTATCGGCGCAATGCACGGATAAGAGGGTATGTCAGGTGACAAGAGAGTTGTTCAAGGAGTATGATACACCTGAAAAAATGATTACTTTATCACAAGAAGAACTTGAAGAGAAAATTCATTCATGCGGATTTTATCGTAATAAGGCAAAAAATATTTTGGCTATGAGTAGGAGTCTTCTGGAAAACTTTAATGGACAAGTTCCAAATGATTTAGAGGCTCTTCAAACTCTTGCTGGTGTAGGGCGTAAAACCGCAAATGTGGTATATTCTGAAGCTTTTAAGGGTGACGCAATTGCAGTCGATACTCATGTGCTAAGGGTCTCAAATAGGTTAGGGCTTGTAAAAACAGATAATGTTTTAGAATGTGAAAAGACTCTTATGTCAACTTTTAATAAAAGTGATTGGGGAAGGTTGCATTTGCAAATGGTGCTGTTTGGACGTTATGTATGCAAGGCTCAAAAGCCTGAATGTGAAAACTGTCCATTTAAACCAGAATGCACCCGATAAACAATATCTTGTATTTTGTACGTAATACATAATACTATATATGTATTTTAAATTGTAAAAAGAGGAGACAGTATGTTTTTAGATAGAACAAAAATTACTATTAAAGCGGGAAATGGTGGAAATGGTTCTTCCTCTTTTTTGCATACAGCACAAACTGCTAATGGTGGGCCAGACGGCGGTGAAGGTGGAAAAGGCGGAGATATAATCTTTGTTGCAACTAAAAATCTTAATACTCTTTATGACTTTAGATTTCATAAGAAGTTTTTCGCTGAGAATGGTGGAAATGGTGGTCAAAGATTAAAAACTGGCGCAAAAGGTAAAGATGTTATTATTAAAGTCCCTTGCGGTACGGTGTTGATAGACAGTAAAACTAATAAAATCATTGCTGATTTATTTGAAGATGAAATGAGATTTGTAGCTTTGAAAGGTGGTGAAGGCGGACATGGAAACGCTTACTATAAATCATCAATCAAGCAGGCTCCTCACTTTTCACAGTCAGGAGAAGAAACAAAGTCACGTGAGGTTATTCTTGAACTTAAAACGATTGCTGATGTTGGCTTAATTGGTTATCCAAATGCAGGCAAATCGACACTTCTTTCTTGTATTTCGAATGCGAATCCAAAGATTGCAAATTATCCTTTTACTACGCTTTATCCTAATCTTGGGTTTTGTGAGGTGAAAGGACAAACATTTGTAGCGGCCGACATTCCAGGTCTTATTGAAGGTGCAAGTGAAGGTCAAGGCTTAGGTCATTATTTCTTAAAACACATTGAAAGAGTAAGACTCTTACTTCATCTAGTTGATATTTCAGAAAGTGATGGTAGAGATTTTATAGAAGATTATAAAATCATAAATAAAGAGCTGGCAGGATATAGTCAAGAGCTGTTAAAAACGCCACAACTTATAATTTTAAGTAAGATTGACCTTCTTGATGAAGAGACTTTAAAAGAGAGAGTAAGACGTTTTGAAAACGAGATAGGTGAAAGTTATATACTTTTATCTGGAGCGACTTATAGAGGCGTTGAAGATATAAAACTAAAAACCATTGAACTTTTAAGCAAATTGCCAAAAAAACCACCACTTGAGATAGAAGAATTTAATTTTGACGTTAAAGATAAATCTTCTATTATTATTACTAGAGATGATGAAGGTGCGTTTATTGTTAGCGGTGGACGAATTGATGAGTTCGCGCGCGGAATCGTGCTTTCAGATACTCGTTCTTTTGCATATTTCCAAAAAAGTCTTGAAAAAATGGGCGTTATTGCTATGCTTAAAGAAAGAGGCCTAAAAAATGGTGATACAATAAAAATTAAGGATGCTGTATTTGAGTATTCTGAGTAAAAGGGGAAGAAAATGACAACAACTAAACAACGTGCTTTTTTGAGAGGGCTTGGAAATGCTTTAGAACCTGTTATGCAAATAGGAAAAGAAGGGCTTTCTGAGAATTCTTATGAAGCTATTGACGGGCTTTTAGAAGCGAGAGAGCTTATTAAGATTAAGGCTTTAAATAATTGTGATAAAACCACTAAAGAACTTATGCAAGAAATATGTCAAAAAACAGGGGCTGACCCTGTTCAAGTGATTGGAAGAATGATTGTCATTTATCGTAAGTCTTCTAAGAAAGATATTAAGCATATCGAACTTATTTAATTAACTTGTTTAATTTAGATTATATTGCCACCGCTCTTTGAGTTGTATTTTGGGTTGATATAAGAAATTAAGGCGAAAATAAGTAATAGGGATGCGACAACAAGATAATAAATATTTATTCTTACAAAGAAAGACATTATAAATAAAATTATTGAAGACAGGACATAGCCTTTTGTTCTTGACTTATTAAAAGAATAGGCAAGGAGGGCTTTAAAGGTGAGTCCTGCTTCTTTTTTATACTTGATTGTTATTTCTGGGTAATAATCATATTCTTTGTATAGTCTTGCGTAAGTCTCATAGCAGTTTAATAAAACTATATCTATTTCAAAATTTTTGGCAAAAAGTAAGGTGGTTTTATCGTAGTTAAAACATGTCAACACCACTTTATTTGCTTTTTCAAATTTGAGTTTATTGTAAATAGTTATAAGTTGGTTTGGAGTTAGACTGTCAAGTGATAGATGGGGATACAGGATAACTTTTGTTTTGTCTTTATGAGTAATGACAATATAATCGTCTTTCTTTTCTGAGTTGGAATGCCTACTCTTTGCGAGATTATGAAAGAAATCAAGAGAATTTTGGTCTGTGATTAAAGACAAAAACATGTTGTCTGCGTCCTCTTTTTCAGACAATTTTAATGCTTTTTGAGAGCTATATCTTTTAGATAAAAAGTAAACAATTGTAGTAATAATAATTGTGATTGTTGTAGCCAGCAAAATACAAAGCCATAGCAGGCGGATAAAATATCTAAGCCAAATAAAGCTTAATAAAAAAATTAAACCAAATTTTAAAATTTCTTGCAAAACAAAAAGTATCTTTTTCATATTTACGATTATTAACAAAATAAAAATATTTAGACATTCATTTGACAATTAAAATAAATATATTTATACTATTATAAAAGAGAGGTAACGTGGTAGAACATTTAAAAGAACTTTATGACTATTTAGTTGAAAAAAAGTATAAAGATGTGGTTGTATATAATTTATCAAAAGAAGATTTAACATTTGATTATGCTATTGTGGCGACAACTTCATCAGTTTTAAATAACAAAAAAATTGCAAATATTATTATGCAAGATTTGGGGATTGAAATTTATCCTGAAGGTTATAATAAAGGAGAATGGATTGTGTTTGATTTTGATAAGATTATTCTCCATTTGTTTGTGTCAGCTTCTAGAGAAAAATATAATCTTGATAAGCTTTGGCAATCTAAGAAAATGACTTTTTAATGTTGTTTTAGTTTAGGAGACATTATGATAAAAATTTGTTTTGTCTGTACAGGAAACACCTGTCGTTCAATCATGGCTGAAAGACTAATGAAGAAGCTTCTAAAAGATAATAAAATTGAAGATGTAAAAGTCTCTTCTCGTGGGCTAATGGCAAAGGGTGACAATATCTCTGATATGGCAAAGGTTGTTTTAAAAAAACTTAAAGCTTCGGCATCCAACAGGAAGTCTGTTAAGCTTAAAAAAACAGATAAAGACACTTTGTATGTGGTTATGAGTGAAAACATGAAATCACGAGTGAGTTCAAGTAAGATTATTACAATGAAAGACCTAATAGGTAATGACATTATTGACCCTTATGGCGGAGATGAGGAGATTTATTTAAAAACTGCAAAAGAAATTCAAAGCGCAAATAAGATTTTATTACAAAAAATAATTTCATGGAGAGAATTATGATAATTTTAGCAAGCGACCATGCAGGTTATCCTTTGAAAGAGGAAATAAAGAAATTTTTTAACAGAGAAAATATTATTGCAATTGATGTGGGCTGTTATTCTAAAGAGCAACTTGATGATTATCCAGACTTTGCAAAAGCAGGGAATGTAAAGGTTGTTGAAGACCCTAGAAATGTCGGTATTTATATTTGTGGTACTGGAATTGGAATGAGCATTGTTGCTAATCGTAACCCTAAGATAAGGGCAGCTCTTTGTCACAACGAAAGATTTGCTTCGCTCGCTCGAAGGCATAATGATGCCAATGTGCTTTGTCTGTCAGGAAGGTTTATTTCGGCTAGAAAAGCAATTAAAATTATTAAAGTGTTTTTAACTACAGATTTTGAAGGTGGTCGACATACTAGAAGAATAAAGAAATATTGAGGATGAATATGGTAAATGTTATTGTTCCTATAGAAAACAAAAAACTTAAGTTTGACGATATATTGAGAAAGCTTGCAAATGTCGAAGAAGTTTTCATTTATGTTGGTGTGCCAGAAGAGTTTGCAGATGAATTTAAATTGAAGACTTCAGATGCTGACAATATTCGAGTTGTGACCTTTCAAAATGGCTCGAAGAGGGAAGCTATTATCAATGCTCTTCAAAGACATATCGGAAGCGGTTCGACTATGATTATGCGTAAACCTATAACTATTGACGAATTTAATAGGTTTATTTTAAATAGCAAGGATATTGTAACTTGTAAACGTAATCTCAGTAAAGCAAAAAAATTTATGTTTAAGATTTGGCAAAGAATTTTAAAGTTTTTCTTAGGCTTAAAGCAATATAAAGGTGACCCTTCGGTGATTTACTTCAATGAGGATATTTCTGCTGTTGTGGCAACTTCTGGAAACTTAAGTTTTTCAAGTAGAGCTAATAGGTGGAGAGGTATTGAGCAGGGCACAGTGAAAGTAGCTGGAGAAAATATAAAGCAAGAAGTAGACAAGAAAGACATGATAAAATTTTCTATAGTGTCGGTTGTTGCTTTAATAGTCGCTCTTGGTGTGACACTTTCAGTTAGTTTGTGCGTTAAGGTGACTGTTATTATTGGACTTTTACTTATTTGCTTAGACCTTATATGTGTTGCTATTTCATTAGTTACTTTGGTGATTTTACTTTTTAATTTATCTGTTGGAAAAAGAATAGTGGGTGAAGCAACACCTATTATTGATGACAGCGAATATGAAGAATTTGAAGAAAATTATCAAGACGAAGAGGAAGAGGAGGATTTATGAAAAAGGTAAGAATTGGTATCAATGGATTTGGTAGAATTGGAAGATTAGTTGCAAGAGTTTGTGCGCAAAGAAGCGATGTCGAACTTGTTGCAATAAATGACCCTTTTGTAGATTTAGATTATGCAAAATATATGTTCACTCATGATTCAGTTCATGGCAAGTTTAATGGTGAATGTGAAGTTAAAAATGACAAACTTATAATAAATGGTAAAGAAATTTCTTTCTATTTTGAAAGAGAACCACAACTTATCGCTTGGGGTAAAAATAAGGTAGATGTTGTAATTGAAGCTACTGGAAAATTTACTAAATATGAAGATGCTGTTAAACACTTAGAGGGCGGAGCGAAGAAAGTAATTGTGTCTGCTCCTGGCAAAAATATGCCTATGTTTGTAATGGGTGTAAACGAAAACGAATACAAAAATGAAATGCTTGTTGTATCAAATGCTTCTTGTACCACAAACTGTCTTGCTCCGCTTGTTAAAGTAGTTCATGACAAGTTTGGTATTGAAGAAGGTCTTATGACAACAGTTCATGCAACAACAGCAACTCAACTTACTGTTGACGGGCCATCAAAGAAGGATTGGAGAGGTGGAAGAGCGGCTTCTACAAACATTATTCCATCTTCAACAGGTGCAGCAAAAGCCGTGGGAGAGGTCATTCCTTCGCTTAAAGGAAAACTTACTGGAATGAGCTTCAGAGTGCCTACTATAGACGTTTCTGTTGTGGATTTAACTGTAAGACTTTCTAAAGAAACAACTTACGAAGAAATTGTAAAAGAAATCAAAAAAGCTTCAGAAGGAAAACTAAAAGGAATTCTTGGCTGGACAGACGATGCAGTTGTTTCGTCAGACTTTGTAGGAGACGAGCGTACTTCCATTTTCGATGTAAATGCTGGAATTATGATTAGTCCAACTTTCGTTAAACTTGTTTCTTGGTATGATAACGAATGGGGATATTCAAATAAAACAGTAGACCTTGCTTGTCATATCTCTAAAGGTTAGGAGCTGTAATGGAAATAGTTGAAGAAAAGAAAAAAGATAAGAAATCTCAAAAAAAGTTATCAAATGGATTTAACTCTTTATTGGCATTTGTGGCTTATATAGGAATAGGTTGTATCGCACTTGCACTTTTATTGACTCTTGTTTTAAAGGGTGATACAAATCTTTCAAGAGCTTTCAGCTTGGTAGGGCAAGTTATTGCATATGTAATATCAATTGTATTAGCTTTTTATTGGGTTAAAGAACATCGTCATATTGCATGGATAATTTGTTATGTAGTCTTTGTAGTGACGATAGTTGTACTATTTATTTTAAATATTTAAAAGAAATTATATGAAAAAGTGGATTGCTTCAGGGGTGCTTATCGCCTTAATTATATTATTTGCGTGTATAAAGTCTGTATGGTCAGGCTTTATATATTTTTCACTGGCTTTTCTTGGAATACTCTGTATATTGTGGGTAGTACTCTTAACATACTACTATATAGAAGATTACTATAAGCATTTTGATGAAGATTTTAAGCAATACAAGGCTGAAATAATAAATGATTATAATATAGATACTATAGATTTTGAGGGAAATATTGAGCTATATATAAAAAAATATAAGAAGAGTCTGAGACTTGATAAATTTATTGATATTTGTAAAATAGTGTTTGTCATTGCCATATTCGTAGCTATAGCCGTGATTGTATTTAAATGATTAAAATTGCTTGCTAAAAGTGATTTAATATGCTATTATTAAATAGCAAAAAAATAAAAGGAGAATAAAATATAATGTATACATTTGAGAAAAAAGATAAACAAGGAGTTTTAAAAGTTAAGATTTCTAAAGAAGAGTGGGAAGAAGCTACTAATCGTGCTTATGAAAAGAATAAGGGCAGATTTAATATTCAAGGATTTAGAAAAGGTAAGGCTCCAAGAAGAGTTATTGAACAAAATTATGGAGACACAGTATTTTTTGATGATGCTTTTGATGAAGTTATTTCAAACGAGTACAATAAATTCTTAGACGAAAATACAAGCATCGTTCCAGCTGGTCAACCACATGTAGATATGGATAAATTCACTGTTGAAAGCGGACTTGAAGCCACAATCAAATTTGACTTAATGCCTGAATTTAAACTTCCAAACCTTGAATTGCTTGGAGTTAAAAAGGCAAAAGCTAAAGTTGAAGAAAAAGATATTGAAAAAGAACTTGAAAATTCTAGATTAAGTCATGCTAGATTTGTTGAAGAGGACAAAAAAGCTGAACTTGGTGATTTTGCTACAATCAACTTTGTTGGCTATATTGATGGCGAAAAATTTGAAGGTGGAGAAGCTGAAGATTACAGATTAGAGCTTGGTTCTCATACTTTCATTGAAGGTTTTGAAGAGGGCGTTGTTGGTATGAAAAAGGGTGAAGAAAAAGATATAAATGTTACTTTCCCTGAAAACTATGGTGCTGAAAACCTTAAAGGAAAACCAGCTGTATTTAAAGTTACATTAAATAAAGTTGAAAAGAAAATCTTACCAGAGATAAATGATAAATTTGTTTCTGATACAACAGAATTTGAGACTGTTGAGGAATACAAAAAATCTTTAAAAGCAAACCTCATGAAGCTTGCAGAGGAAAGAATAGAAAGAGATTATGAAGTTGCTCTTCTTGATGCAGTAGCAGATAAGAGTGGTATTGAACTTACTCCTTCAATGATTGATTTTGAAGTAAATCGCATTATGCAGGATTTTGAACATAGACTTTCTCATCAAGGTATGAACCTTGCAGATTATCTTGGATATATCGGCAAAACTGTTGACGAATTTAGAGATGAGAGAAAGGCTGATGCTGAAAAGAATATAAGAACACGTCTTGTTATTCAAAAACTTATTTCTGAAAATAAGTTGATGGTTACTAGCGATGAACTTGAAAAAGCAATTGCTGACCATGCGGGCAAATATCAAATGAATGTGGAAGATTTTAAAAAGGCAATGTCTCCAAATGACTATGCATTCTTTGAAAACAACGCAATTATGACAAAAGTCCTTAATTTTATCAAATCTAAGAATGAAAAAAAATAACAATTATGGCATATAATTAAAGTTGTCGGTAAAAATAAAATGGAGGTTGTATGTTAATTCCTATGGTTGTGGACCAAACTGGAAACAGCGAAAGGTCTTATGATATTTATTCTAGACTTCTTGAAGACAGAATAATATTCTTGAACGGTGAAATAGATGATAACATAGCAAATATTATTGTTGCACAGCTTATCTATCTTGAAGGAAAAAATCCTAACAAAGATATTTCAATTTATATCAATAGTCCTGGCGGAAGCGTAAGTGCTGGGCTTGCGATTTATGATACTATGAAATATATTAGGTGTGATGTTTCTACTATTTGTGTGGGAAGAGCTGCTTCTATGGGAGCATTCCTGCTTGCTGGTGGAACAAAAGGTAAAAGGTTTGCGTTGCCAAATAGTGAAATAATGATTCATCAGCCTCTTGGCGGTGCTCAAGGTCAGGTTAGTGATATTCAAATCCAAGCAAATCATATACAATATATAAAAGAACGTATGAATCAAATGTTAAGTCAAAATACTGGTAAGCCACTTGAAATTGTGGAAAAAGATACTGATAGAGATAACTATATGACAGCACAGGAGGCAAAAGATTACGGAATTATTGATGAGATTTTCGTATCAAGAGATAAAAAAGCTTAATAGGAGGTCTTTATGAGCGATGATTGCAAATGTAGCTTTTGTGGAAAAGGTCAGCGTGATGTTAAAAAAATGATAGCGAGTCCTAATGGAGATGCATTTATATGTGATGAATGTATTGAAATCTGTAAGGATATTGTTGTTGATGTTGTTAAAAAGACAAAATTTGAGAAAATAGAGTTGCCTACACCAAGTGAAATTAAAGAAAAACTTGATGAATATATTGTTGGACAGGACGAAGCTAAAAGAGTGCTAGCTGTTGCCGTATACAATCATTATAAAAGGTTAAATTATAATCTTGATAAAGACATTCAGAAAAATGCTGATGAAGTTGAGCTGGAAAAAAGTAATATTCTTATGGTGGGCTCTACCGGGTCGGGAAAAACACTTTTAGCAAAAACGCTTGCAAAAGTTTTAAAAGTACCTTTTGCTACAGCTGATGCTACAACTTTGACTGAAGCAGGATACGTAGGTGATGATGTTGAAAATATTCTTTTAAAACTTATTCAAAATGCCGATTATGACATTGAAAAAGCGCAACGTGGAATTATTTATATTGATGAAATAGATAAGATAGCTAAAAAGACGCAAAATGTTTCAATAACAAGAGACGTTGCTGGTGAGGGCGTTCAACAAGCTTTATTAAAAATCCTTGAAAGCACAGTTGCTTCAGTGCCACCACAAGGTGGAAGGAAGCATCCTCATCAAGAAATGATACAAATAGATACCACTAATATACTATTTATTTGTGGCGGTGCGTTTGTTGGACTAGATAAAATTGTTGAAAGCAGAAAAAATGACACAGTGCTTGGTTTTAATGCAAACATAAAGAGTGTTGAAGAAGGTGGCTCGAATTATGTTAAAGAAATTCAGCCAAATGACCTTATAAAATTTGGTTTAATTCCAGAGTTTATTGGTCGTCTTCCTGTTGTTGTTGGTCTTGATGACCTCAATGAAGACGCTTTGGTTAAAATCTTGAAAGAGCCTAAGAATTCACTTATTAAACAATACAATTTAATGTTTAAAATTGACAATATGAATATTGAGTTTACCGAAGACGCAATACGTTCCATTGCAAAGAAAGCTATGGAGCTTAAGACGGGCGCGAGGGGGCTTAGAACCATTATTGAATCAAAGATGACAAAACTTATGTATGATGCTCCAAGTTTAAAAAATATTGAAAAGATTGTTGTTACTTCTCAATTTATTGAACTTGATAATGGTCAACCAGAGCTTATTGTGAAAGTTGAAGATAAAAAAGAAGTCTGTTAAATTTAACAGTCTTTTTTTAGTAGAAAAAGTAGTTAAGCATTTTCTTGTCATAAGTGTAAATCCTTTCATATATAAAATAGGAGGCTACAATGAAAGGATTTTTTAATATTTTAGATAACTCAAATATTACTTCAAATAATTTTTTAACTTTGCAAAATGCAAGATTAGATGTGATGGGGGAGCTTGAAGCCATTGTTGGTTATGAAACTCATCTGCAACAAACTAATAATATAGATGCTAAAAATACTATAATGGATATAGCCAAAGAGGAAAAACTTCATGTGGGACAATTGTTTGGTTTGATTTTTAAGTTAGACCCAGAGAGTAAAACTCAATTTGAAAAAGGTCTTGAAGAATTTAACAAGTCAGGAGATTAAAGTTTTTGAAAATTTTCAATAAAATACTTGACATATAATTTAATAATAGATATAATAATAGAGCAAGAAAGTTATTCTTGCTTTATATTTTTAAATGTGCGGGCGTGGCGGAATGGCAGACGCGCTTGTTTAAGGGGCAAGTTCGAAAGAGTGTGGGTTCGACTCCCACCGCCCGCACCAAATATATTGTATAAAAAGTCTTTTTTGCGAAAGGCGAAAACAAACTGTATGCAGTGATGAAAAATAAATTACGACACAGTATACGGGTTGAAATAAAAGGGCAAGCATGAAATTTTGTTAGAAAAGAGAAGGTAGTGTCTTTTTAGGAGGTCATATTGATTAGAATTTTATGTTATGGGGATTCAAACACCTGGGGAACAATACCCGATGGAAGTTGTAAACATTGTAATATAACAAAGGCGTATCCTTATTTTCTCCAGCAAATTCTCGGGAAAAGATACCTAGTTATTAGTGAAGGGATGCCCTCAAGGACAACGGATCTTGACGATATAAAGCAACCAAAAGGAAATCGTAACGGGGCTTTATTTTTCCCAACATGTTTAATTTCTCATGATCCTATAGATTATGTGGTTTTGTTTTTGGGCACAAACGACATGAAAGAAAAGTTTAATCGTACTGTCCAACAAGTTGTTAAAGTATTAGAGGAAAAGTATATTAAATTCACACGCAATTGTTTAGCACCTGAACTAACAAAAGTACCCAAGTTTATTATATGTGCACCTCCTGAAATTGACGAAATTAAATTTGATGGATTTACGGGAGCGACCGCTAAATCAAAATGTTTTAATCAACTTTTTGAGAAATTTGCAAAAGAAAATAATTGCATGTTTCTTCCAAATAAAATTTTACGTTGTGGGAAAGACGGAATTCACCTTACAACAAAAAGCCACAAACAGTTGGCAGAAGCAATTGCTTTGTTGATAAAATAATTTTTGATTTTCGCAAAATCAAAACTGTGTCGCGAAATCAAATTTTGATTTAATTTTTGATTTTTTTGATTATTTTTGATTTTTTAGACTAAAAATTGCCGTCGCAAAATATGAAATATAATGCTTCCTCGCTCACTCGTGATGTTGTGCAAGCACAATCACAGTTCGACTCGTCGCATTATCAAAACTAACAAATCAAAAAAAAGACTTTGTTGTCAGTTGACACAAATGAAGCCTAAATTGAGTTCTCGGTTTAGGTTTTTTTTATTTTGTGTCAAATTTTATGTCATGAAAGGTACTTGGCATGAGCTAGAATGAAAATATAATCCACAACGGCAAAGAAATTCATTCTTGCTCCTTTTAAACAAATTCATGCACATATTGGGTAAAAAGTCAATATTTGATTTTCAATAATGCAAAGAAAAATTAAATGAGCAAAAATGCTTAACAAAAAATCTCCGATAATTCAATTTAGGTAGTAGTGCACCAAAAAATGTATAGAAAGCTCATACATTTTTTTTATTTTATATTGCTGGTTGAAATTTGTCTAAATAATATTTTTTTTAAATTATTTTGTTTTATACTTAAAAACATTTGTATATTTTGTTGTAAAATGTTAGAATATATACGTTAATACAAAAGAAGGTTTATATGAAGAGATTTTCAAAATTTTTAGTTGCAGTCATGGTTGCTTTGGTGCTTCCTTTATTCGTTGCGTGTGCAAATGGTGAAGCATCGCCAGGAAACAATAATAATACTGATAATGTTTCAATTACATTTGAAATCAAGTGTGGGTCTGAGCCTGAATTGTTAAAAGCGCCAGTAAGAGTTGATGATTTTAGTGGTGATGATTATTGTTATGAAGTATGCACTCAAGATGGATTTCGTATGTTATACTTGAATTCCTATGAGCATGATATAACAAATAAAATTGTAAAAGGTGAAGAATTAAAGTTGACTTTTTATATGGATTATTGTGTAGAGACTTTCGAAGTTAAAATTGATAATGAAATAATAGCTATAACTTCTGTTGAAAATAATGAGTATAAAGTTTTTGAATTTTCATTCAGGGCTGAAGAGTCTACTACTATTAACATTTTGGGTGATTTTCTTTACTTATTTTAATTATTAAAAAAATCTTTGGAGTTACTGAAGATTTTTTTCTTGTTTATTTGTGAGAAAAAAATTGGATATTTTTCATAAAAATGTTTTGTATCTTCTAGATTATATGATATAATACTTGTGTTATGAAAACAAGGTACGATAGAAGAAAATATGGAGATAAAATGGTTAAGATTGATATAAAGTCGGTTTATGATAGCATAAAGTATTTTTCAGGCACTCAGATTATAGTAGCTGGTTGGGTAAGAAGTTGTAGAGGTAATGGTAAGTTTGGTTTTATCAATTTATCTGATGGAACTTGCTTTAAAACATTGCAAGTTGTTTTTACTAAGGATAAACTTGCGAACTTTGATGAAATTGAGAAGTTGAACACAGGCTCTTCAATCACTTGTAAGGGTAGAATTGTTATGACTCCTGAAAACCAACAGCCATTTGAAATGCAGGCTGATGAAATTACAATTCTGAATGCAACTGATAGTGATTATCCGCTTCAAAAGAAAAAACACTCACTAGAATTTTTGAGAGAAATTGCCTATCTTAGACCAAGAACAAATTTATTTAATGCGGTATTTAGAGTAAGAAGTAAGCTTGCTTTTATTCTTCACGAGTTTTTTGAGAATAAAGGTTTTGTTCATGTTCATACGCCACTTTTGACTTCTTCTGATTGTGAAGGTGGAAGTGAATTATTTAGAGTAACAACTCAAAATATTTATGATGAAGAGGGTAAGTTCGACCCAGAAGATGAACTTTTTGGTAAGAAGGTTTATCTTAGCCCAACGGGTCAACTTGAAGGAGAAGCTTGCGCTTTTGCTTTTGGTAAGATATATACTTTCGGACCTTCTTTTAGAGCTGAGAACAGCAACACAACTCGTCACGTAAACGAATTCTGGCACCTTGAACCAGAAATTTGCTTTATGAATCTTGAAGAGCTTATGGAGCTTGAAGAAGAAATGATGAAATTCATTATAACTAATATTATGAAAAGATGTCCAGACGAAATGAAATTTTTCAATGAATTCGTTGACAAGGGATTATTTGATAGATTAAATAATGTAATCAATAACGACTTTGCTCGTTTGACATATACTGATGCTATTGAAATTTTGAAAAAGAATAATGATAAATTTGATTATCCTGTTGAATGGGGTAGTGATATTCAAACAGAGCATGAAAGATATTTATGTGAAGTTGTTTATAAAAAACCTGTATTTGTGACAGATTATCCAAAAGAAATTAAAGCTTTCTATATGAAGCAGAATGAAGACGGAAAGACTGTAAGAGCTTGCGATTTGTTATTCCCAGGAATAGGTGAAGTTACTGGTGGAAGTGAACGTGAAACCGATTATGAAAAACTTAGAAAGCATATGGAAAACTTAAAGCTTAAAGAAGAAGATTACTGGTGGTATTTAAATCTCCGTAGATTTGGCTCTGTTCAACACAGTGGTTTTGGTCTTGGCTTTGAAAGAATACTTATGTATGTAACAGGGGTATCAAATATTCGTGACGTAATTCTTTTCCCAAGAACGCCAAACAACTGTGAATATTAAAATGCTTTAATTAAATAAAATTAAATGTAAAAAAGAAGTTGAAAATCAACTTCTTTTTTAACGATTAAATTAAGCTGTGATGTTGGTAAAAGGTTTTATAAGCTTTGAATTGTGGTTATAACTTTTTTAAAATCATCTGGGAAATCTATGTTAAATGCTAAATTAACTTTTTTAAAAGGGTGAAAAAATGAAAGTTCTTTACAAATTAATGCTGTATGGTCTATAATGTCAGATTTGTTTCCATAAATTTCATCGCCTAAAAGAGGGTGGTCTATTGAGGACAAATGGACTCGAATTTGGTGGGTTCTTCCGTGCTTTAGTTTTAATTTGATAAGGCTTAGTTTTGTATTTGTGCTAATAGGGGTAACAAGGGTGATAGCTTCTTGTCCATCGTCTGAAATAATTCTCTTTCTTTCATTTATGCCATTATTTGAAAGTGTTTTAATTTTCTTGTCTATTGTTATCTCTTTTGCTATTTCGCCTTCGCAGATTGCATAGTAGGTCTTTTCAATATCTTTTACTTTGTTTTGTGAAATGCTGTCTTTTGCTATTAAGATAAGACCTGCTGTATCCTTGTCTAGTCGGTTAATCATTCGTAGGACAAAATTCTCCTCTTTATTTTTCATGTAGTGACAAATAGCGCCTGCAAGATTGCAAGAGTAGTGGCTTTTGTTTGGCATGCATGATATTCCGCTTGGTTTGTTTATCAGTAAGTAGTATTCGTCCTCAAATACTATATCTAGTGGTAGTATGCATTGCATAATAGCAGTATGTTGGTTAGGGTTTGAATTGATTGAAAGAATATCATTATGTTTTAAGGGCTGTCGAATGTTAACAATGGTGTTATTTACTTTAATATTTCCCCAAGTTTTTCGTAAATTTGTTATAAAGTTTTCTGAAAATCCCTCATCTTTCAGAAACAAATAAACGTTTTTATATTCTTTATTAATTGCAAAATCAAAATACTTCATGCCTATATTTTAGCATAAAAATAATTAAAATCAAGTTAATTTTGCTTGACAATAATTTATATATTAATATAATATTTAATTATAAAAGCGATGATGAAAGACTAGTAACAGACAGATGTGTTCAAAGAGAGCTTATTCTTGGCTGAAAAATAAGCGTTCGGCAGGTTTGCGAATTCACTTTCTAGCTGCATTTATGAAATAAGGTGACTTAGATTAGTTTATGCCGTTAAACTACGTAAAAGGTTTTAATAAGAATAAGGCGCTAGGCTTTATTAAATTTAGGTGGTACCACGATAAGTTCTCTTTCGTCCTAATGGAATAAGAGGACTTTTTTAGTGCGTAAAAATGCAAATTTTAAAAGTATTTTTGTGCACGAGAAAAATGTTTGATTTAATTGAACATTTTTATTTAGGAATGAAAGAATAACAGGAGAATTATTGAGTGTTTTCTTTAGGAACGCAAGAAAACATGAGATTTATCGAATGTTTTCTTATATTACAAGGAGGAATTTGATGATTAAAGAAGAGCTTGAAAAGCTTAAAAAAGAGGTGCTTGAATTTGTTGAAGAAATTCGAAAAAATTCACAAGATAGCATTGGTGAAATTAAAAAGAAAATTAACGACATTAAGGTGAAAGTCTTTGGAAAATCGGGCAGTATTACTACTATGTCGAAAGGAATGAAGGATATTAGCCCTGAAGAGCGTCCAAAGGTTGGAGCGCTTATAAATGAGGTTAAAAATGCCATTTCTGATAAATTAACTTCTCTTGAAAAAGAATGTGAAGAAAGAGAGTTAAATGAGAAGCTTGAAAATGAAAGAATTGACATTTCGGAGCCTTCAAAAGGAGTTGTAAAGGGTGCATTACATCCAATTTCAGATGTTATAGATAGGCTTACTGATATTTGTGTTAGTCTTGGATTTTCTGTTGTAGAAGGTCCTGAAATTGAAAGCGATTATTACAACTTTGAAGCTATGAATATTCCAAAGAATCATCCTTCAAGAGATATGCAGGATACTTTCTTTATCAATGATAACATTTTACTTCGTTCACAGACTTCTGCTGTTCAGGCAAGAGAAATGGAAGTTAGAAAACCTCCTTTTAAAATTATTTGTCCTGGTAAAACTTATAGAAATGACAGCGACTCAACGCATAGTCCAGTTTTCCACCAAATGGAAGGGCTTGTTGTAGATGAAAATATCTCTATGGCAGACCTTAAGGTTATGCTTACAACACTAATGAAGAGGCTTTTTGGTGAAGATACAACTATTAGATTTAGACCTTCTTTCTTCCCATTTACCGAGCCAAGTATTGAAGTTGATGTTTCATGTCCAACTTGCCATGGCGCTGGCTGTTCTCAATGTAAAGGGACGGGCATGCTTGAATTGTTAGGTGCTGGTATAGTAAATCCAAAAGTGCTTGAAATGTCCGGAATTGATAGTAAAAAATATAGAGGATTTGCATTTGGGTTTGGACTTGATAGGACAGCGATGATTTTAAATAGCATAGGCAATATTCGCAATCTTTACAAGAATGATATAAGATTTTTGGAACAAATGAAATAGGTGTGAGGAGAGAAAATGAAAGTAACATATAATTGGCTTAAAGAATTTGTAGATATTGATGTAACTCCAGAGGTTTTGGCGCAAAAGCTTACTAGTGCTGGTATGGAAGTTGAAGAGGTTATCTATCAAAATAAAAACCTTCACCATGTTGTGGTTGGAAGGATTATAAAAATTGAAAAACATCCAGAGGCGGATAGATTGGTTGTTTGCCGTGTTGATATAGGCGGTGGAAATGTAACTCAAATTATAACAGCTGCTACAAATGTATTTGAGGGTGCAGTGATTCCGGTGAGTCTTGAAGGTGCAGACCTTGTAAACGGCGTAAAAATTAAAAAGGCAAAAATGCGTGGCGTAGAATCTTGCGGTATGTTTTGTTCGGGTGAAGAACTTGGAATTGACGAGGACTACTTTGAGGGTGCTGGTGTTAACGGTATTTTAATATTGCCTAACGATTTCAAAATTGGAATGCCTATTGATGAGGCGTTAATGCTTAATGATGTGATTTTCGACATAAATATCACTCCAAATAGAGCAGATTGCATGAGTGTTGTTGGCATAGCAAGAGAAGTTTGTGCGCTTCTTGGAAAGGATATGAAGAAAATCAATCTCAATTATGACATTGACGTTTACTCAAAAGACACTGTAAGAAACTTTGTAAATGTTGAAGTCAATACTCCAAACTGTCATAGATATATGGCTGGAGCGATTACCGATGTTAAAATCGAGCGTTCTCCACTTTGGATGAGGGCGAGATTGTTTGCTGTTGGAATTAAGCCTATCAATACTCTTGTTGATATTACTAACTATGTACTTATTGAAGAAGGGCAACCTTTGCATGCCTTTGACCAACAGTTGATTGGTGGTGAGCAAATAATTGTAAGGCAGGCTAGGGACGGAGAAAAAATTGAGGCGTTAAATCATAATGAATATACTTTAAATGAAGAGAATATGGTTATAGCCGACAATGAAAAACCTATGGTAATAGCTGGAGTTATTGGCGGAATGGGCTCTTGTATCACAAACGAGACTAAGACTTGCGTGCTTGAAAGTGCGGTTTTTGATTTAAAATCAATTCGTGTTACAAGTAGAAAACTTGGGGTTAGGACAGACTCTTCGGCTCGTTATGAAAAAGGCGTTAATGTTGCTAATGCTGAAGTGGGGCTTGCTAGGGCTCTTCATCTTGTTTCAAAGCTGAAATGTGGCAAAATTGCACGTGGCGTAATTGATATTAGCAATAAGAAAAACGAAGCAAGAGAGATAGTTTGCTCTATTAAACTCATTAATGATATTTTGGGAATCGAAGTGCCAACAAGCGAAATGGTGAGAGTTTTAAATAGTTTAGGAATTGTAACCAAAGCGGTCGGCAGTAAGCTTGAATGCAAAGTGCCTCCATATAGAGAGGATATAGAGAATGATTACGACCTGGCAGAGGAAATAATCAGGCTTTATGGCTATGACAAATATGATAATCTTAATTATAGTTTGTTCAAAAATGCGTCAGTAACTGAGGGTTGTCATAACGCAAAACTTGCTCTAGAAAGGAAATTTAGAAATGCGCTTGTTGAAAGCGGATTTTATGAAAATATTTCTTATACGCTTGTTTGTGGTGATATAAACAATAAACTTTTATTATCTGATGAAGAAAATAAGCTTGTTCGAATCGCAAATCCAATAAGCGAAGATATTTCTTGTATGAGAACATCTTTGGCTCATAGTTTATTTCAAAATCTTTATTATAACTTGAGTGTAGGTAATAAAAAAATCAGAATATTTGAATGTGGACGAGTTTATAAGGCAAAGGGTTTGCCTGTTGAAGAATTGCCAATTGAAAGAGACATGCTTGGCATTTGTGTCAATGATGATGAGTTTGATTTCTTTGACTTGAAAGGAGTTATAGAAAACCTTTTAAATATGACTTCTCTTGAATATAAGATTGTTCGTTCGAGTAAGCCATTCTTGCATCCAGGTGTGTCTGCTGATATTGTTTGTGGCGACAAAGTTGTGGGCTCGTTTGGAAAAGTTCATCCAACTGTTATAAAAAATTATGATTTACCTTCAAATGTTTTCTATGGCGAGTTTGATACAAAATATTTATCTGAGCTTCCTGTTGAAGTTCGTGCATTTAAGGCTATTTCAAAATATCCTATTGTTGAACGCGACCTTGCTGTAATTGTTGATGAAGCGGTTACGGTTGAAGACCTTTTAGCTTCTATTAAATCTTCTTGTGGAAAACTTTATTATAATGTTAAGTTGTTTGATATTTATAGAAGTGCATCTTTAGGAGAAAATAAAAAGAGTATGGCGTTTAATATAAAACTTTCTGACATTGAAAAAACATTGACCGATGAAGAGGTTGCTGGTGTTATGAAAAAGGTGTTAAAAGCTTTAACCTTTAAATTTGGAGCGGTAATTAGATGATTTATCTAGATAATGCGGCAACTACTAAAATGTATGAAGGAGGGGCAGAGCTATATAAAAAATATGCCTGCCAATCTTTTTATAATCCTTCTGCTGGATATGGCGAGGCGATTGAAATTAAAAAAGAGCTCGATAATGTAAGAAGCTTAATTAAGGCAAAGCTTAACTCTAGTCATGGCGATGTTATTTTTACTGGCGGTGCAACCGAAAGTAATAACTTGGCAATTATGGGTAGTAGGAGAAATGGCAAATTTGAATACATCTTTTCTGAAGGTGGACATCCGAGTACTTATAATGTAGCAAAAGAACTTGAGAGGCAGGGCTTTATTGTGCATTTTGTTAAGCTCCAAGAGAATGGCCAGGTTGATTATAGCCAGATTGAAAGTCTTTTAAATGATAAAACAAGGCTAATATCTGTTGAGCATGTAAGCAATGAAACTGGTGCGATTAATGATATACTCAAAATATCAAAAATGAGGTCATTAAAGGCACCTAAGGCTCTACTGCATGTTGACGGAGTGCAAGCTTTCTGTAAAATTGAAATTAATATAGATACACTTAATGTTGACTTGTATTCTTTATCTGCTCATAAATTTCATGGGCCTAAAGGTGTAGGTGCTTTGTATGTTAAAAACATTGAACCATTGAAATCTATAGTTTTTGGTGGTGGTCAAGAGGATGGCTATAGGTCAGGGACTGAAAATGTTCCAGGAATAATGGCTATGGGATACGCGATTGATAAGGCTGACGTGAACGATAATTTGCAAAAAGCCAGCAAGTTTAATAAGCTTTTAAAGTCAATGCTTGAAAGAGATGAGCATATCCATATAAATAATATAGTTGGCAGTCCTTATATTATAAGTCTATGGTTTGAAGGCGTGAATGGGGAAACATTGATGAGGGCTTTGTCTGGGCGAGGCGTTATTGTTGGAACAGGCAGTGCTTGCTCAACAAAGAAGGCTGGAAATCGTGTGCTTGAGAGTATGGGATATAAAAAGGAGCAGATTAAGTCCCATCTTAGAATTTCGTTTGATGAATTTTTGACTGAAGAAGAGGTTCGAAAAGCTGGTGAAATAATTGTTGAAGAATACAATAAGCTTAGAGAGAGGGTTTTATGAAAGTTATATTGTTGAGATTTGGTCCGTTATATTTAAAAGGCAACAATAGATATGTGTTTGAAAATATGCTTATCTCAAATATTAAGAAAAAATTATGTGATGAAAATTTTAAATTTGAAAAGACTTTTGGAAGATATGTTGTTTCAAATTATGAAAAATCAAGAGAAGATGCGATAGTTCAAAAGCTTAAACAGGTTTTTGGGCTTTATAGTTTGAGCGTTGCAGAGGAAGTTGTTGCTTCAGTAGATGCTATTAAAAATGAAATTGAAAAGAATGAGCTTGACGGAAAGTCATTCAAGGTGATTGTTAAAAGAGCGGACAAAAATTTCCCTGTACCTTCTATGGAGTTTGCAAAAGAGCTAGGCGGATTACTTCTTGATAAAAATCCTAATGCAAGCGTAGATTTATATAATCCTATGGTTGAGGTGAATGTGGATATAAGAATGAATGGCAAGGCTTATATCTTTAATGAGACAATTAAGTGTCAAGGCGGTTTACCATTAGGTTCAGCTGGTAAGGCGATGCTATTATTGTCTGGTGGAATTGATAGTCCTGTTGCTGGCTACCTTATGGGCAAGCGTGGACTTGAACTTGAAGCTCTTCATTTTTACAGTTATCCATATACTTCAGAGCTTGCCAAAGAAAAGGTTATAACTCTTGCAAAAGAGCTCACGCCTTATCTTGGGAAAATCGATTTGCATGTAGTCTCATTTACTAAAGTTCAAGAAGCTATCCATATGAATTGCTCGTCTGAGTATATGATAACTTTGATGAGAAGGATTATGATGAGAGTGGCTGAAAGGCTTTGTGAAAAATATTCTCTTGGAGCAATTGTAACTGGTGAGAGTTTGGGACAAGTGGCAAGTCAGACTATGAACAGTATGACTGTGACTGGAGGCGTGGTAAATAATAAGCCAATATTCCGTCCATGTATTGCGCTTGATAAAGAGGATATAATTGAAGTGGCAAAAGATATTGGAACATACAAGACTTCAGTTTTGCCGTATGAAGATTGTTGTACAGTATTCTTGCCAAAGAATCCTGTTATAAAACCTACAATAGAAAAGTGCGAAAAGGAAGAGAAGCGGTTGAATATTGAAGCGCTTGTTGAAGAATGTTTGGCGGGCGAAGAGATAATTGAAATTAAATAGTAATTAAATTTAAAGCAAGGAAATGACCTTGCTTTTTTTGTGTCAATTATAAGTCAAAGCTCATATCATATCAAAGTAAAGACTTTTAAATTAAGCTTATTAGCAAATGATAAATATGCATTTTGTGTGGTTTTTATAAAATAGGTTTTTATAAACTTGCATATTATTCAATATATATCAAAAATCCATGAATAATTATGCAAAAAACACTTGCATAATTATAAATTTTGTTGTATAATAATCAAAAATGCATGAATATACATAAATTTATATTTATGCAAAAACTCTATAACCCTTATAAATAAAGGGGAATAGCGATTAGAGGAGAAAAGAATGGCAAGAAGTGCAAGACAGTCAAAAATCCTTGAGATTATTTCCACAAAAGAAATTGAGACTCAAGATGAATTGGCTAGAGAATTAAAAAATGCTAATTTTGAGATAACTCAGGCTACTATTTCCAGAGATATTAAAGAGCTTGGCTTGACAAAAATATTGTCAAGTTCTGGTAAATATAAGTACTGTTTTGTTGGTTCTGATGAACAAGTTATTTCAAATAAATACATAACCATTTTTAAAGAGTCAGTAATTTCTGTTAAAGTTGCATTAAATCTTGTCGTTGTAAAAACTATGAAAGGTTTAGGAAGTGGTATTGCGAGCTTTGTAGACAAACTTAACATAAATGAACTTCTTGGTGCAGTAAACGGAGATGATACAGTAATGCTTATATTCCCATCAACAACAATTGCCAGCCAAGCTGTTGTCACTCTCAATGACATGCTTAACTAAAGAGGTGAAAAATGCTTCAGTCATTAATGATTAAAAATGTTGCACTTATAAAAAATATTGATATAGAGTTTGGTGAGCGTCTCAATATTCTGCTTGGAGAAACTGGCGCTGGCAAAAGTATTATATTTGACGCATTGAATTTTGTCTTAGGAGCAAAGCCAGATAAAGGTTTAATTCGTAGCGGTGAAAATGAAATGCGAGTTGACGCGGTATTTTCAAATTTAACACCTCAAGTTATTTCGGCTTTAAATGAACTTGGAGTTGAAGGAGATGAGATTGTTTTGTCGAGGACTTTAAATGGTGAAGGACGTTCAAATATAAGAGTGAACGGAATGCTTTCCTCGCAAGGGCTTTTAAAAGAGATTGGCAGTTTATTGGTAGACAGCTATTCTCAGCATGAGAATGTAATGCTTTTAAAAACAAAGAGCCATTTAGGACTTGTTGACAGATTTGGTGGTGAAAGTTTAAATGAGGCTAAAGAAAGAGTTAAGAAGCAGTATGATGATTTAGGCGAGATAAAGAAAAAGATAAACGGGCTAGGCGGAAGTGAGTTTGAGAGAGAACGAAAAAAGTCTCTTCTTGAATATCAAATTCAAGAGATTGAAAGCGCAGAACTGAAAGAAGGCGAAGATGAAGAAATTGCAGATAAACTGAAGTTTTTCAATAACGCTGAAAAAATCTATGAAGCTACCGCTTTGTGTGATGAGGCTTTATACGAGGGTAATGCTTCTTGTATTGGTTTAATTCAAAAAATGCTCAGTGAATTGTCAGGATTTTCTTCATTTGAGAATATAGAATCTTGCAGAGAAAGGCTAGAAAGTGTCAAGTATGAACTCGAAGATATTTATGAAACATTAAAAGACATAAACTCAAATACAGATTATGACCAAAAAGAATTTGATAGGCTTGATATGAGGCAAGATATAATTAAATCTCTTACTAAAAAATATGGAAATAACATTTCAAAAGTTCTAGAGTTTTTGGCTGATGCAAAAAGAGAACTCTCTGAACTTGAAGATAGTGATTTTCTTTTGCAGAAGTATGAAAAAGAAAAAAAGGTGGCAGAGGATAAACTTTATAAAGTTTGTCAGGAATTAACTGCATTGCGAAAGCAAAGTGCTGAACTTATAAAAAATAAGATGTCAGCTGAACTTAAAGACCTTGGCATGAAATCAAGTGTTTTTGATATAAAGTTTGAAAAGCTTAGCCAGCCTTCAACAAATGGAATTGATAGTGTAGAATTTGTATTTTCTGCCAATAAAGGCCAAGAGGTTAAATCATTATCAAAGACTGCTTCTGGTGGTGAATTAAGCCGTTTTATGCTTGCGTTTAAAAACATCTTTGCCTCTTCTGGCGAAGCTCAAACTTTGATTTTTGATGAAATAGATTCAGGCATTAGTGGTGAAACAGGAAACATCGTAGGTGCAAAGCTTCATAACATAACAGATAGAGAGCAAGTTATTTGCATAACTCATCTTCCTCAGGTTGCATCTTTTGGAAACGATTTTTACTTTGTGTCTAAGAAAGAAGATGATTATTCAACGGTGACAGAAATCAAGCATTTAAATGATGATGAAATTATTTATAACTTAGCAAGAATGGTTGTCGGTGATGATGTAAGCCAGACCGCGCTCAGCCAAGCTGAGGAAATGAGAAGAAGGGCGATGAAAGTATAAAAAACTTAAAAATGAATAGACTAACAATTGATTAGTCTATTTTTTTACGCTTGCTAGGAATATTGAGGATTGTTTAGACATTTTCGATATTTTTCGACGTGAGAATGGGGGAATAATGAACAAGAAAAAAAACATTTTTATAATCTTGCTTTTTTGTATAGCTTATATACTTGTTAGTAATATAGCAATAACTAGTATGATAAAACTGCCATCAAATTTCTATGTAAACTATGAGGAAGTAGAAAATGCAAATAAGGAAAATCGGTTTGGGCAGTTTGTCAATATTTCTTTAGAAGAGGGTGAAATAAAAACAGGCGATGAAAAATCCACAGAGGGAGAAGTTGTTTTTAAATTGTTTGGTTTTATTCCAGTGAAAAAGGTTAAAGTTAAATTATTGCCAGAAGAAGAGGTTTACGTGGGAGGAAATCCTATTGGCTTATCTCTCCAAACTGAAGGTGCACTTGTAGTTAGTGACACAACAATTGATGCAAGCATGTCAAAAATCAATAAAAACAAAATACTTAAAAGTGGTGATATTATTACCAAGATAAACAATCAAGAAATTAAACAGCTCGAAGATATTGATAAAGCATTGCATGAAAGTTCAGATGGAAAAGTGAATATAAAATATCGCAGAAATAATAGCGAAAAATCTTCTGAAGTTGATTTGATTAAAGATAAAGATGGAAACTATAAGCTTGGACTTTGGGTAAGAGATGATATATCAGGTGTAGGGACTTTGACATTTGTAAAAAAGAATACTTTAGAATATGGAGCTTTGGGCCATGCAGTTACAAATGGTAAAAGTGATGATATAGTGCCTATGACAGAAGGAGAAATATATAGTTGTTCTCTTGTCAATATTGAAAGAGGTGAAAAAAATAATCCTGGAGAACTAAGGTGTGTGTTTGTACAAAGCAATAAAAAGGGTGATGTAACGAAAAACACTAAAGTAGGCATTTATGGCAAACTTGATAAATTAGATGGCATTGTAGACCAAAATAGAACGGCAATGCTAGGAGGTAGGTTAAGTGTTAAACCTGGCAAAGCAAAAATTGTGTCTAGTGTAAGCGGGATTGCTGAAGAATATGATATTGAAATTATCAAAGCAAATTTTCAATCTAAGTGCGATGATAAAAGTTTGGTAATCAAAGTGACTGATAAAAAGCTTTTAGAATTGACGGGTGGAATAGTGCAAGGAATGAGTGGTTCTCCAATTCTTCAAAATGGAAAAGTAGTTGGCGCTGTAACACATGTCTTTGTTTCAGACCCAACAAAAGGATATGGAGTTTATAGCGACTGGATGCTTGAACAAGCAATAAATCAATAAATTATTATAAAATAATAACATAATAGATTATAAAACTAGCTATTATGTTATTTTTAAATAACTATAATAAAGAAAAAACAAAAAGAAGCCTCAAATAAATATCCTATTTTAGACTTCTTCTCGTTAAACGTGAAGCATATCTCCTTCACGTTATTATGTTGTGCAGTAATAGATAAATTATTCATATAAATCAAATTAATTTTGAGAAATAACAATTTTACTTGCAACGCTTTTTCTCATATCTTCACTTATTGCCGCGTAGTGTTTCTTGGTAGTGTTAACATCTTTGTGGCCTAAGAAATCTGCAACTATATAAATATCCTTTGTTTCCTTATAAAGATTTGTGCCAAAAGTACTTCTGAGCTTGTGTGGAGAAATCTTTTTTAAAGGGGAAGCTAATTGTGCGAATTTTTTTACTAAATTTTCTACAGCTCGTATTGAAATTCTTTTATTTTGTAGAGATATAAACATTGCTTTTTCGTCTTTATCAAGTTCAAGCGTAGCTCTTTTTTCTAACCATGTTTTAAGCGCCATTGCAACTTCGTTTGAAAAGTAAAGCGTGCTTTGATTTCCGCCTTTTCTGGTTACAAGAAATGCGTTTTGCGAGAAGTCAAAACTATCAATGTTTAAGCCTACAAGTTCTGAAATTCTTATGCCTGTTCCTAAAAATAGGGTAATTATAGCATTATCTCTTTCAAAAGTGTTTTTATTATAATTCCTTTGCCTTTCAGAAAACTCAATTGGATTTTCGACAACATTCATAAGTCGAGAAACTTCCTCTCTTTCAAGTCTTATAATTTCTTTGTTGTGAAGTTTAGGTGTTTCTATTTTGCTAACCACATTTGAAGAAATTAAATCATGGTTAAATAGATATTTAAAAAAAGAGCGAAGTGAGGCGAGTTTTCTTGCTTTTCCGCGTTCATCATTTTTGTATTCTTTTCCGTCTAGTTCATAATATGAAAGATAGGAAAGGTACTGTTCAATAATTCGGGATTTTAGCGAGTTTAAATCGTCTAAAGTAATTTCCGTTTCTTTTTTATGTAGTACAAATTGAGCAAGAAAATTATAAAAAATGTAAAGGTCCATTGAATAATTGTATCTTGTAAGAGAAGAGGTGTTATTTTCAATACCTATAAAATAATCGAAACAATAGTCGGGTAGTCTTTCGGTATACTTTGCCATTTTAAGTCTATTTTGTAAATCACGTTTTTGATAAAAATTATTATTGTTCATAATATTATTTTACATTATCATTAAAAAAATTGCAAATGATTTTTGTATTTATGCGTAAAATATTTCTTTTCATCTTAAAATTTAGTTTTGTTAAGTGTTATTACAAGAAGTACGAACTTGCTCGCAAGAGTGAGTACGCCGAAGTCTAAAAACACAAGGAAATAGTGCGAAGCACCAAAACGAAAGTTTTGAAAATTTAAAATTTATTTTTAAATTTACTTCCGCCAAGTGTTATTACAAGAAGTACGAACTTGCTCGCAAGAGTGAGTACGCCGAAGTCTAAAAACACAAGGAAATAGTGCGAAGCACCAAAACGAAAGTTTTGAAAATTTAAAATTTA
>CATKXS010000003.1 GCA_949841045.1 uncultured Clostridia bacterium | reverse complement strand
CAGGGTGCCTTTTGAGCATTGTACCCATGTTTGTATGAGGTCCAAGTAGGAGAGGAATAATATCTCCATTTCCTTCATTTAAAACCTTATACATTGCTTCAGCGGCGTCCATATCAAGAAGTTGTCTTTCAACTTTTTCAGGTGGAATGTAACCGCCTAATCCTTCAATTTGGTGAATAAACTCAGCATGTTCACTAACGCGATACATTGCCGTTTCAGGACCTTTTGCAACTGGAATATCAAGGTTAAATTTGTCTAAAAGGTGGAGTAGATTTCGTGTTCCAGTATCTATTTTTACATTTCCAGGAACACTAGTGACAAGCTTTACGTCAAGTCTTTCATCAAATAAAGCGTATATAAGGCATGCAGCATCGTCAATGCCAGGGTCAGTATCAATAATAACTTTTATCTTTTCATCGTTCATAGTAATATCCTTTTAAGTAATTTTTGAAAAATTGCGACATTGTTCGCGATGAATTTTTGCAATTTTTCACACACACATATTTAGTATATACAAAATATATAAAAAAAGCAATTGTTTTGTAATTTTTCTTGCGAAAATATAATAAAGATGATATAATATTTAAAGTTATGGAGACGTACCGAAGAGGTCGTAACGGGACGCACTCGAAATGCGTTTGTCGGGCAACTGGCACATGGGTTCGAATCCCATCGTCTCCGCCAAAACAAAAATACACAATATATTGTCGAGAAATTTTGATTAATAAATACATGTTGTGTTTTTAAATATTATAAAATATTTAGGCACGTTTTAGGCACAAATTTTAAAAATTTGATTGATTTTTTGTTATTATAATTAAAATACCTCCTATTTCTAGGAGGTATTTTCTTTAAAACTCAAAGGGGAATTTTATTTTGAGTTTTAATTTCTTAATACGCTGTTAAGCGATTTTAGTTATTACTAAATAACCATTTATTCCGTCATTATCTAAGAAGGTTATGGGACCTGCTGAGCTGATTTGAATGTTAAGCGTGCTGTTAAGAGCTGTAGTCTCGATAATAGCACTTGCGTTTATCATTGTGTTGTTTTCAAGTCCTCTAGCAGTGCCAGGCACTGTGCTTCCATTTAAGAAAAGTGACATGCTGTCATTAGCGGTAGCGCTACTTGCAACATATACACCATAGTCAATTTTATAAAAACCTATTTCTGGAAGAGTGACAACGCCTGTAATATTGTTGATTGTTAAACCAACAGCCTCTATTGTGCTAGTTAATGGGAAAGATGTGTTATTTACAGATTGTTCGGCAGTAGAGTAGAAACTGCCAAAGCTTGAGACGGCCGTTGTTCCAGTTGCACCAGTAGGGCCAGTTGCGCCGGTAGGACCTGTAATAGATAATCCAGTAGGGCCAGTAACTCCAGTAGCTCCAGTTATACCTGTTGCGCCAGTAGCGCCGGTAGGACCAGTAGCACCGGTTGCTCCAGTCGCTCCTGTAATTCCAGTAGCCCCAGTCGCTCCAGTCGCTCCAGTAGGCCCCGTAGGACCAGTAGCGCCAGTTATACCAGTTGGACCAGTGATACTTAAACCAGTTGCTCCCGTTGGGCCAGTGGCACCAGTAGCTCCTGTAGGGCCGGCTATACCAGTAGGACCCGTTATGCTTGGTCCGGTTTGACCCGTAGGACCTGTAGGTCCCGTTGGACCAATGGGACCCGTAGGACCAACAGGTCCTATTCCGCCTGTAGGTCCAGTTACACCCACAGGGCCGGCAGGACCCATAGGACCAGTAGGGCCAACGCTTCCGCCACTTGTTATAATTATAGGCCAGCGACCTCGACCGCAACCATTACAATTGTTAAAAAAGCAAGACATTTTTACCTCTCTTGTGGAGCAAAAGCTCCAATCACATAGTATGTAAAAAAGTCTTGCGTTGCCACACAAATAAAAACAAAAACATTAATAAATTTGAATATGTAAATTTGGTATAATATTAAAGCGATTCAAGATTATTTTTGATAAGAATGCAAAGCCTATTATATTCAGGAATGTTTATCATTTTGATGAGTTCGTTTATAAGTTGAAGGCTAGTTTGAGCATTACCAGAACTTTGTTTTTTATCATCAACAAGTTCAAGAGGGGAAGTGAATAGCGAATAAAACAAGTTTGAAATCATGAGTTCTGTCTCGTCAAGTATACGAAGTTTGTTTTCATCGCTTTCCTTTTCCTTCAAAAGAACGACATTTTCATAAAGACTTTGAATTGTCTGTTGAATTTGAGGCAAAAGAGTGTTTTCTGCTTGAATAATCGCAGACCTGTTTAACCCCATATTACGAAATTGTGATAATTCATAACTCTCAGTTAGGTTGTTATAATTACAAAAAAACTTGTGCATAGTATTTCTCCTTTACACAAGTTTATATGTTTAAAATTATCTAATTGTTAACAAATTCCAAGTAGTCTTTAACATTTGTGCTGTTGATTGTTGTTTGTTTGGGTCGCCCCAACCTTTGTCGCCATAAATAGTTTTAAGTAGTGCAGGGAGACCAATATTAATAAGCAGAACAAGTACAAGTAGAACTGCAACACCAATTAAAGTGTTTCTAAGTCTATATGCAGCATATTTTCTTTTTTCATCATTTTCACTTTTTGCAAGGTTGACACCGAGTACAATAGAATAAACGACACCTGCGCCACCAACAATCGCAAGAATAGCGTAAAGAATATCTGGAAGCGTTTTATAAACGTCATTTAGCCAACTTAAATTACCTAACCATTGTTCAGCAAGAAGAAATTGTTGCATAATTCACCTCTCTGAAAACATTTTAACATATTTTTTTATAATATGCAAATAAATTTTGTGATATTAAAAAAATTGCACATCAAAAGGGTGTAATTTTAGCTTGAAGGAGTCGGAAGGAATTTTTATAATCGCAAATAAATTTTGTGATATTAAAAAAATTACACATCAAAAGGGTGTAATTTTAGCTTGAAGGAATCAGAAGGAATTTTTATAATATGCAAATAAATTTTGTGATATTAAAAAAATTGCACATTAAAAGGGTGTAATTTTAGATTGAAGGAGTCGGAAGGAATTTTTATAATCGCAAATAAATTTTGTGATATTAAAAAAATTACACCTTGATTAGGGTGTAATTTTTTATATAATTACGCTTTTAATAATGAAAGTAAAGGTTTCAACATTTCAGGGTTGTCGCCACCAAGATCAAGATCGGTTGGTTTTGTGAATGCTGAAATAAGAGCAGGTAGGAAAGTATTGAACACAAGAATTAAGGCAATAGTAACACCGATTGCGATGAAAACTGTGATTAAGTGTTTCTTTGCATCATCACGTTTACCTTGTTCATCAGCACGAGCGAGTTGAACGCCTAAGTAAATAGCATAAACTGCACCAATAGCACCAACAATACCAAGAACAACCCAAAGAACAGTACTAATAATTGAGAAAACTTGTCTAAGTAATGTTTGTGTTTCTGGATTTGATGGACCATAACTTTCGAAATACTTACCCCAGCTCCAGACAACATTAAGTAAAGAATACATAAATCCCTCCTTTTTAAATAATTAAAAGCGGTTTGCTTTTTAATTTCATTTTCATGATAACATAAAAAAATATATTTGCAAAACGATTTTTACCAGTTTTTTATATTTTTTATATTTTTTTTAAAATTATGTGTAATTTTTAAATTTGGAATGATTTTTCTTCATTTTTAATCAAAAAGCTGGCAATTGAAAGAAAAAAAGCTTCCTACTAATAATATATAAAGTAGAAAGCAATTAAATAACTTTGAATTTAAATTCAGATTGGTAGATTAGCTTCAACTTGTTTTAAACAAAAGGGGGATAATTCCCATTAGATAAAATTGAAGTTGCTTTGGCCTGGGCAGGTATTTTGAGTGCAACAGCCACCCCAATTATTGTTGTTATTTGAACCAAGTGCAAGAAGAAGCAAGAGCAGAAAATTTGTGTTAGTGTTCAAATTTGTGTCGGTAGCGTTTGTAAAAACTGACAAAAGCAGTGCAAATAAAATGTTGTTTGTATTCATAATTCCTCCTATACAACAATATTTTTTTCTTTTCAACAAAATAAAACATAATTCTACTTTGTTTCTTCTTTCGTTTTTTGTCAAAATATAAAGTAAGAGAGCAGTAATATTTATGAACATTTGTGAATTTGTGTGAATGAAAGGAGGAAAAATGGAAAAATACTTACTATTATCAGAGCGAAATAAAAGGGAGATTTTATCGGCACTTCCAGGAGAGAGGGATATTTCAAAACTTGCCGATTATTTTCAAAACTTCTCAGACCAAACGAGAATAAAGATTTTAACATGTTTATCAATGATGAATATGTGTGTTAATGACCTTTCAACTGTGCTTGGAATAAATCAAACAACCATATCTCATCAGCTTAAACTTTTAAAAGACCAAAATCTTGTGGCATATAGAAGAGAGGGGAAAATCCTTGTCTATTATCTTCTTGACAACTCGGTCAACGATATGATGATGTATGCTATAAGTGCTTTTTAAGCGGGTGGCTTAGCCACTTTCTAAAAAAGAAAATTTAATAACAAAGTAAGGAGTGGATAATCCGCATAATCCGCTTGACATTTTTTCTCCTTAGTGCCATACTAAAATAAGGAGTTAAAATGAAAAGGGTAATTTTATCACTTAATGAAATGTCTTTCCAGTTGCCAAGCGGTTGGAATTTGACTAAGGATAAATATAAGTTAACAAACGGTCAGGGCTTTATAAATAAAGAAAATTATTTGTCTGACAGCGGGAAAGTTATATCTCTTTTTGAGATACATAGAGACCCAGATGAATTTTTTGAGAGTTATCAAAGTCTTCTTGAGGATTATTCTCATGTTTCAGATTCCTTTACGCTTGAAAAACAACTTACATTAAGATTTGACGATTTTGAATTTCCTGCCTACATAATAAAGGGCGTGGACGATAAAATAATTCGCACACTTCAAGTTTTTGTAAACTGTGGAGACTGTCTTGGATGTTTTATGGTTATGCTTGAACACTATGACCCAGATATTAAAGTCATGATGAAAAGCGACGAAGGCGTGAGGGGAATAGTCAGCATTTTGAGGACAATAGAATGAAAAAAATGTTATTACATAGCTGTTGTGGTCCTTGCAGTACTGCGGTTATTGAAGTGCTTAAAAATGATTATAACCTTACAATCTTTTATTACAATCCAAATATTGATACCCAAGATGAATATCTTCATAGACTAAATGAACAGAAACGATATTGCAAAGAGGTTGGTGTTAATGTAATAGAAGACGGGTACAATTCTGAAGAATTCTACTCGTGTGTTAAAGGGCTTGAAAAAGAGCGTGAAGGAGGGGCAAGATGTCCAGTTTGCTTTAAATTGAGGCTTTCAAGAACAGCCGACAAGGCAAAAGCTATGGGATTTGATTGCTTTGGCACTACTCTTACTGTCAGCCCACATAAAAATGCTGAAATTATAAATGCCATTGGAAAAGAGATTCAAAAAGAAAAAGAAATTGAATTTATTGAAGGCAATTACAAGAAAAAAGACGGTTATAAAAAAAGCATTGAATTATCAAAACAATTTAACCTATATAGACAAAATTATTGCGGTTGCAAGTTTTCAAAAGAATGGAGTGAAAATTAAATGACGTCAGTGCATAAGTACACAAATTATAAAGATGAATTTACTGATAAAATATCTGCAAGACTTTTTTATAAGTTTGCAGTTGTTTTATTTGCCTTTTATATTGTTGTCCTTTTATGCACTCAAGCTTTTTATTTAAACTATTCTTATATAACTATATCTGGCGAGTCAATGCAAAACACAATAAATCCAAATCCAGTTGAGATAGTTACAAAAGATGGAAGAGAACGTGTTCAAGATGGCGTTTTTGTAAAACTCACGCAGGACGTTGACTATGGTGATATTGTAATTCTTAAATCTAATATAAGCAATAAAAATAAGACAATTATTAAACGCGTACTTGCGTTTGAGGGCGACCATATCACTATTGCCCGCGTACCTAAAGAGGGTTTACTTAAAGGTGAACTGAGATTTATGAGGGTCAAGTCTGGCTCAACAAAAGTTGAAATCCTTGAAGAAAACTACATAAGAAGTCATTTTGAATGGATTGGAGGCTTTGAAGAAGGTTCTTGCAAATTATATGGAAATGTTTATTATGAAGATATGTTTTTCACAAACTATTTTGGTTATTATCAGTCAAGAGAGTATTATGTACCACAGATAGGCGAAAATGTACTCTTCTTTGAAGTGCCACAAGAAAATGTTTTCTTTATGGGAGACAATAGAGCAAATTCAACCGATGCACGATTTTTAGGCACTTATAACAGCGACAAAATTGTTGGCAGGGTGGTTGAAATAGTTAAAAACGGCACTAAATATGAAGGCAATCATTTTTGGTGGTTCAATCGAATAGTAAGCACTATAAAAGTGTGCTGGCAAGAAGTGTTAAGGTTTTTTGGAGCGAATGTGTAAATTTAGTTTGCTTTTTAGAAAAAGTATGTTATACTAGGTTTGATAAGTCTAACTAGACAATCTAAAAAGGAGTTAATGATGAACAAACAACAATTTATTAAAGCGTTCGCTGATAAAGCTCAATTTACACAAAAAGATGCAGGTATTGCTTTTGAAGCTATGGCAGAAACAATTGCAGAAGCGCTTCAAGCAGGAGAAAAAATCCAAATTGCTGGATTCGGTACTTTCTCAATGAAGAAAAAAGCTGCAAAGGAAGGAATTAACCCTCTTACTAAAGAAAAAGTTAGTGTTCCTGCAAAAGATGTTCCTGTTTTCAAGTTTGGCGACAGCTTTAGAGATACTGTTTCTAAGAAATAATTTGTTTATAAAAGCTATAACGACATGTTATAGCTTTTTTGTTTTTAAACTATTAAAGAAGAAAGAGCTTAAAGCTCTTTTGGTATAATGACGTAACCTTGTGGATAAGAGCAGAGAGGGCATTTTTGCCAAGCAGATTTTTTCTCTTCGCCATGACCGCAGTTAGAGCATATCCACAAGCAAGCTTTTGAATTTTCATAGAGAGAGTTGTCGTCAAATTTTTGAGCGAGTTCTTTGAGCGTTTGAGCGTTTTTAAGATTGACCTCGCAAATTAGTTCCAGCTTCTTTTGAATGTCGATAAAGCCCTCGTCGAGTGCAATTTTAGCAAAGTGAGAAAAAATATTCTTGCCTTCATTTTCTTCAATTTCAGCTGAATCTTGCAAACTTGTTTTTAAAATTTGTGCTTCAAAAGGGTAGCCAGCTTCTATATTAACATTATCTTTGTTATCTTCAATATTATCAAGCATAATGCTGTATAAAACAGACGCATGCGCCATCTTGTTTTTGGCGATTTTTTTTAGCTGTTCAGCTATATAATTGTAACCTTCTTGTATGGCACTTTTGGCAATAAACTGGTATCTTGCTCCGTCCTGGCAAACCCCAGCAAAGGCTCTTGCTATGTTCTTTTTGGTTACGCTTTCGTTAAAATTCATAAAAAATACCTCCAAAATAATTATTCCTTTAAAACTTTGTTATAAACATTTGATTTTTTTAAATAAAAATTATAAACTATATATGTAAACTTAGTGGCAAATTTTAAGCTTGCCATAAAAATTATATGGAGGTGAATAAGTGCATAAACTTGAACAGCACAACAGTCAAAGTTATCATTATGATTTTGTTGGGTCAACAACTTTTAAAACAGTTTATAAAAAACTCAGCGACAGCCTTCCATATTATAGGGTGGCTAAGTCAAGTAAAAATGACACTAGAGAGATTTTTTATGACATTCCAAAAAGATTGTTGTCAGAAGCAGGCATTGTGATTTCTAAATTCATTAATGGAAGTGAAGCGTCACTTAATGTAAGAAAATTAAGTAATGTCAAAACTTTAAAGAGAAGAAGTACCAAATATTTATTCTCAGAATGTAGAGTTGATGACATTCCAAGAGATTTTTCCTATGAGCTGGCATCGCTTATTGAAAGCATATTTAAAAATCCTTTTTCAGTCGATACTGAAGCTCTTGTAAAACAAACAGAAGCGTTTTTGGAGATTGATATAAAAGCTCAAAAATATGATATTATTTGTGGCAGTGGTTATAAGGCGGTTATGCTTTATGAGGACTCGATATATAAAGATTTAAAAACTGGAAAAAAGATTATGAGAAATGGAATAACCTTCAAATTCCCAGTTGATGACCGTCCAGAGCGTGAGGAAGTTTTGAGGGCTGTTGAAAAAAATATAAAAGGTCTTGCATTCCAAAATGACTCAAGATTTGAACTCGCTGAAAAACTTCTCTATAAAACATCAACCGAGCCAATCGAACTTGTTGATATTGACGATGAAGAAGGTGAGGATAATTAACATAGGTGGCTTAGCCACCTTTTTTTGTATGAAAAAGAAAATACGATAAAACCGCCAAATTAATTGTTGTAATGTAATGTATTTTGAGGTTATTTATGATTAACGATACTGATGCAAACTAAGTTTGCTCGCCAAGCATCTGGCTTGGGAACGAATGCAATTAAATGTTGTCATGATGTTTAACGATATTCGTCAAACATATGGTTTGCACTTCTAAAAGTAGGGCTTGTCACATATTTTTATTTTAGTGAAAAATAAACTTAAACTTTACACCAAATTTTGTTATGGAATTGGGGGACTTGGATATAGCTCAATGTCACAAACTCTCAACAGTTTTATCATGTTCTTTGCAACAGCTGTTATGGGGATTTCTGGCTCACTCGTAGGTATTGCAATTGCTATTTCCTCACTCTGGGACGGCGTTAGCGACCCACTCATCGGTCATCTTTCAGATAACACAAAAAATAAATTCTTTGGCAAAAGATTGGGCTTTATGCTGTTTGGCATTTTCATGATTGCTTTTCTCAATATCTGTATATGGTCAATGCCGGCATCAATGCCCGAAATAGGGAAATTCTTCTATCTTCTTATCGGCATGCTCGCAATAGAAAGCGCAAATACTTGCTTTGGAACACCTTATGCAGCACTTGCAATTGATATTGCTCCAGATTATAACGAACAGTCAAAAGTACAAGGCTTTAAGACAGTTTTCAATATTATAGGAATGATTTTGCCAAGTATTTTAATGTATTTCTTTATGTCTTCTATTTCAATTAGTATACAGACAGGCTTTAGCCAACAAGGATATGTTAAAATTGCCTATATTAATTCAGCTCTTCTTATAGTCTTTGGTCTTATAACAATCATTTCAACATTATTTCATGTACGAAAACATAATATTTATAGCGTTAATGAGCCTAAACAAAAATTTGAATTTACCAAACTTATGACAGGCTATTTTAATGTGGTAAAAAATAAGGATTTTAGAGCGGTCATACTTGGCTATTCATTCGCAACTATTGCGTCAGCCTTTTTAACTTCTGTCGGTATGCACCTTTTTACCTATTGCTACCATTTTTCAAGTACACAAATTTCATTTGTCCTTATTTCGCTTTTTGGCGGTGCAATTGCTTCTCAACCACTTTGGGTCTATCTATCTAAGCGTATGGAAAAGAAAAGGGCACTTATTATCTCTCTTTCAACAATAGTATTTGGTGTGTTCTTGACAGTTCTGACATTCTTATTTAGAGAGTATGTGCCAAATAACATAATGTTTTATATTGCAATCATATGTCTTGTATTTTGTGGCGTTGGGGCGGGAGCAATGTATTCCTTGCCATTTTCAATGTACGCAGATGTTGTGACACTAGAAATGTTTAGAACAGGTCAAAATAATGCTGGTGCTTATACGGGGTACTTTACCTTCACATATAACCTTGCAAATTCAATAGCACTTTTAATAATTGGCTTTTTGCTTGATTTAATTAAGTTTGACTCAACTCAACCAGTTCAGGCTATGTCAGTGCAAAATGGCTTAGGCATAATTGTATTTTTTGGCTGTACAATATTCATGTCGCTTGCGATTATGATTTTTTCAAAGTTCTCAATAAGACGTTCAGAAGTGCTAAAAGTACAAATGCAAGAGATGAAAAAGGGCGAAAATGTCCAAAAAAGTGTAAAAAATTAAATTTTTTCGTTAAAAATCCTTGTTTTTGCAAAAACTAAAACAAGGAGATAAAATGAAGTTACGAAGATTTAGTTTATGTGTTTTACTTGTAATGGTGACTATCTTTTTTGTAGGTTGCAAAGATAAGAACTTGCCTCAGCCTTCGCTTGAACGTGACCGTTATAATACGGGAGGAAATCTAACCTTTGAATATGATGAAATTTCACATCTTGCCACTTTTGGCGGAGAAGGTGAAGTTGTGCAGTTTTACAACGAAGATATAACAAAGGGCTGGACTGAAAAAGGTTGCCGTATAGGAGTTCAAATTTTAGTGCCAAAAGAGGCAAAAGATTATAAGTCAGGAAGTGCAGCACTCGGCAACAATAAACTTACTGCAAATGATTATCTTAATGAAATCGGTGAAAATAAAGTTGCAGTGTTTTATCCTATCGTAGACGAAGAGCATAAAGACATAACTCTTAAAATCACATGGCAAGACGGCAAGATTGAGCAAACATATCATATCCACATTAAAGCGGGTACCATTTTTATGAAAGAAGAGGATAGGGCAGAGACGACAAAGATTTCAACTTTTGAAAACAAGTAAAAATAAAAAAGGTAGATTATCTGTCATTTATTTTTTGTTCGTAAACAATAGTTTTTTCTTGCATGCCAAGAGATTTATAAAAAAATCCACCAGATTCACCGGTGGATTATTTATTTTGGTAGCCTCAAGGGGAACCTTACCCTAAAAATTTTACAATTTTCAGGGGACCCTACGAACCCAGGTGTTCGATTCCCTAAATGCAAAGGATTCAATTTAATGCCTTTAATAATAAAAAAACGAATCAATAATTTTAGATTCGTTTTATGTTAATTGTGGTAGCCTCAAGGGGAATCGAACCCCTGATTCCGCCGTGAAAGGGCGATGTCTTAACCGCTTGACCATGAGGCCACAAGAAATGTTACTTTCTTATTATAAGTATTGTGGCATATTTTGTCAAGAGTTTTCTTGCATATTTTTTCTTTTTTCTTAAAATTTTTAATTAAGCGTCATCAAAAGATGCGTTATGCTAATTTGCAAAGTCATTAGTCCAAAAGCAAAAAGTGGGCATGATGAAATTTAATTTGTAGCAGAGGCTAATTTATCTTTCGGTTTAGACAAGTTGTTATCAGATTTATCTTTATTTTTATCTTTTCTCTTTGGTTCTCTACGTGCAATAGCCGCTCCATAAACATTTTTTGCGTTCACAAGTAGTTTTGCGCATGCGTCAATTGTTGCACCAGTTGTAATTATATCATCAATAATGAGAATGTTTTTGCCTTTTATAACATTTTTGTTTAATAAATCCATAGAGTTTGTTAAATTTGTTTGCCTTTCCTTATAATCTAAAAACTTTTGTTTTTTAGTTTTTATCTTCTTATATAGAATATCCTCTACAGGCTTATTCATAATTTTCCCAAGCTCATCTGCAAGAAGGCGGGCTGGGTTATAGCCCCTTTCTTTTTTAGCGCTAGCATGAGAAGGAACAGGGACAATAATATCAAAATCAACCTTCTTAATTACAAGTCTTTGTGCTATCAAGGTTGCAAAAGGGTGAGCAAGATATGCAGCGCTATCGCTTTTAAATTGCAGTATGGCACGTCTTACCTTGCCGTCATAAATAAGCGGGCAGTATAGATTTTTAAAGACTCTAGTTACATTATTTTTCTTGCAATATTCACAAATGATATTTCCTTCTTTTTCTATAGGCGTGTCGCAAATTATGCAACGATTGCCTTCATTGAAAATAGGTTCATTTAAACAATTGGAACATATATAAGGCTTTGGAATATCTCGACCACAAAGAATACACTTTAAATCGTTTGGATAAAGTGCGTCTAAGATAATTTTTTTTAGCTTTCGTAAAACTTTTAATATTTCCATGTTTTCCTTTGTTTTTTAATCGAATAGTTCGCGCAATTTGTTGTTGCAGTTTATAATCATTTCTTTGAGAAGGGTGAAACGCTGAACTGTATAATTGTTTGACACCATTCTTTTGAGATTTTTCTGTTCGCCAACAAGAACGACCATCTTTTTGGCTCTTGTAACAGCGGTGTAAATAAGATTTCGTGTAAGAATCATGCTTGGACCAGCAATAGCGGGGATAATTACTACATCAAATTCAGAACCCTGACTTTTGTGGATTGTGATTGCGTAGGCAAGTGACAATTGATTTATCTCTGTTCTTGGATAAAGACAACGCCTGCCGTCTTCAAAACTTACAACCATTTCTCCTGTCTGATAGTCAATAAGTTCAATAAATCCAATATCACCATTGAATACGCCTTCGCCTTCCTCTTCAATAAATCCATTCATTTTCTTCCATATAAGATTGTAATTGTTTGTTGTTTGCATAACCTTGTCGCCTACGCGGAAGATTGTTTCGCCAACAACTAACTCCATTTTTTGGAGTCCAGGTGGATTGATTGCCTCTTGCAAGCTTCTATTTAAATTGTCGATGCCACAAAGCCCAGCCTTAAGGGGAGCAAGTACTTGAATTTGACTGCTTTCAAGTCCTGTGAATTTCGGAAGCCTTTTTACAACCATATCAACAATGGAATTTTTGATTGCGCCTATATCACTTTTCTCTTCAAAGAAGAAATCTTTTGATGAGTTGTCAAGGTGTGGCATTTTGCCAGAGTTTATAAGGTGGGCGTTTGTGATAATAAGACTGTCGTCACTTTGCCTAAATATTTTTGTCAGCATTGAAACAGTTATAATTCCGCTTTTAATAATGTCGTCAAGAACATTTCCTGCGCCTACACTTGGAAGCTGGTCTTTATCGCCAACAAGTATAAGTTTGCAGTCGCGTGGCAGGGCTTTGCAGAGGTGGTTCATGATTGCAACGTCAACCATTGAAACTTCGTCAACGATTACAACATTGACTTTAAAAGGATTGTTTTCATTATATACAAATCGGCTTATTGCAGTGAGGTCGCCTGACGCAACTTCAAGTGCACGATGAATGGTTTTTGCCTCTTCACCAGTACTATCAGAAAGCCTTTTTGAAGCTCGTCCAGTAGGGGCGAGAAGCATAAAAGTCTGATTAAATCCTTTTAAAATTTCAATAATACACTTCACTATTGTGGTCTTGCCAGTGCCGGGGCCGCCAGTAATAACTGACACACCGCTGTTTATTGAATTAGAAATTGCATTCTTTTGTTCTTCATGTAAGGTGATGTTATATAGTTCTTCAAAATGCTTTATTTCATCTTCTACATTTCGCTTCTCATTTTGAATTGATGTGTTAAGTAGGGCAAGTTTTTGCGCAACTGCATTCTCATAAAAGTAGTATTTAGAAGTACTTACAATTTGGCAATTATCATGCCACATTGTGATGATTGTTTTGTCAATAGTAAGATTGTCAAGTGCTTTATCATAAAGTTCAGAATTCGAGTCATAATCAATACTTAGTAGGTTGGCTGTTTGACAAAATAGCATATGTAGTGGTAAGTATGTGTTTCCAGTTTTTTCGACAGAAGTATTTAAAGTATGAAGTAGACCCGCTCTAATGCGAAATTGACTGTCAGAAGGAATGCCAATAGACTGAGCAATTTTGTCGGCTGAAGCAAAGCCAATTCCGTCAACATCTTCAACAAGTCTATATGGATTATTTTTAACAATTTCAATCGTTTTGCTTCCATAAATCTCATAGATTTTAAGCGACATATTAGTAGTGATGTTATACTTTTGAAGAAACATAACTGCATTTTGAAGTTTTTTAAGTTCTTTAAATTTCTCACCAATTTCAAGTGCTTTTTTAGGTGAAATGTTTTTTACTTCTGCAAGACTTGAAGGAGAGAACTCAATAATATCAAACGTCTTTTCTTTGAAGTGGTTTACAATATTTTTAGCAGTTACAGGGCCAACGCCTTTAATAAGCCCTGAAGATAAATATCTTTCAATGCCGGCAAGAGAAGTTGGCAAAACAACTTCGTAAGAATTAAATACGAATTGATAGCCATATTTTGCATTGTTTACATAATCACCATCTAAAGACAAATTTTCACCGATGCTGGCATTGACAAGTTTTCCCACGCATACGACAGGGGTGGTGCGGAAGTCGATAACAAAGACTGTATAGCCATTCTGTTCGTTTCTAAAAATTATTTCTTCGATAGGTCCTTCTATTTGCATGTTTATATTTTAATAACATTAAAGCTTAAAATCAACTAAAAAACACTTGCAATTCAAAAAATTTTTGTTATACTATAACTATACTAGGTTTAATCACTCTTGATTTAGCCTAAAATTTAACAAGAGAAAATTTATGAAAAGAGCAAGCAGTTTAATTGAAATAGAATCATTACTAGAAAATCTAATGAAGAAAAATAACAGCGGTGGTATTTTAAAAATTAAGATACTATTTTTTAGTCGTTTATATGAAAACCTTTCAATAAGTATGATTATAGAAAAGCTTGGAGTGCAAAAGACTAATTTTGCACTCATGAGCGCTTCGCTTGAAAAGGAGGGCTTGCTTGTTGTTAAGAAGTCGAATCTTGATAGACGATGTCGTGTTATTGAACTTACAGAGAAGGGAAATGTTGTACTTGACTCTTATTTAAAGGATATAGAAAAGTCTCTTGATGCAACTTCACCTGAAATTGATTATGCAATTGAAATTTTAAGCAAGTTTTTGAATAAAATTATTTAGTAGGCAGTTTTGCTTATAATGAGGTTTTAAATATGATTAAATTATATAATTCTCTTACTAGAAGAAAAGAGAACTTTTTGCCATTAAATGAAAATAATGTAAAAATGTATGCCTGCGGAATAACAGTGTCTGGGAATGCTCATATAGGTCACCTTTATCAAGCGATGATTTATGATATTATTAGAAAGGTTCTCGTCAAAGAAGGATATAAGGTTACATATGCTAGAAATTATACTGACATTGACGATAAAATTATTGCAAAAGCTAACGAACTTAATGTTGATGCGGGCGAGTATGCTCAAAAGATGATTGAGAAGATTGATAGAGAAATGAAATATTTCCAAGTTGATGAGCCTGATATTTGGCTTAAAGCAACTGAAAATATTGACAATATTATCGACTTTGTTAGCAAACTTATTGACAAGGGCTTTGCTTATGCAACAAAGAATGGCGATGTTTATTACTCAGTTGAAAAATTCCACAAATATGGCGCGCTTTCAAATAGAAATCTAGAAGATGCTCAAAATGGTTACCGAATTGACAACGATGAAGAAAAACAAAGTCCGCTCGACTTTGCTCTTTGGAAGAGTGCAAAAGAGGGTGAACCTTACTGGATTTCGCCTTGGGGAAAGGGTAGGCCTGGTTGGCATATTGAATGTTCAACAATGAATATGGCAGCGTTTGGTGAGCAGATTGATATTCATGGTGGCGGACGAGATTTAATCTTCCCTCATCATGAGAATGAAATTGCACAAACAGAGGCTCTTACTGGCAAACAATTTTCAAAATACTGGATTCACAATGGTCTAATTAAAGTTGATGGTCAAAAAATGAGTAAAAGTCTTGGCAATACAATAATTCTTGAAGATTTAGAGAAGATTTATCTTCCTGAAGTTGTCAAATTTGCTCTTCTTCAAAATAGTTATAGAAGCGACTTAAATATCACAGATTCAAACTTTAAACAAGCAGAAAAACATATTTACTCTTTCTACAAAATTCTTAAAGCTATTGAAGAAAATTTTGATGTTTCAAAGGGTTGCGGCGTGGAAAGTGAACTTGAAAAAGAAGTTAACGAGGCTTTGAAAGACGACTTTAACACACCAAAAGCACTTTCTTATTTGTTTGAAACATTTAAAAATATGCAAAAAAAGCTAAATGAAAATGATGAAAGCGTATTGGAAGATTATCATTCTGTTAAAAATTCTTATAAGATTTTAGGACTTTTTATAAATGATGCAAAATCGGTGATTGAGTTTATCGATAGTAAGACAGAAGATATTCCAGAAGAGATAAAAAACATGGCAGAAGAGCGCTGGAATGCAAAGAAAAATAGAGATTTTGCAAAAGCCGATGAACTTCGAAATGTTTTACTTGAAAAGGGGTATACTATCTTAGATAGTAAAGAGGATTACAAATTACAAAAGAATTAAAAGTAAGGTATTGACTTTATAAATGTTACATGATATAATTTTCATATATGATGTGGAGGTGTGATTATGGAATACACAGCAAAAGTTGCTAAGGCTATTGAAAAGAAAAAATATAAATCTCTTTTGAAACTTGCTTCAATTGAAGTTGATGAAATTAACTTGCCAGTAGATGACAAAAATAACAACCTTCTTATGTGGGCTATTGAAAATAAACAATTTGCTATAATGAAGGCATGTTTTAAGAATAGAAAAATTGATATGAATTTTGAAAATTCAATTAGAGTTACTCCAATAAAATCTCTTATTGTTCAAACTGTTGGGGCAAAAGGTACTGACGATTATGATAAGTATAAAGCTATCTTAAAAGCACAATGGACCAGAAGAGATTTTAATGTGAATCATTGTAATAAATTTGGTTCGGCATTAATATATCAAGTTTGCGTTTCTAAAGACCCTGAAATTTTAAGCATGATTTTAGATAAAGATGGGCTTGATGTTAATTTAGTTAATGATGAGGGTAATACTGCACTCAGTATAGCTGCTGATATTCGAGACCATGAGGCTTTCGATTTAATATTAAACCATAAAAATATTGACGTAAACAAAACAAACAATAAAGGCTTTGCTCCTTTAAATTATGCAGATTTGACAGACTTTAAAAAACTTTTAGCTCGTGAAGATATAGATGTTAATGCTGGAAAAGATGTTATTTTATGCAACTTAAAAGATATTGAAGAGGGTAACGAAGAAGCTATCGCAAAAGCAAAGATTCTTTTAAACAGACCTGATTATGATGTAAATAGAATAGATGAAAATGGCAGAAGTATTTTAACCGAATTATATAAACTTGAGGATAAGACTCTTTTCAACAGACTTTTAAAGCGTAATGATGTAAATTATGACTTAGCTGGTGAAAACGACGAAACACTTCTTATGCTTGCAGTAAAAGAGGGTGACGTAAGCCTTGTTAAATCACTTTTAGCTAAAAATGTAGATGTTAATGCTTTTGCTGTTAATAACGAGCTTGGTAAGTATAAAGTTGAAATGAAAAATGCTTTAATGTATGCAATTGATAGTGTGAAAGAGGGTAAAGAGGGAAGCAAAGAAATCTTTGATATGCTTTTAGCTCACAAAGGGCTTGACATAAATGCTTCTGGGGCTACTAATAATGCACTTCTCTATGCTGCAACAGTTGCTGACGAGTACTGCTTTGAAAAACTTATCAATAGTCCAAATATTGATTTGAATGCACCAAATCCACATGATACTTTTGCAAGACTTGTCGAAACAAAGAATTTTGATATGCTTGGTAAACTTGTAGTTAATGGTAAATTTGACCCAACCGCTATTGATGAAAATGGCGACAATGCTCTTAAATATATTTACTATGGGAGCGATAATAACGAAGATTATGCAGATGCTATCAAAACACTTTTCTTAAGTTTAGACCATGAAAACATTGAAGATTTCTTGAATCATTCAAACTTCAGGGGTGAGCCAACAATTCTTTCTTTCGTTGATGATGCAAGAAATGCAGATGTACTTAAAGTATTATTAGATGAAGTTGTAAACCATTTCGGATATGTAGATATTGATTTTGATGGTCCAGACAGAGAGGGCGCCATTGAAGATATGGTTATGAATGTTTTGAAACTCAAAGACGCAAAGGCAATCATGCAAGTAATTGATGATTACAAAAATCGCGTGGACGTCAAAACAGAAGAAGTCGATGAAAAAATCGAAGAAGCTCCAGAAACAAAAGAGGCTGAAGAAGTTGTAGAAGAGGTGGAAGTTAAGGAAACACCTACAAAACAAAGACCAAAATGCTTCAAAAAGGTTAATGAAGAGTCTTTACTCATTACTAAAAATGCTTTGGTTTATGAAGAACTCCAAACCTTTGCTGAACCAGAAAATGAGAATGAATAATTAGAGGTTTATAAACTTTGAGTTTAAATAAAGATGCATAAAAATTGTGCATCTTTTTTAGTTTTGGTATTGAAATGGACAGGAGAGTATGATATAATTTACTATGAAAAAAGGGGAATATTAAAATGGATATTAAAATCAAAATGCAAACTGTTTTAAAAGGTGAAAAAGGTTGCCTTTCTAAAGAGGATATTGTTAAAGGTCTAAAGAAAGCTGTAGTTGAAATTGTTGAAAACGGTGGTGGGTATTACATAGACCAAAGATTTTTGGACAAATTAATAGATAAGGTTGCCACTGAATTTGACAGTAGAATTCCAAAAGAATATGATTATGAATTTAACCGTGTTGTTGCCGGTCTCATGGGGGCAACTTGTTATATGCCAGACACTTTTGAAAAATTAAATAACAAACCTATTGAGAATATTCTTGGCATTGCAACTCAAGTTGAAAATAGTGGTCACCATTCAACTTTTGGTCACTCTTTCTTAACTCTTGAAATTTCTGGTATTCCAAAAGCACTTGCAATGGTTTTAAACAATGAAAAAGACTACAATACAAGTGAAAAATCAGCTAGATATACTAAATTGAAGGATATTGAACCAAGACAAAATGCCCTTTATTCTAAATGGGTAGATATTTTCGAAAGAGAAATTAAGAAATTATATCCAGACGGCAGTAACAAATTCTTTGACCCAGAAGGAAAGAAAGCAAGAAAACTTGCTCAAGAAAATGCAAGATATATGGTGTCAGCTTTCACTAATACAAACATGGTTTATTCAACAAACTTTAGACAACTTAATTATATTGCGCATTGGATGGAAGCGCAAATAGCTAAGCCAGAGAATAATTTCTATGCTAATTTAAGAGATGAAATGCAAGAGTTTGTAGACTGGACAAAAGATATGAATTTATATTCAGCAAAACTCACAGACGGAAAGAATAGAAATTTCTCTTTATTTGGCGACCCAATTCTTAAGAAAATCTATTCTTCAAATTATCAGGGTGTATATAAGATGTCTATTGCTTGTCTTGCTCAAAATCAAAGGCATAGAACAATCAATTCTTCTATTGACAATCTTAGATTTGTAAATGATTTTGGAAAGATTAAAGATTTCTATATTCCACCAATTATCAGGTCAAATGAAGAACTTAAAAATGATTATCTTAGAGATATTGCTTCAGTTTCAGAGTTCTTACCTCAAGGTACACTTTTAAATGTGAACGAGGCAGGTTCATTTGGTGACTTTATCTTAAAAACAGACGAAAGACTTTGCGCTTGCGCTCAAAAAGAGATTAGAGATTTGACTCTTATGCAAGCAAGAGAATATAGAGATGCACTCAGCGAAGAAGCTCGTACTTTGGAAGATAAAGACCTTCGCAAGGTTGCTCAAAAATATGCAGACAAACTTACAAAGGTTGCAAGTGGAGCAAGATGTAAAGCAGGGTATACTTGCAAAGCGCCATGTGGTTTTCTTGATGGTATAAATCTTGAAAGTGAAGTGTAACAAGCCTTACGTTTGGCGGTTATCGTGTGGCTTGGCCACTTTATAATACTTTATTTGTTCCGGCAAGCCTTACATTTGGCGAGCAAACTTAGTTTGCATCATTATAAAAAACAACAAAGACCATGGACATCCCATGGTCTTTTTATAAGAGGTTTTAAAATACAGTGCCTAAGGCACATGTAACAGAAAAATGTTTAGTTTAAAAACATTTTATGATATAAAGTGCATAATGCATACACAAAAAAACTAGGAGCAATGTCCTAGTTTTTTTACACAATATTCTTTTTTTATTTGATTTATTTAAGTTTAACAGTTGCGCCAGCTTCTTTGAGTTTAGCTTCAATTTCTTTAGCTTCTTCAGCTGGAACGTTTTCTTTAACAGCCTTTGGAGCGCCATCAACTAAAGCCTTAGCTTCGCCAAGACCAAGTCCAGTGATTTCTCTTACAACTTTGATAACTGCAATTTTGTTTGAACCAGCTTCAGTGAGTTCTACAGTAAATTCAGATTTTTCTTCAGCAGCAGCTGGAGCACCAGCTACAGGAGCAGCAACAGCTACAGGAGCAGCAGCGCTTACACCAAAAGTTTCTTCAAGTTCTTTAACAAGTTCAGATACTTCAAGAACAGTCATAGTTTTAATTTCTTCAACTAATTTTTTAACATCAGCCATTTTAAATTTCCTCCTAAATTTGGGTTTTTCCCATTTTTTTATTTAATATTTCCATGTAATTGACTATTACAAGGAGTGTTATTTTGTTGCAATAGCATTTAATGCTCTTGCAAGACCCTCAACAGGGGCGATAGATACTCTAGCAAGCCCAGTAATAGGGGCATTGAGAGTACGAAGAAGAGTAGCAATAAGAACTTCTTTGCTTGGAAGTTTTGCCAGAGCTTCAATTTCCTTGCTTTCAACGAAATTACCATTAAGTAAACCAAATTTTACGGTTAATTTCTTAGTTTTCTCAGCTGTTTCGCAGGTAATTTTTGGACCGCTTACCTCATCATCATAACTGAAAGCAACCGCACTAGTGCCATGTAAGAATTCTTCGGCACCATTGATTCCAAGTTCGTTGAGTGCAAGGAGCAATAATTTGTTTTTGTAGACTTTGTATTCAGCGCCGTTCTTTTTGAACTCTCTACGCATTTCCATGTCTTCAGCAACAGTAAGTGCATTATAATCAACGAAAGTCACAGATTTTGCTCTTGAAAGCTTGTCTTTGATTTCATCAACAATAAGTTTTTTTGCTTCTAAATTAGCACCCATGAAATCTTTTCCTCCTTTAATGAATATTGTGTAATTAAAATAAAAATCTCTATGCCTTCGGAAAAAAGCATAGAGAAAAACTTCCTATATATACCTTTTTCCTCGGCAAGCACACAAACTGTGTTTACGGAAATCCGCTTGCTGTCTATGGATAAGATTTTATTTCAACTCTATTATTATACATAAATTTAAACCTTTGTCAATGGTTTTAACAAAGAATTTTTGATTTTTTAATAAATGTTTATTAAAATAGAAGTTATTTTAAAAAGGGTTTTAAAAGCCTATTGACTTAAAATATTTATGTGATATAATAAATATATATATTTGGAGGCGTAATGACTACAAGTGCAAATTTTGTTAGATTTATAAGAAATAATGTAAAGCCTATATTAGCTAATAATAAAGAATATCAAAATTTAAAACATTTATATGAAACAAATAAAGATAAAGTTTGGGAGCTTTATGATTTGTATGGCAGTCCTCAAAGTTCAAAACTTTTGATGACAGATATAAATGTTTCATTGCAACTACTTTATAAGGCTATTATTAACACTGAAAACACCATGTCGAATTTATGTGGGCATTATAGAGACCTAATAGGTGAGTGGGAAAAAGACCGTAAAGAATTAATAGAAAAGCTTGCACAAAAAGAAGAGAAAACTAAAAAAGTCAAGATTCTTTCGTCAAAAGACAAAAAAGAGATTGAAGAACTTAAGACAAGAATTAAAAAAGTTCAAGAGCTTATTACAGAAAAAGCATCTTTCTCTCATGATTTTTTTAAATTGCTAAATAAAAGAAAAGATTTAGAAAAAGAGATGGAAGAGAGTGGAGTGAACCCTATTCAAATTGAATGCCAAATGGTTGAGATTGAAAGAGGGCTTGTTAAAAAGGTTATTGCTGAGAATATTGAAAATCCTATAATAGAAGATACAATTAAAGAAATCTTACAAGAAGAGGAAAAGACAAATAGTGAAGATAGATGTTCTGCTCCTTATCATTATACAATCCTTGCAAGAGAAGAACTTGAAGATGCTGTAAATGCAATGAAAGCAGAGAAAAACCTGGTTGTTGAAGATTTTATTAACCTTATGAGTAGTCGAGATATTCAAATGGTTAAATCTAAACTCAATTTTGAGCCTGAAAACCATGAAGAAGAACTTGAATAATAAAAGTCTATCCAAAAGATAGGCTTTTTTTTATTGAAAAGTCTAAAATTTCTAAAAAATTTAACTTTTTTTAGAAAAAACCTTGACAAATCCCCCCCCCGATTACAATAGAGTTAGGAGGGGAATATGGGGCAAATTGAACTTAAAATTGCCAATGGTCATGTTGAATTTAAAGTTAATGAATTTATAAGACTTTTCAGTGGAGAAGAGGTTGATAAAGACCTTATAGATAGAATTAAAGGCTATTCAAGAGTTATTGATGTTAAATACAATGATAGTGATAATTATAATATGAATGAAGTTCTTGACGAAGAACGATTAGAGAAATTTGAAATTGCTTTAAAAAATGTTCGCGAAAATGGTCTTACCTGTCGTTATCAATCATCAGTTATCTATAATAAAGGCAACACTTATTACAAGATAGACCAGGTTCTTGAAGCCACTAAAAAACTTAATAATTGGGTAAACGAGATAAGAAATGCACGTGTTGACGGTAGAGAACTGACGCCTTACGAGAAGTTTTTATATGCCTATGAAATTGTAACACAATTTGATTATGCATTAGAAAGGAAGGGTGATAATTCCAGTCTTTCAAGACATATGATTCATATTCTTACAGGTGATAAAATCGTATGTGCAGGTTATTCAATTTTACTTCAGCACATTCTTAATAGACTTGATATTCCATGCTCTTATTTAGAAATGGTTAACACAAAAGGTGGCGGTGGGCATGTGGTATGCTTGGTTTATTTAAATGATGCCAAGTACGATATAAACGGCCTTTTTGTTTCTGAGCCAACATGGGGAAGAGATAAAGGCGATAAAAGCGGAAGAGAATACTATTATTCATTTTTGTCTATTTCGCAGGCAAGAGAAATGTATAAAGACAATAACTTAGATTTAAGTGATGAGCAGCTCTATAAGTCAAAGAAACGCCTTTTTGCAAGTATAAAAGGCAAGGAAGAACTTAAGCTTAGGAAAAAACAACTTGAGGAGCGTAAAGCCAATTTCTTGAAGAATTTTCAAGGCTATGTTGTTGATGATAAGAAATTTTATAAACGCATGACAAAAGAGATAAAATCATCTATCAAAAAATTAAAATTAAAACAAAATGAAGTTACAAAGCATTATAGGGCGCATAGAGCTTATCACAAAATGGAAGATTTAATAAAGGCACTTGTTAATGACACCTTGTACGAATTAGATGATTTTTATGATTATAAAAAATTTCAAGATAAAGAATCAATATTATCTGATGAAACATTAAAAAATTTAAGTAAGTCTAAATATAGCGTTGAGGAAATTGCAGAAGCTTATATTAAAAAGATGAAAGAATTTACAAGTAAAAGCGATAAAGAGAAGCTTGAATATAAGTTTGGTAAACATCTTGCTGATATTGAAGAAATAAGCGATGAACAGGCAAATCGAATCGCTGAGGAACGAGATAAGATTATGAATGCAAAGCATGAGCCAAAAATGATTAAGACATGGTGGAGAGGATATTATACCTCTATGGCACCAGCATTAAAAGCGGTTGGTATGGCGCAAGGCTTTGAAGAAAATAAGGCAAAATGTTATGCTTTGGCAAGAAGTCGAGGTTGGACTGATAAGCAATTTGATTTTGCTCACAAACTGGTGTGCGGACAAATTTATTATAAAAAACCAAATTTGGCAGAATTAGAACTAGAAGAACTTAATGATGAAATTGTAAATTATGTAGACCGCGAAAAATAATTTAGGTTGAAAATATATTAAGAAAAGTTTATAAAACTTTTAGGCTGTAGAATTTTTACAGCCTAAATTTTTTGCCATCATATTTGGTAGGCTTTTATATTTATTTGTTTGACTTTTAATTAAAAATTTGATATGATTTAATATAATTAGCGGAGGAAGGCATGGACTTTAAATCAAACGAGAAAAAATGGCAGGAAATATGGGATAAAGAAGGACGTTATAAAGCCGTCGATTTTTCGGATAAACCAAAGTATTATATCTTGGTTGAATTTCCTTATCCAAGTGGAAGCGGACTTCATGTTGGTCATACTCCAAGTCAAATTGCCATGGATATTGTTGCAAGAAAGAAAAGGGCAGAAGGATACAATGTGCTTTATCCTATGGGTTGGGACGCTTTTGGTCTACCTACTGAAAATTATGCAATTAAAAATGGAATTTCTCCAATCAAGGCGACAAGCGATAACATTGCAAGTTTTAAAAACCAAATTAAGAGTCTTGGCATTTCTTTTGACTGGTCAAGAGAGATAAACACTACAGATGAAAATTATTATAAATGGACACAATGGATTTTCCTTCAATTTTATAAAAAAGGCTTGGCATATAAGGCTACAGCAAATATAAACTGGTGTCCAAATTGCAAAACTGGCTTGTCAAATGAAGAAAGTGAGGGTGGCGTTTGTGAACGTTGTGGGACTCCAACAGTGCAGAAGCCTAAAACTCAATGGATGCTTAAAATGAGCGAGTATGCTGAAAAACTTCTTAAGGGGCTTGATGATACAAATTATCTTGAAAATATTAAGATAATGCAAAAGAACTGGATAGGCAAAAGCGAGGGAACACTTGTTCACTGCAAACTTGAAAGCGGTGAGACTTTCGATATTTTCACAACTTGCATTGAAACGATTTTTGGTATAACTTATTTTGTACTTGCTCCAGAGCATGAACTTGTTAAAAAATTAAAAGATAAAATTAAAAATTATGACGAAGTTGAAAAATATATTTTAAAAACTTCCTCTAAAAGTGAATTTGAGCGTACACAAATGCTTAAAGAAAAGACTGGTTGCCTTCTTGAAGGTATTTATGCAATCAATCCAGTTAACGGAAAAAAAGTGCCTGTTTATATCAGTGACTATGTACTTGCTGGGTATGGAACAGGTGCTGTAATGGGCGTGCCAAGTCATGACCAACGTGATTATGATTTTGCTAAAGTTGCTGGACTTGCAATTATTGAAGTAATTTCTGGTGGCGACATTTCAGAAAAAGCTTTTGAAAAAACTGAATATCTTGGAAAAGGTTGCACTCTTGTTAACTCTGACAGCTTTAGCGGGCTTACCGTTGAAGAGGCAAAAGTTAAACTCAATGAATATCTTGAAAAGAAGGGACTTGGCAAGAAAATCAACACATATAAGATGAGAGATTGGGTTTTCTCGAGACAAAGATATTGGGGAGAACCTGTTCCACTTGTTTATTGTGAAAAATGTGGCTGGGTACCTGTGCCAGATGATGAGCTTCCAGTAACTCTTCCAAAGGTTGATAAATATAAACCTTCTGATGACGGTGAAAGCCCGCTTTCGCTTATTGAAGATTGGGTAAACACAACTTGTCCTCATTGTGGAGGCAAGGCAAGGCGTGAAACAGATGTTATGCCAAACTGGGCTGGTTCAAGCTGGTACTGGCTTAGATACATTGACCCACATAACGACAAAGAGTTTGCTTCTCTTGAAAAACTCAAATATTGGAATAAGGTTGACCTCTATAATGGTGGCGGTGAACACGTTACAAGACACCTTTTATATGCAAGATTTTGGCATAAGTTCTTATATGATAATGGCTTCGTTCTAAATCCTGAACCATTTGATAGACGTGTTCAACAAGGTATTATTCTTGCTAGTGACGGCTCTAAAATGAGTAAATCACGTGGAAATGTTGTTGACCCTCTCAAATATGTAAGAGAATATGGTGCTGATGTGACAAGACTTGCTCATATGTTTATGGGCGACTATGTAGAGGCTAAACCTTGGCGCGAAGATACTATGAAGCCTTGCGAAAGACTGCTTAATCGTATTGTTGCACTTTCTGACCGTGTGGTAAAAGATAAGAGCGACGAAAATAAGACTATCTTGGCCCAAAGTATTAAAAAGGTTAGTGAGGACATTGACGGTTTGAAATTTAATACTGCTATTTCACAAATCATGGTGCTTACGACTGCACTTGAAAAAGCAAGTGTTGTAAGTGAAGAGGATTATAAAGTGCTTTTAAGCCTTGTTTGTCCTTTTGCACCACATACTGCTGAAGAATTATGGCAAGAGCTTGACTTTGGCGGAAGAGTAGATGACTCATGGCCAACTTACAAAGAAGAAGATTTAAAGGCGGGGCAGGTTGAAATTGCCGTTCAAGTAAATTCAAAGATTGTCGCAAGAGTTATGATAAACCCAGATGACAGCCAAGAAAATATATTGAATACGATTAAGACTTCGGATACTTTAAAATCTTATCTTGACGGAAAACAAATTGTTAAAGAAATTTATGTTCCTGCAAGACTTGTAAATTTAATTGTAAAATAAAATCATAAAATAATGTTTAACTAAAAAACCACTAGAAAACTTGGTGGTTTTTTGTAGTAATCAAAAACTAAAATTATATTGACTGTTGTTAGCTATTGTTGAATACTTAATATAAGGAGAATTACATGGAAAAAAGTAATGGAGGATTAAGTTCGGTAAAAAATGAAGACCTTGATTTTCTAACTAAAAATCCTCAAAAATTTTGGGAAAATGTAAAATATATTAACCCTGGTGCATTTGCTAACTGTACCGATTTGAGGGAGTTGGTAATTCCTGAAGGTGTAGAAGAATTGTCAGTAAGCGTTTTTGATGGTCTTACAAATCTGCGAAGTGTAGTTTTTCCCAATAGTATTACAAAACTAGGTGTTTTTACATTTCAAGGATGTGAAAATCTGCAAAATGTAGTACTGCCAGAAAATATTGATTTGATTGGCGAATATTTTTTTAAAAATTGTTCGAGTCTAAAAAATATAGTAATTCCAGCAAGTGTTAAAATAATAAGACACGATGTATTTGTTGGTTGCAAGAATTTGGAATCAATAACTATTAAACTTAATACAAAATCAGAATATGAAGATGGTTATAGGTTGTCGTATGGGAAATTTACGTTTTATAATATATTTGATAATGCAGAAGAGTATACTTATTACCTTTCAAAATCGGGTTCAATTGAACTGAGAAAAGGAGAAGACAAAAGCCTTGAGGGGAATGCATTTGAAATAAGCATGGAAGAAGCTGAGGATTTTTTAAAATCCTCAAAATTAAGAAATAATTATTTGAAATTGAGAGAACTTGCAGAGCAGGGGAAATTAAAGTTTGTTCCACCAACATATACTTTAAAAACTTTTCCTACCGAATGTATAGAAGATTATTTTGTTAACAATAACGATAAGCGTTGGGGCAGACTTGTTAAAACGCTCAAATTTGATACTTTGGAAGGAAACGAAAAAACAAACACTCTTGTTGACCTTATGAAAATATACTATGCAATTGGTGGCTTTTCCAAAAATCAGGGCGAGAGTGAGAAGGCATATGATTATATTTTAAATTATGTTGCAAAACCACGAGACCCAAACAAAACTTTACAACAAGTTGGTAGTCAGATACATTTAAGATTTTCTAAACTTGTATTAAATGGACCTTTTAACCCTACATTTGCTAAGTTCTTCATGAAATATTATCATAACGATAGAGATTTTATGAAATTTAATTTTGACGGCGATGATGGCTATACTAGGGATTATCTTTGTATTGCTCATAATAATTTTGAAAATATACTCAAAAACTATCCAAACCGCGTTGTTAATGGTAACTTTCAAAATTCACTACTTACTCCAGAGTTTGTTGCAATGCATTCGAGAGAGATTAATTACACCAATATAAACGAAGGAAATGAAAAACTGGCCAAAATTGTTGGAAAGTATGGCTATACTCAAGAGCAATTCGAGCAAATTCAAAGAATCTATGATAAAGCAAAAACAATTAAGAATAGTTATATAATTGAAGCTGATAGAATTCAAAGCGAGAATGGCATAAACTTTAGAATTCTTGATAAAGACGACCCACTAGGATTTGTTCTTGGTGACATTACAAACTGCTGTCAGCATATAGGAGGAGTGGGGGAAAGTTGCGTAGATGACGGCTACACCAATCCAAATGCAGGCTTTTTAGTGTTTGAGGAAAATATTCTAGATGAAAAAGGCAAATCTACTGGCGAAACAAGAATACTCGGGCAGGCTTATATTTGGTATGACCCACAGACAAAAACTGTTTGCTATGACAATATTGAAATTCCACATAAGATAATTGCTGAGATGAGAAATCATGAAAAAGGTATTTCTTCGAAATCACTTATGAATATTATAGAAAAATCGGCTGAAGCTATAATAAGTGGTATGAAAAAGAGAGGAATAGAGGTTGACAGTGTTACAACAGGGACTGGTTATAACGATGTAAATAAAGAACTTCGAGAAAGATTTGGAAAACCTATAACAGAGCCGAAAGCTAAACATAGAGGATATAATGGCTATTCAGATGCAGGTGGAGGGCAGTATATTCTTAAATCAAATAATAAATACAAGTTGCATTTGAATCAAAAACAGTTAGATAATGAATTTGTGACAGAAATATAAAAAGCATATTAAAAAATATGCTTTTTTTGTTTAGGCTTGCATAAATATCAAGAGTTTTATTTAAAGTTTTCTTTAGGCAGGCAAAAATACGATGTTATTCTTCTAATAATTAGCCATTAAAATATTTCGGCATTAAAAAAACTCTAGTTTCAAACTAGAGTTTTTTTAATTATTCGTTATCACTATCTTCGTCGTTAGTCTCTTTTTTGCTTTCTTCAACTTTTCTTCTGAGTTCTTCTAAGAATTCTTCGAAATCGTCATCATCATCTTCTTCATCTTCGTCTTCAGATTCACTTTCTTCTGTAGAAGTTTCTTCGCTTGTTTCTTCTGTTTCGTCTGTCTCAGGCTCTTCAGAAGTTTCTTCACTTTCTTCATTTACTTCTTCTTCAACGATTTCGTCAACTTGTTCTTCTTCAGTTTCTGTAGTCTCTTCTTCCATTTCTTCAGAAGCTTCTTCACTTTCAGTTGACTCTTCCTCAGAAGTTTCTTCGTCTATTTCTTCTGTAACTTCTTCGCTAGCGTCTTCAACTTCGTTTTCTTCAACGTCAGAAGTTTCTTCATTTTCTTCAGTAGTTTCTTCTGTAGCTACTTCTTCTTCGTTTTCAACGACAGCTTCAGCATCTTCTTCAGAAAGAGTTTCAACTTCTTCTGTTTCCTCAGCTTCTTCTACTGGTTCAACAATAATAGCAACTTCATCTTCAGCAGTGTTTTCAAGGAGTAGTGGGATAGCTTGTGCTGGAGTTTCTGCAGTTTCTTCATTCTTCTCTTCTTTATTTTCAGTCTCTTCACTTTCCATTTCTTTAAGTTGGTCAGCTTCTTCTAAAGCGTCACCATGCTTAGAGTAAAGTGCTTTTGAAACGATAATAATCATACCAAATACAAATACTGAAAGTAAAATTGCAATTACAAGTGTAAGAGCATCATTTTTTCTGAGTCCATCAGTAAAGCTGAGTACAAGGTATAGCCAAGAAACAACAGCAATGAAAGGTGCAATTAAAGTAATAGCGAGAGCTTTTGGAAAAGAGTCCAATCTTTTTGCATATTTAAATGCGAGTAATGATGTTGCAATTGTAAGGACAGAGAAGATGAGTCCTAAGTAAAATGCAGCAAGTTGAGATGTGTTCATAAAATCTAACATAATTCCTCCAATAATCAGTTTTTATTTTACCATAATTATATCCATTTGTCAATATGTTTTTTCTTTTATTAAAAAATGTTTTGAAATTTTTTTGTTTTTGTGTATACTAAATCTATCATATGAATGCTAAGAAGAAAAAATTATCTATAATAATTTTAATAATAGCAATGGTTGTTGTTGCAGTTGGTGGACTGACAACGGCGTTTTTATTGAATTATAATGGCTTTACGCCAGAAGCTCCAACTATCTTAGATGATGGAAAGAATATTTACATAACAACTAAACTTAACGACAGTTATGAAAAATATAGATTTAGATTTGTTTCAGGTGGAGATAAGTTTGTAATAGACAGCGTTAAAAATACCATTACTTCTGATGAAATAGTTGCTGGTGGTGGAAAACTTGGAAGTACGTACAATGTTTCAGTTTGTTATCTTGCCCAAAAGAATGGCAACAATAGCGAATATAGCAGGGCAATCTCTTGGCAGTGTGCATGTTATTTAGATAGTCCAACGGTTGTTTGCTTTGAAGCTCAAAAGGTCCTTGAATGGGATACAATTGAAAATGCTGACTATTATAGAGTATTTGTAAACGGCGAAGAAGAAAATTATATTGACGTAAACGAAACATCTTTTAGTTATGAAAATCTAACAGGCGGTCAAAGGACATTTTCAATTGTTGCATGCTCAAACAAAGCGGGCTACAAAACCAGCATACCTTCACAAAGTATTTCGGTTTTGCATGTTAGACAACTTAAAGGCTTCCTAAATGAGCCTAGACCTTCTTTTAATCTTGAAACAAAAATCTTCACTGCCTATTCTACTGAAGAATATAAGGCGGTGCAAATCGTGCTTGGTTCAAGATTTATCGACATAAATTCTTTTGAAGTTGAAAAAGAAGGCGAAAACTATGTTTATAGATTTGATATTAAATCTATTTATGAGGGACAAGACCTCATTGGAATCCTTCCAAAAAGCATAGATGACAACAATGTGGCAAACTATGATAATATTGTTTATTATAGAGTGAATACTAATAATTAAAATTTTTGAATTATGATTGTAGAATGGTATTAAAATAAATTTATTAAGACATACTATCCATAAAAGGTGGAAGTATGTCTTATTTTAATGTAGAAGAAAAGATTGAAGAGCTTAGAGGCGAGCTTAATGAAAGTGTCGATTTTGCTCATAGATTTTATAAAAAAGATGACCAAACAATTGCACTTGTATTTTTGAAGAGCATTACCGACCAAGCTCTACTAGCAAGTGGAATTTATTATCCAATTCAGACGTTTGAAGGAAAGTATTCAATTGAAAATTTGACAGAACAAATTTTAAAATGTGCAGACGTCAAGGAAATAAAGGAAAATGAAATAGTAGACCAAATTTTAGATGGTAAAATCATTATTTTAACCAATTTTTCCCAAAAACTAATTTCAGTTGATTTATTAAAATTCCCAACAAGACAGCCAACAGAGCCTCCAACTTCGCCAGTCATTCAAGGTCCAAGAGAGGGATTTGTAGAGGACATTCAAACAAATATCACGCTTATTAGACGCAGGCTTAAAAGCAAGAATCTTGTGGTAAAAAATTTAAAGGTTGGAAGTGAGTCGCAGACAAAAGTGGTAGTTACATATCTCAGTGACGTAGCAAATGATGAAGTCGTTAAAAAGGTTATAAAAAAAATACAGGCAATTGAAATTGACGGAGTTGTAGATTCTTATTATATTCTGTCATTTTTACAGGAACACCCAGACTCGCTTTTTAAACAGGTTGGTAATGCAGAAAAGCCGGACATTGTTGCCTCTAAAATCCTTGAAGGAAAGGTGGCAATTCTTGTAGATAATTCACCAATTGTTTTAACGGTTCCTTTTGCTATAATTGAAGATTTACAAAACAGTAATGATTATTACACAAATCATCACTATTCGAGTATTATAAGAATTATAAGAGTTTTTGGACTATTAGTTGCAGTGCTTGCACCAGGCTTCTATCTTGCTCTTCAACTATTTCATTATAATATTATGCCTTTGAACTTTCTTATCACCATCGCAGATACTACGCTAGGGCTACCTTTTACCCCATTTTTAGAGATTATATTTATCTTCCTATTGTTTCAAATATTGTACGAGGTAAGCTTGCGTTTGCCAAGTTATCTTGGACTTGCGACTTCAGTTGTAGGCGCGCTGATTCTAGGTGATACTGGTGTTAAAGCAGGGCTAATTTCTCCTCCAGGAGTTATTATTGTCGCTCTTGCAAAAATCGCACTTTACACCATTCCAGAACAGTCATCACAAATAACTGTACTTCAAATTATTTTCCTCATTCTTGGTGGGTCTCTAGGGCTTATGGGAATGATTGCTGGTATGGTTTATTTTGTAAATTATCTTAATAAACTCGATTCTTATGGCACACCTTATCTTGCTCCTTATAGCCCACGTATTCCAAAAGATTTAAAAGATGCTATCTTTACCTCTTCGATTACAGAAATGGAAGAATTGCCGAAAACCTATTCGCCGAAAAAGGAGAAACGAAATGAGAGATAGAATTTCAATGCGCCAAGCGGGAATTATCATATGTTTAACAATTTTTTCAAATAAAATTCTACTTTTACCCGCACTTATGTACAATTTTATAAAAGCTGATGGTATATTCTCTATTATTATTCTCTTTGCACTTGAGTTTGTATGTTTGCCAATTTTATTTTTATTGAAGAGAAATTTCCCAGACGAAAAACTCCATGATATTTTAAAGAAATATCTTACAGTGGTAGGTGCAAAAATAATTTATTTTATGTTGCTTGTTTTTATGATTTTTAAGGTTTTATTGACTTTTAGTATCGTTTACGTGTATTTTAAGCAACAAATTTATCAAAATGAGTTTATTTGGATAGCTTTTGTAGCATTTTTGCCTGTTGTCAACCATGCTTTTATGTCTGGCATTAAGCCAACGGCGAGAACTATGGAATTATTTTTTAGTGTAATCATGGCGGGATTTATATTCTGTCTTGTAATTTCACTTTTTACAACAATTTCAACGCCAACATTTTTTGTTTCATCGGCTAAAAATATATTTAGCTCTGTGTACAAATATGCCTTTACTTTTGGTGACCTTCTTTTCATGTTTGTCATAATAGATAAAATTGATTATCGTAGACGACAGGAAAGAAAAATGTATTTTTACACCTTTTTGGGCATGCTTTTAGTAGTTTTATTATTTTTCTTATTCTATGGAAAATATCAGATAACTTCTTTTATGCATAACAATGCTCTTGCAGATTTACTTGTGTTTTCAGTGCAGTTTAATGCCATAGGGAGACTCGATATAATTGCAATGCTCACAATAATGTTTATTACCTTATTTCAAATGGAAATATATTGTTATGGTTTTTGCGATTGTCTATTAGGAATTTTTCCTTTGCTTGATAAAAAATACGCCATTGTGGTTTTTGACCTCGCTTTCTTCATTTTATATTATGTTTTTATTGGGAAATATGAGGTTATTGTCCATGCTACCGTTTCGTGGCTTCCTATTCTAGGTGTAATTATAGGCTATGCTTTACCAATTCTGTGTTTGATTATTTCTATTATTAAGGGGAGGAAAAATGAAAAATCGGGTTAAAAAAATGCTCAAAAACCCAATGCTTATTATTTTTATTTTGATTCTGATTTTTTTTACGCCCCAAGCTTTAATTTCACCAGGTCAAAATAGAGATAGAGGGGTTGTGATTGCGATTGGAATTGACCAGCTTGAAAGCGAATATGAAATTTCACTTTTGACTTTTATTCCAACTGCACAAAATTCATATAAGGAGCTCACATCTGTAATCTCTGGCAAGGGTGACACGATTGCAAAAGCACTTTATAATGCTCAAATAACAATGGGGCGAGATATAGGACTTTCTCACGCAAAAACTACAGTTGTAAATGAAAAACTTTTAGAAGAGGACGTTGCTGAGTATATCGATTATTTAAGTCGAGTGACATCACTTTCAGAAAACACAGTTTTCATTTGTACAAATAGTAGCGCAAAAGAACTGTTGGAAGCTTCTTCAGCACTAGAAACAAGCGTTGGACTTCAACTAGAACAGATAATCGGATATAATGCCAAAAATCTTTATGTTACTGACACTTCGCTGGAGGCATTTTATAAGGGTTATTATAGCGAATCTAAGTCTTCTTTAATTGGTTATATTAGCTTGACTTCTGAAGACCCAGACGCCAGCACAGCAACTCAGACAGGGGCCGAGCAAACTGATGCTGAAGGTGGTGGCTCATCAGAGGGCGGTTCTGGCAAACAAGATGGGCAACAAAGTAAACAGATAAAAAATGATGGACAGGCTGTTTTAATTAAAAACGGAAAGAAACAACAGATTTTGTCTGTTGATGAACTCAACGGAATAAACCTTTTAAATATTGAATCATTAAATCAAATTATAACTATAAATGATGTGAATTATAAGGATAATAAATTAAGATATTCTTTTAGAATTAAAAATAAAAGAATAAATAAGGTGTCAACCTTTGAGAATGGTTATCCAGTTTATGGAGCGCAGCTTATATTAGGACTTGAACTTGTTGAGATTGATGGACCACATGAAAATTTAAAAATTAATACCGAATTTAGCGAGTTGACTCCAGAAATTGTTAAAAAACTTGATGATGAGCTCAAAACTCAGTTTACCTCAGCACTTAAAATATTAAGAAAAAATAAGACTGATGTAATAGGTATAAATGAGACATTTTTTAAAGAGAATAGAAAAGAATATAACAGATTTATTAAGACTATTGGCGGACCTGAGAATTTTCTTGAATACGTAAATTTCAAAATTAATTTTATATTGGAATCTGACTAATCTTGTCGAAGTAAAAGGTTAGAAATATAAAAAAATTAAAAATTCATAAGTTTTAAGTTGTCTAAAATTAATTTTTGTGATACAATACCTTATATGTAATTTTAAGGAGGCGTTGTGGAAGAAAAACAAAAACCTAAGTTTAGATTTTCTTTGATTGTAATATTACTGCTTATTGTGCTTCTTATTGTACTTCTTTGTACAAACACAGGCTATAAGGGCGTGTATATTGAAAGGGGAATTACAGAAGTTCAAGAGCTTATTTCTGGGGAACACGTAAATTCGAATGGGAATAAAGATAAAGTCGTTTCAATTTATTATAAAAACGACACAATGTATTTCCTGGTTCAAACTGAAACGAAAGTTACAGATAAAGATGGAAAAGAATCTCTCGTGTGGAAAGATTCAAGATATAAAGATAACTTCCCAAAATATTCTGATTATTATATTCATTATGAATTTGGTGACGAATTTACAAAGGAAGTTAGAGAACTCGTAAAAGATACTAACATTAAAATTGAAGCTGGCGTTGATGGTGTTAATTGGTGGAATTATATATATCCAGTGCTTTATATTGCTTTTGCATTATTTATCATTTGGCTTATATTTAAAATGCTTAACTCATCGACTAAGGGTGCTATGGGCTTTGGCAAAAGCAAGGCTAGGGCGTATACTTCAAGCAAAGTTAGATTTTCTGATATTGCGGGCACTGATGAAGAGAAAGAAGAACTTCAAGAAATTGTTGAGTTCTTAAAGTCACCTAAAAAATTCACTGACCTTGGTGCAAGAATACCAAAAGGTGTTCTCCTTGTAGGTCGTCCTGGTACTGGTAAAACTCTGCTTGCAAGAGCAGTTGCAGGTGAGGCAAGTGTTCCATTTATTTCTATAAGTGGTTCTGACTTCGTTGAAATGTTTGTCGGTGTTGGTGCATCAAGAGTTAGAGATTTATTTGAACAAGCTAAGAAAAACAAACCTTGCATTATATTTATTGATGAAATTGATGCTGTTGGTAGACAAAGAGGTGCCGGTCTTGGTGGCGGAAATGATGAACGCGAACAAACACTCAACCAACTCTTAGTTGAAATGGACGGATTTGAAGCTAACGAGGGTATAATAGTTCTTGCAGCTACAAATAGAAGCGATGTTCTTGACCCTGCGCTTATGCGTCCAGGCAGATTTGATAGACAGGTATATGTCAATGTTCCAGATATTAAAGGCAGAGAGGGGATACTCAAAATTCACGCAAGAAACAAGCCAATTGATGAAAGCGTTGATTTCAACACTCTCGCAAAAATCACTGTAGGTTTTACTGGTGCTGATATTGAAAATATGTTAAACGAAGCGGCAATTCTTGCAGCACGAAACAACAGACCAAAGATTATCATGACAGATATTACCGAAGGTATCAATAAGGTCACAATGGGACCTCAAAAGAAAAGCCGTCTTATTACTGAAAAAGATAGAAAACTTACTGCTTACCATGAATCAGGTCACGCTATCCTTGCAAAACTTCTCAAAAACACTGACAGCGTGCAAGAAGTCTCAATTATTCCAAGAGGCGCGGCAGGTGGTTATACAATGCAACGTCCAGAAAATGACAACTCATACATGTCATACAACTATCTCATGGATGAAATTGCCGTTTGCATGGGTGGACGTATTGCAGAAGAAATTATTTTTAAAGATGTCACAACTGGTGCTTCAAGCGATATTGCACAGGCAAGTAAGATTGCAAGAAGCATGATTTACAACTATGGAATGAGCAAAAAGCTTGGCTTTATAAGCCTCTCATCTTCAGAACAGCTGTTTATTGGAAGAGATTATCAATCTAAGAATGACTTCTCTGAAAAACTTGCAGCTGAGGCTGATGACGAAGTTAGAGAAATTCTTGACTTCAACTATAAACGTGCTAAAAAGATTTTAACTGATAATGTTGAATTCTTAAATGAAATGGCAACTCTTCTTCTTGAAGAAGAAACAATTTACAGCGAAGAAGTCGAAATGCTTGCTCAAGGCAAAACTGCCAAAGAAATCAGCGAAAACATGAAAGAGCGCAGAAAAGCACAACTTGAAAAGGAAGCTGAAATCAAAAAACAACAAGCTGAAAATGAGAAAAAACGCATTATTGAAATCAAAATCGAAGAGGGCAAAAAGCTTCTTGCAAATGGTGTTATTACTCAAGAAGAATATGATGCAATCGTAAAAAATCTTGAGGGAAAGGTTGCCCAAGAGCCTAAGAAAGAGGTAACAATTAATATCGAGCAGGGAAAAACATTAGATGAGAAAACTGCTAAAAAAGAAGAACCTAAAGAAATAATACAAGTAAAAGAAGAAAAACAAAAAGAAGAACCAACAAAAGAGGAAAAACCTCTTGAAGATAAAAAGGACATTTCTTCAGAAAACACTCCTCCACAGAAGCCTAAAACAAGAGCAAAAAAGAGTGATAAAGAAGAAGATAATGGAAATAAATAAGCATGAGGAGGAAAATTGATGGAAGAGTCAATTAAGAATGAAAGTGTAGAAGTTGAAAATCTTTTAAATTCTGTCAGTGATGAATATCTTGCAAAAAGAAAAAAGACAAGAATTATTAGTTATTCTATAATTTTAACCATCGTTCTTGCACTTGCGGTAACTATTATCACATTGTCTTGTATTAAAGTTGATTTAAAACCTTCTTTTATCACAGATGCATCATCATATAGAGTTACAATTTCAAATACTGAAGTAATGACAATTGATGAAAGTAATGATGAATTTAAAGAGTTTAATAATATCTATTTAAACTCTTTCAATTCGCACTATTTGACAGCGCTTTTCACAGGAAGACTTGGAGGATATAAAATAGAAGAGACTTATGATTATTTCTATTCTGATACTGCCAATTCAACAGGTATGAGCACAGCGCTTAAAAATGCACTTGGTTCAGATTATGTTAGAGCAATATTTGACGAGTCAAAACAGATTTTAAATTCTGATGGAAGTGTTTATTATTCAAAAGTTAACACAGATACAACATTAAGTTTTAATGAAATGTATTTCAGTCTTAGTGATAGTAAAAGTGAGCATGACCTAGTATTTTACTTTGGTGTAACTGGATATTATAGTAGGGCAAGAATACTCAAAATAACTGTTCGTGCCAATACTTATGACCTTTATAAATTTGTAACAGAATAATTTTAATCAGTTTAAATGTTTAAAACTTGCTGACGATAAAAAATAAAAGCATATCATTTGATATGCTTTTTTTGAATTATTTAACCTTTTTGCAAAAGACTTATTAGCTTTTCTCTTAGTTTATCAAGCCGTTTTTTGTTGACTTTAAGCAGGAACAATAGAATTATTGAAACGCTTATAATTGCAAAGAATGTAACAAGTACTGTAATAGTGCCAGAAGTTATATTAAACAGTTTTGGCATTGCTATAATTGCACATGTGATGCAAATTGCAGACAACAAGGCTGTTATACCTTTTAAAACGGTGAGTGGAATGCACAAGGTTGCAAGGTTTAGAAAACCAGTATAAGTCATTACCAAAATTACAAGTGTTTGATATTCTTCAGAATTTAATAGTATTATGTCTTCTGGTTGAGAGTGGTAAAGTGCCATGACGACAAGGACATTTATAAGCATTAAAAGTGCTCTTGGAAGTGACCGTTTCATAACCTGAGGAATAAAGTTTCCGCTGATAGGTTTTGTGTTTGGCTCAAAAGTCAACAGGAATGAAGGTACACCAATTACAAAAGCTTCAAGCAGCATCATGGTGCTAGGTTTGAATGGATATTGCAGTCTTAAGAATAGGGTGATAATAGTAAGAGAGATTGCAAAGAATGTTTTCATAAGGAAGAGCGAAGATGAATTTTGTACATTATTTACAACCTGTCTGCCTTCTTTTACTACTGAAGGGAGTGATGAAAAATTAGATTCAAGAAGGACAATTTTTGAAATATTTCTTGCAACTTCACTTCCGTCTGCCATCGCAATTGAGCAATCAGCTTCTTTAAGTGCAAGAGTGTCATTAACACCGTCACCAGTCATTGCAACGACTTTACCTTTATTTTTTAGTGCTTTTACAATAGTATACTTTTGTTCAGGAGTTACTCTTCCAAATACTGTGAATTCGTCAGCAAGCTGTTCAACTTCCTTCAAACTTAAGTTTTCAAGTGAAATGTATTTGTCATGATTTTTTACGCCAACTCTGCCGGCAATTTTTGATACTGTAGCAGGGTCATCACCAGAGATGATTTTAACTTCAACGCCGTTATCTTTAAACCATTGAATTGTTTCAACAGCTTCTTCACGGATATGCTCTTCAATTACGATTAGAGCGAGAAGTGTGGATTTTTTACCACTCATTTTTTTATCAAAAGTACCATTTTCAAGTTCTGAGAAAGCGAGTACTCTTAAACCCTTGTTTAGGTTTTCTTTGATAAGTGCTTGCTGTTCAGGCGTGAGAGGAGAGCCAATTCTTGTTGGCGCACCAAGAAAATAAATCTTCTTATTTGAAAGTTGAGTGATTGAATATTTGCGTTCTGATGAGAATTCGGCAATATTTATAGCAGAGTATTCTTCATTCCTGCCAAATTCTTTTATCATTGCGCTAGAAGTTGCATTTGTTGTTTTTTGCTGATTTAAAACATTTGATAGCAGTTTTTTAACGCTTGCTTTACGTTTGTTTGTGTAAGAAATAAAATCTACAACTTTCATTGTTCCATCAGTAATTGTTCCAGTCTTATCAAGACATAAAACATTTGTTCTTGCAAGCATTTCAATTGAATAAGGGTCTCTGACAAGCGTCTTTTTTCTTGCAAGTTTGACCATTCCTATTGAAAGGCTGATAGTAACTAGCAAGAACATACCGGCAGGAATCATGCTTGTGAGCGCACCACTTGTTTGGGTGATTTGGCTTTGAAGGGTAGAATCGGGAATAGCATATTCCTTTAGGAAAGTTAAAATTCCGATTGGAACAAGAGCAATACCAATATATTTTATCAGTCTGTTTAAATCTTTAAATAGGTTAGATTGTGGAGTTTTGAACTCTTTCGCTTTTTTAGCTATCTGATAAATATAATTATCTCTTCCAATTTTATCAACTTTGGCATAGCATGTGCCAGATACAATAAAACTGCCAGACAGAAGTTGAGCGCCAACCTTTTTCTCAATAGCGTTTGATTCGCCAGTAAGCAGGCTTTCATTCACTTCAACTTGGCCGTCAACTACTAAACAGTCAGAAGGAATTTGATTTCCGCTTGAAAGTTTAATGATGTCGTCAAGCAGAAGGTCGTCAGCAGGCAAATCAAATTCTTTTCCCTCTCTTATAGTCCGAACAAGAGGGGTTGTGACAATTGACAACTTTTCGACAGCAATTTTTGCTCGAATCTCTTGAATAATAGCAATTGCAGTGTTTGCAATGATTACAAATATGAAAATTAAATCTTTATAAGAGCCTACAACTATTAATGCAACGGCAATGATAAGCCAAAGCATGTTAAAGAAAGTGAAAATATTTTTGACAAAGATTGAGCCATAAGATTTTGATGATTTCACTTTGGTTTTATTAATAAGTCCCGCTTCTGTTCGGGCAAGAACTTGCTCTTCAGTCAACCCAGTTTGAATATCAGCTACATAACGTTCAACATTTTCTCCAACTGCAGGGAGTTCAATTTCTTCTTTGTTGAATTTTCTCTTGATATTTTTCTTAAACTTTTCTATAAACCCCTTACTATTTTCAAACCCTTCAAAAGTATAAAAAAGAATATCCAAGTTAAGATTGCTTGAAAGAACTTTTTCATAACGAGTTTTAGTTTTTAACGAGCCTTTATAGTCTGGCTGATAGAAAATCTTTTGTTTTTTCATAAACAATATAATTATATACCAAATTTGCGTATAAAGTCAACATTATAATAAATTGATTTGACTTTTATTAAAAAAAAGATTACAATTACCAAAATAGGAGAAAAAAATTAACTATGCAAATTAAATTGCCTCAGTCACTTGTTAATCTTGCCCAGCTTTTTACTGCTGACCTTTATGTTGTGGGTGGCTATGTTCGTAATCAAATTTTGGGTGTAAAAAATGACGATATTGACATTTGTTCAAGTCTTGGTGTTGAGGAGGTTGAAGAGCTTTTAAAAAACACCAAATACAAAGTTAAAATAAAAAACAAAGCTTTGGGTGCACTTGAAATTTCAATTGGCGAAGAGAGGTTTGAATATACAACTTTTAGAAAGGATTTTTATCCAAATAATGGTCAACATATGCCAACAAATGTCGCTTTCATTGATAATGTGAGAGAGGACGCAAAAAGACGAGATTTTACCTGCAATGCCATTTATTATGATATTAAAAATGATAAAATTCTTGATTTTTATAATGGAATAGGAGATATAGAGAAGAGAACACTTAGAGCAATTGAAAACCCAGATGATGTTTTTAGTCATGATGGCGAACGCATATTAAGATTGTTTCGTTTTCAATGTGAATTTAATTTTAAGATTGATAAAGATACATTACTTAGCGCCTTTAAATATAAAGAAAATTTAAGAGATGTAAGTGGTGAGCGAATGGTGCATGAGGTCACTAGAATTTTACATAGCCCTAATAAATATAAGGGTCTTTCAAAACCAAACGCATACATGAAGGCTCTTAAGAATTTTAATAAGGGTGGACTTTGGCCAGAACTTGGAATTGACTGTCCAAAACTTAAATTTAAAATGGTAAAAAAGGTGAGTCATAAGTCGCAGGGATTCTTAATTGACGTGATTGACAACGTAAATCCAATTTCAATTTCATATTATCTCAATCTTGTTTTATCAAACTTCTTTAATTTGAACAAGAAAATGGTTGAAAATTATATAAATATTTTGTGTGGATACTATGAGGCACTTAATAAACAACAGAATAAACAATACTTTTTTAGGTATTTCAATAATTTCCCTCAGATTTATCTTCTTTTAATTCACAAATCAAAATATCTTGCAAATAAATATCAGTTTTTCTATAAATACATAATTTCTCATAGGCTTGTAATGTCTGTAAAAGATTTGAAAATAACAGGGCAAGATTTAAAGAAGAATTATCCAACAGTCAGACCTGAAAGATATAAGCCAATTTTAGATAGTCTTCTCAGTGACGTCTTTGACGGAAAACTTTTAAATGAAAAAGAAGAGCTTATCTCCGCAGTCGAAAATAAGCTCAAATATCTTTAATCAAACAAGCTTCCACTTGGCCTTGGCATTTCTCTCTGTTTCTTTGTTTACCTTTTGTGGAGCAATATATTTAACAGAGTTATTTGGCAGGCTCATGCCTTCTTCTTGTCGAGAATTGCCCTCTACTATTATTCCATTTTGTGGAAGATATTTATCATGTCTGATTTCTTTCTCGGAGACTATGTCTCCATTTTTTTTGTATACCAAATATCCTCTTGATTCGTAACCTTCTTGTGGATATTTAAGTCTATAGTATTCGCCTTTATATAAAACTTTATCTTCATATTCGCCAGAAGTATCTGTGATAATGTCGTCTCCGCCATGTGGCAAAACTTTTACCAGCTCAGCTTTAGTGTCTATAGTCATGCCATCTTCTAAGCCTTGCCCATAAATTTCAACTGTGGCAGTGTTATTGTCGCATATAGTTTTAATAAAAATAGGTGTGTCGAGATTGTTTCTAAATTTCAAATCGGCATAGCCTTCACTTACCATAGCATCAAAAGAAAGTGGAACATAGGAAGCTGGAAGGGTGTGGTGATTTACTTGCAGAATTTCAAGGTCAGAACGAATGAGTGCGTTATACAAGGTTGTAGATGCCTGACAAACTCCACCGCCAACACCTTCCACATACTTGCCACCAACGATGATTTTTGCCATCTTGTAACCATTTTCCTTTGTTCTAGAACCAGTGATTTTATTAAATGAAATTTCTTCTCCAGGTTCAACTGTCATACCATTAAATTTTGAAAGAGCAAGTTTAACATTTGATTTACGGTCCATAGAAGATGAGGAGTAGTTTGTTGAAAATGATGAGCGTAAAGTGATTTTCTCAAGGAGGTCATCTAAGTTCTCTTGCGGCAAGATTTCCATGATTGGTACTTCAATTTCAATTGCGCTTGGATTGTAGAGAGCGTAGGATATTTTAGATTTAAGTTCTTGCCTATCTACAACTAAACCTGATTTGGCCTGGGTCATAGCAAACATAGTTTGACTGTCAGGATTAAAAGAAATAGATGAACTTTGAGGCTCGCGCTCTATTTCGCTTATAATTGACTCAAGTTTTTCTTCTATTCCGCCATATATATCTTCGTATGGAAGACTGACATAAAGTCCTTCTTTTTTTATTTTATTTTCAACCTTCTTTTTACTAAAGATATTGCCTTCTCGTCCGTAACTTATCACTTCGTCAAGAGTAGGAGAAAGGTCGCATATAAAAGAAAATTCATCTCCATTTATTTCCCAGTTTTTATCACCGCTTTTGAGTGTCAATGAGATTTGTGATTTATTATCTGAAAACTTATTCACAAGTACATTGTTTGCTTCAGCCTTCGTCATTCCTGAGACGTCAACGCCATTTATGTGGGTATTATTATAAAAAGTTGTCTTAGTGCTTATTGAATTACCAAAATAAAATTGACAAAATAAAAGAAGACTAACTGCAATAAAAGCTACGAGCAGAAGCCAAATAAGTGAAGTTTTTGATTTTTTAGCTACTTTTTCTTTGTTTTTCAAAATTCTCTCCTTATAATTAGTTTATTGTTTGTACTAAGAGGGGAATTTATACTTTTCATCATTTAGAATATTTATTTTATTTTTTATTTATAATAGTTTATATCATGTCGTTAACAAAAAAGATTTTTAGAATTTTTCTTGTCTGTTTATTTATAGGTCTGATTTTGGGACTTGTATATTTTATCTTGCAAAGAACTGGGCTTTGGGAAAAATTTAATTCTGCAACAAAGCTTCAAGAATTTATTTTGGAGCTTGGTTTTTGGGGAAGGTTTACTTTTGTTTTTTTGCAGTTTTTGCAGGTGACTTTTATTCCAATTCCTTCTCCTATTTTGATTGTGGCGGGTAGTCTTATATATGGTCCTTTTGAAGCGGGATTGTTATCAATTGCGGGTATTCTACTTGGAAGTGCTTTTGCTTTTTTTCTAGGAAGGGTGTTTGGCAAAAAACTTGTGGTATTTATGGTCGGGGCGGAAGCCGAGAAAAAGTGGCGCAAATTTTTGACAAATTGTAAATATACCTTTGTGCTTATGATGATTCTACCATTTTTCCCAGATGACATTTTATGTATGGTTGCGGGCTTGACCGAAATGAGTTGGACATTTTTTATGGTTACACAGCTTATTACTCGTCCAATCAGTATTTTTTTGGTGAGTTATCTTTCAAGTGGACAGGTAATTCCTTATCACGGTTGGGGGCTTATTGTATGGGCAATTATTGTAGTTTTATCGCTCACACTTATCTATCTTTCAAGCAAATATCATGAAAAAATTGAGGATTTTATACAAAATATCTTCAAAAAACGTAAGAAAAATGACAATTAATTGATATAAAGCACCATTTCTTTGATAATCATGTTGGGAGTTATTCCATTTTTGATTAAAATTTCGATGGGGCTTTTTTTATATTTTTTTGCAATTGTGTCAATATTGTCGTCTTCCTCAACAATATAAAAATTATTGATTTCTTTTTTCATTTTTGTCACTCCTTTTGTATTAAATTTTATTCATCTTAAATAACATATATGAGGAGAGTGTTATGAAATCATTATTTAAAACTGTCGTGCTAATAACTGTATTTTCATTTTTAACAAGAATTTTAGGCTTTTTATTTCGAGTAATACTTTCTCGCGTTGTTGGCGCGGAAGGGTTAGGCTTGTATCAAGTAGCAAGTTCAGTTTTTATGGTCCTTATGACTATAATTGCAAGTGGACTACCTTTTGTAATTTCGCGAATGACGGCTTCAAATCAAGCCAGCAAAGATAATAAAAAGCAAGCTTCTTTAATTACAGTTGCTTTTATATATTCTTTAATATTATCTATTTTACTATGTCTTATAGTGGTTGTTTTTAGAGGGGTATTTGCCAAATTCATGACAGATGAGCGTTGTCTCCAAATTCTCATAATCCTTCTTCCAAGCCTCATTTTTTCTTCAGTTTACAGTGTATTTCGCGGAGCGCTTTGGGGGCAAGGAAACTATTTTGCTCTTTGCGTGACAGAGTTTTATGAACAAGTTGTACGAATGCTTCTAGGAATAATTGTGATTTCTTCGACATTTTCTGCTATCGAAAATGCTTTAAAAATCGGCTGGACAATGACACTTGCCTGTCTATTATCAATGATTTATGTAATCTTGCTTTATTTCTATTATGGCGGTAAATTAGGCAGGTGGAGAAAGGACCAGTTTGTGCCTCTTGTCAGACAATCAACTCCAATTACGCTAATGAGAGTGGTAGGCTCATTTATGCAACCTCTTATTGCCTTTATTATTCCTGCAAGACTTGTCGCAATAGGGTATACCAGTTCTCAGGCGTTAAGCCTATATGGAGTTGCCGTTGGTATGACAATGCCTCTATTATTTATTCCGACAACAATAATAGGTTCGCTTTCGACAGCACTTGTTCCAGACATTTCCACTGCAATAGCACAAAACAACCAAAAACATATAGAAGAGAGAGTGTCTTCGTCAATATTTTTTGCACTTTTTATTTCTTCAATTTTCGTGCCAGTATTTGTTGGAATGGGTGAACAAATAGGTCTGTTTTTATATGACAATATAATGAGCGGCACACTGTTGCAGTCGGCTGCTTGGGTTTTAATCCCTCTTGGTCTTACAAACATGACTTCATCACTTCTTAATTCGCTTGGACTTGAGCGTCGCTCCTTTATTAATTTCATAATAGGTGGAGTCATAATGTTTATTTCACTTTGGGTGTTGCCACCGCTTATTGGTATTAATGCACTCGTATGGGGAATGGGACTAAATTATCTCGTTGTTGCCATATTAAACTTCATATTATTAAAAAAGAAAGTACGATGTGACTTAAAACTGACAAAAAAGGTGATAAAGATTGCACTTCTAGTATTGCCATCTTCAGCGCTTACGGCGTTTGTAGTAAGTTTATCAGAATATGTTTTCCCTCTTTTTATAACACTTGTAATTGGTGGAGTGATAGCTGTTGGCAGTTTTGTACTTTTAGCTTCAACAATCAATTTGATTGATATAAGAGCATTTATGATAATGGCAAAAAAGAGAATTAATTTGCCAAAGCTCAAGCTTAAGAAAAAAGCCAAAAATAATGTATAAAAATATAAAAATGCACAAAATAAACTATGCTTACAATTATAATTAGGTCAATAATAATTTATTTTATAGTGCTTTTTATATATAGGATTATGGGCAAAAGGCAACTTGGACAAATGCAACCTTTTGAGCTTGTTTTGACTTTGATTATCGCAGACCTTGCCACAATTCCTATGGCGGAGGTCTCCGTTCCAGTACTTCATGGAGTTGTGCCTCTTTTTACCCTTGTCGTTCTTCATTTCCTTCTTACTCTTTTAACAAAATGCAGCATTGTTCTTAGTAAGATTATAAGCGGAAAGCCAAGCATTATAATAAATCCAAAAGGAATTGATTATAACGCAATGAAAAAGTTGAATCTAACCACTGATGATATTTTTGCAGCAATTAGAGAATGTGGCTATTTCAATATCTCACAAGTTCAATATGCCATAATGGAGACAAATGGAAAGGTTAGTGTTATGCCAAAATCTGAATTTGCTCCAGCAACAAACGCAGACTTAAATTTGCAGGTTGATGAAAGTTTTGTTCCAATAATACTTGTAAGCGAAGGGAAAATTCTCAAGGAAAACGCAAAAATTGCTGGACTTGATGAAATGCAAATTTCAAACCTTGTAAAAGAAAAAGGAAATGGAAGTTTGAAAAAAGTGCTTCTTCTTACCGTTGACCAAGCAGGTCAAGGATATATTCAAATGAAGAGTGGGGAAGGCAAAACCTTTGAAACTCAAAGGCTGGTGAGCGCATGAAAGTCATTCATATCGTAAATTTACTGCTCATACTCTTCTTGCTCGTTGGAATATGTGTCGCAGAAGAAATTGTCGTCTCAAGGTCCCTCCAAGATGTCCAAGATAGGTGCCTTTATATTGAGCAAATTTTAGAGCGAGATGATACTTTAAAGACAACCGAAATGGCTCTTGCAATTGACAATTTGGAATACAATTGGCAGGATGATGAGGGGAAACTTTGCTATATGGTCAATCATAAAAATATTCAAGAAATTGGACAGGAGATAGCAAAAATTAAACAATACATTGCAAGCGATGATATTGATGCTTTTAGGGTATCAATAGAGACTATTAAAAGTTATTGTAAAAGTTATATGCACTTTATGGGTGCAAATTTCCATAATGTGCTATAATAAGATAATCAATAAATCTAGTATTAATCTTGTTTGCATAAAAAAATCCACTGCAAAATCAGTGGATTTTTATTTTAATAAACCTTTTCTCTCTTTGCTTTATAAATGCAAATGCCAATAGTTACTGCGATTCCTGCAAGTGCAAGTGGAACGATTATCCAAACAACAATCATTTTGTTGAATGCAATCTTTGTTTCAATTTGTGTAATTTTACTTTCAAGCGGAGTGCTTGAGCCTTCTGGTTGATATTCGCACCAAATTTCCCATTTACCAAATTTGCCGTCATCATCAAAGATAAATTCAAGGCCTGTTCTTTTCCACTCGTTTTCATCGTAAAGTGCGTCAGAGCAGTCAGAGAAAGCAGTTTTAGTAAGGTCATTTCTAGTAAGAGCATAAATTTTCCCGTCAGTGGTTGTGCCTTTTGCATACCAAATAAGCTTAGAAGCATCAATATATCTATACAATTCTTCATTTAAAAGGGTGAACTCGTAGGCATTACGAAGAGAAGAATCACTGCTGACAATTCTCATTGTAGGTTGAGGAAGGCTGTAAACTTCTCTAGTAGGTTCAATGATATAATAATCTGAATATGCAGGTATGTTGTTTATAATTATTCTAAACTTATAAATGCCCCATTCGTTGACGGTTGCTTGAATTCCAGTGATTGACGACATTGTCAAACCTTTGTCAATATTAAATTCTGGCTTATATTTAATTAAATCTTGATTTCCGTTTTCGCCATCATATCGAGCACTATAACAACTGTTTAAATAGATTGTTCCGCCTTGATAGAAGTTGTTGTTTTCTTTATAAGCCTTAAGATATTCAATGTCAACTGAAACAGAGTAATATAGATTGCCATTATCATCAATAGCAGCAGGAATGTCAGTAGCGTCAAAGTCAAATACAAATTTTTCTACATCTGCCCATTTATATACATGAGCAGTGCCATCATAATAGTAGGAGTTTGGCGAGGACTGCAATGAACCGTCTCGGCCGTAGACACTAATAGAAAAATTTGGACTTGTCTCAGCACTTGCTGAAAGAGTTAAACTAGGTAAAAGCCCAATGAGAATAATTAAAAATAATAAAACTGAAATAAAACTTGCCATTTTTAGCTTGACTGATTTCATTTTTACCTCACTTAACATAAGTTTAACATAATAATAAAAAAATATAAAATGATTTTATAATATTTTTAAGATTTTTTAAAAAAGTGCATATTCTATTTTTCATTTTTGACTTTTAAAACGATTGACTTTTGACTGTTTAACGTTTATAATATTTTCTATGGAAAATAAAGAATTAATTTTAGATATAGCAAAGGACCAAATTTCCTTTGATTTTGATGAACTTTTAGAGGAGGAGAGTTTATCAATTGCTCAGCCACTTATCAAACCTCTCAGTCATGATTACATTAAAGATGAGGTTCTTTTTGTCGTAGTGAAGGCTTATAATAATGAGCTTGCTCCAAATCTTCCTTCTCTTGAACTTTGCGGAAAGAAAATGGTTGACTGGGTTTGTCTTGCAGGTTCTTGTTGCGAACAAATGGTGATAGAGGACTGCGAAGATATAATCGCAAAAATCAGAAACATTCATACTAATAAGCATTATATTGCGCTCTTTTATAGTGATACACCACTTCTTGATAAGTCATCCTTCTTTAAGATTATGGACTACTTTGCAGGAAGAAGCGTAAACTTCCTTCAGCTCACAAGAGGCTTTGTTGTAAAGACCGAGTTTTTGAAAAACAGTCCAAACTTTATTCAAAGTGCAACTGGCGGAAGTAACATTGTTAAATTACTTAGATGTGATAATTCTTATAATCTTTCTGTTGCTTATGAAACTTTGAATGAGAGAATTGTAAATTACCACATGAAGAATGGCGTGACAGTTTTTGGCAAAAGCACTGTTTTTATTGATGCTGATGTTGAAATTGACAGCGGTGTTATAATCTATCCAAACAACATTTTAAAAGGACAAACTATTGTATCAAGCGGAAGCGTGCTTGAAAGTGGAAACATTATTGACAACAGTATAATTTTAAATAATTGCCATATCTATTCTTCTGTCATTAAAAATTCAAAGGTTACTGAAGGGGTTACAATTGAAGAAGGGAACACTCTCAATAACGAGGTGAGATAATGTATATCATAATGGGACTTGGCAACAAGGGCGAGGAGTACAAAAACACATTTCACAATATAGGATTTATGGTGGCGGACAGGCTTGCTGAAAGACTGGATACAACTTTTACTAAAGAAAAATATAAGGCTATGATTGCAGAGGCAAGGGTGGATGGTCAAAAGGTTTTAATTTGTAAACCTACAACATATATGAACAACAGTGGCGAAAGTGCGGTTATGCTTAAAAACAAATTTGCAGAAAGTAGGCTGCTTGTTATTGTTGACGACATCGACCTTGAAAAAGGTAAAATTCGTTATAGAGAAAAGGGTAGTTCTGGAACGCACAATGGACTACGCTCAATTGTAAGTTATGTTGGTGAAAATTTTGAAAGAGTAAGGGTTGGAATTGGTCGAGATAAAAATAGAGACCTTGCAGACTTTGTTCTTTCAAATATCAAAGAGGAAGATAAAGAACTTTTTAATAATGCCATTGATGAGGCGGTTAAACTCATATTAGAAAAAATTGGAGCTCGAGATTAAATTGAAATTTGAAAAACTGAACAAAATTTCAAACTACAAAACGATTTCAGGATTAAGCGGTGGAGAAAAGGTGGCTGTTGCCTCCTCATATAATCGCTTAGTTTTTTTGTGTAGCAATTTTGTTTCAGCTGGCAAAATGAAAAGAGGACTTGAGGGTTTTGGCAAAAAAGTTGAGATTGTAACCAATGCAAGAGAAAACGATGATGAAAATGATAAAAACCTTTTGCCATATGTTCAAAGCTTAAACAAATATCTTTCAGGTCAGCTTGATGCACTCATCTTTTTGCCTTGCTCAGCCATAATTAAGTTTAATAAAGAGAAAATTGCCTCTTTTAAGCTAAAAAAGGGTGAAAATATAGACCTTGAGAAGATATTATCTCGTTTAGTGGCTTTAGGCTATGAACGCACAGGTCTTGCTAGCGAAAGCGGTCAATTTGCACTTAGAGGGGACATTTTAGACGTATTTATCACTTCGAGTGAATATCCTGTTAGAATTGAACTTTTTGATGAAATTATTGAAAATATATCCATTTTTGACCCTCAAAGCATGAAAAATGTTAAAAATATTGAAGAATGTGAGATATTTTCAGCATTTTTACCAATCGGAGAGGACTGTGCATTTGACCTCGATGGTGTGAAAGTTATTGATGAGCCAAAGAAAACTGAAGAAGAAATAAACCTGTTATTTCAAAGCTATAAAGTATCTTCATTCTTTGATAAGCGCTTTTATAAAACCTATAGTGAATTATATTCAAAAGCAGACCACATTTTTGACAATTTAACGCATGAAAAAGATGCGTATTATAACGATATGATAGCAAGCCGAAGTTATCTTACCGACTTTATGGCACTTAAAAATGATATTAAGGAATTCAAAAAACTTAATCAAAGTATTGTTCTTTTTGCTGGAGAAGAGCGTTTTAAGAAAAACCTTGAAAGTTTTTTGATTGAAAATGGATTTTCATATTTTGATTTTGAGAGAAGTGAAGAACTTGAGAAAGGAAATATTTACATTTCAAGTTTGCCAGTACCAGAAGGCTTTTCTTTCTTAAAGGAAGGGTTGACTGCAATTGGCTGCGACAGTCTTTATAGAAGAAATAATACTAGTTTTTCAAAGAGTAAACATTCAACTTTCTATCTTCCAAAAGTGGGTGAATATGTTGTTCATACCTTTCATGGAATTGGAAAATGCATTAAAATTGAAAGACTTAAAATTGCCGATATTGAAAAGGACTACTTTGTAATCGAGTACAAAAAGGGTGATATTTTATATCTTCCAAGTGAGGAAGCGAATACGCTTTCAGCATATGTCGGTGGCGAAGAAACTCCAAAATTGTCAACGCTGGGCGGTGCTGAATTTGCAAGGCTTATTGCAAGAGTTAAATCAAGCATTAAAGAAATGGCAATTTCACTCGTTGAAATATATAAGGCGAGAGAAAGTATTAAAGGTTTTAAGTTTAAGCGTGACGATTACCTTGAACAAAGATTTGCAGAGGCGTTTGGATATAGTGAAACGCCAGACCAACTTCTTGCAATCAATGACATCAATAAAGACATGGAAAGCGACAAAGTCATGGAAAGGCTTATTTGCGGAGATGTTGGTTTTGGTAAAACAGAAGTGGCTCTTAGAGCGGTGTTTAAATGTGTCTACAATGCTAAGCAGGTGGCCTTCTTATGTCCGACAACAATTCTTTCACAACAACATTATCGTACAGCAAAAGAGAGATTAGAGCCTTTTGGTGTTAAGGTAGAAGTTATAAATAGATTTAAAACAACACAGCAGATTAAAGATATTTTAAGAAAAGTGGCTGAAGGCGAAATTGATGTTCTTATTGGAACACATAGACTTCTCAGTGATGACGTCAAGTATAAAGACCTTGGGCTTCTAATTCTCGATGAAGAACAACGCTTTGGTGTCGAACATAAAGAGAAGATTAAATCAACTTATAAAAATATAGACTCGCTTTCTCTTTCTGCAACGCCTATTCCAAGAACGCTCAATATGTCCCTGTCAGGCATAAGGGATATTTCCATAATTGAGACTCCGCCTAAAGATAGACTTCCTATTCAGACTTATGTGTCAGAAGAAAGTGACCAGTTATTTAAAGATGTTATCTCTCGTGAGATTTCAAGAGGTGGTCAAAGTTTTGTTGTGTATAATCGTGTGGAAAGTATTGAGGAGTTTGCAAGTTATCTTAGAAATCTGATTCCAAACGCACGTGTCGGAGTTGCGCATGGGCAGATGAATGAAAAACTTCTTGAGAATGTAATAGAGAGACTTTATAACAATGAGTATAATGTGCTAGTTGCAACAACGCTTATTGAAAATGGTATCAACTTACCACTGGCAAATACTATGGTAGTGGTAGAAGCGGACAGACTGGGACTTAGTCAACTTTATCAGCTTCGTGGTAGAATTGGAAGGAGTGATAAACTCAGCTATGCTTATATGACTTATGTTAAGGATAAGCAATTAAACGATGAGGCATATAAGAGACTTGAGGCTATAAAAGAATTTAGTCAACTTGGTAGTGGTTTTAAAATAGCACTTCGCGACCTTGAAATAAGAGGAGCGGGAAACATATTTGGAAAACAACAGCATGGCCATATCGAAAAGGTTGGTTATGATATGTATGTTAAACTTCTCGACGAAGAGGTGAGAGAACTTAAAGGTGAGACTATAAAGAGAAAGAGCGAAGTTAAAGTGGAGGTTAATATCTCTGCTTATATTAGTGAAGACTATATAGAAGATAGCGACCAAAGAGTTATGTACTACTCAAGGATAAGTGAAATAACCTCACAAGCTGAAATGAAAGGTCTTCTTACAAGTTTGGAAGATGGATATGGCCAGGTAGGGCAAGAAGTAAAAAATCTTTGTTATTTAGCATACCTAAGAAATCTTTCAAGTGACTTTAAAGTAAAGAGGATTGTTATCAATAATTCATCATGTTTAATTTGTCTTGAAAAGGACGAAAAGGTAATAGACGAAAGGCTAGCAAAACTATTAAATGAATTTAAGGCAAGACTTATTTATGATAACGATGTCAAAATCAAATTCGACCTTGTAGGAAATACCTATGAAAAAATGAATAAAATGATTGAATTTTTTGAAAGAGCAGTGAATTAAAATTAAATATAATTAAAAAATAACCTTAATTTAGTTGAAATTTTCTGTTTATATATGCTAAAATATGTTTATATTTTAATTGGAGTTAAAATGAAAAAAGGTTTAAAAGCAATTGTTATGTGTTTTGTACTTCTATGTATGTCACTCTTTACAGGGTGCAGTCTGGTGGAGACAAACAATGGTAAATTATATAATTCTGTAGTGGCTGAAATTTATAGAGGTGATAATAAGGTGGCGGAAATTACAAACCGCGACTTATTATCTGGTTATGAAAGCTATGGAAATCTATATGTCCAACATTATAATTATTCTGTGTCTGAAGCAGTAGATATGACTTTAAAACAACTTGAAAATCGTAAGATAATCATTATGACAGCAGAAGAACTTTTTGGAATTGACTATAAAACGGGCAGTGGGTTATCTGAGCTTGAAAAGACTTATATCTATGAACAAGCAGTAAATTCATTAAATAACAACTATAATAGTTATTATAATGACATCGTTGGTACTACAAGCGGTGAGGATACAAATGATGGAATTAGCTTTAATGGATATGATAAAAATGTTGTGTTGAAATATGACGCAACATTGAATGATAACAAGGGCGGTTATGTAATTGAAAAAGTCAATAAAGAAGATGGACTTCTTGATGGCTTCAAACCTGCAAATGGCTATAAAGATTATTATAACAGCGAAGATAGAGCAGAGATTTATGATAATTTAATTCAAACTGCTTTAGTTGATAGAGACCACGAAAAGGCGTTAAATTTATATCTTTTAGACTTGAAATCTGCTGAATATGGTATGAAACTTTCTACTAAAACTAAGACAATGTTTGAACGCGAAATAGAAAGACTTTATAAAATCAATTATGAAAATTATTTAGTACAAAAATATTCAGAATACAATAAAACTTCTTCACAAATTTCTTCAGTAACTGCCGATGATATTCTTCGTCTTTATTCAAGTAAGGTTAGAGCAGGATATACAAAATACTTTATTGAAGAAGACAGCAGTTATGACAGTGATGTTTCAGGTTCAGTAAATAGTGTTTATTATTTTAAAAATGACAATGATTCAACTAAATATTTTAAAGTTGTAAATATTCTATTTAAATTTGATGACAATCAAACTGCAGAGTACAACAAAATCACAGCAAATTCAAATTTGAATGAAAATTATGAAGCTGAACTTGATGACCTTTACAACAACAAACTAAAACCAGTTCAAAGAACTTTCAATAGTGATACTGGCAATTATGAGGGTGAAAAGAGAGAGGACCTTTCTGTAAATGATATAATCTATAATAGAATTGAGCCAGCTCTTAAAAATGCCCAAAGTACAGGCGATGTGAATTATGTTGGTGACGAGATAAAAGAACTCTTATACACATATAATGAAGACGATGGAATGTTTTCTTCAGACGCTAATTATGTGATAGGGGTTGATAAAGAGGGTAAGGCTGTTTCTAATTTTGTTACAGAATTTAACGATGCCGGACTTGAGTTATACAACGATGGAAAAGGTCAAATTGGTGATATGGCTGTCGCACGCAGTTCTTATGGTGTCCATGTTCTTATATATACAGGTGAGTGCACAAACTTATTTGACGGAATAGATTCTAGTTTTGAACTTGGCGGAAATTATGAGGACGAAGAGGGCCAAGATGCAATTGAAGTTTTATATAGTACTCGTGTAAATCTGCTTATTGATAAGACATATTTTGATGTTCTTTATGATGAGATTTACAATGATAGTTACGCAATGTTTGAGCAGGCTAATATTAACTTTATAAGAGAAAATTATGATATTAAGGTGTACAGAGGAAGATTCCCTAAAGCCTTGAAGGGTTAGAATGTTAAAATAGGTGTTTTGTCTTGACAATAACATCTATTTTTTGTTAATATATCACTAAGACTATGACTAAATCCAAAAGCGACAAGAAAGAAGAAATAGTAATTCAAGAAAATATAGATGATTTAATTCCGCTTGAGCAAGGGGAATCTATTTTAGTATCTAAGGAACCTAAAAAGGATGAGGAAGCCTTGACAAGCGAACAAAAAGATTTAAAAAAATTGCAAGATGATAATATTTCAGAGCAAAAGAAAAAATTGGATGAAGTTGAACAATCTGTTTCAAAACAAAACAGCAAAAAGAGCAAAATCTTAAACATAGTATTTTTTATTGTCAATATTTTCGTTGTTGCAGGAATTTTGGTTTATCAATTACTCAAAGAAGATATTTCTCCTATTGAAAATCTTCGCTTTAATGTGGGTTCATTGTTTGTACTTGCTTTACTATTTTGTTTAGTGGTTTTGGTTGAAACTTTTGCAATGAGTTATTTATTAAAACATTCAACTGGTAAATGGAAGTTTGGGACAGCTTATAAAGTGACCGAAATAGGTAAGTATTACGATTGTATTACTCCAATGGCAACAGGAGGACAACCATTTCAAATAACATATTTAAAATCGCATGGAGTACCTCTTCACACCTCTCTTTCTATACCTCTTGCAAAATATGTGTTTGGTCAAATTGCCTGGGTTATAATAAGTTTTATATGCCTCGTTATTTCTTGGACTGATAAAAGTTATGGTACATTTGTTTCAATTACCAGTGTACTTGGCTTTGTTTTAAGTTCTTTTATGCTTTTTGTTGTAATTTTCTTGTCTGTTTGCAAATCGTTTGGAAAGAAGCTTGTTGCAAAAGGACTAAAACTTCTTCAAAAGATGAAAATTGTTAAAAATTACGATAAACTTTATGAAAAAATAACTAAATATATAGGCGATTTCCAAGATGTTATGAAGCAATACGCAAAGAGTCCTAAAGATTTCATAATTATGATTTTTGTGAGTTTGCTTAGAAATTTCATAAATTATTCAATGCCTTTCTTTATTGTAAGTTTATTTATTCCAAATATTGCTGGTGAAATGTACTTTAAATTATTTGTTATGACCTGTCTTGTCGACCTTTCATCTTCTTTTTTCCCATTACCTGGTGGAACGGGACTAAATGAAATTTCCTTTACAGCTGCGTTCTCTGCTGTCGTAGGTCATACCTCAATTCTCGCTTGGGTTCTAATTATTTGGCGTATTTGTTCTTATTACGCATACCTAGTTCAAGGAGTTTGCATTCTCTCTTATGAGTTTGCTTATGGAAACAAGAAGTATAAGTGGGAAGTTATTCGTGAAAATTTAGCACAAGAAAGTGAAGTGTTTAAGCAAGAACAAATAAATAGATTTCGTGCTGACCGCGCTAAGAGACGTAAAAACAAAAGTAAATCTGGAATTAAGGAATATTTGTAATAAAATTTAACAAAATAAAACCATGAAAATAAAACGTGAAAATTTTGGATGGTTGTTTACAGTAGTGCTTCTTGCGCTACTTCTTGCTTTGTCAATTTATCTTGGTATTTCTGGCTGGTATTTTAAAACTGAGGTATCTTATACTACAGATTTAAAGCTTGGCAAAACATTGCAAATGGGTGTAGACAAAAATTCTGCAAATTCTATTTCATTTAATCTTGAAGGCTCTTTTCTTGCAGGTGATAAATTGCCTCAAATTATTTCTATAAAAAATATGGACGATGAAAAATCGGTTTATCTAAGAGCAAAGATTTTTATTTATTCTAGTGGAAATCAAACATTAAAAATGGATTTAGATGAAACAGTAAATTGGAGTTATAATGAGGGTGACGGTTATTACTATTTTAATGACCTTCTAACTATGCAAAATAAAGTCGCATTATGCTCGCATATTATGATAAATGAGGCCACGCATTTGCAAACTAATACCAAATATATTGTGACTGTTTTGGCTGAGGCAGTTGAAGAAAATCAAGATATAGAAGCACTTTGGGGTAATAATCCTATTAAATCTGTCTAGCTATAGCCAGCATAAGTGACTTAGCCATACTCTTATAAATAGAAAGCGGATAATCCGCTTGACATTTTTATATTTTTATGTAAAATTTTTGTTAACAGGAGGCATAATGCAAGAACTGCCAAGACGACCTATTCCACAAAGACCATTTCCAGTTAAGGAAAGAGTGTTGGAAGAGGTGAGAACGGAAATAAAAAATAGTCAGCCACAAAAAAAGAAAGATAAAGCTTTTCTTTTTATGTATTTAGGTGGTGGATTTTTACTAATTGCTGGTTTTGCAGTGCTAATCTTATCGTTTATATTTTAATTTTGACATTTTTAGACAATTAAAAACAATTTAATTTAATTATAAGAAAAATTTAGAGGCAATCATTTTTTTATGAAAAGAATGATTGCTTTTTTAATAGTTGCTATTGCTGTTTCTATTTCAGCGTTTCTATGTGTTGACTTGCCTCATAACGAAGACTATGAAAGTGTTGTTGTGGTTTCAGCGCAAGAAAATTTGATAGATGGGGAGGTGATAAAAAACGGAAATGATTTTTATTATTACTTAAGTAAAAAAAATGCCGAAAAGGTGATAAAAACTTTAGATTTAGATAAGGTAAGCGGTATTGTTTATTACTTTTCTAATAAAAGTTTAGATTATTTCAATAAAAAATTGAATTATTCTCTTACCAGTCCAAGTAATGTGGGTGACAGAACGGTTTATTATGGTTATGATAAATCCTATTATGACTTTAGACTGATTGACGGCAAGAAAATGAATGTTCAACTTGCAAATGATGGGGAAAGATGGATACTTGGTTATCCAATGATACTCACTGGTTTTTAAAAATCAATGTATAAAATAATTAATTCGGTCAATAAATTTCTAGGAGGTAAAAATGGAAATCGAAAAGAAAAATAGGTTTGTTGAATTTATCAAAAGATATGGTATGTTTGTGGTTGTGGGACTGGTTATTATCGCAGTTGCTCTTACATTTACACTCATCGCTGCACTTGGAAACAGCGTGCCAACGAGTACAAATACATTAAATTTCAGATTGCCAATGTCAGAGGCGAGCATAATTAAAGATTTCTCTAATACAGAACTTCAAAAAAATGAAACATTAAATCAATGGGAAGCTCATCTTTATATAGACTTCGCTTCTGAAAATCCAGATGTTTATGCTGTTCTTGACGGTACTGTAAAGAGTGTTGAGAAAATATACTTAGACGGTTATACTATTACAATTAGACACTCAGATGGCTTTGAGTCAATTTACTCATCTTTGAGTGAAGATACTCTTGTTAAAGAAGGTGATAAGGTTACAGCTGGTCAAAAAATTGGAACAGTTGACAATACTGCTAATGGCGAACTCAAAATGGGTGACCACTTACATTTTGCGATGAAGCTTAATAATAATTTTGTAGACCCAAACAATTATTTAGATTTACAAGAAAAGTAATTTAATATTAAAGACATAAATAAATCATTAAAAATTCAACATAACTAAAATAAAGATGCGATAAATATCGCATTTTTTATTTACATATTTGTTAATTTATGTTATAATATTAAATATGGAGGGTTTATGAGTACAATAGAAATCGTTAAAAAGATTATTGCAGAACAACTTTGCATTTCTACTGATGACATCAAAGATGATGCAAATGTAATTGAGGATTTAGGCGCTGATTCTCTTGACGTTGTTGAACTTTTAATGACTTTTGAAGATGAGTTTAAAGTTTCTATCCCTGATGATAAACTTGAAGAACTTAAAACTATTCCTCAAATTGTAAAAGTTATTGATGAATATAAAAACAAATAAATAAGTGAAATTTTACTATGGCACACTCGCAAAAGTGAGGGTGCTTATTTTTTAGAGTTGAAGTATAATTTAAAATAGATGTTTTGATATAAAAATTCAAAATTCTACATTTTGTAACATATAAATTCTTTTTTCCACATATTTATAGGCTGTGGAGGAGAGAATGAAAGAGGATTTGGCTGAAAGAGTTATTTCTGTTGCTAGACATATAAGGCAAACTCACGATACTGTTCGTAAAACCGCTGAAGTTTTCGGTTATAGTAAAAGCACTATTCATAATGATGTGTCTGTCAAGTTGAAAGTACTTGACTATGAGCTTTATGAAGAGCTTAAGAAAATACTTGACCAAAACTTTGCAGAAAAACATATTCGTGGTGGGCAGGCAACAAAACGAAAATATCAGACAAAAAAATAAAGGAGCAAGCTGGCTCCTTTTTTAATAATAATTTCACTCTCATTTTTTAATTTACACATTTTTAATATTTGTCCAACATATTCATATGATGAGGTGAAAAATGAAAAATATTGTTTTAAGAAAGACAAAATTAATAGGCATCATCGCATGTACTTTTTTATGTTTAACCTTTGCCGTTGTTTCTCTAACGCTTTTTGGTTGTCAGAGTAAAGTTAATATCAGAGACTGTAATAGTGAAATAACTAAGATATATTATCATGCAAGTTGTCAGGGGGTAATGGGGTCAATAAGTGTTGGGCAGAGAGAAAAAACTTACATCGTTGATGGAAAACATACCGAAAATTGTGATTTTTCGCTTATAAGTATTAAATTTTCAGAACAAATAACATTAAACCAAATTGAAGTTGATTTAAGCATAAATGATAAGACTGAAAAGTTAACTTTGGATTTTAATCCTGCAAATCATTATTATATGGGTGATTTGGGTTACGCACTAGGCGAGGAAGATAAAATTGCATTAACTTTTTCTGGTTATGAATTAAGTTTTGAAAATGTAAGCAAAAATTTCAAACTTAATTACAATGAAGTAATAGACCTTGCTCTTAAAGAATTTGGAAATGAACTTGATGAGTATTATAAAAAGGGAAGTTTTGAAGGGGAATGTTATCTTATGGTTTTATCAGAAGATACAACCGATAATCAATTATTTTGGGTGTATACAATAGTAGCACAAGGAAAGCAAAATAAGCGTATTGTAATTGGAGTTTACGACGGAAATGTTTTAATCAAAAATTAAGAGGCGAATTATTTGCCTTTTTTTTTGTGGCTTAGCCATTTTTTATGATAAATTTTATTTGTATGTTTAATTTAATGCAAAAATTTAGTCTTGCTATTTTATTTGCTTAATATTTAATTTTGTGGTATATTAAAAACATGAATAATACCGTTTTAGAAAAAGAAAATGCCATAATTGTTGTGGTTAGTGTGAAAAAAGACGACAATTTAGATAGAAAATATGCTGAAATTAAAAGGTTATGCTATTCAGCAGATTTAAATGTTGTTGATAATTTTCAGCAGAAAATCAAAGAGTTTAACAAGCGCACAGTAATTGGAAGTGGCAAAGTTGAAGAAATAAAAAATTATATTTCATCTTGTTCTGAGATAATTGACGTAGTTGTGGTCGATTATCCTCTTTCGGGCTCTCAAATGAAAAACCTCGCAGATGAGTTTGGTGTGAAGGTTATTGACAGGGTGGGTCTTATTATTGACATATTTGCAAAAGGTGCAAAGTCAAGAGAAGCCAAACTTCAAGTAAAACTTGCTCAAGACCTATATGTTCTGCCAAGACTTTCACAAATGCAGGGCACGAGTGGAAGATTTGGTAGTGCGGGTGTGGGCATGAGAGGACCTGGTGAGACCAAGCTTGAACTTGATAGACGAAAACTTGAAAAAGAAATGGATAGTTTGAAAGGGCAGATTGAAAAGATAAAAACTCAGCGTCAAGCGTCAAGGCGTGAACGCTTAAAATCTTCACTTCCTTTAGTCGCACTTGTAGGTTATACGAACTCTGGAAAGTCATCACTTTTAAACAAACTTGTGAAAGAAAATATTTACGCAGATGATAAATTTTTTGCAACACTTGACACCACAACAAGAAAACTTTATTTGGGTGAAAACAAGTATGCAATTTTGTCTGATACGGTAGGTTTTATTTCAGACCTTCCTCACCAACTTGTTGATGCTTTTTCGTCAACTCTTGAAGAGGCTTCTGATGCAGATTTACTCTTGCATGTTGTCGATTGTTCACTTGATAAAGAGCAAAACGGGAAGAAAGAATATGAGATTAATATGGAAGTTACAAATAAGCTTTTAGACTCGCTTGGTGCAACAAAAAATAGACTTGTAATTTTAAATAAAAGTGACCTTTTAAATAAGCCAGTTTTAATTAAAGAAAACGAAGTCTTAATTTCAACAAAAAAAGGTTATGGGATTGAAAGGCTATTAAATTTAATTAAAGAAAAACTTAACTATAATTAAGTTTTTAAATCCAAAATTTAGTGTTTGATATTGTATGCTTCATTAAGTTTTTCGACTAAAAGGTCAACGTCAACTTGATGAACGTAAGCTGCTTCTTCAACCGTTTCTTCCATTCCTAAATGGCAAAAAATGCAGTGCATTCCAAATCCCATAAATATATCGCCCAAACTGTCGTCAAGTTTGAGCACTTCATCTATTATCATCTCTTTATTTATTAAATTTTTATTTTTCATGCCTTAATTATATTATATTTTAGCTGTTTTGTCAAAAAAAATAGCTATTTTTTTAAATTTTGTTCTTTTTTTAGTAATGGTTGTATACAATAGTAGCATGGAAAAGGTAAGTAGTTTAGTTTCAAAAAAAGTAATATCACTTGATGACGCAAGTCAAGTTGGTTATGTATTAAATGTCATTTTTGATGACAGGGTAAAGTTTTTTACAGGTCTTATAATTGTTGATGATGAGAGCGAAAATTCTTTTGTGCTTGACAGAGAAGATATTTATTCAATTGGTGATGAGACCATCATGATTAAAAGTGCGAGAGCTCTTCAATTCAACATTTCTTCTATTACTAATAATCCTGTTGGAAAGGTTGTTTATGACAGTCATGGCAACAATCTTGGCAGGGTAATAGATGTGGATATTAAGGGGAAAACTGTCAAAAAAATCATAACAAATATGTGTGAATTTCCTCAACGTTTTATAAGAAAATCGGGTGAAAATTTTATCATTTTTGGAGCTTATAAAAGTGAGAAAAATAGGTCTTTTAAAGAAGAAGTTGGTTCTTTTAAAGGACTTGAAAAAACTGAGGTTAGAATTACAAATTTTGTTGTAGTTCAACCTCAAACGCCAGAGAGTCCAGCGAAGATTTTTGCAAATCCAAAACTTCTGATTGGAAGGATTGTTACCAATGATATTTTGGGATATAATAACGAACTCATTGCTGAGAAAAATGACGTTATAAATCAAAAGATTTTAAACAAAGCAAAACTTCATAACAAGATGAATTTATTAAATTATTATAGTAAATAAAATTATAAAACAACGACAATTTTGTAATCAGCCACAAATGCCTCGTTGTTTTTTATAATTAAATTATATTTTTTATCAAAATATTTGTTTATTCGTTTGTATTTTTGATATATTTTGTAGTAAAATAATTTTGTAAAGTAATTAGTGAGGTTTGTATGGTAAGAATTGTTCCAAGAAGAACTAAAGTTAAGCTTGAATTTATTAGAGGCTTTACAGGTATCGACCTTGTTATTGCACTTGTTGTTGCTGCAGTGCTTATCGTGCTCGCTGCATCAAACTTTCCTGGTCACATTTGGATTGCGATGGTGTGGGCTATATTAGGGCTCTCACTATTTTTCAAAATTGCAGACAGTGATAGATTTTATGTTACGCTCACGCACCTTGCAAAATATTCCCTTCAAAAGAAAAAATATTCGAAAGCTCCTAAGTCTGGAAAACCAAATATGAAAGAGATTATTCCTTTTGAATCAATCTATGAGGATAAGTTCATTTCTTATGGTAGTTATTATGCAGGGGTACTTGAAGTTAAACCAATTCTTTTTGACCTTTTAAATGAATACAGTCAAAATAATGTAATTGACGTTGGTTTTGGAAATGCACTAAGAAGACTTGATGATAACCAAGTTTGCGAACTTGTTAAAATCAATAAGGCGATGGTGCTTGATAATTACGCATACATAGAAAACAAAAAATATGATAGACTTCTTGACCAATTGTATGAGAAACAAATGAGTCAAGAAGAGGTTGACGCGAGAGCACCTATTTTTGAAGAACGTGTAAACTTCATTGAAAACAAAAATAGAACTGATAAGATTTATAAGGACTTTTTCTATCTTGTAGTAATGGGCAAAGACCTTGACGCTCTTGATAATACTTTAACAGGTATGGCAAATTCACTCGCTTCATGTCTTACTCCAGTGTCTTCAAGACGTCTTGTTGGAAGCGACCTTGCAATATTTATTAAAGCCAACTACACTAGAGAGTTTAATGAACGTGACCTTGAAAATGTTCCATACTCAGGTTATCTTGATTGGGCTACTCCAAACAATATTAAATTTTCATCAGCTAAATACAAAATTGATGGTGTAGGGTATAGGACTTATGCTTTAAATGAATATCCTCTTCAAGTTGGAAACGCTTGGGGAACTTCATTCTTCCTTCTTGACAAAACAAAGGTTGTGATGAAATTTAAAAAAGCACCACAATATGAATCTGAAAAGAAGATTGATAAGGCTATTATGGATATGGAGACAAAAATGTCAAAGACTGGTAAGAGTAGTACCAGAATTGAAATCCAGACACACCTTGACACTCTTAGAAATCTTCTTAGCGAACTTAAAACTTCAAACCAACAACTCTATGATATAAACACATTTATCACATGTGAAGATTCTGCTCGTAAAGAAATTAAGTCTATGCTTAAGCAGGGAGGTTATAGGTTTACCGAACTCTTTGCTAGACAGATTGATGGTTTTATCAGCTCTGGTATCTCAATGAGAGATAACATTAAAGAACTTCAAAGAGGTATACCTACTTATACGCTTGCCGGTGTATTCCCATTTGTTTCATCAGAACTTCAAGATGAGGGTGGATTCTACCTCGGAGATAATGCTTACCCAGTATTTATTGACTTTTTCACTCGTGATGCACAGCGCGTAAACTCTAATATGATGATTATTGGAAAATCAGGTTCAGGCAAATCCTTCGCTACAAAAACACTTCTTGCAAACTTTGCTGCTGATAATACCAAAATCTTCATTTGCGACCCTGAAAAAGAATATTCAGAACTTTCAGACCAATTGCATGGAAAACAAATTGATGTTGGTTCATCATTGCAAGGTATAATTAATCCATTCAACGTTATTAGAGCGCTAGATAAAGACGATGATGAAAATAAAGGCGTGGAAGAAGAGGGTGAAGTGGCCGTTAAAAAGAAAACTGACGATTCTTTCAATCAGCACCTTCAATTCCTTGAACAATTTTTAAGAACAATCTTACAAGGTATCTCTTCTGATGCATTCGAGGTTATCAATACTTTAATTCTTGAAATGTATGAAAGAAAAAATATTGACGAAACAACTGATTTAAAATATTTAAAACCTGAAGATTATCCAACTTTCGATGATTTATATGCACTTCTTCAAGAAAAACTTGAGGAAGCAAAAGAGGATTTCGTATTAAATAATTTGAGAATTGCACAAACTTATATCAGAAAGTTTGCAAAAGGTGGAAGAAATGCCAACCTTTGGAATGGCCCTACTTCAATTGAAACAAACGAAAACTTTGTCTGCTTCAACTTCCAATCTCTTATTGCAGGTAATAACGACATGCTTACTAGTGCTCAAATGCTTTTGGTATTTAAGTATATAGAAAGTGAAGTTATTAATAACAAGGACTACAACGATATTCATGGAACAAATCGTAAGATTATCGTAGTCGTTGATGAAGCTCACATTTTCATTAACCCTAAATATCCAATTGCCTTAAACTTCATGACTTCTATGGCTAAACGTATTCGTAAGTATGGTGGAATGCAGATTGTTATTACTCAGAATATCAACGACTTCGTTGGTTCTGAAGAAATTAAGAGACAATCGACCGCCGTTATTAACGCATGTCAGTATTCGCTCATATTCTCATTATCGCCAAATGACGTTAACGACCTTGTTGAACTTTATAAAAACTCTGGCGGTATCAATAAAGAGGAGAGAAATCGTATTGTAAGTGCGTCTGTTGGTCAGTCATTTATTATTACTTCACCTACATCAAGAACTATGGTTCAAATAAGACCTCTTCCTTATGTTTATTCTATTATTGAAAAACGTAAGAAAAAGTAACACTGCGGAAGCTAATTTTAAGACAAGCTTAAAATTTTAAATTGCTGTCGCAATTGGTTTGATAAATCAAACGCTTCCTTGTGTTTTTAGGCTGCGGCGTACTCACTCTTGCGAGCAAGTTCGTACTTCTTGTAATAACACTTAGCGGAAGCAAATTTTAAGACAAGCTTAAAATTTTAAATTGCTGTCGCAATTGGTTTGATAAATCAAACGCTTCCTTGTGTTTTTAGGCTGCGGCGCGAATGCTATTGCAAGCAAGCATGTCGCTTCTTGTAATAGTTTAACTGAAGTAAATTTTAACAAAAAGGAGAAAAATGATTAAATCTAAAAAGCTTAGCATTTTTATATTTAGTTTAGTGCTTGTTATTGCAAGCTTCCTTTTTGTTGCTTGTGGCAAGTTAGATTATTCAAATACTTATCTTTCATCTTCTTGTGGAGAATATTTAGAGCTTTTTGTTAATGAAGAGCAAGAGGTTAGCATAACCATAGAAAGGCCTGTTGACAAAATGAATAAGGGTTTAAGATTTACAAGTTCAAATCAGCAGGTTGTACAAATCCAAAGAGTTGCTAGCCAAAACAATACCACAACTTATTCAGTTAAAGGTTTAAGTGGTGGAAGAACTACTGTTGAGTTTGTTACTATTGAAGGTGTAAAAACTTTCAATCTTACAATTTTTGTTAAGGAATACTCTGACAAACTAGTGAAAGGGGAGAATGGATTGTATGTGTCTGACACAACAGCGCTTGAACCAGCTTCTTCCGATTTTACTTTTAAAGAAAGTTCAACTGAAAGAGAACTTGAATATTATTTTTATGGTCAAAACAAGGTAGAGGGCAGTTTAACCATAGAAGATATTAAAGAAAACGACCTTTATGTGAATAATTTCACAAGAGTTCAAGTGTACAATTTGAATGACAATGCTTATCTCATCTTTACTGACAAAGATGGGCTTTTGCATACATTGGGAAGGTCGCAAATTGTTGACGAAAGTGAAAATGTAAGATATGAATTTATTGATGTAACTAATGAAGAAGGCGAATTTAGTTTTAATGAAGAGATAGCCTCGTCAGTAAATCCTGGCATGAAATTTACCTTTGTTGCTAAATATGAGGCTTCTTCTGTTGAACAAATTGGAGAAAAAGAAATAATTATATGCGAGCGTGAATTTAGCTTTATCTCAGATATAAATCCAAATAATTTTTCGCATGAATATGGCTTTAAAATAAGTGAGAGAGACTTTGTTCCAGGACTTGAAAATACTTCATATAAAATTGACGAACTTAAATCTGGGAAAATAACTTTAATTCCAAATTATAGTGCAGCTATTAAAGATAATCCACTTTTAGTAGGTTATACAGCCAATTTCTTGACTGCTTATCTAGAAGTGACAGTTAAAACAAATGAACTATTAAATTTAAAAGCAAAAACAAGAAATAATAATATTGCAAACAGCAAGATTTTAAACACTTTAAAATCGGGCGAAAATACAATTTATTATATAGAAGTAAATTGCGGTAGCGGAAGTGCAAATTCAACTTTCTTTGATTTAAATTTCTATTATGACGGATTTGAAAATAGTGAAGACCAAAACGTTAATTATACGTTCAGTGTTCCTATTGAAATTAGAATTATACCTACTAATTTACTCATTAATAATGTCAACTTTACTCAAAATAACAAAGTATACAATTTTTATAATAACTACGCCTCTGATGATTCAGGTTGGCAAGCATTCAACTTTTCAGTTATTCCTGAGGGTGCTGAATATGATAATTTAGTGCTTGACTTAACTGGTACAAATCTGCAAATTAAATATTTAAACAATATTTATGTAAATCGTCCAGTACAAATAACAAATCTAAGAGAACCTGTTTATATTAAAGGTGGAGAAAATGCTGAAGTAACATCAGAAGTTGCTAGTTTACCTGTGAAAATGGATTTTAATGTTATTCAAGAAGACAGCCTTGAAACTAACATTAAATATCAAATTCTCAAGGGTGCAACAGCTCTCAAATTTGAAAATGAGGAATTTAGAGAAAATATTTATCTAGAAAGATTTAGTGGGGAAAAGACTTTTAGTAACATTTATTCTGACGCACAATTCTCAAGCATGTCTTTTGCTCTTGAATCTGGTAAAGATGTTGTTCGTTTTAATTATGATGAAAACGATATGTTTAATTTGATAGATGGCAAATATTATTTAAATATAAAGATGTTGCCTATCGACAACGGCTCGGGAACTTATACTATCACTCTTGATAATGGAACGCGTACTACGTTTACAATTAATGTTAGAGAAGCACTTAATTCTCTTACCGTTCAATCATCAAATGAGGATAATTCAATAAGATTAAAAGAGGACGGTGAAAATCAAAGCCTTATTTATCTTATTAATAAAAATGGTAGAAGCTACTTCGATTTAAGAGTAATTGCAAATGGAAAAAATAATTCAACTGCAATAAACAGCATTGATGTTTTAATTGAAAGTTCAAATATATCAATGAAGCTTGAAGAAAATGGAAATTATCTATTTTATTCTTCACATAATGGCAGTGACGAAATTAAAATTAGTGTACAAGGTTATATAATAGAAAACTTTGTATGTGATACTATAAGTATTGATTACATAATTAATTTAGTTACTTATGATTTGGCTGAAGGTATAAGGGTAAATAAACTTAGAGACGGATTTGTCGAAGAATATGAAGAAAATGTCAGCGCAAACTATATAAATGTTTATTCCAACACATATTTTGATAAGCTTAGGCAGGCAGAAATTGAAGTTACATTAAAAAATGACCAAGCATATTTATTCCAAAATCCTGAAAACAACAATTTTATCCCAAGCAGATTTTTAAAAGAATTTATCTATTTTGAAAGTGAATCAGCATTACTTAGAAATGGCGTTTATGTTAATAAAATGTATTATTCGCCAAATCAAAGCAATGTTTATACAATAGGCTCATATGGTACTTTTGATACAGAAAAAATGGTTTTCACTGCATTTGATAATCTTACAAATGGTGCAAGAATAACCTTGGTTGCACATGTTATGCAGTATGGTCAAATTTATTCTTTTACAATAAATATTAATATCAACGTCTACAACGAAGTTGATAGAATAAGCTTACAATCTCCAGTTACAGAATTTGAATTTTCAGTTTTAAAACCTGAGCAGAGCGTTATTGCATTCCCAACAAATAACGATGCAACAAACGCCGAACTTCGTGCAATTGTTTCTGGTGCAACTATAGTAGATGAGAACAACAAAGAATACCAAATGATTGATAAAGATTCTATTTCTTATGTTGTCAGTGATGGAAAAACTCAAATAAGCTTTAAGGTCAATGATGAATTTATAAGATTTGCAGAAAGTTTTACTGAAACGATTGAGGGTGAAATTTTGATAGTTGCAAGCGATTGGCTTGATGGAAATGGAAATTTGCGTAGCGGATACAATGAAAAAGCAATTTCTATTAAGACAGTTTTTGCAAACGGAAGTGAAAAACTTAGATTTACAATAAACAATGTAGACGACCTTCTTCTTATAAAAAACAATCTTTCAGCTCATTATCGACTAAAAACTTCAATAGATGTTTCTTCTATATTAAACGAGTTGCCTTTAGGGGAACTTAGTGGTTCTATTATTGGTGTGACTGATTTTGCGTCTATTACAGGCATTTCAATTGCAAACAATACAAATTTGACAATTGAAGGTGAAAAATACTTTGGATTATTCTCAAAAATTGCTCAAGGGGCTTATATTGAATATATAAAATTTGAAGGTAATTTTGACCTCAATATTGAAGAAACCTCATATATTGGACTTGTAGCAGGTGAAAATAATGGTAGTCTTATAAATGTTGGCACCGTTATTAATAAATCAAATGTAAACATTATAGTAGAAGGAAACTGTTATTTAGGTGGAATTGTTGGTGTAAATAATGGTGAAATTATTCAAGATTTTACTTTATTTGAGGCGGATAATTCTGCAACTAGGTCTTTAAGTCCTGCTCAACTTTCACAGCATGGAAGGCTTTCTTATAGCGGGCTTGCACCTCATATTACTTTATTTATGAACGACTATTTAGACGTTTCTTATAATGTTTATGTTACGAGAGCAACAAGAAGCATAGGTAGTGTTGCGGGAATTAATAAAGGCATAATAAGAAAGGTTGACAGTAAAGTTATATCTTTAAGCGGTCAACTTAACTACATGGCTTATTCTTTAATTAGAACAAATTATTCAACAACTTTGCCAAGTGTTACAAACTTAAATTCTTATGTCGGTGGTATTGCCGGAGAAAGTGAAATCGTTGTAAATAGTGCGACTCGTGAGACGGGAGGTCTCATTGTTGGCGGATTCAACAATGCAAATGGCGACTTCAATGCTTATGCGAATTATAAGACAGAATACCTTGATGGATTTGTAGCTGGCAATGGAATGATTGTTGGTGGCGAAATCAATGGTTATGGTTATCTTGGTGGAGTTGTTGGTAGATTTACTGGCATTACGGATAGAAACCAATTTACTGGAATAACAACTAGAACTTTCATTAGAGGAAAACAAGCTGGGGTAAGAGCGGCTAATATTGCGCTTGTTGCAAATATTGAACAAGCAACTGGAAATGGTCTTAATTCTTCTTTTGCCATTCAGGCAGTTGATGATGGAAAGGTAAATGAAGAAAGTGCAATGCTAGTGCTTTATGCGTCAGAATTGCCAAATGGTTATGAAAGTAATGGTGTGCTTGATTATAATAGATTAGGATTTGGTAACTTTAGTCATGGAGTAACATGCTTAAGTATAAACAACACAATTGACAGTGTTGCGAATGTTTATTCATATATCTCGCGTGATTATGTTGATATAACTAAAGATTCTCCAATTATTTCAAATGCAAGTAGAACAATTTATTATGGTGACTTTGTAGTTGTAGGTCAAACTGGCAATCAAAATCAAATCACTTATCAGGCGAAGTTTGCAAAGGGGAATGTTCAAGATTTGTCTATAGATGCAAATTTTGCAAACAAACTTAATAAAATGCATGCCGAAGCAAATGATATGTATTATGCATATTTCTTTGAAGTTGGCTCAATTTCAGATGAAAATGGAGATGTTGCCGAACTCCAAAATTTAATTAATAGAGACTTAAATAATTTGTCAATGACAAGTGGTCTTTATCCTTTCAAAGCTTATGGTGAAATGATATTTACTTCTAAATCAACAGACATTTTGTCTATTGATTATGATGGAAAAATGACTATTAAAAAGACAGGACTTGCTCTTGTTTCAGCTTCAAGTATTTTAAATTCAAACAATGCTCTTAATTTCTATATTTATGTTGTGAATTACTTTGATACTGAAGGATTAATAGAAAATAATGATGATAGAACGTCAATTATTTATCCAACATCAGCATCTTCTTCTGTTGCTGTAGACGATGCAACTATCGAACTACGAGGAAACAATTCAGCAACTTTATATGTTCTTCCAAAATATAACTTCGTAAGCGATGAGAATGGACTTAATAGTTTTGTTTCAAACTCAAGAGGAGAAGCTTCTTATGGCGGAATGGCATTCAATCTTGCTTCAAATACTGATGTATCTGCAAATGTTGAAGTTGTTGGCGATAACGGCGAACTGTTAGAAGGTCAACTTGATATTTCGATTGTTGGTCAGACTATAACAATAAAGAGGCTTGCAAGCACCAGTGAAGGGGTATATAAACTTAGAATTACTCCACGACTTGAAAGGACTGTTGGTGAAGAAATTTATTTTGCTAGCGTAAATAAAACCATTTATGATACTAAAGTGGACTATAAATATGGTGCACTTGATATTTTCAACACAAACTATAATAATGTTCCAATTTATACAAGTAAGGGTGTCGAAGAGCAAATTACAATCTTGACTACTGACCAAAGTGAGGACATTCCTAAATATTATATTGTAGGGCTTGATGACAAACTTCTGCAAGGTGATGATATAAATAAAAATGAATACCAATTTGCTAAAAATGAAGGTTTGTTTAAGGTAGACATTAAGAAAAATGGCGAAATTGAAAGTCTTGGCAATGGAATGTTTAACTGCAAATTTATTGTTAAAATAACTATTAATACAAATTCAAGCTTATATCTTAATAGATATGAAAAAAATATTTATGGCAGATATTTGTTATTCATTCAATCTGCAAGCAATTCAGCAAAATCTCTTATGATAGAACTAGATTTTGAAAAGACTGGTATAACTTCAATAGTTATTGATAATTATACAGTTCTTGATGAAATAACCTCTGATAGCGGTCTTACATCGACATCTGACCTTGCTTATCCAGGCAAGAGTGGACTCCTTGCTTTTACAATTAATCCATCTGATAGTGATTTTGATTATATTTTGATTGAAAATGATGATGCAAATTATAATAGTGGAAGAGCAAGTGCAAACTTTGTATTCTTATCAAGAAATAAGGGTTATGAGGACAAACAATTGTTTGACGATAGCAAAATCTCAGGTTCAATTGTGACCAAAGGCTTAAAAATCACTCAAGAAGAACTTATTAGCGCTTATTCTGATGAGAAATATGTCGATTATAACGGAAATGTTTATATTAAATATGATTTCAGTTCAAATAATGTAGTTGACTTGAGTAAATCAAAAATAATTATTTCTGTTTATAAAGACGGAGAGGTTGTTTACAGTGCAAGTAAAGAACTGACAATAAAACTTCAAAACTTTGTTTCTGTTGAAATTGATGGTAAAGAGGGTATTGCAAATCAAGCTGGTGCTTATATGACTTATGAAGTTGCAAGAGGCATGTCATATAAACTCAATATAAATTCCTATGGATTTAGACAAGACAATATAAATATTGTTTCTTCAAATCCTTCGTACGGAAGAATTATAAACGATAACGGCACTTACTATTTGAACATTACTGAAGGCAATATAAATTATCAAGATGGAGCAAACGAAATAGAGATTATCTCTTCAGCTTCACAACAAGATGGTGAAAGTGTAAGAACGGCTGAAAGTAGAACAAAAGTTATCATTTATGAATATGTTATAAATTATAATGAAAACGTTGTAAATCCTGATATTGTCAAAGGTATGGGAAATGGCGTTATAAATATGCAGGTGGGTACTCGCACTACCTTTGAACTTGATTTATATCAATTTATTGAATACAATCCAAGCATTAGTGGTGTTGTAAATAAGATTGAAGAATTTATGGCAAGTCTTGAAAGAGTTGGTTCTTGGACTGCTTATACAAATCTTATAAGCGATAATCAACCAGACTATAAAATGGCGGGTTCAACGAGCGAGCCTAGACTTTCATATAATCTTGGTTATGAAAATGGAAATGAAATTGAAAATAATAATTATTATTTCAATTCTACTGGTCTTAGATTAACTCCTAAGCGTACTCATATTCCTGAAGAAAAATTCTACTATTTTACTTATGAAGGTTACTATGCTGCCGAATCTGGAATGTATGGTGCTAGGGAAAACTCAAATGGTGGAATAAATAGACGCGTCTCAACAACTTTTGTATTAAGCGTATATTCAAGCAGTAGTGAAGAGAGTCCTATTCCAATTTATAGTTATAGTGACTTTATCAACATGCAAGAGGGTGGTTATTATATTCTCTTAAATGACATCACTCTTCCTTCTGTTGATGATGAGGGTGAAGGAGTGAAAGCGTTTACTCCACTTAATGGTAATTTTGCTTCACTTGACGGAAATGAGCATGCCATAAATTTCGCTGGAGTTTATGATATGGGGGATTTGAGTGAAATTGGACTGTTTAGCAGTTTAAATGATGGCTCAATTATTAAAAACCTTATTGTAAATTATACTTCTTCATCAGACGGCTCAGATTTTAATAATAATCCAGATGACGCAATCTACGGTTTGTATGGTCTTAGAACAGTTAAATTTGTCACAACTTCTGATAACTTTGTATTTGGAAGTATAGTTGCACAAAACTCTGGTATTATTACAAACTGCCAAGTTTATACCGACACGGTAGAAAATAATGAATATTATTTAACAATAAGGGCTGATAATGCTCTTACTGGAAATAGTCTTGCTGGCGGTCTTGTTGGATATAACAACGGTTATATCACAAACTGCGGTGTAAGCATAAATGCAAAGATGCCTTATAATATTGCAGGTCTTGTTGCACAAAACAATAAGAATATCGCTGCATGTTACTTTGAAAAAGGCAAAATTATAAATAATTCAAACTATGACCAACACAGTGCAGGACTGGTACTTACAAACACAATTGATGGTAAAATCATAACAAGTTATGTTTCAGGTGCTCAGTCAAGAGCTCAAGTTTATAGTCATGACACAGATAGTTATATTTCTTCTACCTTTGCAAGCGGCGGTTTTATATATGACAATAGAGGTTATATAAAAGATTGTTATACAGATATTTATCTTGCAAGAACTTCATCTGATATGGCAGGTTTTGCTTATAAAAATGGTGGAACAATCAAAAATTGTTTCTCATTATCAATTTTAAGAAGTGGAACAACTGCTTCTGCTGGTTTTGCTAGAGATGGAGTTAGTGAGTCAAGAAATGGTACTTTTGAAAACTGCTATTATTTATATGATTTAACTAATGGAATAAACGTATCTCTTTATAATGTTGCATATGAAGGCGTTGAAAGAATTACTGAGGAAGATTTTGGAAACATTGATGAATTTTTCAAAGATTATTCTTATGATGAAAATATAAGTACAAAATCAGTGTGGTTCTTCTCGCAAGGCTTTTTGACCAACGATTATGTTGAGTATGTTCCTACAACAGAAAAAGTTGTTCTTCCAAATGAAGAGGGTGGAGTAAGTCAAAGTAATACTATTTTCAAGACCGAACTCTTAGAATTTGGTAAAAACAGACTAAGTCTGGTTGCTCCAAATGTTAGAACTCTTTCAGTAAGAAATTTCTCGCATTCAGATATTGACGAGGCAACAGGAAATGTTACTTATAATTATATAGATGATGATAATGCACCTGATAGAGGTACAATTCATAATCCAAGACTTATTCATAATAGTCAAACAATGGAAGATGAAATCCTTAATCAGACAGCATTGAATAATCTTAATGTTACCGATTATAGAATTATAAGCGATATTAGTTATATTGACTTTCCAACTCACTCAAGTCTATATAGAGTAATATATGCAGGAAATATGGAAGGAAATGGAATGGAAATTTCTGGAATAGGCCTTGTATATATGAGTTCAAGAACAAACGGTGGATTATTCTCGCAAATTGGATATTCAGCAAATCAAATTGGTAGTGTCAAAAACTTAACCATTGCTCCAAAAGAGGTAATTTTCAATAATACTAATAATGTTGGTGTTCTTGCAGGTATACTCAATTATGGATATATTTATGACATAACAGTAGATGCACATGAACACAATCTTGAAGCTGTTTCTGGATTAAACTTTGTAGGTGGTATTATTGGTAGGGCAACAACTGAATTCGAGGCTAAGGATATTTACAGTAATGTAAACGTATGGTCTGTTTATTCGCCTATTGATGACAATACTTATGTTGAAAATTCTGGAATGGTAAGTTCATATTCTTATGCTGGCGGTTTAATTGGCTATGTTGGAAGCGGTAGAGTTTATAATGCTCATGCGGACGGAATAACTAGCGTAACAGGAAGTAGAACGGGCTTTGTTTTTGGTGGAATTGGCAGTGGCGGTGACGTCCAATATTCATTTGTAAATGTTACAAGTGGTGCAAAACTTAGAGCAAATCACTTTGCAGGCTATATTGTAGGTGAAAATGCAGGTTCAATGAAGTACTCTTATGTTTCTGACAATGGCAATGTAGAGTCTTCGTTTGTAAACATTCCTAAAGCGGCGCAAGGTGTTGGAGGAATTGCTGGAAAGTTAACGGGCGGCAGTATTTCAAATGCTTATGTAGGTCAAAGCTTTAGAGCAACAAACAGCGAAAATGAGCCAGCAATAGGTTACGTTGGCGGAATTGTAGGTGTTGTTGAAGCTCGAGGTGTTGTCAGCTCGCAAATTGAAGAAAGTGTGGTTGATTGTGATATTTCAGCTTCAACCAACATTGGTGGTGCTGTTGGTTATGTTTCAAGTCAACTTAAGCTTGGTGAAGTTACTGTAAAATCAAGTAAATTATCTATTTCTGGTATGTACGCTGGTGCTAAACTTGGTGGAATTGTTGGTGAAGTCGCAAACAGTGTTTCTGCAGTAGTTGAAATGAATAATTGTTACTCTCTTGCCGACCTAGAAATTGATACTTATACTATCGGCGTTGTTTCAGAGGTGAACGTTGGTGGTTTGGTTGGTTATACAGGTGGTGCGAATAGGCTAAAACTTTCATATTGTTATACCACTTCTTCAGTTACAGCAAAAGTATATGATGCGAGAGCTTTGGATGCGGTAGGTGATTTTGCTTCAATGAAGAATAATCTTACTACATTCGCATATGCTCAAATAACAGAAGGCATTGAAGAATTTGACCATGTTTATTATCTTGGTACAAATCAATATGGAGAAATGAAGGGCGATGATGAAAATACTGTTTATACAAACAATAAGAACTTTGTATCATTCTCGACCAAGGCTAAAAATGTACAAATAAGTCTTAGGGTAAACAACTACGGAAAGTCATCATTTGAATATGTAAATGATGATTTGAAAGAAAATAACTTAAGTAGTGGAATTTATAGCACTTTGAGAAGCTTCAATAATCTATTTGGCAATTATTATCAAGTAGGTGATGAGGCAATTAAAGATGATGAAGGAAATGTAATTGATAGCTACCTTTACAATGAATTTATTTATAATCCAATAAGTAATTTAATTGTCTTAAATGCAGAAATTCAAAAGATTTATAATGGCGATGCAAATAATAAAGATTTATTTGTAAGAAAAGATGCTGAAAATACCGAGCAATTGTTTAAGTCAAAATGTCATCAAAATATTCTTTACAAGGGCAGTGATGGTCAGTATTATCTGTCAAGAATAAATGAAGACGGCATAGGTTATTACAGGCTTTCAGATAAAGTTATGATAAATAAAAATTTACTTAATGTATCTCTAAAATCAGTTTGGATAACGAGCGAAAGTGCTTTAAGTAGTCTTGAAATAGAAAACTCTTTTGACTGGTTTAAAAATACTTAAAGAAGGCGCAGATTAAATTCTGCGCTTTTTTTCGACAATATTTTACTAAAATCATTAATTTTTCTATAAAAAAATTGTATAAAATTTAAAAAATAGTTAAAAAAGTATTGACATGATTTTGTCAAATTTGATATAATTACTTAGTATATCAGTGAACGTGAATCAAAATACAATAATTTAACTTAATAGATTGAGGCTATTATGGGATTTTTATGCCATAATGTCTTTTTTTTGTTATTTTAACGGTCACTAAAATTAAGGAGAGATAAATGTCTGTCAACGTTAGAAGAGTTAAACAAGGCAAAGTAGAAAGAATGACTTTCGGTAAATGTGAAGAACTTATTAAAGTCCCACCACTTCTTGAGATTCAAAGAAAGTCTTACAAAGACTTTTTAGAGAAGGGCATTAAGAAAGTTCTTGATGAGTTTTTCCCTGTAACTGACTATTCTGGGAAAGCTAAACTTTATATTACAGAAATTTTGCCTTTCGCAGAACCTAAGTATGATATTAAAGAGTGTAAGAGAAGAGGCGCTACCTATTCTTCACCTTTAAAAGTTAAGGCTCGTTTTGTAGTAGAAGAAACTGGACAGGCTGTTGAACAAGAAGTTTTTATGGGTGATATGCCAATGATGACTGAACAAGGGTCTTTCATTTTTAACGGAATTGAAAGGGTTGTTATCAATCAGATTGTCAGAGCACCTAGTGTTTATATGACTCGTGAAAAGGAAAACAATGCTACACTTAAGGCTCAAATGATTCCAGTTCATGGTACTTGGATTGAAATTAAGCAGGGCGCAAACGAAAACTTAAAAATCGTTCTTGAAAGAAAGAGTGTAATCAGTCTTGGCGTATTCTTAAAATGCTTTGGTTTTACAAATGAAGAAATTGTTAGACTTTTTGGCGACAACAGATATATCAAATATGTTGTTGAAAAGGAAACTCAAACAACTCAAGAAGAATCACTTCTTGAATTCTCTAGAAAAACAAGACCAACAGATGTTCCTTCTGTTGAAAGCACAAGAAGCTTCCTTAACGCTTCATTCTTTACTGATGCTTATTACAATCTCTCAAAGGTTGGTAGATATAAAGTTAATAAAAAACTCTCTTTGAAAGAAAGATTACCTGGTCTTATCAATGCTGACAACATCGTTGTTGATGATGAACTTTTAGTTAAGGCAGGTGAAGAATTCAATCGCGAAAGCGCTGAAAAAGTTCAAAATGCTGGTGTAAATGAAGTTTGGATTCAATTCAATGGCAAACGTCACCTTATGAGAGGTAATAATCGTGTTACTCTTTCTAAAGTACTTGACTGCAACCAAGAAGAACTTGGAATTTTTGAAGATGTTTACTATCCTGTTCTTAAACAAATTTTAGCTGATGCTAAGACAAAAGAAGAACAACTTAAACTTATCAAAGAAAATGCTAAAGACCTTGTAATTACAACTCTTACAATGGACGATATTTTAGGTATGATTTCTGTTTACCTTGACGTTCTTGAAGGTTTTGCTGGAATTGACAAGATTGAGCACTTATCAAATAAGAGAGTTGCCACTGTTGGTGAACTTACTTGCAACGCATTTAGAAGTGGTGTAACAAAACTTTCTGTAAATATTAAAGAAACACTTCAAGGTCGTGAATTTGTTGAAGTTACACCTTCTCAAATCATGAACCCTAAAGCAGTAAATAAAGCTGTAAGAGACTTCTTCTCTCAATCACAGCTTTCTCAAATCATGGACCAAAAGAACCCACTTTCTGGTATTACTCAGAAACGCCGTGTTTCTGCTATTGGACCTGGAGGTATTAAAAAGGAGAGAGCCGACCCTGAAATTCGTGATATTCACTATACTCACTACGGCAGAATTTGTCCTATTGAAACTCCTGAAGGTCAGTCAATTGGTCTTTTGAACACTCTTGCTAGTTATGTTAGAGTAAACGACTATGGTTTTCTTGAAACACCTTATCGCGTAGTTGATAAAGAAACTGGAAGGGTAACAAATGACATCGTTTATAAAATGGCTGATGTTGAAAATGAAAGCTATATTGCTCAGGCAATCGAGCCTCTTGATGAAAATGGCCACTTTGTAAATTCTCATATCATTTGCAGACATGGTTCAACAAATACTGATGTTCCTGCAAGCAAAGTTGATTATATGGACGTGTCTCCAAAACAGCTTATTTCAGTTGCTACAAGCCTTATTCCATTTGTAAGTGGTGACGAAGCTAACCGTGCCCTCATGGGTGCAAACATGCAACGTCAGGCTGTGCCTGTTATCAAACCAGAGGCTCCTATTGTTGGTACTGGTATGGAAGCTGTTGCCGCACACGATAGCGGTTGTGTTATCCTTGCAAAACGCGCAGGTAAAGTATCTTATGTTTCAGCTGATGAAATCAGAGTGCTTACTGAAAAGGGTGATGAAGATATTTATTCACTTATTAAATTTGCTAAAGCAAACGATGACGTATGCTTTAACCAAAGACCTTGCGTTGTAAAGGGTGAAAAAGTTAAAGAAGGTGATGTTCTCACTGATGGATATTCTACTGATAATGGCGAACTTGCCGTTGGTAAAAACGTTCTTATTGGTTATATGAACTGGGAAGGTCAAAACTTCGAAGACGCTATTTTAATCAATGAAAGACTTGTAAAAGAAGATGTTTATACTTCTATTACACTTTACGACCATGAAATTAAGTGCCGTACAACTAAACTTGGTGACGAGGCTATTACTCGTGATATTCCAAACCTTGGCGAAGACGCACTTAAAGACCTTGATGAAAATGGTATTATTAGAATTGGTGCAGAAGTGCAACCAAATGATATATTAGTTGGTAAGGTTACACCAAAGGGTGAAACTGACCTTACTCCAGAAGAACGTCTTCTTCGTGCTATCTTTGGTGACAAAGCTAGAGACGTTAGAGATACTTCTCTTCGTGTTCAACACGGTAAGGGTGGTGTTGTAGTTGACGTTCAAGTTTTCTCTAAAAAGAATAAAGACGACCTCGAACCAGGTGTTAACATGATGGTTAGAGTTACTGTCGCTCAAAAACGTAAAATTTCAGTCGGTGATAAAATGTCTGGACGTCACGGAAACAAGGGTGTTGTTTCTATAGTTCTTCCAGAAGCTGATATGCCATATATGGCAAATGGTCAGCCAATTGACATTGTACTCAGTCCACTTGGTATTCCATCTCGTATGAACATTGGTCAGGTTATGGAAGTGCATTTGGGACTTGTTGCAAAGACTCTTGGTTGGAAAGTTGCAACACCTGCATTTGACGGTGCAACTACTGAAGATATTAGAGAATTATTGCAAGAAAATAATTTCAGACCAGACGGAAAAATGCAATTGTTTGACGGAAGAACAGGTGAACCTTTTGATAACCTTTCAACTGTCGGCGTAAAATATATGTTAAAACTTGAACACATGGTTGATTCTAAGATTCACGCTCGTTCTATTGGACCTTACGCTTTAATCACTCAACAACCACTTGGTGGTAAATCATTGTTTGGTGGTCAAAGATTTGGTGAAATGGAAGTTTGGGCTCTTGAAGCATATGGTGCAAGCCATATCCTCCAAGAAATGCTTACTGTTAAGTCTGACGACCTCAACGGACGTCTTAGAACTTATGAATCTATTATTAAGGGTCTTCCTATTGCCGAACCTGGCATACCAGAATCATTCAAGGTTCTTGTAAAAGAATTGCAGGCTCTTGGCCTTGACGTTAAGATTTTGGCAGAAGGTGAAAAGGAAATTTCACTTGCTGAACTTAGCCAAGATGAACAAGACCAGCCTTCAACAATTGTTCAAGATACAGAAAAAGACCTCGCTGAAGGTATATTTGACTTTGACGAACACCTTAACACTTCAACTGAAGAGGTGTCTGACGAACTTAAAGAGGTTTATGAAGATACAACAAAGAATAATGAATTTGATAATCTTGATATCTTTGATGACTTTGGCGATTTCGATGAATAATAAAAAGGGGATTAGATATGTTTGAACTAAACAATTTTGATTCTATTAAAATTGGCGTTGCTTCACCTGAAAAAATCAGGGAATGGTCGCATGGTGAAGTGACTAAACCTGAAACTATCAATTATAGAACACAGAAACCAGAACGTGATGGTCTATTTTGTGAAAAGATTTTTGGACCTAGAAAGGACTGGGAATGCCAATGTGGTAGATATAAGAGAGTTCGTTATAAGGGTGTAGTCTGCGATAAATGCGGTGTTGAAGTAACCCGTGCAAAGGTAAGAAGAGAGAGAATGGGGCACATTGAACTTGCTGCCCCTTGTACTCATATCTGGTTTTTCAGAAATGTACCTTCTAAAATTGGTACACTTCTTGAAATGACACCTAAGGTACTTGAACAAGTCGTATATTATGTTTGCTATGTTGTTTTAGACCCTAAGCGTACAGACCTTGCATATAAACAAGTTATCACTGATAAAGAATATCATGAAGCATGTGAAAAATATGGTGAAAATGCCTTTGAAGTAGGCATGGGCGCTTCTGCAATCAAGAGACTTCTCTCTGAAGTTGACCTTGAAAAAGAAGCTAAAATGCTTAAAGAAGGTCTTCTAACAATGAAAGGTCAAAGAAGAATTAAAGCTATTAAAAAGCTTGATGTTGTAGAATCTTTCCTTAAGAGTGGAAATAATCCAACTTGGATGGTTCTTGATGTTATTCCTGTTCTTCCACCTGACCTTAGACCTATGGTGCCTATTGACGGTGGCAGATATGCTACTAGTGACCTCAACGACCTCTATAGACGTGTAATCAATAGGAACAATCGTCTTAAAAAACTTATGGAACTTGGTGCTCCTGACGTTATCGTTAGAAACGAAAAGAGAATGCTCCAAGAAGCCGTTGATAACCTTATTGATAATGGTAAGAGAGGAAAGGCTGTTCAAAGTTCAAAACAACGTGACCTTAAATCTTTAACTGCTATGCTCGGCGGTAAACAAGGTCGTTTCAGATTAAACCTTCTTGGTAAACGTGTTGACTATTCTGGCCGTTCAGTTATCGTTGTTGGACCAGAACTTAAAATGTATCAATGCGGTGTACCAAAAGAAATGGCGCTTGAACTTTTCAAACCATTCATTATGAATAGACTTGTTGACCTCAATAAGTCTCACAATATTAAATCAGCAAAACGAATGATTGAAAAAGAGAAACCAATTGTATGGGATATTCTTGCTGATGTTATTAAAGACCATCCAGTATTCTTAAACCGTGCTCCAACACTTCACAGACTTTCTGTTCAAGCGTTTGAGCCTGTACTTGTAGAAGGAAGAGCAATCAAATTGCACCCATCAGTCTGCGCTGCGTTCAACGCCGACTTCGATGGTGACCAAATGTCAATTCACGTTCCTCTTTCACTTGATGCAAGAACTGAAGCTAGAACTCTTATGCTTGCATCAAACAACATTCTTAAACCATCTGACGGTGACCCAATTGTTACTCCATCTCAGGATATTATACTTGGTTGTGCATATATGACAATGGAAAAACCTGGTGCTTTAGGAGAGGGAAGTATTTTCTCTTCAAAAGAAGAGGCTATCATTGCTTATCAGACTCAAAACCTTCATCTTCAAGCTAAGATTAAGGTTAGACTCACAAAAGTTGTTGACGGAAAGACTTATTCTAAGATTGTTGATACAACTGTTGGCAGAATTTTATTTAACGACCAAATTCCTCAAGACCTTGGTTATGTTGATAGAACAAACCCAGATAACTACTGTGAACTTGAACTTAACAGAAATATTGTTAAGAAAGACCTTGGCAATATCTTAGCAAGAGCTTATGATATTCACGGGACAACAGAGTGTGCTAAACTCGTTGATAAGATTAAATCAACTGGTTATAAGTATTCAACTCTTGGTGCGCTTACTGTTAACGCATTTGATATTACAGAACCAAAACAAAAATATGAAATAATTGCCGAAACTGAAAATAAAGTTCGTGAAAACGAAAAATTATTCAGAAGAGGTCTTATTACAAACGAAGAAAAGAATAAGATTAATAATGAGTATTGGGCAGAAACAAAATCTAAAGTTGTTGAAGCCGTTGTCGCAAATATGGCCGATGATAACCCATTCAAGATTATGTATGTTTCTGGTGCCCGTGGTTCTACCGACCAGATTAACTCTCTTTGCGGTATGATTGGATTGAAAGTTACTGCATCTGGTGAAATGGTTGGACCTATTAAATCTTCATTCGTTAAAGGTTTAACTCCTATTGAGTACTTTATCACAGCTCGTGGTATTAGAAAATCACTTTCAGATACAGCCTTAAAGACAGCCGACTCTGGTTACCTTACTAGACGTCTTGTTGATATTTCTCAAGATGTTGTTGTTACAACTGAAGACTGCTTTGCAGACCTTGATGAAAAAGTTAAGGGTGTTTGGGTATCTGACCTTGTTGTTGACGGTGCTGTTCAAGAAACTTTGGCTGAGCGAATTTATGGTAGAGTTAGTGTTGACGAAATCGTAAATCCAACAACTGGGGAAGTTATTGTTCCTGAAAACACTATGATAACTAAGGAACAAGCTAGCGAAATTGAAAACGCTGGTATTAAGAAAGTTCAAATCCGTTCTCTCTTCACTTGCCGTTGCAAACATGGCGTTTGTGCTAAGTGTTATGGTAGAGACCTTTCAAATAAGAGCATGGTTAATATTGGTGAAGCTGTTGGTATTATTGCAGCTCAATCAATCGGTGAACCTGGTACTCAGCTTACAATGAGAACCTTCCACTCTGGTGGTGTTGCGTCAGCGCTTGATATTACTCAAGGTCTTCCTCGTGTTGAAGAAATCTTTGAAGCTAGAAAACCTAAGGGTGAAGCGCTTATTTCTGAAGTTGCAGGTAAGATTACTATTAAACAAGACCCTAAATATTA
>CATKXS010000002.1 GCA_949841045.1 uncultured Clostridia bacterium | reverse complement strand
AAGATGAAAAAGAAAAAAAGAAAAAGAAGAAACTACTTTCTCAAGAACAATTTATTTTATTGAGAGCAAGCATTTTTAGGATTGGAGCAGATGACCTTCCTGTTCGTGACCTTGAAGGAGCGACAGATGCTTTTATTAAAGAACTTTTAGAGTCAAGCTCACAAACTCGAGAAAGGTATTTTGCACAGGTAGAAATTCGTGCAAAACTTGAGGGTGTAAGTGAATATGATATAATGGCGGAAGATGCTATTCAAATTCGAAAAGCTAATATGTCTGGCGGTGATGTAAGTATTGACCCTACAACAGGACGACTTGATATTTGTTCTCAAAATGGTGTAACTATGGTTCAAGACGGTGAGGAACTTGATAAATCATATGTAATTCTTGATAATGATAGCGATGGTGGATTTGATGGTGATACTGGCACAGGTGGCGATGGTGATACTGGCGATGATGGCGATGGTGATGAAGATGAAGACGAATATTATTTATAATCGTAAAAAGATATAGGGTAAATTAACAATAACAATCTATTTAAAGGAGTAATAGATGAAAAAAGTGGCATTAGAGGAAACGGAGGTTTTTAAAAATAGTGATTTGTGCATTGCTACCGAATATGGATTTCACAATAAGGATATTGATATAGCAACTGCAGAGATAAATGGAAGATACCCAGAAGGTGCTTATTGTGTAAATACTGACGTCAAAGAGATGATTTATGTCATTTCGGGGGGCTTCATAAAGAAGATGAAGTCTTTTCATTTAAAGAAGGCGATGCTATTTTAATTGACAAAGGCGAAAAATATTTTTGGATAGCAAATTGCAAGGTTGCAATGTCTTGTTCTCCAGCGTGGTATCCTGAACAGCATAAACTTGTAGATTAGTTATGATTTTGATTATCGCAAAATCAAACTGGTTGTTGCGAATTCAAAATAAAAAAACAAAAAGTCATTAATACCGATTGCAGTTGCAAAGAGTTGTGGTATAATAAAAATATGAACTGGTTTAATTATTAGGATGTTTTGAGGGTGGACAAGATGTGATGAGAAAAAGAAAACGCTCTTATAAAAACATTATTAAGTTCGTTAATGAAGTGACTTTGTCTCAGGATTTGATTATAGAATTGAGCATGCTTACAAAAATAGTAATAAATATAGAGTAATGCAAAGTTGTTTATTTTCTGGTAGCGTTTCAGAATATTTATGGGAATTATTAGATGCTTTTGAAATTTATATCACAGGGATATATTTTAAAAAATCCATATCAGAAGATTTAGAAGAAAGAGCATATGAGAGAATTTTAAATTTAATTGATTCCAAAGATTTTGATATGGAAGAGCTTAAGAGTTTTATTTCTTTAAGTGATATGAAAAGGATGGGAGGAAAATAAAGGAATAATTATGGGATATTCAGAGGCAAAAGCAAAAAAAATGTATGAACTATTTTTGAAAGGTCTGCCTTGCAAAAAGGTTTATGCAGTTGTTAAAAAAGATGATAAGTTTGTTGTTTTGAAAGAAGCAGAGGGAAGAAAATGGAAGTATCAACTCGCTGGCGGAGGAGTGGAAGAGGGCGAAAACAACGAAATTGCTATTAAGAGAGAAATTGCTGAAGAACTTAATATGCTAGTTAATGTTGTTAAAAGTTTGGGGATGATTTGTTATAGCACCAATTGGATTTATGATGGCAAAGAATTTAGTGTGAATTATGAATCTGAAATAATGTTGACTGAGTTTGTGGGTTATTCGGATAATGATAAGTTTGGGCTTGAAGGCGAATTTTCTTCGTCCAGCGTTGTAGGAAAATGTGAAATTTCTGAAGAGGAGATGTTAAAAAACGTATACGAATTTGTAAGTGCTGGCATTAAGTTAAGATAATTTCAAAAAAAATCAAAATAAATTGTTTAAAATATATGCAAATTTAATTTTGTATGTTATAATAGTTATGTGAAATTGCCGTTGGCAACTGATAATCTCGCAATTATCATGAAATAAATTTCATTACACTTTACTATTTTTAGGATTCAGTGTACTCACTCTTGCAAGCAAGTTCGTGCTTTTTGTAATATACTTATCAGAAAAGGAGAAACAAATGAGGTATGAAATTAAAAGTTCAGACAGCTTTTCAAAAAAAGAATATGAAGAACTTGATAAAATCATTTTAGAAAATTTAATTTTTAATGGTGGACGATTGAGAAATCGCTATGTGTTAAAAACTTTTAAAGCAAGCGATATTATCGTTATTGCAAAAGAAAATGATAAATGTATCGGATTTGTATGTTCAAGCAGATTCGTTGATACTTTATATGTTAGACAAATAGCTATTGCAAATGACTATAAGCAAAAAGGCGTAGCTGTTAATCTATATAAATATATAAAACGACATTCAAAAGGCTTTAAAAACTTATGTGTTTATGTTAGTAAGTCAAATATTCCGTCACAAAAATTTTATAAATCGCTAGGTTTTGAAGAATACGAAGAAGAAGCAACAAGGTTATTATTAAGAGTTGATTTAGAGAATGTGAAAAATCGTGTTGACTTTAATACTGATGTTAAGGAAACATTTGAGTTTGAAGAAGATGAACTTGAAGATGAGATAGAATAATAGGAGAAAATATGCTATTAAGTGAATTTGACAAAGATATAAATGCTGTAATAAATCCTGAAGCACTTGTAAAGCGCTCTCAAGATTTCCCAAAGACTTGTGTCGCATATTTTTCTAAAAAAATTATTGAAGAAATTGTAGAGGTTTATCATCCTCAAGAGATAGAAAAGCTTGCAAATGCTGTTAAGGTTTTTCCTATATATAGAATAAATGTTAAAGGTGAGGACATTGCAGTAATGCAAGCACCTGTAGGAGCTCCTGCAAGTGTAATGATTATGGAAGAGCTTGGTGCTCTAGGCGCGAAAAACTTTATCTTTATTGGAAGTTGTGGTTGTCTTATAGAGGCAATGGAAAATTATTCAATCATATTGCCAACTTCTGCAATAAGAGATGAAGGTACAAGTTATCATTATCTTCCGGCTGAAGATGAAATTGAACTCGACAAGGAGTGTGTTGACGCGCTCGAAGAAGTTATAAAATCTTTCAAAATTAAGCCAGCAAAAGGAAAGACTTGGACAACTGACGCATTTTATCGTGAAACCAAAGGAAAGGTTGAGGATAGAAAAAGTCGTGGTGCAATCACCGTTGAAATGGAATGCTCAGCACTCACAGCTGTGGCTAAGTTTAGAGGATTTAAGTTTGCTCAAATACTCTATGGAGCTGACAATCTTGGAGGCGAAGAGTATGATGCGCGGAGCTTAATTGACAACGATGACCTTTCTTCTGCTTCAAGAATTATTCCAATAGGACTTGCATGTGCTTGTGAATTTAACAGAAAATTTAAGTAAATCGAATTTTTTCGATTTATTTTTTGTTTTTATGAAGTATGAAATATCGTCAAACAGCCAAGTATACCTAGATACTTGACGGAATTTCCGCTCATACCAAATGTCCTTGCTTTGCTACAGGGCAAAGAGTTTTCGGACAAAAACTAAAATTTAATTTGTTTAAATTTTCAAGGTTATTTTATTTGCCAAATTCGTATAAAAATGATAAAATATTGTTAAGAGGTGTTTATGAAAATCGCTTTAATAAATGAAAATAGCCAAGCTAGTAAAAATGAGCTAATATATTCGGTCCTAAATAAAGTTGCAAAAAATTTTGATTGTGAAGTTGTCAATTATGGAATGTATCGTGCTGATGACCCGCACAGTTTAACATATGTTAAAGCAGGACTGCTTTCAGCAATACTATTAAATTCAAAGGCTGTTGATTTTGTAATTACTGGCTGTGGTACTGGACAGGGAGCAATGCTTGCTTTAAATAGTTTTCCAAATGTACTTTGCGGTCATATTACAGATGCTAGTGACGCTTTTATGTTTCGTGAAATAAATGATGGCAATGCAGCAAGTTTTGCGTTTGCAAAAGGTTTTGGCTGGGGAAGTGAACTAGACCTTGAAAATATGTTTACAAAACTCCTCTCTACAAATGGTGGAAATGGTTATCCAAAAGAGAGGGCGGTGCCAGAACGTCAAAACAAAAAAGTTCTTGATAAAGTAAAAACTGTTACGCATAAAGATATGCTAACTATTTTAAAAGAGATTGATAAGGCGTTCTTGATTGAGACAATTGATTATCCATTCTTTAAAAATGTGTATTTCAAAGATTGCAAAGATGCCAAAATAGGTGAATTTTTAAAGAATATTTTAAAATAAGGCTTAAAAGGCCTTTTTTATTATTAAATGAGCCTATAATTACTGATGAAAAATGCTGAGAAATTTTAAAAATCGTCTATTTTATTTGATTTATTCTTTTTTTAGTGTTATTATTCCTATATGAATTGGGCAGCTATTTGGAATGATATTAAAAATTATTTTAAGACTAATGTGTGGAACATAGTTCTCTTTTTTGCTGTTTTATTTTTAGGAATTATACTTGTAAAACTTATTATAAATATTATCAAGCGCATACTAAACAAAACCAAAATGGAAAAAATTGCTGTTGGTTTTATTGTTGGTGTAATAAGGCTTTTATTATATTTATGTCTATGTTTAGCACTTCTTAGTATTATAGGAATTGAAATAACTGGTATTATTACCGCTTTAAGTGCATTATTCTTATCTGTTGGCTTGGCACTTCAAGATAATATCGCTAATGTTGCAAATGGAATAATTATTGTTTCAAGCAAAATGTTTAAAAAAGGCGATTATATTAATGTTGACGGCGTTGAAGGTTCAATTACTCAAATAAACTTTCTTTATACAACAATTGTAACTCCAGACAACAAGCGAATTACTATTCCAAACTCAAAAATTGTTAACAATGCTGTTATCGACTATGACAGCAATCTGACTAGAAGGGTTAATTTTACATTTAATGTAGCTTATAGTTGTGATGTAGAACAGGTTAAAAAGATTGTAATTGATTGTATGAAAAGTAATGGGCTTGTGCTATTGAATCCCGAACCATTTTGCAGGTTATGCGCAATGAAAGATTCAAGTCTTGAATTTACTGCAAGATGCTGGTGTGATAGGGAAGACTATTGGACGGTTTATTATGATATAATGGAGATGGTTTTTAACGAATTTAAACGCAATAATATTTCTATCCCATACAATCAACTTGAAGTACGTCAAAGAACGGACAACCCTGAAAGTCCAGTACTTGGACAAGGTTTGCCAGAACGAGTTGAGAAGAAAAGAGAAGAAAATAAACATATTGACCTTGAAGAGGTTGACCTTGCAAAAATTTTTACCACCAAGAGAAATAAAAATCCAAGCAAAAATAAGTCTAAAAAAGTTAAAAAAGCTGAAAAGGTATCAGAAAATGAAGGTAGAGCAACAGAGCTTAAAATAAATGAGAATGTTGCACAAACTGAGACCCAAGCACAAGAAAAGAATAATAAAAAGGAAGAAAATTAAATGGAAAATGAACTTGATATTATTGCAGAACTTTTAGAGGCTTCTTCAAACGCTTGCAAAGCATTTATTAAAAGCGAGATGGCTTTAAATGATGGGGAAGTTGAAGATTGCCAAAAATTTAGCAAAGAAGGGCAGGTTTTAATTCGTGCTCTTATAAAAGACACCTTTAAAGAGGTGGATGAACTGGGCGAAAACAAGAGTGAAACAAATGATTATGATTATCCAAATAATTTTGAGCTGATTAAGTCACTCAATGAAATTTCAGTCTGTGTTGGCTCTTTTATAGCTTCACTTGAAGACGAAAATATTAAAAAAATATCGCTCAACAATTTATATAAAGCGATAAATACAACTAAAGAAATTTTTGTTTCTTTGTTTGAAAACTAATTTAATATATTTTCTTTCCATTCTTCAAAATCGAACTTTGTATTTGCTGGACTTGTAGAAGGAAGTTTAATCACAGGAAGGCTTAAATCGAAAAATTTATTTAGTGTTTTGTATGCGAGTAATCCATTACAAAGCACTTTTTTAATATTTTTATATCTATCTAGTAATCCATAAATGTCACTTAAGACAAAATTTGATTTTTCGAGCGCAAGGTCGCTCGAACCTTTTAAATCGCTTTGGCAGTAAACGTCCCACAATGCAATTTGGTGTTTTCGACATAATTCAATCTTGTCATTAATGGTTAAAGGTTTGTTTTCGCCAAAAATTTGAGCTAACGCCCACCAAAATTGATTTCTTGGGTGACCATAATAAAAATTGTTTTCTCTTGATTTTATAGAAGGAAATGTTCCAAGAATTAATATTTCGCTATTTTCAAATATGACAGGTTCAAAACTTTTAAAAATTTCATTACTCATACTCGAATTATATATAATATTTATAATTTTGTAAACTATTAAATTACATTTGTTAAATTTTTATAATTAGACTATAATGATAGTGAGGTGAATATGTTAAATATTGCAATTGATGGGCACGCGAGTAGTGGAAAGAGTATTTTGGCAAAACTTCTTGCAAAAAAGTTAAATCTAAAGCTTTTTAATACAGGAGAAATTTATAGGGCTATTGCTTGTCATTATCGTGAAATGTTTGATTTTGAAGTAAACGAAAAAAATATAAATAAATTGATTGAAAATTTAAAGGTTAAAGTTGAATTTGAAGATGACAATCAAATTGTATATGTAAACGATAAGGTTTATACAAAATTTTTAAGAGAGGAAGAGATTTCTCTTTTAGCATCTCAAATATCACCATTTCCTCAACTTCGTGAAAAGGTCAATTCTATTCAAAGACAGTTTGCAAATTTAAATGATTGTGTTATGGAAGGGCGAGACATCGGCAGCGAGGTTTTGCCAAATGCAAATTATAAATTTTTTATAACCGCCGATGTGAAAGTTCGCGCAAAAAGAAGGCATGCACAAATGGCTGATATTGATTTTCAAATGGTGCTTGAAGATTTAATCAAGAGAGATTATTCTGACGAACATCGAAAAGTGGCTCCATTAAAACCAGCAAAAGATGCTATAATTATTGATAATAGCGAACTTACAATTGAAGAAACTGTTGAAAAATGTTACAATTATATAAATTTAGGCTTGAAAAATAATAGATAATATACTATAATTAACTTAAGAGGTGTTTTATGAAAGGAATGAGTTGTTATCCAGAAACATTTGCAATAGATATTATAATGCATAATTTAGAAAATTCAAAAACGAAAGAGTCCTTTAATTTGAATACTCTTATTTCTGATGGAGCAAGTGATAAATTTATCATAAACAATTATAAACAAGCAATTTTAGGAGAAGGCAACTTCATTGTAGGTGGAAATCTTGCTGAAAAAGTAGAGAAAAAAATATCTAAAATAAAATCAAATGAATTTCCAAGAGAAGAATATATTCTTTATAATCCTATTGAAATTTACAATCTTGCAAATGAACTTCGTTTTGTTTCAACTTCAAAAGCTTTTGAGGAAAATAAAGCAGAATATTCTAGGCTTTTAAATAATGAACTTAATTCGTTATCTCAGAGAGGTGCAAACCTAGAAGAAGTGAAAAAATACATTTTGTTTGACAATTTAGTATATGCTAATAAATTAAATGAAGGTTATTACGAAAGAGAGTTTGTTGAGCAAAAAGTTAATAGCGCATTGCGTACAGTGAATACTTTGAGTAAATTTGATAAATATTCTCCATATAGTAATTTGTTTGTTAAGCTTTATCAAGCTACTTTACAGGAAGACCCTTTGGCTTATAAGGCAGATGATAAGTTGGCAAAACGTGAAATGGTTGATTTTGATTCGGCAATGCTTAAAGCTTATTCGCTTAATAAAGCATTGTGCATGATTATGAAAACTCTTTTTGTTCTTAGAACATATACAAAAGCTAATGAAAATTTGGATAAAATATCTCATGTTCAGACTTACAAAAATGATATTTATTCAACTGATATTGCTGTTAGAATATTTAATGAAGAAGCTTTAAGTTATATTTCAGATATTTCGTCTAGAGAGAAAAAGCTTTCAATAAAAGATATTATCAATTTCTATGTTTTTATTTCAAAAACATTAAAAGAAATTTCGCCTGAATCTGATATTTTAAAGTCTATTGATTTATTCTCTACTACAATTACAATGCATGAGGCTTCGTCAAGATTGTCTACATTTAATAATTATATTAACTTTAAAGATAAAGACGAAAATGAACTTTAAAAGGGAAATTTATGAGAGTTAGTGCAAGGGCGATTATATTTCAAGAAGGCAAACTTTTAACAATGTTTCGCCGAAAACTCAATAATGGTGAATTGGCAGAATATTATGTTATTCCAGGTGGTGGTCAGGATGACGGAGAAACCCTTGAAGAAGCGGTAACGAGAGAGCTTAAAGAGGAAATGTCTATTGATATAAAAGTTGTTTCATTTTTAGGCAATGAAGCAGACAAAATGGGCGAAGCAAACTATTTTTATTGTGAAATTTTGAGTGGAACACCAAAACTAGGCGGTGAGGAACTTGAACGCAATAGTCAAGAAAACTATTATGAACCACGCTTATTAAAACTAGAAGATATTGAAACAGTCAATCTTTATGGTAAAAATTTTGTAGAAAAGGCAATAAAATTAATTTCTAAAAGTGGATATATCAACTAATTCAATCTTTTTGTAGGTGATGAAATTGTATAATGTTGGAATCCAACGATAGCAAAATTTTTTGTATATTGAGCATATCTGATGATATGCTTTTTTAAATTTGAAGAATTTGTTATTGCAACGGGTGAGGGAGTGTCGTGAGAAAGAAGAAAAAACTTCAAAAAAAGCAAAAAAGTTTTAAAAAAGTGTTGACAATGAGATAGTGAATATGGTAATATATAAAAGTTAACTCGGACGGGTTAACCGAACAATGATAATTAAATAGTAAGTATGTACAAGAATTGAAATAGAACACAAATCTATATAAAGTCAATTTACTTAAAGTTATTGAGCCGAAGCGCTAAAGTGTAATTAGCGTGGAAAATATCAAACCCACGAACCAAATTATTTGGTTTAAATATAGCTTTCATTTAATCACCCCATAGGGGTCCTTAAGTGAAGGGAGATTGGGACGGGGAAACGAACGAGTAGCTGTTAGCTCTGAAAGAGCGTGTCAGCGTAAACGAGTTTGTTGCCTCCCCAGTATTTAATTAGAGTTTGATCCTGGCTCAGGACGAACGCTGGCGGCGTGCTTCAAACATGCAAGTCGAACGGAGTTAATGGTGCTTGCACCATTAACTTAGTGGCGGACTGGTGAGTAACGCGTGAGTAATCTGCCTATTACAGGGGGATAACAGTTGGAAACGACTGCTAATACCGCATAAGACCACGACAAGGCATCTTGTTGGGGTCAAAGGGTTTACTGGTAATAGATGAGCTTGCGTATCATTAGCTAGATGGTGAGGGTAAAGGCCCACCATGGCGACGATGATTAGCCGATCTGAGAGGATGACCGGCCACACTGGAACTGAGATACGGTCCAGACTCCTACGGGAGGCAGCAGTTAGGAATATTGGGCAATGGAGGAAACTCTGACCCAGCAACGCCGCGTGAAGGAAGAAGGTTTTCGGATTGTAAACTTCTGATCTTGGGGAAAAAGAAAGTGATGGTACCCAAGGAGAAAGCCACGGCTAACTACGTGCCAGCAGCCGCGGTAATACGTAGGTGGCGAGCGTTGTCCGGAATGACTGGGCGTAAAGGGAGCGTAGGTTGCTGTTTAAGTTAAATGTGAAAGCCCGTGGCTCAACTACGGAACTGCATTTAATACTGGACAGCTAGAGTGCAGGAGGGGTAAGCGGAATTCCTAGTGTAGCGGTGGAATGCGTAGATATTAGGAAGAACACCAGAGGCGAAGGCGGCTTACTGGACTGTAACTGACACTGAGGCTCGAAAGCGTGGGGAGCAAACAGGATTAGATACCCTGGTAGTCCACGCCCTAAACGATGGATACTAAATGTGGGAGGTATCGACTCCTTCCGTATTGAAGCAAACGCGATAAGTATCCCGCCTGAGTAGTACGGCCGCAAGGTTGAAACTCAAAGGAATTGACGGGGACCCGCACAAGCAGCGGAGCATGTTGTTTAATTCGAAGATACGCGAAGAACCTTACCAAGACTTGACATGTACGGGCATAGCGTGGAAACACGTGAAGAAATAGCAATATTTACCGTACACAGATGGTGCATGGTTGTCGTCAGCTCGTGTCGTGAGATGTTGGGTTAAGTCCCGCAACGAGCGCAACCCTTGCCATTAGTTACCAGCAGTAAGATGGGGACTCTAATGGGACTGCCGTAGGTAATACGGAGGAAGGTGGGGATGATGTCAAATCATCATGCCTCTTACGTCTTGGGCCACAAGCGTGCTACAATGGGTATAACAAAGAGAAGCGAGACCGGAAGGTGGAGCAAACCTCAAAAAGATACTCTCAATTCAGACTGAGGGCTGAAACTCGCCCACACGAAGCCGAAGTTGCTAGTAATCCCAAATCAGAATGTTGGGGTGAATGCGTTCCCGGGTCTTGTACACACCGCCTGTCAAGCCATGAGAGTTGGGGTGACCCAAAGTCGGTGAGCTAACCCGCAAGGGAGGCAGCCGCCTAAGGTAAAACCAATGATTGGGGTTAAGTCATAACAAGGTAGCGGTATCAGAAGGTGCCGCTGGATCACCTCCTTTTAAAGAGAAAGACTTAAGTCGACAGTGAGAACTGAAGTAAGGTTAGGAGAAAGACCTAACAAGTACAAGTGCGAATTTAGGAACAGAGCGAGGTAAGTGAACGAAAGAAAGCTTACGATAGTGATGCAAACTAAGTTTGCCACCGCTCAAAACTTTAAAAAAATATTTACTATTTAATTGATAAAAAAAGACTAGGATTTATTCCTAGTCTTTTTTTGCGGATTATCCGCGTTTTGTTCACTTCGTTTGATGTATTTTAAAGATTTTACCCCATCTGTTCCATGGGTTATCCGCGTTTTGTTCACTTCGTATATATGTATTTTTATCCTTTTGCGCAACTAAATGCTTGACCGATAGTCGTAAGGCGAGATTCAATCCTAAATATGGTTCGTTCCACATCAGGGCATTTTTATCATTATGAGAAATTTAATCATAAAGATATTATGTTGTTTTTTAAATTATTGTTCTAAAAATTTTATATAAATCATAACTTGTACTATGAAAAAAATACATTTTAAGGTTATAAAATTTAATAAAGTTGCAGTAAATTTGTGCATTGCATTGATGCTGGCGGTGGTCGCTTCTTTTGCTGTTTTTGCAGGCGTGAATGCGGTTTCAACTTCTACTACATCAGGTGTTTATTATAATGGTGATAAAAGTAGCAATAAAATATCCCTTATGATTAATGTTTACTGGGGTACTGAGTATTTAGAGGATATTTTAGCGATTTTAAAGGAAAATGAGGTTAAAACAACATTCTTTGTTGGTGGCACATGGGCTGTTATGAATGAAAACTACCTCAAAAAGATAAACGATGAAGGACACGAACTTGCAAATCATGGTTATCATCACAAAGACCATGATAAGATAAGCGAACAAGAAAATTTAAATCAAATTAAAAATACGCATAAAATTGTAAAGGAATTGTTAGGAATAGACATGAATTTATTTGCTCCGCCTAGTGGTGCTTATAATAAATCCACAGTTCAAGGCGCGACCTCGCTTGGATATAAGACAATTATGTGGACGAGGGATACAATTGATTGGCGTGATAAAGATGCAGACCTTATTTATAAGAGAGCAGTTAAAAACGCAAGCGGTGGAGACCTTGTTTTAATGCACCCAACAGAGTGTACTGTTAAAGCACTTCCTAATATTCTTGCTACATTAAAAGAAAAGGGGCTTGTTGTGACAACAGTAAATGATACAATTGCTGGCGTTATAAGTTAATTATGTCTTAAATCAAAAGTAAACGGTAATAAAATATGTGATTTTTCGCTAATAACAGCGATTTTTGGTAGGTATAATTTTAGACAAAAATATTCTCAAAATTTTCATAAGTTACTTGAGAATATTTTTTATTTATGCTACAATAGAAAAGAGACTAATTAAAAGAGGATTGTATGGCTACATTTCAAGTTTCAAAGAAGAAAAAAAAGAAAACTTCTAAAAATATAAAATTGATATTGGGGTGGGTGATAATTGCACTTTGCACCTTTATTTTCCTATTTTCAGCAACAAGGCTTATACCTTTCTTACAATATTTCTTTTTAGGTACATTTGGTATCTTTGTTTATCCACTTACTATTGTAGGCTTTTTGGTAGCACTTGCCATTTTGAATGAAAAACGTTATGTTATGCCTAAACGTTATGCAATATTTTTAGCTCTTAGTTTATATTTCTTTTTGTGCATAATTCAGCTTATTATCATTGGCGGGCCTGGTAGTCTTTCTTATGGAAAATACCTTGCGCTTAACTATACAAAACAAATCACTGCAGGTGGTATGATTATTGGATTTATTCCAGCAAGCATGGCTGCTCTTATGGGACTTCCTGCAACATATATTCTTTTATCAATTGCTTTTGCTGTTTGCCTTGCATTCTTTGTAGAAGCTGTTGTTTCTCTAAAAAAGACAACAAAGGCTGAAAAACCAATCAAACTTCAAATCAAAGAAGAAGTTAAAGAAAAGCCTATCAATCCAAGAGAAAATGCTGTTGACTCTAATCCAAAGATTGCAAGAACAAGAGAGGAAGTCAATGTTATGTATAACGCAAACGTTGAAGAGGAAGAAAAACGCGAACTTACAGCTCGCGAAAAACTTGGCCTTGTTGGCGGATATAAACAAAAGGTTGGACAACCTTATCGTCCACAAGAGGTTAAACTTCCAGAAGATAAGCCAGCTGAAGATAAGCTTCCTAGCGGTATGTCAATGAGAGAATATCTTTTATCACCACCTAGAGTTGATATGGATAAATTTAAAGAACAGCAATCTAGAATGAATAATCTTTATGTGCAAAGAAATTCAAATGAGTTTTCTCGAAAGCCTGTGGAAGAGCCTCAAAATAGCTTTTCTGTGAACAATGAAGTTTCAAGAAATATCGAAGAGGTTAAAGCTGAAGAGGTGATAAGACCTCAAATTAGTGAACCAGCTCCAGTTGTAGAGCCTGTTAAACAAAGCAATCTTCCTGATGTTAAACCAGAAGAAATTACAAACGAAGCAGAAGATATTATCCGCTCTGTTGTAATGCAAGAAAAAATAGAAAGAGAACAAGAAGTTCAAGAAAGCTTTATAGAAGAACCAGAAGAAGTTAAAGAATTTATTAATTTTGAAGAGGCTGATGCGAATGAGGAAGAGGAGCGCACGCCAGAGATTTCAAGAGACAGCTTTTCACGTGAAATGAGTCGCGACAGTTTATTGAGAGAAGACCGAAGAAATAGTTTTATCGAAGAAGAAAATATAGAGAATACTCAAGATGAAATTTCTCGCCCACTTCAAAGAAGCGATTTCTTTGCTGAAGACTTCGATGATGAAGCGGAAGAAAAGAAAGAAGAAATTGTTAGGAGAGAAGAGACAAACTTCTCGCGTGACAGGCTTGGAAGAGACAGAGATTTTGACAGAAGTTCGAATAGAGAAGAACTTAATAGACCTTCTGCATTTACCAGAGAAAAGCCTATGGATGAAATGGAGAAGCGCAAACGTTTTGTAAGTCTTGATGACGAGCCTAAGAAAGAGGAGAAAATCAAACCTTATAAATATAAACGTCCTTCTCTTGACCTTCTTACAACTGTTTCTGATGACCCCGCAACTTTCAACCAAGATATGCCACTTAAGAGGGTAGCGCTTGAAAATGTTCTTGAGAAATTTGGCGTACCTGCAAAAGTTCAAAATGTTATTGTAGGACCTACTGTTACTCGTTACGAAGTTGAAATGCCAGAAGGTATTTCAGTCAAGAAAATCCTTTCACTTGACGCTGATATTGCTTATACTCTTTCTGCTAAAGGTCAAATTCGTATTGAAGCGCCTATTCCAGGACGTAGTATGGTCGGTATAGAAGTGCCAAACACTAAAGTAGCAAAGGTTAGTGTAAAAGATATACTTGAATCAAAAGAATTTAAGTTAAGCCCATCGCCACTTACATTTGCACTTGGTAAAGATATTACTGGTAATGTAAAAGTCTGCAACTTGCAGAAAATGCCACACCTTCTTATTGCGGGAACTACTGGTTCTGGTAAGAGTGTATGTATTAACACAATTATTATTTCACTTTTATATAAGTCATCACCAGATGATGTTAAATTCATTATGATTGACCCAAAACAAGTTGAACTTGCCATGTATGAAGGTTTGCCTCATCTTGTTGTGCCAAAGGTTATTACTGAACCTGAAAAGGCAGTTAATGCTCTTCAATGGGCAGTTGATGAAATGGAAAGAAGATTTAGGCTTATTTCTGAAGAACGCGTACGTAATATAGACGAATACAACCAAACTGAAAAAGTTCTTACAAATAAAGTTAAGAAAATGCCTTATATTGTCATCATCTTTGACGAGTTTGCAGATTTCATGATGGTTGCAAAAAATGAGATTGATGATAAAGTTCGTAGAATTACTGCAAAAGCAAGAGCTGCAGGTATTCACCTTATTCTTGCTACTCAAAGACCTTCTACTGACGTTGTAACAGGTACTTTAAAAAGTAACTTGCCAGCTCGTATTGCATTCCGTGTTGCTGGTAGAGTTGATAGTGAAGTTATTATGGGCTCGCCTGGTGCAGAGAAATTGCTCGGCTATGGTGATATGCTTTATAAACCTCTTGACTCTGACCCACAGCGTCTGCAAGGCTGTCTTATTGAAACAAAAGAAACAAAAGACGTTGTTGGCTATATCATTGAAAACAATGAAGAAATCTTTGATGAAGAAGCATTTAATGCTATCAATAATCCAGGTAAAGCAACGGGTGGAAACAATGGGAATGACAACAATAGCACCGACCCACTTCTTCCTCAAGCACTTAAAATATGCATTGATAACGGCGTTGCTTCAACCACAATGGTTCAACGTAAACTATCAATAGGTTATCCTCGTGCTGCACGTATTGTTGACCAAATGGAAGAACGCGGTTATATTTCAAGCGCTGAGGGTTCAAAACAAAGGTCTGTTTACATTTCTATAGAAGAATTCTACTCAATATTTGGAGATATTTATGACTAAAGAAGAACTTACAAAAAAGGTCGTTTCAGCTATAAGTTTGGGTTGCGACAAAAATAAAGTCGACCTTGAAAATATGCTGGGACGACTAAAAGCCTATGGCTTTGGTATTTCAGAAGAAGTTGAGACTTCGGATATAGTTATTGTAAACACTTGTGCATTTATTGAATCTGCGCAAAAAGAGGCAATAGCAAATATAATTGAAGTTGAACGATTAAAAAGCTTAGGCTTAATTGAAAAAATTGTTGTAACAGGTTGTTTTCCAGAGCGAAATTATAAAGACTTAAAAGAAAACTTTCCAGCTGTCGATGCTTTTTTAAGAATTAGAGAAAATGAAAAAATTTGCGAAACAATTGAGGCTTTATATGGCGTAGCACATGCGAAGCCAATCAAAAACTATGAAAGAATTTTGACTAATAGTCCAAGTTATGCTTATTTAAAGATTGCGGATGGTTGCAATAACGCATGTTCTTATTGTACAATACCTCGCATTCGCGGGCGATATGTAAGTTATCCTATAGGCGACCTTGTAAACGAAGCTAAGAATTTAGCAGAGAGAGGCGTCAAAGAGCTTATATTGGTCGCTCAAGATACAACTCGCTATGGTGAAGATTTATATGGCGAAAACTGTTTGATAAAACTTTGCGATAAGCTTTCAAAGATTGAGGGTATAAAATGGATAAGACTTCACTATGCTTATCCTGAGAAGGTGAGTGACCAGCTCCTTTCTTACATAACTAAAAATAAAAAGATGTGCAACTATATTGATATTCCTCTTCAGCATATTGATGATGGTCTTCTTAAATCTATGAGAAGAAGAGTTGACGAAGAAAATAGTCGCGCGCTTATGCAAAAGATTACAGAAAATTATCCAGAAATTGCAGTTAGGTCAACTTTTATTGTTGGTTATCCTGGTGAAACGGGGGCAAAATTTTTAAAACTATGCCAGTTTATTGGAAAAGGCTATTTTGATTATGCTGGATTTTTCAGTTATTCAAGAGAACCAAATACTGCAAGCTTCTATATGAAAAATCAAGTGCCAAATTTCAAGAAAAAGTCAAGACTCAAAAGGATTTTACGTGTTCAAGAAAGAGTTATGACCAAAAAAGCCAAAGCCATGATAGGCGAGGAAATAGAAGTTCTTGTCGATTATTTTGACGAGACGAGTGGTGAATATTGTGCTCACAGCGAAAAACTTTCTCCAATGGTTGACTTTGGGGTGCGATTTGTGGATAATGGTAATGTAAAAAAGCTCGGCGATTTTGTAAAAGTTAAAATTTACGATTTTGACGGTAGTGATTATAAAGGAGAGGAAGTATGAACACACCTAATACAATTACACTCATAAGAATTTTGATGATTCCGCTTGTAGTGTTCTTTTATCTAGCAGATTTTATCCCTTATGCTAGACTTGTTGCGGCGTTACTTTTCATTATTGCTTGTCTTACAGATTTCCTAGATGGATACCTTGCAAGAAAGCAAAATAAAGTTACAACGCTTGGGAAATTTTTTGATACAATAGCAGATAAAATGCTGATTATGACTGCTCTAATATTGATTATTGCAGTACCAGTTACAGGAAGCACTCCAGTTGTTTACCCATCTTGGCTTGGTGTGATTTGCATTATTATTATTCTTGCTAGAGAGTTTGCTATTTCTGCACTCAGACAACTTGCAGCTTCAAAAGGAGTTATCCTTGCGGCAGACATGGGTGGAAAAGTTAAGGCAACAGTTCAATACATTGTTGTATTCCTATATATGGTTTTTGCATTTGTTGAAACAGACCTTGTTGCTAATATGTTAAATACGACTCCTATTGCAATAATAAGATTTGTTCTTATGTTACTTCTTATTGGCGCGACTTTCCTCACTATTTATAGTGGTGCAGGTTATATTATAAGAAATAGAAAGGTTTTCTATGAAGTGAAAGCTGAAGTGGCAAGTGAGACTACTGAGCAAATTAATAATGAGATTGTTACCGAAAGTATAGAAGAGCCTAAAGAGGGCGAAAAACCAAAGAAAACAAAAAAAGTAAATAAACAAAGTAATTAAAAGAGGAAAATATGGCTAAAGAAACATCTAAAACTATGAAAGATACAAAAAGAGAGGCGCTCGACCAAGCACTCCTTCAAATTGAAAAGCAATACGGCAAAGGTGCAATTATGAAGCTTGGCGATAAAGTTAATGAGCCAATTGACGTAATCCCAACAGGTTGCCTTACACTTGATATTGCTCTCGGTATTGGTGGAATTCCAAGAGGTAGAGTAATTGAAATTTATGGCCCAGAATCTTCTGGTAAAACAACAGTATCTCTTCACATTATTGCAGAAGCACAAAAATTGAATGGAACATGTGCTTTCATTGATGCTGAACATGCTCTTGACCCATCTTATGCAGAAAAGTTGGGCGTTGAACTTAAAGACCTTTTGATTTCACAACCAGATAATGGTGAACAAGCACTTAATATTTGTGAAATGCTTGTTAAATCTGGGTCTGTTGACCTTGTTGTAATTGACTCAGTTGCTGCTCTTACACCAAAGGCAGAAATTGACGGCGAAATGGGTGATAACCATGTTGGTCTTCAAGCAAGAATGATGAGTCAAGCGCTTCGTAAACTTACTGGTATAATTAATAAGAGTAAGACAAGCGTGATTTTCATCAATCAATTACGTGAGAAAGTTGGTGTTATGTTTGGTTCACCTGAAACAACTACTGGCGGTAAAGCGCTTAAATTCTATTCAAGTATTAGACTTGATGTTAGACGTAAAGATACAATTAAAGAAAACAGCGTTATAGTAGGTAATAGAACTGTTGTTAAGGTTGTTAAAAACAAACTTGCACCTCCATTTAGAACTGCTGAATTTGATATTATTTATGGACAAGGTGTAAGCAAATCTGGTTGCATTCTTGACCTTGCTCTTGAAAATGATATTATCAAGAAATCTGGTTCTTGGTTCTCATATAACGATGAGAAGATTGGGCAAGGAAAAGAAAATGTTCGTGCTTATCTTGAAAAGACTCCAGAGGTTATGAACGAAATTTTAAATAAGGTTAGAGCAATTCTTCTTAATGGTGCTTCAGAAGAAGAGATAATTGAAGAAGATGACGGAGAAATTGACGAGTAATAAATAAAATCCACAGATTTAATTCTGTGGATTTTTTACACGCTTAGCGTGGCTATAAATGTGTTTTTACTTATTAAATGATAATATAATCAAGTTAAATGAATTTAAATATACCATTTTTCTTTTGCTTTGGCTTCTTTTTTTACAAAGCTTAACTCTTGCGTTACTTTATTGTCTGGCGTAAGTGTGTAGTAGTTCTCAACTATAATATCTTCCTTTGAAGAGGTGAGAGGAATGGAGATTTTTTGACTTCCGCTTTTTCCACTTATAGAATTTACAACTTTGCCGTCAACGATAAAATCATAAGTCTCAAAATCTTTAGCTTCAAATTCGAGCAGTGCAACATTGTTTTCAACACGGCTGTTTATTTTTATTTTTTCTACTTCTGCAAACATGTTTGAAATGTCGCTTGGAAGATTAAAGATTGAAAATAGTTCGTTTTGAGTATATCTGTCAGGTGTAAAATGGTTTGCAAGGAGGATTCTGTGGTTTTCATTCAAATCAATGCCGTCAATCTTTTTCTCAACTACGCTGTCAGGTCTATCAAATTGTGAGTCATCTTTATATTCTGTAAAATAATTTTTTACGACTTCGGTTGGTTGATTTCCGCCAGCATACCTAATAGGTGAGTTGTCAAGATTTCCTATCCAAACGCCTACGGTTTGGTCTTTTGTATAAGAAATGTTCCAAGCGTCCAAATTTTCTTTGCTTCCGCTTTTGCCAACTGTTCCAGTCTTAGATGCAATTTCGCAGTCAAGAGAAGCAAGCTTTTTTGCTGTTCCACTTTGAGCGCAGGTTTTTAGCATGTCCGTCATAAGATAGGCGCTATCCTCTCTTAAAACTTTTTCGCCTTGCGTTTTGTTTATATAAACTAGTTTATTGTTTTTGTCAGTTATAAATGATACAAATCTTGGTGCTTTGTATATTCCATTATTTGCAAAAGTTGTATAGGCTCCAGCAAGCTGGGTTAGATTGACGCCATATGTCATTCCGCCTAATGCAAGGGTGTAACTGTCATCTTTTTCATCAAAATTAAGCCCCATGCTTTCGGCATACTTTTTAGCTTTTTCAATGCCCACATAAGAAAGTACTTTTACTGCTGGAACGTTGATAGATTTAGAGAGTGCCTCTCTTGCGCTTATATAGCCTCTATAAACATTTCCAACGTTCTTTGGAGAATAGTCCGAAATAGTAACTTTTTCATCAAGTATTTGAGTGCAAGGATAAATAATGTCTTCATTTAAGGCCGGAGAATAAACTAGGATAGGTTTAATACATGAGCCTGGCTGACGCTTAGCATCAAGTATTTTATAGGTACTATCACCAATATATGCGCTAACAGCACACTTTTCATTATCAATAACTATACCTGCATAATCGGCGTCAATATCTTGTCTGCCAAGTGCGTTTTCGAGCGCCTTTTGTTTTTCTTCATTTTGATAAGTATAGATTTTATAGCCACCAATTGCAATTTGTCGGGCTGGAATGCCAAGAATTTTTTCAGCTTCATCTATTGATGCTTGGCTATACGAGTTAAGTTTGTTGATTTTAGTTTTGTTTAAGTTTAATGATAGGGCCTTTTCTTTTGCGATTGTGTATTCTTCTTCGCTGATTTTGCCGTCTTTTTGCATTTCTTTTAAAACCAAATTTCTTCGATTTAGACAATTTTCGCTATTCTTTATAGGGGAATACTTGGCGGGTGATTTAATCATGCCCGCAAGCGTGCAAGATTCTTCGAGCGAGAGTTCGTTTGCACTTTTAGAGAAATAATAGTTTGAAGCGCTTTCAATTCCATAACAATTGTTGCCAAAATATATAACATTGAGATAGAATTCGAGAAGCTCATCTTTATCATACATTTTTTCAATCTTTTGAGCGAGTGCAATCTCTTTTATCTTACGTTTATAGGTTTTTTCGCTGGTCAGCTGAGTGTTTTTAATAAGTTGTTGTGTGATAGTAGAAGCACCTTCTTTAAGAGAATGTGATTTGAAGTTGTTAATGCCTGCTTTTATAATTCTTTTTGGGTTTATTCCGTTATGAGTGTAGAATGTTTTATCTTCTACTGAAATAAAAGCCTCTTTTGTGTAGTCATTAAGAGTGTCAATACTGGCATAGGCGTGATTAATTTCGTTATCCTCTTTAATAGGCTTATTTTGGCTATCAAAGACGCGAATAGAGAGGGCAGAAGAGGACAGTTCATCTTCATTTATTTCCATAGCTTTTGCGCTGGCATAAATAGAAGAGATGTAAAGACCCAGCCCCCCGAGCGCCAATGCTAAAATTATAAAGGAAATAATCATAAACCATTTAATAAACTTTTTCATCATTTGTTATTATGTATAACTTTTAACAAATTATTTCTTAAATTTAAGTTTTTATTTGAAAATTTGGTATTTTTATTGTATAATCATTTAGTAAAGGATAAGTTAAGAGAATGAAATATTTTATTGTAACATATGGTTGCCAAATGAATGTGCATGAATCTGAAAAGATTGCTGGCATACTTGAAAATTTAGGCTATGAATGCGGAGAGACAAGAGAAGAAGCGGATATAATCGTATTCAATACTTGCGCCATACGCGAGGGCGCGGAAGATAGAGTTTTTGGCAATGTTGGAAACCTAAAGAAACTTAAGAAGAAAAATAAGAACCTTATTATTGCAGTATGTGGTTGTATGACTCAAAAAAGTCAGACAGCTCAAAAACTTCTTAATACTTTCCCTTTTGTTGATATTGTAATAGGAACATTCAACCTTACAAAACTTGGCTATTACATTGAGGCAGTCAAAAAAGGTCGACAACTTGAAGTTTTAGAAGAGGGCGATATTGATGAAAGCCTTCCTTATAAAAGGACAAGCGGTGAGAACGCATGGATAAACATAATGCAGGGTTGCAACAATTTTTGCACTTATTGTATTGTTCCTTATGTTCGCGGTCGCGAAAAATCGCGAAAAGCTGAAAATATTTTGAAAGAAATAAAAGAAGTTTTAAAAGAGGGCAAATATAAAAAAATCACTTTGTTAGGTCAAAATGTCAATTCTTATGGAAAAGATATTGAAGGTGGCCTTTCTTTTGCAGAGCTTTTAAGTGAAATATGTAAACTAGATGGCGATTTCACTGTTTCTTTTATGACCTCCCATCCAAAAGATTTAACAGATGAACTCATCGAAACTATTGCAAGAGAAGAAAAACTTGAAAAGTCTATTCATTTGCCAGCGCAAAGTGGAAACAATAGAATTCTTAAGATGATGAATAGAAACTATACTCGTGAAAAATATCTTGATATTATTAATAAAATAAGGGCGGCTATCCCAAACTGCAGAATAACCTCTGATTTTATTGTAGGTTTTCCAACTGAAACAGAAGAGGAATTTTTAGATACTTATAGTCTTGTTGAAGAAGTAAAATATGACAGCATTTTTGCCTTTATTTATTCGCCAAGAGAGGGTACTGTTGCCTCTCAAATGGATGGTCAAATTGATGAGGCTATTAAGCGTGACAGAGTTAACAGGCTTTTAAATTTAGAGAAGAAATTACAAAAGGAGGAAGCTTAAGTGATTATTGATGAAAAGAAATTATCGCCAGGTATGAAGCAATATTTGAATGTTAAGCGAAAATATGAAGATTGCATTGTGCTGAATAGAATGGGCGACTTCTACGAAATGTTTTATGAAGATGCTCTGACAGCGTCAAAAGAACTTGACCTTATTCTTACAAGTAAGAAGTGCGGGAATGAACAAAAAGCACCAATGTGCGGTGTTCCTTATCATGCTGTGCAGACATATATTTCAAAACTTGTTTCAAATGGCCATAAAGTTGCAATATGCGAACAACTTACTCAGCCTACACCTGGTAAAAATGTGATGCTTGAGAGAGATGTGGTTAGAGTTATTACTCCTGGTACAATTGTAGAAGAAGAAATGCTTGAAGGGCAGAAAAACAATTATCTTCTTTCTGTTTATAAAAACGGCGACAAGTGTGGAGTAAGTTATGTTGATATTTCAACAGGTCAATTTTATTCTATGAAACTTGGTAAAAACCGTGAGAATGAAATAAGCGACCTTATTGCACGTATTTCACCTTCAGAGATTATTGGCAATGAAGAAAGTCAGCCTTTTTACAATAGTCTTCCAATTATGCAACTTGGAACGCTACGAAAACTAAATAAATATTTTGAATGGGCTTATCAAAAAAAGACAGCAGTTGAATATTTAAAAGAGCAATTTGGCGAAAACTACGATTCTGTTTTTGATGTAAAGGGTGATGAGGGCATCACTTGCAGTGCGGGCGGAATGCTTGTTTACTTGAAAGAAACTCAAAAAAGACTTTTATCAAATATAAACAAAATTAGAATAGTTAAAAATTCACAATACATGACAATCGACCTTAACACCAGAAGAAATCTTGAAATCTCTGAAAACAATAAGGCACATAAAAAATATGGCTCAATTCTTTGGGTTATTGATAAGACAAAATCTAGTATGGGCGCGAGAGAAATTAGAAGAATGCTTGATGAACCACTTCAAAATAGTAAGCTTATAAATGAAAGGCTTGAGGGCGTTGATGAACTTGTTAAAAAACTGATAATGCGCGATAGACTTTCTGAAATAATCGCAAACGTTTATGATATTGAAAGACTTACAAGTAAAATTGTGTTTGGAAATGCTTCACCAAAAGATTTGTTGACGCTTGGTTGGTCTTTAAAATATGTCCCAGAGATTAAGAAGGAGCTTTCAGGTGTAAAAAGTTCAATTTTAACTGGCATAGATGAAAAACTTGTTGACGTTGGCGACGTGACTTCTCTTCTTGAAAGAGCCATTGATGATAATGCTGGCGCGATTATGAAAACAGGCGGTTATATAAAAAAGGGTTTTAATGAAGAGCTTGATGAATATCGCGATGCTAAAGAAAAGGGTGAAGAATGGATTAAGGGGCTTGAGCTAAAGGAAATTGAAGCCACTGGAATAAGAAATTTAAAAATTAATTTTAATAAAGTTTTTGGATACTTTATTGAAGTCAATAGAAGTCAGGCTGATAAAGTCCCACTTAGATATACTAGAAAACAAACAGTCGCAAACAACGAGAGATATATCACTCAAGATTTAAAAGTTATTGAAGAAAAGATTTTAGGGTCTGAAGAAAAAGCACTTCAGCTTGAAAGTGATATATTTAATCAGATTAAAAAAATCCTTTTAAAATATGTTAGTACATTCCAACAGATTGCGTCTGCAATTGCAACTCTTGATGCACTATTATCTCTTGCTGTGGTTGCTGTTAAAAACAATTACTGCAAGCCAACAATTAATAATCAGGTTAATGAACTTAAGATTATAGGCGGTCGTCATCCTGTTGTTGAGCAGTTTATTAATCAAGGGCAGTTTGTTGAAAACGATACATTTTTGGATGAGCGTGAAAGCAGAATAATGATTATTACTGGTCCTAATATGGCTGGTAAAAGTACATATATGAGACAAGTTGCAATCATTACGCTTCTTGCTCATATTGGAAGCTTCGTGCCTGCAAAAGAAGCTGTAATTCCAATGACTGACAGGATATTCACAAGAGTTGGGGCAAGCGATGACCTGGCTTTCGGACAAAGTACCTTCATGGTGGAAATGAGCGAGGTTGCGCACATTCTGGCAAATGCAACAGACAATAGCCTTGTTGTCCTTGATGAAATTGGAAGAGGAACATCAACGTTTGACGGTCTTAGTATAGCGTGGTCTGTTGTCGAGTACATTTCAAAATATTTTAGAGCAAAGACATTGTTTGCAACTCACTATCATGAACTAACCGAACTTGAGGGTGTGATTGAAGGCGTTAAAAACTTCAAAGTTGCAGTCAAAGAACTTGATGACAATGTTGTATTCTTAAGAAAGATTGTAAGAGGGGGCGCAAATAAGAGCTTCGGTGTGGAAGTTGCAAAACTTGCAGGGCTTCCAAATGAAGTGCTTGATAGGGCGAGAGAAATCTCTGACAATCTTGAAATTGCAAATGAAAAATTAGATATGGGAGTATTTAAAGAGAAGAGAGAGAGTGCTGAAGGTAATAGTAAACTTGCACTTTCAATTTTAGCAATACTTAAAGATATAGAAATTGAACGTGTTTCGCCAATGCATGCGTTTGACTTATTAAACGATTTAGTAAGTAAAGCTAGGGAGGAATAATGAAAATTAACGTTTTAGACCCAAGCGTTTATAACAGAATATCAGCAGGTGAGGTTGTTGAAAAACCAGCTTCAATTGTAAAGGAACTTGTTGAAAACAGCATAGACGCTGGTGCGAAAAATATTCGAATTGAAATTGAAGAAGGCGGAATAAAAAATATTACCATTTCTGATGATGGATGCGGAATTGAAAAAGAGGACCTCACGGTTGCTTTTCTTCCGCATGCTACAAGCAAAATTAAAAATGCTGAAGACCTTGACAGTATCTTAAGCTTAGGATTTAGGGGTGAGGCGCTTGCGAGTATTGCCTCAGTCTGCCAAGTAAAGCTTAGTTCAAAAACAAAAGATAGCCCAATCGGTTATTCATTAAAAGTCGATGGAGGAAATTTTGGAGCGGTGAGTGAAATCGCTCGTTCAAATGGCACTACTATAAGTTGTTCAAATTTATTTTTTAATACTCCAGTAAGAGCAAAGTTTTTAAGAAAACCGAAGTTAGAAGAATCAGAAGTTACCCATCTAGTTGAGAAATTTATGCTTTCGTTTAGTAATATTGCTTTTCAGTATTATGTAGACGGAAAACAGGTATATAATACTTCTTCTTGTAGTATGTCTGACATAATATATACAATATATGGAAATGAGGTATATAATAATCTTGTAGAATTGAATTATGAAGAAGGCGATATAAAGGTCAAAGGTTATATAACTAAGCCTAAATGTTCAAAGAGTAATCGCACTTATCAAACACTTTTTGTCAATAATCGTTATGTTGAAAATTCACTTGTATCAGCATGCATAACCAATATTTATTCGTCATTCTTAATGAAAGGTCGTTTTCCTGTCTATGTAATTATGCTTGAAATCCCTCCTGAAAATGTAGATGTTAATGTACATCCTTCTAAGAGAGAAGTAAGATTTGAAAATCATAATAGAATTTATGGACTCCTCACTAGAGCGGTGGAGAGTGCTCTTTTATCAACAGACCAAATTCAAAATTTTATGATTAATGGAAACAAAAATGAGGATGAAGAGCTTTCTAATTCTTGTCTATCTCAAAAGCCAGAAATGGTTAAAGCGAACGAAAATAAGGCAATAGGTGGACGAAGTTTTAGTATTGATTTGTTTGATAGAAATCAAAAGATTTTTGACCCTAAAGAATTTGAAGTTGATGTCACAGTGTCGCCTAATACTTTAGATAAAGATGACAATTCAAATCAAGCTGAAAGTTTAGACCAAGACCTTAAAGAGCTTGAGAATATGTCATTAAAGAATAAGACCATTCTTTCTTCTAAAAATAATTCGACATTTTTCTTTGACCAATCTGGTGAAAAATTTACGACAGAGCTTGAAAATGAAGGTAAAGGCTTTATAGAGGCCAGTGTAAAAGATGAGATGAAAATTCTTGGCACTGTGTTTAAAACTTATATAGCTATAGAATATAACGAGGCTATATACTTTATAGACCAACATGCTGCTCACGAAAGGCTTTTGTTTGACAAGCTTGTAAAAAACATTGATGAAAATAATTTAGTAAAACAGTCGCTACTTGCTCCATATACTTTTACAGCTGGTGCAAGAGAAATGCAGTATGTTGACGGGCTTCTTGAAAATCTTAAGAAAATTGGCTTTGACATAGAGAAGAGAAATAATTTATATACAATTACAAGTGTTCCTTTCTTATTGTCATATATAGATTTATCTAAGTTTGTGGACGAAATTCTTTCTGATAGTCCAAATCTTGAAAGTAAGGCGAGTGATTTTGTTCATTCAAAACTTTGCCAGTCTGCTTGCAAACATGCAATTAAGGCGGGCGATGAAATTACTAAAGATGAGTGTGCTTATATAATTGAACAGGTTCGTAAAGGCGTTATGCTTTGTCCTCATGGAAGACCAATCACTCTTGTGATTACTAAACATGAGTTTGAAAAAATGTTTAAGAGGGTTTTATAATGGAAAAAATTTTAATCCTCTTAGGTCCAACTGGTGTTGGCAAAACCTCTTTGTCTTTGGCAATTGCTAAAAAATTTGACATGGAAGTTATTTCAGCAGATTCAGTTCAAATCTATAAAGAGTTTGATATTGGCTCGGCAAAGATAATGCCAAGTGAACGAGAAGGCGTCGTACATCATGGAATTGATATAATTTCACCAAAAGATGATTTTTCAGTAAGTGATTTTATAACGTTTACTAAAGAAAAAATTGCTGAGATTTTAGCAAAAGGGAAAACGCCTTTTATTGTTGGCGGAACAGGACTTTATATAAAGTCGCTGATTGAAGGCTATAATCTTGGTGGGACAGAAAGGCATGATGATTTTAGATTAGAAATGGAAAATTTGGCAGAGAATGAAGGTTTAGAAGCGCTTTATAAAAAGCTAGTTTGTCTTTCGCCTGAGACGGCTGAAAAAATTGATAGACATAATAAAGTTAGGCTTATTCGTGCACTTGAAATTGCTACCTTTGGTGGGGAGAGGTCCAAGATTGAAGATAAACAATATGAATACAAAGTGATTGCTTTAACTATGCCAAGAGAAGAGCTTTATGAAAGGATAAATGAGCGAACAAAAGTCATGCTTAAAAATGGTCTTATGGAAGAGGTGAAAAATCTCCATGCAAAATATGGAGATTGTCAGCCTATGCGAGCTATTGGCTATAAAGAGGTCGTTTCATATTTGAATGGCGAATTTGACCTTGATAAAATGGAAGAGCTTATAAGCCAGCATACAAGGAATTATGCAAAAAGGCAAATTACTTTTATGAAAGGTATTGAAAACATAAACTATTATGATATTACCAAAGAGGGAACAAAAGAAAAACTTGAGGAGGATATAAGTAAGTGGCTAAATTAACTTTAAAAAACGAGGAAGAAAAACTAAAAGAGCAGTTTGCAAAGATTGATGAAATTGCATTTTTTAATCAAAAGAAAGTTTTAAATGCTTTTATAGATTTAAAAGTGTCAAGCCAGTGTTTTGCAGGCTCAACTGGATATGGACATGGAGATTTGGGTAGAGATACTCTTGCAAAACTTTATGCTAAAGTTTTTGGTGGTGAAAGCGCGATTATTTCACCAGTTTTGACTTGTGGGACCCATGCCATTACTACTGTTCTCTATGGGCTTCTTCGCAGGGGTGATGAAATGCTTACTGTTACTGGACTTCCTTATGACACCTTGCATGACAGTCTTTTTGGTAAGGGTAATAGTTCGCTTGAAGATTATGGCGTAACTTATAAACAAATTGAGCTTATAGGTGAAGGAGAGCTAGACTACGATAAGATTTTAAGAGTGGTAAAAAAAGATAAACCTAAAATGCTTTATCTTCAACGTTCAAGAGGATACTCAAACAGAAAGGCAATTTCGCCTTATGATATGAAGCCTTTATTTGAAGAGGTGAAAAAGCTTTCTAAAAATACTTTTATTGTGGTTGATAATTGTTATGGTGAATTTGTTGATACTATTGAACCTACAGATGTAGGCGCTGACGTAATAGTGGGCTCTTTAATTAAAAATCCAGGGGGTGGAGTTGCGCCAACAGGAGGTTATATTGTTGGCAGTGAAAAGGCGATTGACCTTATTTCAACTCGTTATACAAATCCATCTTTAAAATGCGAGATTGGCTCTTATGAGCTGGGCTATCGCCTCTTTTATCAAGGATTATTCCTTTCTCCACATGTTGTTGCGCAGGCATTAAAGGGCAGTTTGCTTGTAGGTCAAATCATGGCTGATAAGGGGTATAATGTTATTCCTGCAAATGATGAAAAACCTCAAGATATTATTAAGTCTATTGTATTTGATACTCCTGAAAAACTTATTAAGTTTGTCCAGATTGTGCAAACTGTTTCGCCAGTTGATGGATTTGCTGTTCCAATGCCATGGGAAATGCCAGGCTATCAAGATAAAGTTATAATGGCGGCAGGAACATTTGTAAGCGGAGCGTCAATTGAACTTTCATGTGATAGCCCAATTCGAGCACCTTATGTCGCTTATTTCCAGGGGGGGCTTACCTATGAACACATAAAAGCATTCGCTGAAAGACTTTTAGAAGCTGAAGAATTTTAATATGTAAAAAGCAATTTTAAATTGCTTTTTTTAGAAAAAGAACATCATGAATAAAGTGTTAGTGTTTTCTTTAGAAATACAAGAACAACGAGAGATTTATCGAACGTTTTCTTTTTTCATTTGCAAAAAAAACGTTTAAGTGCTAAATAAAATTTTATTTAATTAATTATATGTTTAGAAAAAAGTTCTTTTTTTATAAATCTCTCATAGATTAAAGTATGACAAATAAAATGAAAAATCGACAATTTAGAGAAATGGCTGGTTTCTCGCTTGATATGATGAAAGAGTGTAAACTGAAAATCATTTGTATTGCTGTTGCTTTAATCATAGCTTTGCTTACAGGCGTGATAGTTGCTGCTCGTACACACTCCAGTTTTGTAGGTATTGAAAACTATGGAATTGTAGATGTGAGGACGGGAACACTTACAACTACATTCTTTTCAAGACTGTTATCAATGTTTTTTGTAACTTTAATTGTATTTGGCTGTTCTTATGCCATTTATCTTTGTCCGCTGGCAATTGCAATTTTAGTTTATCGAGCCTATCTTCTTGGTCTTAATATTTGTCTTATGATTGTTTTTTATGGTTTGTCGGGTGTTATTGTTGCAATCGTTGTAGCGCTTCCTTGTCAACTTTTGGTTCTTGCAATTATTGGACTATTTTATTGCCTTATGTCAAAGACCTTTAAAGAGTATAAATGCTTTGGAGGGTGTAGAGTGCCAAAACAAAAATCTAAGTTAATTCTCTGCACTTTAGTGATGTTGCTTTTGCTTTGCGTGCTTGAGACAATTTTAGTTGCTCTCTTTAGTGCTAAGGTTATTTTGGTAATATAAAATTTTTGAATAAAAAATCTTCTTTCGCAAAAACTAGAGGAAAGGAGATTTTTATTATGTTAAAAAAGATATTGATATTTAGTATTATGCTATGCATACTTGCTACTACATTTTGTGCTAATATGCAAACAATTGCTTTTGCTGATGAAGATATTGACCTTGCAAGTAAAAGTGCATGCCTTGTTGATTATGTTTCTGGAAACATACTGTATGAAAAAAATAGCGAAGAACATTTGCCAATTGCAAGTATGGTTAAGATGATGACGATACTTATCACTCTTGAAGAAATTGAGGGAGGAAATCTCACAGAAGAGACTCTTATCACCACTTCTGAAAATGCTTCAGGAATGGGCGGAAGCCAAGTATTTATCGACCCATTTGTAGAATATAAAGCGGGCGACCTCTTAAAGAGTGTTATTATTGCATCGGCCAATGATGCTTCTGTTGCTCTTGCTGAACATATTAGCGGAAGTGAAAAAGTCTTTGTTTCTAGGATGAATGAAAGAGCTAAAGAGCTTGGAATGAAAAATACCAATTATTCTAACTGCACAGGACTTCCTGCTCCTGAACAATATTCTTGTGCAAAAGACTGCGCTGTTGTATTAAAAGCAGTTGCAGAACATGATATTTATCATAAATATAGCACCATTTGGATGGACGATATTGTACACCCATCTGGAAGAAAGACTGGAATTGTTAATACAAACCGTCTTGTAAAATATTATGATGGTTGTGATAGTGGAAAGACAGGGTCAACAAATGAAGCTGGGTGCTGTCTTTCGGCGTCAGCTAAAAGAAATAATATGAGGCTTATCTCTGTAATTATTGGTGCTCCAAACAGTCAAACTAGATTTAATGAATGCTCAAAATTATTCAATTATGGCTTTGCAAACTTTGAAAACAGAGAGCTTGTTAGTCTTGATAAAACGCTTCTCACATTGCCGGTAAACAAAGGTAAACAGGAAGAAGTTGAGCTTTGCGGTGAGGAAGAATATTCAGTTGTTGTTAAGAAAGGCGATAAATCAAGTTTTGAAATAACTTACGATAATCCTAAAAAGGTAAATGCGCCTACTGCAAAAGGTGAGAAGGTAGGAAAGATTTATATCTCAAAAGATGGAAATGTTATTAAAGAAATTAACTTAATTACAAAGACAAAACTTGACAAAGTATCACTTAAAGACTGCTTTGATAAAGTAGTTACCACATGGTAAAAATGATTAAATGATTTCGGTTTACAAACAAAAGTCTTCAATATAAAAAAATCATCCATTAGTCTATCCATTTTGAAACTAGCGTAATTATTTTAGAAACATAGGCGAAAAATAAACACCTATGCTTTCTTTTTTACCTTACTCTCTCTTAACTGCCAAAAAAGCGAATATTTCTGCCGTTGTCACAGGTTGTCGTGTACATAACAATTCTAAAATTCATAAGACACTCGCATTGACCTTGACAACAAAGAATATTCGCTTACACTAGAAAATTGAGAGAAGAAAACAAAAAACAAAAAGCAAAAAGCGGAAGTGTGTATGCTCTGCCAACACTTTCGCTTTTTTGCAACAAAATCGATTTGGTGGTGTGTGCTTGTCTGCTGGAGCGAAGCGACAGCACTTGTATAAACAAGCACACGCCTAAATGTCAAAGTATTAATTTTTTATAATTTTTTTTGTAATTTTTGATACAAATTTAAGAAGATTATATTATAATTTTTATTAGATATATAATAATTTAACTTTGGAGTAATGTATGAAAGAAGTAAATAAAATCTTTAATTTAATTTCTGGTATAGGTGCTATTATTTTAGGGTGTTGGTTTATTGTCTTACCCTGTATTGAGTGGCAAGGTTTTGGAATAGAACTTACTTTCATTAGCAATTTTTTTAGTGGAATATTTTATTTCGTTAGTGGAGTTTTGGTATTACTAAAAATTAAGATACCACATTTATTGTTTCTTATGCCGTCAACTCTTTTAATTATAGTAATGCTTGGCTCGATAGTTTTTCAACAAGGGTTCATCGGAAATATGCTCTTTCTACATTTATTAAATCCTTTATTTTCTATGTTATATACACTATTTTTAACAATGCAAGAGTGTAAATTGCGACTTGTTCCGATTACCATTATTCCTATTGCCATTTATTATTTATTTTCTCAAATTCACGGCGTTATTACCCAAGATTTTATACATTCATTTCTTGACCCCATTCAAATGGGTGCAGGCATAATGGCAGCCATTGTAATCGGCGGCGCATTAGGCAGTATCGCTATCGCTTATGAGTTTTATTTTCTCAATAAAGTCATAGTAAAATTTGTTTATAAAAATTTTGATAAAAATTAAATTTCAATTTAGCATGAAAAATTTGATATATTTTATTGTTAGCATTTCAACAAAAAATGAACTATAAATTTAGTTCATTTTTTGCTAGTTTCAAAGTTTATAGCCATTCGGATGATTTTTTAATTCAATATTATCACTTAACATGTTTTATTTTGAAGGCGAAATTAATATTTTCGTTTGCAGAAATTTGCATATAGCAATCTTCTTTACAGCAGATTATGTAATTTCCAAATTGATAGTCAATAACGCTGTTTCCTGATAGTAAAATGTTAAAGTTAGCATCGCTTACTTGTCTATTTAATTTATCATAAAGCTTAAGTTTGAATTGGCAGGTTTCATTTTCAAGGCAAAGTATATTATCGCTAAAATATCCGCCTTCTAAAATATCAAATTTAATTAAGTAATCATCATTGAAAACTTTTACGACTATTGTTGTCGACAGGGTAACATTTTCAAGTGAAGCTTTTATTGAAACATTTGCAATACCTGGCTTAAGACCAATAATCTTTTCTTCATCGACATAAATTATTTCTTTGTCTTCCGTGGTTATATCGAGAGAGGCTTCTTTATGAGTAAGGTAAAAATAATTTGTCTTTTTATCACCGACTTGCATATCAATATTGTTTGCTTGAAGAGAAAATATGGTGCTGTCAAAACTGCTTGTACTATTTCGATAGATAAAGAATATAAGCAATAAAATAAGACTTATTGCAAGAAGTCCAAGGCTGACAAGGATTGAAGAAGATTTTTTTGTCATTTCAAGATTTATCATATCAGATTATGTCGCAATCTCAAAGTATTTTGGCGAATTTTTGAATAATTTGATTAATTTTATTTATATAAAAATATAATTTAATATTTTTATTGATTTTTGCTTTGAAATATTGTATACTTTTTGAGTATATGTTAGACGAAAATATAAATACAGACCAAATCATGCAAGATGAAGAAAGTCAAGTTGTTGGGACAGAACAACTTTCTTTTGTTGATGAAAGTGTGAGATTTAAGCTTGACAACTTTGAAGGCCCTCTTGACCTTCTTTTGCATCTTATTAAAGATTCAAAGCTGGATATTATGACAGTCAAACTTGCTGAAATAACAGAGCAATATCTTGAGTATATGCAAGACCTCGACAGTATTGATATGGAAAGAGCAAGTGAGTTTATAATTGTTGCTGCAACGCTTATAGAAATTAAATCAAAGCATTTGTTGCCAGTCGAGACTGAAGATGAACTTGAAGTTGAGGATAGTGAGGCTCTTTTACTTCAACGTCTTAAAGAATATGAACTATTTAAAGAGACAGGTGTTAGACTTCGTGAAATAGAAAATATAAATAAACTTTATCGCAGACCTGGTAAGGAAACTGAAAAAGTAAAAGTTATTATTAAAGACATGGTTCTGGACAAGCTTCTTGATGCCTTTGCTGGACTTCTGGCAAGACAAGAGGCGAGAGGAAAGCAAAAAGAAGAGCCAAAGAAGATTGTAAAGGATAGATTTACAGTTGCTGATAAGATTGTTTCAATCAGAGGCTATGCGAGAGAACATAAGAGATTTCCTTTTGAAGAATTATTTACAAACGATATGACCAAGAGTGAAATGATTAATGTTTTCTTAGCACTTTTAGAACTACTTAAACTCCAAAATGTTAGGGTAGAGCAAATAGGAATCTTTTCTCAGATTAATGTTATATCAAACGAAGAGGCTGTGTAAAACGAGGTAATTATGGGTAAAATTGACACTGTAACTAATTTAAAAGAAGTACTACTTTCAATTCTTTTTGTTTCTGGTGATGGAATCGAAAAAGAGTTTATTGCAGAAAAACTTGAAATTTCAAATAAAGAATTAAATAAAGCTTTGGAAGAACTTAAATCCATTTATTGTAGCGATAATGGAATACATATCATAGAATATAAGAACAAAGTTCAACTTGCAACAAATCCAAATTATGCAAGTTATATTTCTGATGTATTAAATCCTATTCGCGAAAAATCCCTTACTAGAGCTGCACTTGAAACACTTGCTATTATTGCTTATAAGCAACCAATCACAAAGCTTGAAATTGAGGACATAAGAAGGGTAAATTCTGATTATGCTGTTCAAATTCTTATTGACCAAAATATGATTGAGGTTGTGGGGCGTAAAGATGCCGTTGGCAAACCTTTGATGTTTGGAACAACTGAAAATTTCCTTAAACGATTTGATGTAAAAAATCTTAGTGATTTACCTGATTATGAAGAACTGCTCGAACGTATTAAGACAATTAGAGAAGAGGAAGACAAGGAGCGTCAAGACACATTGTTTAGAAATGTTGAAGACCTTGAGTTTAATGAAGAACTGCCAGACTTTTTGAAAGATGGCGAATTTACCAAGATTGAAGCTGATTCGACTGATGACGCAGTTTAAAAAGCAATATAAATAGGAATTTATGCTGAATTTTCAGCATATTTTTTTATATGGAAAATAGGCAAAAAAGTTATGGAGAAAGATATAGTCAAATAAAAGTAAAAGTTAAGTTAAGTAAACGCGGACTTATGTATACTATATTTGGCTTTTTATGTATCAGCGAAATTATTTTAGGTGTTTTATGGGCGCTCGGATATTAAAAGATAAATTAAAACGTTTGCCTATTCATCCTTCTTTTATCCTTCTTTTTTTATGGTTTGTTTTTACACGAAATATCCATTCCTTTTTTCTTTTTTGTTCTGTTGTTTTGACTCATGAATTTGGACATTATTATATGGCAAAAAGGCTGGGGTATAAACTCGATAGCTTTTTCCTAGCGCCATATGGAGTTTGCTTAAACTATAAAGAAAGCGCTTTTGAAGAGAGAGATGAAGTGCTTATTGCTCTTGCGGGACCTTTTGTAAACATTCTTCTTTGCGTTGTTGCTGTTGCGGTGTGGTGGGTTTTTCCAGTAAGCTATAATTACACACAAGAATTTGTTTTTCAGTCGGCTATGCTTGGACTCTTTAATTTATTGCCATGTTATCCGCTTGACGGAGGACGTATTTTTGTAGGAACAGTATCAAAGTTTTCATCAAGAAAGCGAGCTGTTAAGATTTCTATTGTTATAAATGTCTTAATCTCAGCTTTGCTTCTTACAATGTTTACGATAAGCTTGTTTTATAATTTCAATCCTTCTTTTTGTTTTTGTGCGGTGTTCTTGATTTTGGGAATAATAGATGGTAAGTCTGAAAGTAAATATAAGCCTATAGCAATCTATAAAAAAAAGACCAAGAATTTTTCTAAGCCTTTTTTCTACATGATAAAAGATGATGTTACGCTCGCACAAGTGCTTAAGCGAATTGAACTTAATAGATTTACTATATTCGTACTCGAGAGTGAGGACGGAAAGGTTAGAATGTTTGATGAAAACAAAATCAAACTCCTTTCAATCAAGTTTTCGCTAGACACCAAATTTAAAGATATTATTGGTTAGTTTAAGAAAGGAAGAAGAGCGTCAATGTTTGTTCTTTCAAGGGTAAGAAGTCTGTCAAGAATTTCATCAAGTTCAGTAGAGATGTTTTTGTGGTCAGCTCTGTCTTTGTAGCAGGTTAATACGCCCATAAAAGTACCGATAAGCATGAGTTCGGCGATATGTCTTGTAGTCTTATCTGTCATAGTTGAAATGTTTATTGAACTCCACAGTCTTGCCTTTTCAAACCAGTTATTATCCTTTATGCCATCAATTTTTTCAGCTCTGGCTAGAAGTTCACATTCTTTTTCAAGAACAAGATATTTGTCTTCTTCTGATGCAAGTTCTTTTTTGAATTCATCATCTTTTACTTTTGACATGATGTCTTCAATTGACTGAATTGCTGTCCTAATATTTTGATAAACAGCGTTCATATATTCAGTGATTATCTCTTTATTTTTTGTATTTTCCATTTTTTCCTCCATTAGAAATATCTTGCACTAAAAAGTGTTATTTATTCAAAATGTATACATTTTTACCTTTTGCAAAAAATAAATCCATGAAAAGGTCGACAAAAATTATTTTAGCTTTATTTATTTTGTTTTTAGTCCCAACGTTAGTGCTTGGGAAATCTGTGATTAAAGGAATTGTCCCTTCAGATAAGGGGTTCTTGTTAAAGTTTGACACTCAAGGCATAATCGGAATTGTGCTTGGCGTTATAACCATTGTTTTACTAATTATACTTTATATCAAATTTATCATGTCGCAACCTGTCGATAAGGCTATATTTTTCTCGTCACTGCCTCTTATTGTTCTATATGGGCTTTCAATGTTCTTGCTTGCTGGTCTTACAAACTTTAATAATGCCACAGCAAACTCAGTTAAGACAATTTTAAATATTTCGCCTGACAATCTTTATAATACAATTTTGTGGGCAATTCTTATAACCTTGATTTTTATACTACTATTATTTTTCAACTGCTTTGTGCTTTGTAAACCTATTGCACGCGTAGAAAAAATTGTGTCAAGACTTGGTGATGGAAAGGTGAAAGATGAGAGGCTTAAAATTGGTGGAGGAAAGCAGTTTAATTCAATAGAACACAGCCTTAATAAAATTAACTACAATTATCAAAGCAAAGATAAGTCTTTAAAGACTGTGAATTTAGAGGCTCAAAAATTTATTCCAAGACAATTTTTTAAATTTCTTGGCAAAAATAGTATTGCAGAACTTGAGCTGGGAAATCAAGTTAAAAAGAATGCCACCGTTATGCTTGTAAAACTTTTAGGCCTTGAAGAAAACGAAAGAATGTCACTTGAAGAAAACTTTAATTTTATTAATTCCTATATGCATATAATTTCTCCGCTCATTCGCAAATTTGGTGGGTTTATAGATAGATATAACAGCGAAGGACTTACGGCAGTATTTGCTAAGGCAGAATACGCAATAGATTGCGCGCATGCAATCTCAAGGGCGATTTCAATCAAGAACAGACAAAACAAAAATTTGCCTAATGTTGGTCAGAGAATTTCGATTATGACAGGTGAGGTTATATTTGGAATAGTAGGAGAAGAGGAAAGAAAAATTCCTTCAATTATTTCAAATGTTTCTTCTTCATTAACTCGTCTTGACGAGGTTTGTAAATTCATGTCAGCAAAGATTGTGTTTACGAAATCCCTTCTAGACAGTCTCCCACTTAATTATAAATTTTTATATAGACATATTGGGAAGATTTCTGGTAAAGAAGGCGGGGATATTATAATCTTTGAGGATTTTGAATTTAATCCAAAAGAGATTTCGTCTCAACTTATCAAATCAAAATATTACTTTGAGCATGGTGTGACTTTGTATGATGAAGGCAGATATGAAGACGCGACAAAAGAGTTTTCAGAAGCGCTGAAAATCTGCCCAAAAGATAAAGGATGTTATGTTTACTTTAATAAATCTAAAGAAAAATTGTCTCATTAAATATTTTGCTTGACTTCAATTTCTGTCAGTGTTAATATTCTTGTATGAGGCTAAAAAGAGCAAAAAGCACAATTGAGTGTCCTAGATGTGGATTAAGAAGCCTGATAGGGGTAGAAAGTTGCCCTGATTGCGGGCTTGTTTTTTCACGTATGGAAATTGCTACAAATAAAGATGCAAAAAAGAAAATTTTGAGACATGATAAAGATTATATAATCTACACGTCTACTCTTCCATCTGATATAAAGTTTGTTAAACTTTTACTTATGACTATTTTTCTAGGACTATTTGGTGGACACTGCTTTTATGTTGGGAGATATTGGAGAGGAGGACTACTTCTTTTAAACTCAATTGCTCTTATTTGTTATTCGATTTTTAATGCACCGCTTGTTGCAATAGATGAAGGCAGACTGATTGCAGCACTTGCCACGATAAGCGGTCTAATAATGTTTGTTTGGATTTGGGATTTGGTACTTGTTTGCATGAAAAAATTTAAAGTTCCAGTTGCAATCGACATTGATAATGTGGAGGAAAAATGAGAGTAGTTGTTGGAATTAGTGGTGGAGTTGACTCGTCAGTTGCTGCTTATCTATTAAAAGAACAGGGGCATGACGTGATTGGACTATTTATGGTTAACTGGGAAGAAAAAGATGGCTCTTGTACGGCTGAAGAGGATTTTGAAGACGTAAAGAGAGTTTGCTCTTCTTTAAATTTACCTTACTTTTCTGTCAACTATTCAAAGGAATATTATGACCGCGTGTTTGAATATTTCTTAGAGGAATTAAAACGTGGTCGTACTCCAAACCCTGACGTTTTATGTAATCGAGAAGTTAAGTTTGGACCATTCTTAGAGCAGGCAAAAAAACTTGGCGCAGATATGATTGCGACAGGGCATTACGCAAAGAAAATTGAAAAAGAGGGGAAATTTTATCTTGCCAAAGCGGACGATTTGAATAAAGACCAGTCTTACTTTTTAAATCAGTTAAGTCAAGAACAACTTTCTTGGGTGACCTTTCCTCTTGAAAATATTGATAAACCTACGGTAAGACAAATTGCAAGCAAACTTGAACTTTCAAATGCGAAGAAAAAAGATAGCACGGGTATTTGCTTTATAGGTGAACGTAACTTCAAAAAGTTTTTAAAAGAATATCTGCCAGCAAAGAGTGGTAAGATTTTAGACCTTAACGGAAATGAACTTGGCAGACATGATGGACTTATGTATTATACGCTAGGTCAAAGGCGTGGACTTGGGATAGGCGGCCAAAAGGGTGGCAATGGCGAGCGTTGGTTCGTTGTAAAAAAAGACCTTGAAAATAACATTCTTTATGTGATGCAAGGCGAAGAAGATATTTTATTTAGCGATGGTCTTTATGCTAGCGATTTTAATTGGATTCCAGAAAAGCCAGAGAAAACAGAGTTTGACTGTCTTGCAAAATTTAGGTATCGTCAACCAGACCAAGCAGTTCATGTAACTGTGCTTGACGATAAGAAGATTAAAGTTGATTTTAAAGAAAGACAACGAGCAATTACTCCAGGACAATTTGTTGTGCTTTATGATGAAGAGGGCATTTGTTTAGGAGGGGGAACAATTGACGAAAGTTTTAATAAGTAAAGTTATTAAAATAAGTGGAATGTTTAAACTTCAACGCTAACGCGTTGAAGTTTAAATTTATGTATAATTACCTCAAAAATAAAGATAATAATAATGAGGAGGTAATTATGATAATAGCAAATTATATTGCCCTTATAATACTTTTATTTGGCGGATTAAACTGGGGACTTATGGGATTATTCTGGTTTAACCTTGTTTCATTTATCTGTATGGGTAATAGGGTTATTGAAAGAATAATCTATGTGCTTGTTCTTTTATCTGTAATTTGGCTTATAATTTCAGCTTGCATTGACGGCGGAATTATCCTTACAACAGCTCTTGCTAGGGCTAGATAAGTAATATAAAAAAAAGAAAGATAAATTCTTTCTTTTTTTTTGTTGTAAAAGGATTTAATACAATATGGTGTAGGATGTTTATAATACGTATTACAAGATATTGTATAAAATAAAATATTTAAATCAAATTTAATAAGTCCTCAAATTTTGTATAACCAGCCTTTTCGTTAAAGTGTCCAGCCTTTTCGTAGACAAATGTTTTAGCATCAATTTCCTTTGCAAATGACTCAAGCGCGTCCAATTTTACATATGGGTCATCTTTACTATAGATGCAAATTCTTTCTTTGCATAATTTTTTGAATTCATTCAATTTGTCTGTGTACATGAACTTATTGATTTTATCAAAGTCCTCTAAAAAGTAATAGTTGTTGCAACCGCTTACAAAAATACACTTTCCTATTTTTATATTGTTTTCAATGCAAAATTTTGCTAAGAATACGCAACCAATAGAGTGGCAAATAAAACAACTTTCTTCGGTGATTTGGTCTCTTACTTGGTTAAGTACCCCCCCCCAACTTTCAAATGATTGACCTTCGGGTGTAGGGTAGTTAAAGTTATAAACCATTCCTTAATCCTTTAATTTATTCTCAAGCCAGTAAAACCAGTTTTCTCTGTTATGACCATAAGTGCCATGGATTATAAAATAATTTTTCATTTTGTCTCCTTTATATAAAAATTAGTTGTGTGTCAATTTGGTGCAGTTTCAATTTATAAATTTATAGTAGTGTTTTACATAAAAATAAAAAATTAAAAATAATAGATAAAATCAAGCTTTGCTTTCGTGTTAAATTTTTGCTTTAACGGAAATCAAAAGTTATTTTGAAGCTACTATTTCTGTTAAGAAATTTGGCTTGCTTGACTTGTATTTGTTTGTGCGTTCATAGTCAGTATAAAGATATTCTCTATACTCTTTGACTCTTTCAATTTTAAAACCATTCTCAATTAAAATATCTTCCAACTGTTTTTTGGATAAAAATTGTCGTGTCCTTATAACCTCTTTTTTCCATTGCTCATAATAAGTTGTCATATTTGTTTTTTCATCATAAGAAATAATAAATTCTGGCTTAGTGAGCTCCCATTCTTTTTTGTTTCTTGCCACAATAAAAAACCTGCCATTTGGTTTTAAAACCCTATATATTTCACTTAGAGCATTTTCAAGTTGTTGTTTATTTAGATAGTGAAGCACTAATCTAGCATAGATAAAATCAAAAGAATCATTGTCATACGGCATTTTCTTTGAAACATCTTCAATTTTTGTGGTAATTCTTTTAGCCTCTTCATATTGTTTTAATTTGTCATTTGAAAAGTTTAGACCTTTTTCATCAATAGTCGTTGCGATAATTTGGGCTTTTGGACATTTGCGAGCAATATTTATTTCAGCAGAGCCTCCAGTGCTTATTCCAATAGATAAAATGTTTGTTATCTCTTTGTTTAATAATTTTAATGCTCTTTTTTCACTTTTTGAACTTTTAAATATTTTTTCCATTTATTCATCCTTTATAAAACATATGGTATCCCACAGTTTTGTCAAAATAATAGTTTTGTTACAATATAGTTGGCGCAGAGGACAGGATTTGAACCTGCGGAGGCTATTAACCTCACACGCTTTCCAAGCGTGCGCCTTAAACCGCTCGACCACCTCTGCATATTTTTTATAGCAATTCTATGTAATTTTATTGAAAGAAATTTTATTTTTTCTTCATAAGTTTTATAACATAATTTCAAATATTTGTCAAGAAAAAGAGCGCTAACTTATGCGCTCTAATTCAATTAATTATTCTCTTTCGTCATTTATTTCGTAATAGCTACCGCTATGTTGTGTAGCAGGAAATCTTTGACCTTTTTTAAGTTTTATGTTTCCACCACACTTGCCGTTTTTATCATAGCAAGAACAATTGCAATTTTTAGGTGCTTGCTCACCAGGTTTGTATTGTTTACTCATTTGTATAACCTCCATTATTATTGTGTGCAAAGAATAAGTTATTATACAAACTTTATAAAAATATTTGTTTTATTTTTCTTTTTGTAGTACAATAAACTTACAATGCAGTGGAGGAGAAATGCAAGATTGTATCTTTTGTAAAATTATTAAAGGCGAAATCCCTTCATATAAAATTTATGAAGATGATTATACTTATTCATTTTTGGATATTTCAAATGATGGCAATGGTCACATTCTGGTAATTCCAAAAAAGCATGTTGTAAATGTTTTAGACTGTGATGAAGAGACATTATCGCATGTTATGGCGACCATCAAAAGGGTAAGTAATCATTTGGTTGAAAAGTGTGGCTTTAGCGGAGTGAATATTTTAAATGCAAGTGGTGAGTCTGCGGAGCAAAGTGTTTTTCATCTTCATTTCCATATTTTGCCTAGAGCGGAAAGTGACAAAGTGAAGGTCTTTCCAAAACTAAACAAATGTGAAAAGACTATGGAAGAACTCTTAAAAGAATTTAAAATGAATTAGGTGAAACGTGAAAGAGATTATATTATATACAGACGGGGCGTGCTCGGGTAATCCTGGACCAGGAGGCTGGGGAGCGGTACTCATTTATAAAAATCATGAAAAAGAATTCTCAGGCGGTGAAGTGGAGACAACGAACAATCGTATGGAGCTTATGGCCGTCATAAGAGGACTTGAGGCTATAAAAGAGCCTTGTAAGGTTGACATTTATAGCGATTCGGCTTATGTTGTCAACGCTTTTTTGCAAGACTGGGTTTCAAAATGGAAGTTAAACGGCTTTAGAACTACAAAAGGCATGGTGATGAATTTAGATTTATGGCAAAAACTTTTGAGTTTACTAGATAACCATGAGGTGGTATGGCATAAAGTTAAAGGTCATGCTGACAATGCTTATAATAACCGCTGTGACGCACTTGCAAGAGGAGAGATAGACAAAATGAAAAAAGGCTGAATAATATCAGTCTTTTTTTAATTAATTTTAGTAGAAAAACAACGCTTAAACTTTAGTGAGTAGTTTTTATTTAATTTCAAAGTTGTTAATTAAAAAGAATAAACTTTTGTGAAAGAGTGTAATTAATCAAAATTAATCAACATTGATAAGCTTTTCGTAAATAAGTTCGTAAATGCTAGGTGCACTTGTTTTCCATTTTTGCACCGCTTCTGTTGCGCTTTGTCTTGTCGGAGCTTTAATAGTCAATATAAACATAGGAGAGGTTGACTGAGGTTCATAGATTTTTAATTCAACATTATAAGAACCATCAGGATTTTTTCTGTATGTTGAGCTATATTCCTGAGCTGATTTAACATTGAGTTTGTTTGCTTCAAGGTATGCAGAGATTTCTTCGCGTTTTTCAAAGGATAATCTTTTATAAAGATGAGATAGGCATTCTCGACCTTCATAGGTGACTGCAAAAAGCTCTTTGCTGTCCTTTTCATCGCTTATTTTATACAAAAGCTTACTATCAACAAGGTCATGTATGATAGTTTTGCAGTCCATATAACTTTTAATCCATTCATTTTTTATAGAACAAATGTCAAGTATTGAGTCTTCTGTAAGAGGTATTCCCATAGTGTATACAACAAAAATCATTGTAAGTTTGTCTTGAATTATTCTATCTTTTTCATTTGGAATTTTGTTCATAACACATATTATAGCACATTTCTTAAAATAATGAAAGACTTTTGTTTGCTTTTTTCTAAATATGTGCTATAATAGTTAGGCGAGGTTCTTATGGAAAATAAAGAAGTTGAAAAATTTTTAAAATCATGTGATGAACTTATAAACTGCAAATTTCTTGTTGCTGAGTATAAATTACAAAAAATGCTTCAAGAACTTGCTAATGCACAGGATATTTGCTCTTTGATAGGAGAATGTCTTGAGCAGTTTAATAGAGATAGAGAGTTCTCGAAATCATTTGTTCAAGATGGAAATGGTGATTTCATGTTTATTTTGCCAGATGAAGAGTATAAGATTTTGGCTCTTGTATTCTGTACTTTGGTGGACATTGACAGCAAAAAAATTGATTTTACTGACTTTGTTAAGAGATTTTTTAGTAATAGTGAAAATCCTTACCAAAACTTTGTTTCATCAATGATTTTGCCTTTTAAAAATCTTATTGTTGATGCTTTTGGCGAAAAAGAGGAGAGTAAACATGAATTACATAACACTTCAGAGAGCTATGAACAAGAAGAAGATGAAGAAATAGAAGAAATGGAAGAAGATGGCGACAGATTTGAAAGAGCTCAAAAGATTGCAGTTCAAATTTTAACTCAACTTGAGTATGGAAGAGAAGATATGTCAAATGACAGAGCTTCACAAATTTGCAGAGCAATTGTCAAAACAACTAATATGCATGATGACGATGTTATGATTTCATTGACATTTGCCTTAAAGTCTTGCAAGGCAAAACAAGTAAAATTCTTAATTAAAGAAATTTATGATATTTTCAATTAAACCTCATATTGAGGTTTTTTGTTTTAAATGAGCAAAATTAATATAAGAGAGATAAGAAGAGCAAGGCAGGCATGTGTGAACTTTTGTAAGCAGAATAACCAAACGGGCATTTTTAGTCTTGAAAGCATTGTTAAAGATTGAAGTATTGTTGAAAGTCCGCCAAAACTTATTATAAAAGCTGAGGCGCAAATTGCCCATTTCCCAACAAGTGAGGTTGAGATGCTGGCGCAACCTTTGGTTATTTCAACAAGGCCTTCAAGAACGCCAGCAATTTGAGGTGGGAATAGATTGAAAAAAGGAGAAAGCGAGGTGATGACAACAAAGAAAATTGCTATAATCGCTCCAACAGAGATTATGCTGAGGGCTGAGTCAAGCACAATGCTAGATAAATCGTTTGATTTGGCGCTTTTTTCTGTTTCCTCAATTTTGTCGTCATTTTTAATTTTGAGATTTCTCCATAGCGCGCCATTTAATAAAGCACCTAGAATATGAGCTATGAAAATTAAATAGCCATATAAACTATTGCCTAGCATTGATGCGCCGACAGCACCAATTATAAACATAGGGCCAGAAGTTGAGCAAAAACTGCACATTTTATAAGCTTCACTTCTAGAAATTTTTCCGCTTTCATATAAATCTGCTGTCATCTTTGCGCCGACCGGATAGCCGGATACGATACTGGTAAAAAAGACGAGAGAAGAGGATGCGGGAGTTTTGAAAAAGAGTTTGCAAGGTTTTTCAAAAACGCGAGAAATTTTATTAAGACTTCCAAGGCTTGTGAGAATTTTGACAAAGAACATAAAAGGTAGAACGCTTGGCAAGACATTAAAAGCCCAAGCTGAAATGCCATTCAGTGTTACGCTTATATATAATGATGGGAAAATTATCATATTTAAAATGATATAAAAGACGAAAATGGATAAAATTATGTTTGTTTTTTTCATTTTATTCTCCAAAAGTTTGACAAATAAAAAAATGACTGATATACTAAATATGGAATTTTAGTTCCATATTTTTTGCTATGTAGGCTTGTACTACTAAAAATATTCAAATATTGCAAAGTTTAGAAGGATGTTTATGAAAATTAAAGATATTTATAAGAGAGCAAAACAGCTTCAAAAAACTATCGTCTTTCCTGAAGCAGGATTTAGTGATAGAACTATAGAGGCTGTCAAATATATTCAGAAAAAAGGTATCGCAAAACCTGTCTTAATTGGAGACGAAAGTGCGCTTGTTTTAAGAGATAAAAATTTATCAAAATTTCAAATTATAAATCCTAATACCTTTCAAGGTATAGATGAACTAGCGAAATGCCTTTATAATAAACGTAAAGAAAAAGGCATGACTGAAGAAGAAGCTAACAAGCTGGCAAAAGACCCATATTACTTCGCAACACTTTTGGTTGAGCTTGGTTATGCGGACGGAATGATTGCAGGTGCAGAGGCTTCAACTGCGAACACTGTACGTCCAGCACTTCAAGTTATTAAAGCGAAGAAAAAGGGCGGTATGGTATCATCATGTTTTGTTATGTTTGGCGACAATAAATTCTTGGGTGATAAATGCCTTATCTTATCTGATTGCGGTGTGATAAAACACCCAGATGAGAACGAACTTTATGAGATTGCTTGCCAAAGTGTTGAGACTTATAGATGTCTCGGGCTTGATGACCCAAAAGTTGCATTTTTATCTTTCTCAAGCAAAGGCTCGGCAGAAGACGAAAGCTTGTTGCCTATCAGAAAAGCTTATGAAAAGTTTAAAAAGACAGGCATTCCATGTGACGGCGAACTTCAGTTTGATTCTGCAATGGTAGAAAAAGTTGCAAAGCAAAAGTGTCCTGATAGTCCGCTTAAAGGAGACGCAAACATACTGATTTTCCCTGATTTGAACAGTGGAAATATATGTGATAAAGCAATGCAATCTCTTGGCGGTGTAAACGCTATTGGTCCTATCTTACAAGGTCTTAAAAAGCCTGTAAATGACCTTTCAAGAGGTTGCTCAGTAGAAGATATTGTTATGCTTACTGCAATCACAGCATTGCAAGCAAAGAAGGAGGAAAAATAAATGAAAATTTTAGTTATAAATGCAGGTAGCTCGTCATTAAAATTTCAACTTTTTGATATGACCAATGAAAGCGTTATCGCTAAAGGAAATTGTGAAAAGATAGGACTTGACGGTTCTTTTATAGGTTATAAAACAACTGGTGACAAAAAGGAAGTTAAAGTTAGTCTTCCAAACCATACAGTTGCGATAGCCAAAGTTTTTGAAGTTTTAACAGATAAAAATGAGGGCGTTATCAAATCGGTAGATGAGATTTCTGCTGTAGGTCATAGATTTGTTCAAGGCGGTTGGCTCTTTGATAAGAGTTGCTTAATTGATGAAAAGGCGCTTAGTGATTTAGAAAAACTTACAGACCTTTCACCACTTCATGCAAAAGCAAATATGGCAGGAGTTAAAGGATGTTTAAATGTTATGAAAAATACTCCACAAGTTGCTGTTTTTGACACTTCATTCCATGCTTCAATGCCTGCAAAAGCTTATATGTATGGTATTAAGTATGAAGATTATGAAAAATATCATGTTAGAAGATATGGATTTCACGGAACAAGTCATAGATATGTAACAGGTGAGGTAGCGTCACTATTAGGTAAGAAGCCTGAAGATATTAAGGTTATAACTGTTCATATCGGAAATGGCTCTTCAATCACAGCTGTTGAACATGGCAAAAGTGTTGATACTACAATGGGCTTAACTCCGCTTGAAGGTCTTGTAATGGGGACTAGAAGTGGTGACCTTGACCCAAGCGTGGTAAGTTATCTAGCTGAAAAGAAGGGCATGAGTGCAACTCAAGTTGTAAATTATCTCAACAAAGAATGCGGAATTCTTGGTGTAAGTGGTGTTTCAAGTGATATGCGTGAAATAAATAGTGCAATTAAAGAGGGTAATGCTAGAGCAAGACTTGCGCTTGATATGCTAATTTACAAGGTTAAAAAATATATTGGTTCTTATCTCGCTGTTCTTGGCGGAGCTGATGCAATCGTATTTACTGGCGGTATAGGAGAAAATCAAGAAGACTTAAGAGAGGAAGCTCTTGAAGGAATGGAATACTGTGGTATAGAGATAGATAAAGAGAAGAACAACAATCTTCCTCGCGGAACAACTGAAGAAATAAGCACGAAGAATTCAAAGATTAGAGTATTCAGAATTCCAACCGATGAAGAAAAGCTTATTGCCAGAGATACAATGGCGCTTGTAAAGTAAAATATAAATTTGGTAAGCCTTAGTTAACAGTATCTCTTTGAGTTAAAATTGTTAAATAGGGGAAGAAAAATTACTTAACAAATGTTATAAAATGGCTTGACAAAAATTGATTTATTTGATATAATGCAAAAGCATGATGAATATTTAAGGAGGAAAAGATGGCAGTTCCAAAACATAAGGTTTCAAAAACTAGAAGAAATTCAAGACACTCAGCTAATTCAATGGCTGTTGCTCCAACACTTGTAGAATGTCCAAAATGTCATGAGATGAAAAAACCTCATACAGTTTGCAAGAAGTGTGGTACTTATAAGGGTGAAACCATAATTGAGAAAAAAGAAGAAAATAAATAATTAAACTAAGTTCTTGGCTTTCCAAGAACTTTTTTTAAGCTCGCAAGAGTAATAATTAGCTTTAGTAAGTGTTTTCTTATGCAATAAATTGGTTGATTTTGCGTGTGATGCAATCAAAAATTATACAAAATACAACATTTTGTATTTTGTATATCATACATAATACGACATATAGTATAAATTTTATTGAATTTATTTATAAAATTTTTATTGCAAAATGAAAAAATATTTGTTATTATTTATATGTATTATATTAATAAAGGTGAAAAAATGAAAATTGTAGTTGATGCTTTTGGTGGAGATAATGCACCACTAGAAATCGTTGAAGGTGTAAAACTTGCGTTAAACAAAAACAAAGACCTCGAAATTATATTGTGTGGAAAAGAAGATGTTCTTCGAAAAATGATTGAAGGGTATGAAAAGCGTATAGAGATTGTAGACGCTGATGAGATTATAAGAAATGAGGACCATCCAACTCTTGCAATAAGACAAAAGAAAAATTCTTCACTCGTAAGAGCTTATGATATTTTGAAAGAAAGAGAAGATGTCGTTGGACTTGTATCAGCTGGAAGCACTGGCGCTGTTCTTGCGGGTGCAATTATGAAGATTGGTCGCATACGAGGTATTTCACGTCCAGCACTCGCTCCTATTTTGCCAACCAAAAAAGATAGTGACGTCATCATAATTGACAGTGGGGCGAATGTGGATTGCAAACCAATAAATCTTCTTCATTTTGCTCTTATGGGCTCGGCATATTATTCAATTGTTTACAATAAAGAAAAGCCAAGAGTGGCTCTTTTAAACAATGGCGCTGAGGAAGGAAAGGGTTGCGAACTTACAAAAGAAAGTTATGAACTTTTAAAAAAGGCTCCTATAAATTTCATTGGCAACAAAGAGGGCGGAGATTTTATGAGTGGAGAAGTTGACGTTATGGTTGCTGATGGTTTTGCTGGAAATGCACTCCTTAAAGGAACAGAAGGTGCGGTTATGGCTGTAATGTCACTTTTGAAGCACAGCATAAAAGCTCATTTCCTTAGCAAAATTGGTTATCTTTTTATGAAGAAAACCTTTAAAGATTTAAGAGGAAGAATTGACATCTTAAACAAGCATGGCGGTTCGCCACTTCTTGGTTGCAAAAAACTGGTCGTTAAAAATCATGGTTCATGCAAGAGAAACAATATTTGCTCTTCAATTGAGCAAACAATGGTGTTAAATGAAAATCACTTAATATCGAAGATTGAAGAAGCGCTTGGAAAACTAAATATTGAGGGCGAAGAGACAAATCAAGACTAAATAGGTAAAAAATGAAAAACATATTTTATAAATTTAAAGATGACAAGCTTTTATATCGGGCTTTCACGCATAGTTCTAAGTCTGAAAATAATTATGAACGCCTTGAATTTCTTGGAGATAGTATCTTAGATTTTATTGTGGGCGAATACTTTTATTTAAAATGCGCTGAAGGCGAAGGAAAACTTAGTGTGCTTAGAAGTCACTATGTGTCTGAAAATTATCTTTCAAAACTATTTGACAGATTGGACCTACAAAAACATGTAGAACTTGGCAAAAGCTGTCAAGGGGAAATTACAAAGGCGATTAAGGCAGATATTATTGAGGCTTTGATTGCAGCAATTTACATTGATGGTGGGCTTGAATACGCAAAGAAGTTTATTTATGATAATTTTGACCTTGACGGATATAAGAACATAAATGACGATAATTATAAATCAAAATTGCAAGAACTTATTCAAAGTAGTTTTAAATGCAAAATGCATTATGAAACGGTATCAGACGGACAAGAGGGGTTTATTTCAACTTTCTTTATGGACGAAGATGAAATTGCGATTGGACAAGGTCAGTCTAAGCAAGAAGCTGAGCAAATGGCAGCAAAGAAGGCTATTGATAAATTATTTTTGATAAGCTAAAATATAACGAGAGGAAAAAATGATTTTTAAAAAGATTGAAATGGTAGGATTTAAGTCCTTTGCCGAAAGAACAGTAATTGAATTTGGAGACAATTTTACAGCTATAGTTGGACCAAACGGCTGTGGTAAAAGTAATGTTTCTGATGCGATTCGTTGGGTACTTGGTGAACAAAGTGCAAAAACATTGCGTGGTGATAGCATGCAAGACGTTATTTTCAACGGAACAGAAAAGAGAAAAAGTCTTTCTTATTGCGAAGTAACTCTTACTTTTGACAATACAACTAGATTTTTCAATTTTGACTATGATGAACTTGCTATTACAAGAAAACTTTATCGTTCTGGGGAAAGCGAATATCTTATAAATAGAAACACTTGTCACTTAAAGGATATTACAAACCTTTTATATAACAGCGGTCTTGGTAAGAACGGTTATTCTGTTGTCAGTCAGGGTAAGGTTACCGAACTTGTCGACTCAAAACCTGAAAATAGAAGAGCAATGTTTGAGGACGCTGCAGGAATTTCTAAATATAAGAATGACAAGAAGGAAGCTGAACGTAAACTTGAGAGAACAAACGATAACTTAACAAGAGTTAAGGATATTTTGTCTGAAATTGAAAGACAAATGGGACCACTCAAGAAACAGGCTGAAAATGCAAAGAAATATCTTGAATATAAAGGGACATTAAAAGACCTTGAAGTCAATGCATATATCTACCAATATGAAAATGCCAATAATGTAAAAGCTTCTATTAACTTAAAACTTGATGCTTTAAATAGACAAATTGCTCAAAGAGAGGGAGACCTTAATATAGCAAATGAAAGTTATGATAAGAGCATGTATGAACTTACAAACTTTGATAAAATCTTATCGAGCTTGAACGAAAAGATTTTAGAGCTTACTGTCAACCTTGAAAAACAAGAAAGCGAGACAAAGCTTGCTCGCGAAAGAGTCAACTTTACATTAAAAGAAAACGATAGATTAAATCTTGACAAAACAAACTGTTTGAAAGCTCTTGAAATTGGCGAAGAAGAAAAGACTAAGAAAGGCGAATTATTAAAAGAATTAAATAGCGACCTTGAAGCTCTTGAAAAATCTTTTGATGAGCTTAGTGAAAGTTATTTAAAGATTGCAAATGACCTTACTTTAAGCGAAGATGAGGCAGGACAAGGCCAACAAAAAGTCATTGAAACTCTTGGCTCTCTTAGTGATATTAAGAGCTCTGTTTCAAGACTTATGGCAGAAAAGGAACTTTTGTCATCAAACCTTAAAAATCTTGAAGAAGATATTAACTCATATAGCATTAAAAAGAAGGAGAGTGAGGCAAGTTTTAACGAAGTTAAATCTGAACTTGAGGTTAAAGAAAATGAACTTAACCGCGTAAAGAAGGAAAATGATGAACTTGCAAGTCAAAACTATTTGCAAGAGCGTAAAGTCAAAGAACTCGAAACAGAAAAAGCTAACACAATCACTCAAATTAAGGTCTATGAAAATAGAAAGAAACTTTTGACAGACCTTCAAAATGAATATGAAGGCTACACATATGCAGTTAAGAAACTTTTAAAAGAAGGCGACCGCAATCCTAATATTAAGAGTAAAATTGTGGGCGTTGTTGCATCTCTTATTAAAGCACCAGAGAAGTTTGAAACGGCGATTGAAGTGGCTCTTGGTGGAGCACTCCAAAATATCGTTACTCATAATGAAGATGATGCAAAGGCTCTTATCAAATTTTTAAAAGACAACTCTTTTGGTAGGGCGACATTCCTTCCTATTACTTCTATGAAGAGAAGAGATTTTGATAAAAAACTCATTGAAGGAAAGGAAGGTTGTTATGGTCTTGCAAGCGACCTTGTAGATTATGACAGAGCTATTGACAATGTTGTAAGCAACCTTTTAGGCGGAACTGTTATCGCAGAAAACCTTGAAAGAGCGGTAAATCTTGCAAAAGCAACCAGATATAGCTTCCGAATTGTAACCCTTGACGGTGATGTAGTCAATCCACAAGGTTCTCTTACTGGTGGTAGTAAAAAGGCCGAGTCATCGAACCTTATGGGTCGTGAAAGAGAGATTGAAAATCTTGGAATTGATATTGCAAAACTCGAAACAAGACTCGGAGAGATTGAAAAAGAAGAAAAGAGTTTGAATGAAACCCTTTCAAATAGTAAAAACAAGTTCAATCTTCTTACTGAGAAGAAAAACGCTCTTGAAATTGAACTTGCTTCACTAAAAGAGAAACAAAACAAATTCTCATCTACTTTGGAAGAGACTGAAGATAATTTAAATGTTTCAAAAATGGAAGCTGAAACAGTTAAAAATAAGATTAACCTCATCAAAGATGAACTCTCTCGTTCTGAAAAGATTGAATCAGCTCTTTCTGGTAACAAGGAAGACGCGGACGAGCTTATCAAAGAGAAAAAAGAGCAGTTTGAGGCATTACGCAGTCGAAGAGATGAAATTAACAACAATATTTTGGCTGTAAAAGTTGAAATTGCGGAGGCTAAGACAAAAATCAAGTCAATTGAAGATGACCTTGCACGTATAGAAAATGAACTTGGTAGACAAAGAGTTCTTGAAAAGTCAATTGATGACCAACTTAAACAAAACAAAGAATTTATTGTTTCGTGCGAACAAATGATTAAAGAAAAACTTGCTGCGGCACCTTCTTCTGGACAGAAACTCGAACTTCAAAATTATATTGAAAAGCGTCAAATTGCAGAACAAGATAAATTGAAGTTGTCAGAGAAGATTAAGGAACTTGATAATAACAAAGCTTCTCTTATGGAAGAACTTTCTTCAATTCGCGACAAGAAATATCGCGAAGAGATGAATCTTTCAAAAGTTGATACTGAACTTGAGCAAATGCAAGAGCGTATTTATGAGGAGTATTCTCTTTCTTATACAACATGCCTCGAGTTTAGAAGACCTGACTTCAATATTGATGAAGCAATGCCGGAGATTGCAAGACTTAAGAAAAATATAAATTCTCTTGGTTATGTCAATGTCAATGCTATTGAAGATTGCAAGGCTCTGCTTGAACGTTATGACGACCTCAATGGACAGGCTGAAGACCTTGAAAAAGCGGGTGATGACCTTAACAAGATTATTAAAGACTTGTCTGGTATTATGGTTGAGAAGTTTAGTAATGAACTTGCTAGAATCAATGAAAGTTTTAAACTTACATTCAGAGAACTTTTTGGTGGTGGAACTGCAAAACTTGCACTTTCAGATGAAAACGACCCACTTGAATCTGGTGTTGAAATTTTTGCTCAACCTCCAGGAAAGAAAATTCAAAATATGACTCTTCTTTCGGGTGGTGAAAAGTCACTTACGGCTATGGCGGTTATTTTTGCGATTTTGAGAATTAAGCCTCTTCCATTCTGCCTATTTGACGAAGTTGAAGCGGCGCTTGACGATTCAAACGTTGAAATCGTTGATAAATACCTTAAAAAGCTTTCAACTGACACTCAATTTATTCTTATTACACACAAGAAGCCAACAATGGAATATGCTAACGCACTATTTGGAGTTACAATGGAAGAAAAAGGTGTATCAAAAATAGTATCTGTTCTCTTATCAGATGCAATCAAACATGCTCAGGAGGCTTAATATGGGTTTATTTAAAAAGATTGGAAATGCACTAAGGAAGACCCGCGAAGCAATCGCTAGAAGAATTGATTCTCTTCTTAGTCATGGCGAGCTTGATGACGATTTTTATGATGAACTTACTGATGTTCTTATATCTTGTGACATAGGTGTAAGAACCAGTATGGAAATCGTTGAAAGCTTGAGACTTAGAGCGAGAAAAAATAAAATCAGAACTGCTGACGAAGTTAAACATGAACTAAAAGAAATTATTAAGGAAGAATTTGAAGGAGTTGGCGAGCTTGATATTTCTTATCCTGCAATTATCACTATTGTAGGCGTAAATGGAGTAGGAAAAACAACAACAATTGGCAAACTTTCAAAATATTTCAAAATTAATAAAAAAGAGGTGACTTTGGTTGCTGGCGATACATTTAGAGCAGCAGCTTCAAGTCAGCTTACTGAGTGGGCAGAACGCACTAAAACAAGAATTATTAAACATGATGAAGGTGCTGATGCTGCGGCTGTTGTTTATGACGGAATTTCGAGTGCAAAAGCAAAAGGCACAGATGTTCTTTTAATTGATACTGCTGGAAGACTTCATACAAAGACAAATCTCATGGAAGAGCTCAAGAAAATCGACCGTGTAATAAATCGCGAATATCCAGATTCAAATAAATATAACTTAATAGTTCTTGATGCAACTACTGGACAAAACGCATTAAATCAAATTAATGCATTTAACGAATTTGTCAAAATTGACGGCATTATTCTTACCAAACTTGATGGAACAGCAAAGGGTGGAGTTGTAATCGCGATTGAAAAAGAATACCATTTGCCAGTTGCTTTTGTGGGCGTTGGTGAAGGCGTTGATGACCTTGAAAAGTTTGACTATAATGAATTTATTGACAATTTATTTTAGGAGATTGTTATGGAAAATGTGAAATTTATAAAAAGCAACCTTGAAGATAACAAAATGAGTTATTTAGGTGCGGTTTATAAAAATAAACTTATTGGTTATGTTAGATTTTCTTTTAATAAAAGCAATGCTTGGCTTTATAATATAAGCGTTATGAAAGAATTTCGCCATAAAAAAGATATGAAAGTGGGAACACGTCTTTTAAAACTTTTTGAAAAAGAATGCTTAAAAAATTTTAAGCGTTATGTAGAAGGTAAATATTATCCAGAAGGTGAAGAAGAATGGGTAGTAAGAAAATTCTACGAAAAGAATGGCTTTGAGATAACTCGCGAAGACTATAATTTGATTGTTTCAAAATATATTAAAGAGGTAAAAGTAGTCGATTCTGCTTTAAATGTTCCATATGATGTATTTATGCAATTTTTAGATGAATATATTTTGTCAACAAAAGATGAAAACGAATTGACTTAGTAGTTACCTATTATGGTGATATATTGCGATAAACTGTCATCAGCTTGCTTTTGGCGGGTAGACTTAGTTGCAAAATCATTAAAATTTGAATAGTTAAAAGGGCTAAATGCTCAAAAAAGAGGCGGATAATCTGCCTTTTTTTTGTGTAGACAAGCAAATTTCGACAAATTTCAACATATATATTGCTATCGAGTTTTTTCGAGGGCGGTGAATAATGATTTATGAGAGTTTTGCGAAGTTTATGGGGCAAATATGTTGTTTTACGTCATTTGTCAGTTCTATTCAAGGTTTTCCAAAGCCACTTACCAAAGAAGAAGAGGTGAAGTGGATTGAAAAATATGAAAATGGGGACAAGGAAGCAAGAGATGTCCTTATAAATCATAATTTGAGGCTTGTTGCACATATTGTCAAGAAGTATAATAACTCTCTTGAAGCTGATGACCTAATTTCAGTTGGCACAATAGGGCTTATCAAGGCGGTGGACAGCTTTGATAGTTCAAAAGGTGTGCTTTTATCAACCTATGCCTCTCGTTGCATTGAAAATGAGATTTTAATGCTTATAAGGTCTAATAAGAAACACAAAGATACTATTTCTCTAAACACCATGCTTGCACCAAAGAATGACAGTGAGGACCTTGAACTTGCAAATTTAATACCTTCTGAAAGCGAAGAAGATGTTTTTGAGCAGGTAGAAGTGGGTTGTCTTATGATGGATGTAATGAATGTAATGGATAATAATTTGTCAAACATGGAAAAAGAAATATTAAAATATCGATATGGCCTTTGTTCTTATCCACTAAAAACGCAAAAAGAAGTTGCCGAAATTTTTGGCATTTCCAGGTCATATATTTCAAGAATTGAAAACAAAATTATTAAAATTCTACAAAAAAATATATCAAAAGATGAAAATATAGATAAGAAAAAGACTGAAAATGAACTTTAAAAAAATTTTGAAAAATGTATTAAATGTCTTGAATAAACAAAAAAAATGATATATAATAATTTTGAGTATCGCTAGGTTGGAGTGAAATGGAGAAGCAACAGTTTTATAAATTTGTAAACAAACTTATATTACCTTTATTTACAGGTTCTTTTATTGATGGAGAGGAGCCTTCTTCTTTGCGAGATAATGAAGTTGCATACGGAAAGAAGAACTCTCTTCTTTTAAAACCAACTAAATCAGATGAATATCGTATCATACTAAAAAGGGGACAACCTTTTCAAGTTTTTGAAGTTGACCTTTTAAAATCTATTATTGCAGAAATTAATAAAATTGCTGTTATTCAACTTGAAGATGACAGTTATTTGTCAGTATTACAAGAAAATGCAATTGAAAAGTCTATTTGTCAATCAATTTGTGAGCAAGAAACAGCAAATTGTATGTTTGCAATCATTAACGGAATTGAAAAGTGGGCGGCAAGAACTTACGAAGGACGAAAGGTTGATATAGGTATCATTCTTAATCTCTCAATAGATATAAGCGGGCAAGATGATGTGCTTAGTTTTAATGAAATCATGAACAAGGACTTTTTTGCTCTTTTAACTGATGGTGTAAATTCAAATTTAGAGTTTGACAAAAAGGGCAACTTGATTGGTTATGTTCAAGTGGATAAAGTTAAAAAAGTTCCTACTATTTGTCCGTTTGAATATGAAAATATCGCAAGATATTGCAATGAACGTAGAATTGGAATTGTTCTCACTAAAACAGGAGATATTTTAATATTTAAAAATAGAAATCTTTTATTTGCCAACAGGCTTGGCAGGTGGAATATTTATTCTCACGAAGAAGTTATTCAAATGCTTTCATATCGTGGCAATTATTCACTTAAAGATATAAGACGTTCCATTTATTATACTGCTCTTGACACCTCATATTCCTATAATGGTGGTTGTATCGTCTATCTGAATAAAGACGATACTGAGAATGCGCTTACACATATCAATGCTCATGACATAATCAATGAAAAATACTTTGAAATTAAAAAGGCGCAAGTGCTTGAAGTGGCGGGTAGACTTTATAACATTCAATCGCTTTCATCTGTTGAAGCTGTCTACAATGTTCCTTATATAACTTTTCTTCGTGAACAAAAATGTGTAAAAGCTCAATGCCTGAGAAAAATTATCAACGGCAGACCATTTCATGAACTTTCAAGAAAACTTAGACTAGAACTTGTAAGTATGGACGGAGCTGTTGTTGTTGACAGTGAAGGTACTATAATCGCTGTAGGCGCTATTCTCAAGATTGAAGCGGGCAGTGAAGGCGGTGGAAGACTTGCTGCTGCAACAACTTTATCAAAATATGGAACGGCGATTAAAATTTCTCAAGATGGAATTATAAAAGCTTTCTATACAGACAAAAAACAGAATAGGGTGAATTCACTATTTACTGTTGGCTAAACACTTGACATTTTAATGTACTTTTGGTATAATAATTTTGTAGTTATGCAGACAATCGCGTCTTTATGATGAGGAAAGTCCGAGCATCAAGAGAACTGGGTGCTGGCTAACGGCCAGCGGAGGCGACTCTAGGGATAGTGCAACAGAAATAAACCGCCATTTTATGGTAAGGATGGAAAGGTGGTGTAAGAGACCACCGCTTGATTGGAGATAATCAAGGCTCTGTAAACCCCACCTGATGCAAGGTTATAAGGGCAATATGTGCTTGTTCTCTCACGCCCTTTAGCACCGCTTGAACCTGTCGGCAACGATAGGGCTAGATAGATGATTGTCTAATACAGAACTCGGCTTACAGCATAACTAACCGGCTCTTGAAGTCGGCTTTTTTTATGTGTTTTATACCGCGTACATGGTATTTTTTAACCAACGAATTTTGAGATATAAAGTACAAAATCTTACTTTTCTTTTATATGATGTTTAAGATTTGATTTTTGGTCAATAAAAATTATTATGGATAAAAAAGAATATATTTCAAAACTAGAAAATTTAATTTATAATAAAGTAAAATTTCATTCTCCAAAAGTCAAAGAAGAGGTTGATTATTCACTTCTTGATGCAATAGGGATAGACGGAAGTTATCCTATCTTTATCTTTAACAAGGGGCTCGATAAAATATATTATAAAGCGTTTTTAGAGGCTAAGAAAAATGCCGAATTTAATCTTATTTTGACAGAAAAGCCTCTTATCTCAAACAAAAAGCTTCAGAGTTTAAAGCGTACTTATCTATTATACAAAGAGGAGACTGGCTCTAATTTAAGTCGAACACTTGAACAACTTAATATCAATTATTTATCTCATTCTGACTTTGAAAATAAACTTAGTAAAGAGTATTTTAAGATTAATGGAAAGGAGATTGCGCTTAATTATATCCCTTATTATTTATCAAAAAAAGTGGCTGGAAATGGTGTGATAACGGATATTAAATGCTTTATTTTAAATGGTAAAAACTATATTTTATCTTTGAATAACACTACGAATAATAAACAAACTTTATCCTTTGAATTCAATCTTCCATTGCCAAGAGGGTACTATTTGTTTACAAAGTCAGCAAGATTTATCGAAATCGAGAACTTGACAAGTAAGGCAAAGGCTTATTTCAATTATAATTTTAAAAATGCAAATTTTTCATTTTCAACGATTAGTGGTCTTGAAAGTAGCACTTTTGCGTGTATAAATGTGTCATGTAAAATTGAACTTCTTCCAAGGGCTTCGCAAAAACTTTATTTCAATTATGGAGAAAATAAATATTGCCTTTTATCACCACTTGAGATGAATTTATTCTTTGAAATATCACAAAGAAAAATGAACGAACTTTTTGATATGAAGGTCACAACTCGTGATGGAAAATTTGACGAACTTTTTAACCTCTCTTTGCCCCGTAAAATCTGGGAAAAGTGGCAAAATTTTGATGTTGATGAGGAAAGTGAAAATAACTATCTAAAAATGAGGAATGAAATAGTAAAAAAAGAGGAAAATGCTCTTCAAATTTCAAGGACTTTTAAGGGGCTCAAAGAAGTCCGTTTTTACCGAAATTACGGGTGGAAAAGGGTTTTTATCCTTCATAATAATTCGACCTATCTTTTTGCAGACCGTGTTAAGTATTTTAACTTCACTTATCTTACAAAAGAAATTTTTGATAAAAATAATGAAATTTACTTGTCTTTTGCCGATTAGTATAGTAAACTTAAATAGGTGGAAAATAATACTCGCGTTCCTCTTGCTGAAAGAATGCGCCCAAAGTCCTTTGATGACTTTGTTGGGCAGGAACACATCGTTGGTACAAATACTTTGCTTTATAGGGCTATCAAGTTTGGTTCACTGGGTAGCTGTATATTTTATGGCCCTCCTGGCACTGGCAAGACAACGCTTGGAAATATTATTGCAAAAACACTCAAAGCAAACTATGTAAAACTCAATGCCGTGACAAGTGGTGTGGGTGACGCAAAGGCGATTATAGAGAGAGCAAGAACAGATAAGGCTATGTTTAATACAGACACCTTTCTTATTCTTGACGAATGTCATCGCTGGAACAAAGCTCAATCAGATTGTGTTTTAGAGGCGATTGAAGACGGCTCGATTTTCTTTATAGGAACGACAACCGAAAATCCATATACTTCAATGACAAGAGCTATTGTATCAAGGTGCAGGGTTTTTGAATTTAAATCACTTACATCAAAGGATATTAAAAAAGCACTCAAACGTGCTATTGTAGACAAGGAAAGTGGACTTGGCTCTTTACCTGTTGAAATAGATGATGATGCTCTTGACTATATTGCGTTTGCATGTGGTGGAGATTTAAGAAGTTCACTCAATTCTCTTGAACTTGCAGTTATGACCACGCCACTCAATAAGGAAAGAAAAATTGTTGTAAACAGAGAGGTGGCCGAACAATCAACTGACAGAAAAGCGCTTTCTCTTGACGAGAGCATGTATTATGATTTTCTTTCTGCTTTTTGTAAAAGTTTAAGAGGAAGTGATGTTGAGGGCGCGCTGTATTATAGTCAAAGGCTTATTAAAGCGGGTTGTGACCCGATGATTATAGCTAGGCGCCTTGTTGCACATTCATCAGAAGATGTTGGCATGGCAGATTCAAATGCACTACTTCTTTCAACAAGCGCAATGTATGCTCTTGAAAAAATGGGACAGCCTGAAGGGCTTATTCCGCTAACGCATGCAATAATTTATGTATGCGAAGCAGAAAAGTCCAATTCTGTTATTGAAGCTATGCATAAAGCAAGTGATGACGCGGTGAATTTTACAGATAATAAAGTGCCAAACCATTTAAAAAATCATCCAAGCACTAATGGTGACGGGCATGGAAAATATAAATACCCACATGACTATGGTGGTTACGTAAAACAACAATATTTGCCAGATGCTTTGAAAGATAGGGTTTATTATACTCCTAGCAAAAATGGCAGAGAGAAAAATTTGATAAGAAAAAAATTTAGAGGAGAAAACTAATGTTTGGACATAGAAGCGATGGCAAAAAAGTAAAGGATATGAATATAATTGACAAAGCAGGTCCTTTCTTTATGCCACAAAGAATTGATGCAGTAAATTACATAAAGGTAAAAGTGCCTTGCCAGCCAATTGATGATTTTATCGCTAGAGAAAGAAAAAATGGCAATAATTATACATATATGCACATTATGTTTGCAACCCTTGTTAGAGTACTTTACACGCGTAAGAAAATGAATAGATTTATTATGCGAGGGTCTACTTACCAAAGAAATTACATAAGCCTTTCAATGGATATTAAAAAGAAGCTTGAAGATGAAGGTGACAACATAACTGCGAAGTTTTATTTCACAGGCAGAGAAAGCATTTCAGAGATTAAAAAAATTGTTGATGAAGAGATTTCAAAGAATCTTGAAGGCGGGGAAGTGGACCCTACAACTAAAGCTGCTGGAAAACTTGTAAAATTGCCTGATTTCTTATTTAGGTGGTTTATGGCTCTTGCAAGATGGCTGGACAGGCATGGAATGCTTCCTAAGAGTCTTATTAAAGCAAGCCCATTCCATACAAGCTGTTTTGTAACTTATCTTAAATCTATTAAACTCAGCTATATTTATCATCATCTTTACAACTTTGGAACAACTTCTATGTTTGTTTCTGTAGGCAAAGAAAGAATGGAGCCTGTTGTTGAAAATAATAAAGAGATTAAATTGCAAAAAACTCTTACAATGGGAATGAGTCTTGATGAGCGTATCGCTGATGGTCTTTATATGAGCAAAACTCTCAAACTTTGCAAAGACCTTCTTGCAAATCCAGATTCACTACTAGAAAGCATGCCAGATGATGGTTCAATCCCAAAACGCCTTTTAAAGAAAAATAAGAAGAAGATGAAAAAGGGCAAGACAAAAAAGGTTAAAGATAAACCTAAGAAAATCAAACCTTTGAAAAATAAAATGAAGCTAGACAAAAGACTTAAAAAACAAAAAGAGTTAGTTTAAGGAGAGTGTATGAAATCAATAGTTTACTTTTTGTTAGCAGTGCTGACAATAGCTTATGTAGGATTTTTATGTTATGTGAATATTTATGGCATTGAGAATATTTCAAAAACCCTTTATTATCTTTCTATTTATGGAGGCCTTGCAATTGCGCTTCTTTATGCTGCTGTAAACTTCTTTGGAAATCCGCTTAAAATTGTTTTCTTTTTACTTTTAGTAGTTATGGTTATTTTGCTTATACTAACAATAGCAATGCCGGATGTATTTAGAAAACTTTTCAAAGTTGGCGGAGATGCTAAAGCATTTATAGACCCACTTTTAGGCATGCTAAAATAGGAGAAAATATGGAAAAACTTTTATTGGTAGACGGAAATAGTATTGCAAATCGTGCTTTTTACGCTCTACCTTTTCTTTCTAATCATGAAGGAAATCCTTCGGGTGCAGTCTTTGGTTTTGCTAATATTTTAATTAAGTTAATTTTAGAGGAAAAGCCCACAAGAGTAGTTGTGGCTTTTGACCACGCACGAAAGACCTTTCGTAATGAAATTTATAGCGAATATAAGATGCAACGAAAACCTACTCCTTCAGAACTTATCTCTCAGTTTCCAGTAATAAAAGAAATGCTTGACGCTATGAACATTCAATATCTTGAGAGGGAAGGAATTGAAGCTGATGATATAATCGGAACAATATCAAAGCTCTATCAAGGTGAAAAGTTTATATTGTCGGGAGATAGAGATTTACTTCAACTTATTGATGATAAAACAACAGTTTGGCTAACTAAAAAAGGTGTAACAGAAGTTGACAAAGTTGATACAAATAGACTTAAACAGCTCTATAATTTAGAGCCATATCAAATTATTGAACTTAAAGGCCTAATGGGGGACAGTTCTGATAATATTCCAGGTGTAAAGGGTGTTGGCGAAAAAACAGCTCAATCTTTGCTTGAAAAATTTAAAAATATCGACAATATTTATGACAATATTGAAGAAATAACTGGCAAAATAAAAGAAAAACTTATTGACGGAAAAAATGACGCTCTTATGTCAAGACAACTTGCAACTATTAAAAGAGACTGCGAAATTGAATTTAGTAAAGAAAAATGTCTTGTAAAACTTCCTTTTGACGATAAAGCCTTTAAATTCTTTGAAAACTGGGATTTCTCATCAATAATCAAAAATAAGGCCTTGTTTGGAGATGTTTTGCCAGAAGAAAAAGTTAAGCTGGAAAAAATTAAAATTGATGAGACTGTTTTAAATTCATTAAAAAATGAGAATATAAAAACATTTTGTTATGATTTAAACTCTTTGGAATTTTTTATAAAAGGCAAAATTTATTATTTAGAACAAAACTTTACTTTGTTTGATAATCCTATGTCGCTTGAAGATGTTTGCCAGGCGTTTAAAGGGGTGTTTGAAGATAAAAATATCTTAAAAATAACAAATTCAGCAAAGGACGATTTGCATTATTTAAACAAACTTAATATTTCTTTAAATAACTTCTTTGATATTACGCTGGCCGATTATCTTGTTTCTGCTGGACTTAAAAGTGGAATTGAAAAGGTGAATGTTAGCGAATTTAAAGACCTTAAAGGAAAACTTGAAAGACAGATTAAGGAGAATGGACTAGAGTATATTTATTACGAAATCGAATTTCCTCTTATAAAACTTTTGTTTGAAATGGAAGAGCGAGGCTTCAAAATAAATGAAGATAAGCTTGATGAAATTTCAGTAGAGTTTAATGACAGGCTTGAAAAACTTACAAAGGAAATCTATTTAGAGGCGGGCGAAGAGTTTAATATCAACTCACCAAAGCAGGTTGCTTATATTTTATTTGATAAACTTGGAATTAAGGCTTACAACAATAAAAAGCAGTCAACAAGTGCGACGGTTCTTGAAGAACTTAGGTATATTCCAATTGTAAACAATATTTTACTTTTTAGAAAATACTCAAAACTTAAAAATACCTATATTGATGTTTATAAAAAACTTTGTCAGTCAACTCCAATTATTCATACGACATTTAATCAAACTTTGACTAGCACTGGCAGGCTTTCAAGCAGTGAACCAAATCTCCAAAACATTCCAACAAGAGATGATGACGGGAAAATTTTAAGAAAAATTTTTGTATCTAAGTTTGTTGGCGGCAAAATTATATCAGCTGATTATAACCAAATTGAACTTCGTCTTCTTGCTGACATGTCGGGAGAAGAGGGGCTTATTGAGGCTTACAATAGGGGTGATGACATTCATACGCTTACAGCTTCACATATTTTTAATAAACCACTTGATGAGGTTACGAGGGCTGAGCGAAGAGATGCAAAAGCGGTCAATTTTGGAATTATTTATGGTATAAGTGATTATGGTTTATCGCAAAACATTAAAAGCACTCGCGCTATGGCAAAAGATTTTATAGGCTCGTACTTTGCCAAATATCCAAAAGTTAAGATTTTTATGGACGATAATGTTACTGTTGCCAAAGAACATGGATACGCAATTACTAAGTTTGGTAGGAAACGTCAAATTCCCGAGCTTTCATCTTCAAAATATCAAACAAGAACTTTTGGGGAGCGCGTTGCAATGAACATGCCTCTTCAAGGTACTGCATCTGATATTATAAAACTGGCAATGCTTAAAGTAAGTAGTGCATTACAAGAAGAAAATCTTAAAAGTCAACTCATCCTGCAAATTCATGACGAACTCATTATTGACACATATCCTGGTGAAGAAGATAAAGTGATGCAGATTCTTAAATCAAATATGGAAAATGTGGTTGAGATTAAAGTGCCATTAATAATTTCTGTGGGCGAAGGTGAAAGTCTTTATGATTGTAAATAGAAAGTAAAATTAAAAATTTTAGACAAAAATCTTTTTTAATTAAGAGGTAAAATATGAAAATCTCTACAAAAGGACGTTATGCTGTCAGAATAATGGCAGACCTAGCTCGCAACTGTGATGATTATATTTCAATAAGTGAGGTTTCGCAAAGGCAAAATATCACTATTAAATATTGTGAGCAGATTATTGCTTTATTGAGCAAAGGCGGATTACTTGAGAGTATGCGTGGTACAAAAGGTGGTTACAAACTTTCAAAAAAAGCGAGTGAAATTAGTGTACGTGAAATTTTAGAAGTTACTGGTGATGGTGTCAAAATTGCAACTTGCACTTATGATAAATGCGACAGAGTTCAAAATTGTGATGCTGTTGGGACTTGGGTAAGGTTGACCAATCTTATAAATGATTACTTAAACAATATAAAACTTAGCGACTTAATAAAATAAAAAATTGCTTTTTTTGGTCATTTACTATTGAAACTAGCAAAGAAAACACAAAAGACACACAAGCATATTTTTATGATAATATCGTTTTGTTAAATAATTAAAAAATGACAGGACTATAACAAATTGAGAAATAATCCTATTTTTCTATATTGACAGATAAGTATATGTGTGATATATTAGAAATGAGGTAGAAATGTATAAAATAAATCTAGAGAAATATCAAAAAAGCGATATATTTATAGACGAGAATATAAAAAGATTAATAAATTCAAATTCTAAATTTGTTAGAAATAAACTATGTAATCTTCTTACTGCTTTTGTTGATAAAAATGCAACAGGATTGTTGTCTTGTTGGAGTGCACAGGAAAATTTTATTTCTTCAAATCCCGAATTATTAATGCAAATGTTTCCTGTTGTAGGAGTTATAGCATTACAGCCTCTGCCTTATTTAGTTGGAGAGAAAGGGATCTCTAAAAAACGATATGTTGTTTTTAAATCTTTGGATGGATATTTAAGGATTGATGCATTCGATTTGGAATCTTATGGAAAATCCCATAAGTGTTATTATATGTCTTATAGCAAAAATAAAAATGAAATATTCCCTGACGATAGTCATCAACAGTTGTTAAAAAACAATTATGAGATATTTAATAAAAACTCTATTGCTGTTAAAGAGTTTGTAGAAACGATGGACAGTCATGAATTAGGTTTTTAAAATCTATATTATTTATCCGTAATTAAAAAATATTTATAATATGCATTAAAACTAAAACATTTGATTTGGTTAATAGCAAAGTTATTAAAAATAAAAAGGATTGTTAAAAGACAATCCTTTTTTTCTAGTCTCAAAGTTTATAGCCCTTGAGCAATTTTTTTTATTTATGCAGAAGAATAAAAATATTTAAGAATTCTTTGTTATTTATTGACAAAATCAAAGAAAAGTATTATTATTTTTATAATTCCTACTAAAATAGTATGAATTTAAGGAGAGATATGATTTATTTAGATAATGCGGCAACAACCAAAGTTAGAAAAGAGGTTGTTGATAAAATGTTACCATATTTTGATAATCAATATGCAAATCCCTCAAGTTTACATTACTTTGGTCAACAAGCCAAAGATGAACTTGAAGAGGCGAGGGAAAAAATAGCAGAACTGCTAGGTGCAAAAAGAGAAGAAATATATTTTACTTCAGGTGGTAGCGAGAGTAATAATCAAGCCATTTTCTCTGCAGTAAAAATGGGGAAAATTAGAAACAAGAAACATATTATAACTTCAAAAATAGAGCATCATTCAGTTCTTAATACAATTAAAAATTTTGAACAAGAAGGATTTAAAGTTACTTATCTTAATGTTGATGAAAACGGCATTGTAAAACTAGAGGATTTGAAAAGGGCAATAAGTGATGATACATGTCTTGTTGCTATTATGTTTGCAAATAACGAAATCGGTATAATTCAGCCAATTGAAGAGATAGGAAAGATTTGTAGAGAAAAAGGAGTGACATTTTTTACCGATGCAGTGCAGGCTGTTGGTCATGTAAACATTGATGTCGAGAAATTAAATATTGACATGCTAAGCATGTCTGCTCATAAATTTCATGGACCTAAAGGCGTAGGGGCTCTTTATGTAAGAAAAACTATCCCAGTCTTTAGTTACATTACTGGTGGTGCGCAAGAAAGGAATCGAAGGGCTGGAACAGAAAATTTGGCAGGCATTATTGGAATGAGCGAGGCTTTAAAAATTTCAATTGAAAATCTTGAAAAAGCCAGTTCTTTTGAATGTAAACTTAGGGACAGGCTAATTGATGAACTTACAAAAATTCCACATTGCATTTTAAATGGAAGCAAATCTCAAAGGCTTTCAAATAATATCAACATTTGTTTTGAAGGAATTGAAGGTGAAAGTTTATTATTATTTTTAGCTGATGAGGGTATTTGTGCGTCAAGTGGCAGTGCTTGCACGTCAGGTTCGCTTGACCCTTCACATGTTTTACTTGCGATTGGTCGTCCACATGAAGTTGCACACGGCTCATTAAGATTGACTTTGAGTGAGTTTAATACAGAGGAAGAAATTGACGAGGTACTAGAAAAAGTACAAAAGGTAATAAAGAAGTTAAGAGATATGTCGCCAGTATGGCAAGAACTTGAGAAAGGAGAAAGGAAACATGTTATATAGTGAAAAAGTTATGGAGCATTTTAGAAATCCTCGCAATGTTGGGCAGATAGAAGACGCTGATGGTGTTGGCGAGGTTGGAAATGCTAAATGCGGAGATATAATGAAAATGTATCTTAAGATAAAAGACGGAATTATTGAAGATGTAAAATTCATGACTTTTGGTTGTGGAAGTGCAATTGCAACAAGTTCAATTGCAACTGAGCTTATTAAAGGTAAACCAATAAGCGAAGCGTTGAAGCTCACAAATCAAGTGGTTGTTGAGGCGCTCGGTGGACTTCCAGCATATAAGCTTCATTGTTCAGTTTTGGCAGAAGAAGCGGTTAAGGCTGCAATTAAAAATTACTATGATAGAAACGGCATTGAATATGACGAAAGTTTATATATGCCTAATGATGCTTGTTGCACAACACATTCGCATTAATTTATATAACAAGATTAGTTTTTAAAAAGTAAATTAATTTTTTAAAAAATTGTTGCAATTTGTTTGACTATTATTTTGTTTATAGGGTATAATCATTATGGAGATGTAATGCAATATCAAAGGAAGATGGGTATTGACTACGGAGATAAACGCATAGGAATTGCTTTGACTGACCCAATGTGTATTATCTCAAGCCCTTATGAAGTTTACAAAAATGTTGGAGAAGATGATGCAATAAATCACATTATAAAACTTATAAAAGATTATAATGTTGATGAAATTGCTATGGGACTTCCCTTAAACATGGACGGAACGGAAGGTGAGCGAGCGGAAATTCATCGCGCATTTGGTGCGAAATTGGAAGCTCAATCAGGGGTAAAAGTCATCTTTATTGATGAGCGCTTAACCTCGGCTGAGGCGGAAGAAATTTTAATTTCCAGTGGAGTTAGAAGGGAAAAGCGAAAGGAACTTATTGATAAAATCTCAGCTCAGATAATTTTGCAGACTTACATTAACACAAAAAAAAGGGGATAATTTAATTATGGAAGAAAAAAATGTTCAACAAGTAGACCTTCTTGATGTTTTACTTGATCAAGATAATAAAGAGCCAATCGTGCTCATGGATGAAAACGGCAAACAAATGACTTTCGAGCAAGTTGCTGTTATTCCTTACGAAGTAAGAAAAGAAAAAAGACTTTATTGCGTTTTAAAGCCACTTGACAAAATTGAAGGTATTGGCGATGATGAAGCTATCGTATTCTTAGTTGATACTGATGACCAAGGCAACTCAATCATAAAAATCGAAGAAGATGAAGAAATTGCTATCGCTGTTTTCGACAAATATTATGACCTTCTTGAAGAGGCACGCAAAGAAGAACTTGCTGCAGCTAAGAAAGATGACAAGCCAAAAGCTCCAAAAACTACTGGCAAAAAAACAGCAGGTAAAAAATAACACATAGTGATTTTACTACGGCGTACACGCTGTTGCGAGTAAGTTCGCACTTTATGTAATAAATCTAAAATAAAAAGACGGATATGTCCGTCTTTTTTTGTGTTATAGAAAAATGATAGGTGAATAGAACAATTTTTATAATGTTACTAATAGCAATTTGTTATATATATAACCTTAAAAAATCAGGTTGAATTTTTAAATATTTTTTGTATTAAGGTATAATTTAAATAAAAATTGTCACACTATAATTACAAGGCAATTTAGCCTTGAATCAATAGGAGGTGGAAACTATGTTTGGTAAGAAATCAAAAGCTTCATCTAAAAAAGCTACTTCTGCTAAAGCATCAGCTAGAGCAAAGAATGTAGAAGCTTCAAGCGAAGCTAAGGGATGCAGCTCTAAAACAAGTTCTTCTGTGTCAAGCTCTTCTAAGAAAAGCTCAGCTAAGAACTGTAAATAGTTTTCAACCAAAAAAGTTCGCTTAGGGATTTCCTAAGTGAACTTTTTTATTTTATTTAAATAAAACTCTTTTATAAAGTAATGGAAGTCTAGCTCTTTATGATTGAAACATTGTTTTGTTTAACTTTTCAAAAGTAAAACTGATTTCTGTTTCAAATGGTTCAAGATATTGTGTTACTACATATTTTCCATCATTATCAAACGATGATTTGCTGAGAAGGTCATTAACTTGGAAACTATATTTTCTCTCATTTGTTTGACCCGCTTGAAGAGTTATGGTTACATTAAATTTATATGTGTTATTTGTGCCAGCTCCACCAAAATATAAAACCGATTTTGTGTTTGTTTTTACTGCGGGTTCAGTTGAATAACTTTCTGATAAATACCCAAAATAATCACTACTTCCGCTTGTTACATTTGAATAAGTTATGTCATATTTTGCGCTTATATAATTTTCTGGCGAGAAACTGATTTCGCTTAGAGAAGCAAATAGCATTCCTGCTTGATTTTGTTCATCAAACAGAGCGGTGTAATGACCAGCAGTGCTAGCGTTATAAGTCAAATTTATGTTTTTATCTGTTGAAACAATGGTCTTATAATCTTTAATCCAGCATATAAATGGATTGGTGTCAGCTTTATTTTCTTTAGCTGTCAATGTAATTTTATTACCTTCTTCTATTTCAGTATTTTTTACGCCTTGCACACTTCCAAGTGTTGGGTCGCTAGGTTTAGCACTAATCATAAATTTATCAGGAGTGGTGCAGGCTGATAAAAGTAGCAGTGGGCATAGGCATAAAGCTAAGACAAAAAATTTAAGATTCTTTTTCATAAATCCACCTCTATAAATATATTATCCTTATTTTTATATTTTTTGTCAAATTATTTCTTTTAATTTTTATTTTCTTAGTGTATTTTTAATAACCTTGCATAGAATAGTTACTGACGGAAGTAAATTTGCGTTTTATTCAATCAATATACCTATTTTAAAGGAGCTTTTATGTGGGAGTTTTCTCTGAATTTTAAATCAGAAAATTTTGAACTTGCTAAAGTTGTACATAACACTTTGCTTGATTTTATCAAAGATATTGAAGGTGTTGTGACTTCTCATGAGGATAATGGAGTTATACAGGTTTTAATAGCAACCAAAGAAGAATTTAAAGATGAGGCTTGTCTTGTAATCGCAAATACGGTGAGCGAGATTATTTGCACCAACTTTAAATCTGATTATTTAAATAAATATCTTGTTTTGCCAGAACTTGACCAAACAAGCATTTCTGCATTCAAAAAAGCGCTACTTAATTTTGACCGTGAAACAGACAAGTTTATCATTAAGAAAAATTTAATACTTAAAGACAACCTTTACATTGAATCTTTTTATAATTTTAGACTTAGAGCATTGCAGGATAAATGGGAAGAACTTGTAAGTCTTTCAAACGAAAATAAGGAATATTTAATTTCAAGAGATAGTTTTATTGACCTTCTTAAATTTTTAGTTGATAATTTGGATATATGCGCAGATGAAATAAGTATAGTAAAAGAAAATGGCGGTTATAGAATTTATACCGAAGATGAAAAGGCGGGCAATTTGATAAGCGAAGAGAGTATGGTCTCATCCGTCATTGACCTTTCTCCTCAAAAAATTAATCTATATTTTAACGAAATGTCAAATGCAATAAGTCTACTTGAACGCATCTTTGATGAGCGCATTATCGTCAATGCATCAATGCAAAATGTAAAAAAATTTACATTAAATTAATAAAAATGGTTGACAAAGCAAAGTTAAAGTATTAAAATTCTATCATACTTTGAGTGATAGACAAGTAGAAACATTTGATTCGTTCAGAGAAGGGTCGGTTGGTGAAAGACCTAAGATAGAATGCTTTTGAAACCACTGTCGCAGAGAGAAGTTTTAAATTAAGTGGCTTAATTAAGCAATTAAGGTGGAACCGCGGTTGAATTACAGTCGTCCTTAGATTTTTAAGGACGATTTTTTTGTGCTTATTAGCTCATATAAATTTAATGAGTGTTTTTTAAATTAGGGGGTAAAAATGGAAATTAAGAAAGAAAAAGATGAATCACTTGAAAAAGCAAGACATTCACTTGCGCACATTTTAGCAAAAGCGTTATTGAGCCTTTATCCAGAAACAAAACTTACAATTGGTCCTGCAATTGAGGACGGCTTTTATTATGATGTTGACCTTGACCATTCAATAACAAATGACGAGTTTGGTGCAATTGAAAAGAAAATGAAAGAGATTTTAAATAAGGGTGAAGATTTTACAAGAAAAGTTGTTTCTAAAAAGGAAGCTCTTGAACTTTTCAAAAATAATCCTTATAAAACTGAAATTATCAATGAACTTGATGAAAACGCCGAAATATCTTTATATTATACTGGCGATGACTTTTTTGACCTTTGCAGAGGCCTTCATGTGGAGTCATCAAGACAACTTCAAAACATGGGATTTAAAATTCATGGTGTAAATGGTGCATATTGGCGTGGAAACGAAAAAAATAAAATGCTCCAACGCGTATACTGCTATGCTTTTAAAACAAAGAAAGACCTTGCAGAATATGTAACTATGCTTGAAGAGGCAAGAAAACGCGACCACAACAAACTTGGACGTGAGCTTGAACTCTTTACAACAGTTGATTATATTGGTCAAGGACTTCCTATTTTGATGCCAAAAGGGGCAAAAGTAATTCAAATCCTTCAAAGATTTGTTGAAGATGAAGAGGCAAGAAGGGGCTGGCAACTTACTAAAACTCCATTTATGGCAAAAAGCGACCTCTATAAAATATCAGGGCATTGGGACCACTATAAAGATGGTATGTTTGTGCTTGGTGATGAAGAAAAGGATAAAGAAGTGTTTGCTCTTCGTCCTATGACTTGTCCATTCCAATATCAATGCTATTTAAACAAGAAAAGGTCATACAAAGACCTTCCTCTTAGATATGACGAGACTTCAACACTCTTTAGAAATGAAGCAAGTGGTGAAATGCATGGACTTATAAGAGTTCGTCAATTTACTATTTCAGAAGGTCACTTAATGTGTCGTCCAGACCAACTTGAAGACGAGTTTAAAGCATGTCTTGAACTTGCAATCTATATGCTTAAAACTTTGGGACTTTATGAAGATGCAACTTATAGATTCTCTCAATGGGACGAAAACAATAGAGAAAAATATATCGGCACTAAAGAGCAGTGGGACGAAGCTCAATCAAAAATGAAAAATATTCTTGATGACCTTGATGTGCCATATAGTATCGGAATAGGTGAAGCCGCATTCTATGGCCCAAAACTTGATATTCAAATTAAGAATGTATTTGGTAAAGAAGATACTCTTATCACAATTCAAATTGACCAAATGCTTGCTGAAAAATTTGGCATGGAATACGTTGATAAAGACGGCTCTATCAAAATTCCTTATATTATTCATAGAACAAGTATTGGTTGTTATGAAAGAACTCTTGCTTACCTTATTGAAAAATATGCTGGAGCATTTCCATTATGGCTTGCACCAGAGCAAATTAGAGTTTTAGCTTTGACAGATAGAAATAACAATTATGCTCATTCTATCAAAGAAGAACTTTGCAAGTTAGGCTTCCGCACTGAAGAAGACCTTAGAAATGAAAAAATTGGTTATAAAATAAGAGAAGCGCACTCTATGAAAATTCCTTATCTTATCATAGTAGGTGACGAAGAAGAGGCAAGTGGTGTTATTTCTATACGTGGTCGTGGCAACGAAAATCAATCAGGTTTAAAATTGTCAGATTTTGTTGAAAGACTTAAAAATGAGGTAGAAAGCAAGAAAATTTAAATCAAATTGCTTTGAAAATGTTATAAACTATGCTAGACTTAAACTATTGAAGGAGGAATTAAATGGACGCAACACAAATTGTTCTTATTGTTTTTATTGTTTTGCTTATTATCATTTATCCAGTTATGATGTTTTCAAAAAATAAAAAAGAGAATCAAAGAATGCTTGAACAAACCAACTCGCTTAAAAGAGGTGACAGGGTTTTAACAACAAGTGGTGTTTATGGTACGATTGTTGATTTGCATTATGGCGATGAGAAAAAAATCGTAACTATTGAAACTGGCGAGGGAAATAAAAAAGGATATATATCTGTAGATGCTTATGCTATCTATAAAGTATTCAATAAAGAAGAACCTCAAGTTCAATCTTCTCAACCTGTTGTAAACGCTGAAGAAAACAAGAAAAATAAAAACGAAAAGAGCGTTTTGGAAGAGATGAAAAAGGCGGAAGACGATAAAGACAGTCAAAAATCTTCTAAAGAAAAGGCTGAAAATTCTACTGAAAATAAAGACTAAACAAATTAAGATAACTAAAATATAAATTTAGTTATCTTTTTTTATTGCCTGTCATATTTTATCTTAGAAATATTTTAAGTATATTTTTGCTAAAAGGAGGCAATTATGAAATTGAAAGCAAAATCAAAGACTTTGAAAAGTGCTGGAGGTTCAAAGGGTGTGAATCTTGCTGGACTTATTGCAAAAGGTACACTTATTGCTTTATGTCTTTCTCTTATCCTTGTACTTGTGTTCGCTTTTCTTCTCAAATTTACAAATATTCCTGACTCAATTATCTATCCTATTAATCAAGTGATTAAAGGTGTAAGTATATTCTTAGGTGTATTTATAAGTTTGAAAAAATCTAAAGAATTAGGGCTTGTAAGCGGTCTCTTAATAGGTTTTATTTACACATTTCTTGCTTTTTTAGTATTTTCTTTACTAGCTGGAAACTTCTCTTTCGACTTAACACTTCTCACAGATATAGTTTTCGGAGCTGTAATAGGAGCTATATGTGGCATCATTTGTGTAAATATTAAAAAAAGTGTAAATTAAACATAATTTTATTTGACTTTGTCCTTTTAATTCTTTATAATATACAAGTAATAGAGTTATAGATTTTGCAAAAAATTGAATAACAGTCAATAATAGAATTAAAAGGGAATTAAATGCTAAAAAGAAACGCAATTGTTAAATTTGTTTTTCTCGCCATAATCGCAATTTTGGGCATACTTTTATGTGTATGTCCTTTTAGCGTGCCATACTCTTCAAATCAATATAATGGATTTATTAGAGCCATCAATAAGGGCGTTGACCTTGAAGGCGGGGTCTCTGCTGTTTATAACTGCACAATTTCAGCTGATAGTGGAGAGAGTTTGTCGGACGCTATTGACAATTCATTATCTAAAATTGAAAGTGTTTTCAAGAGTGAAAATTTTTCTCAACTTTATGTAGAAAGACAGGGAGGAGACAAGGTATATGTTTTGGCCTCTGCTGACGCTTATGAAGTAAATAAAGCATTTTATTATATTGAGGAAGGAAAATTGTTATCTTTCACGTCTGCTAGCGTGTCTGATACATTGACAAATCCTAATGTGTACCTTAATTCACATGATTTAAAATCTGTTAAACCAGATTATAGTTATGACAGAAATTCTTATGGTGTTACAATTGAATTTTCAAAAGAGGGCTTTAGCAAGCTTAAAAATTTAAAAAAGATTGCTGAAGAGACAACAAACCAAACTGTTTATGTTTATCTTGGGAATTTAAGTTCTGACAATCTTCTTGCTGAGATAAGCACAAGTGATATTGGTGAAACAACAATGTTTTTAACAGCTTCTTCAAATGGAAAAATCACAATGTCTTCAGCTGATGAAGCACGTGAAGTTGCATATGGAATAGCAGGTGGTATGCTTGATGTTGACCTTACTTTAAATGAAGTAAGTAGAATAAGTCCTATTTTAGGCAAAAACACTCAACTTTATCTTGGAATTTGTCTTTTAATTACTGTAATTATAGCATTTATTTTACTCTGTGCTAGATATGGCGAACTTGGACTTGTTGGTTCACTTGCGCTAGTATATTATCTTGTTTTCTTTGCATTCCTTCTTCAGTCTATACCATTTATTACTTTAAATCTTGCCGGCGTTATTGGCTCGGTTGTTGCCTTTGCTCTTTCTTGCTGGGCAGTTATGACTGTTTACGAAAAAATAAGAGAAGAATATGCAATGGGTAAAAAATTACACCTCGCATTCAAGGGTGGATTTAAAAAGGCTCTTTGGCCAATAGTTGACGCAAATGTTCTTATGATTATTGCTTCAATATTCATTTGGGTTATTGCACCTTCTTCAATGAAGTGCTTTGGTATTGTGCTTTTAATTGGTGCTCTTCTTTCAATGTTTATTTCTCTCTTGCTTCTTAGATGGTTTGCTTATATCTATATCAAAATCAATAGCACTAAAGCAGGCAAATTAAGAATGAAAAGAGATAAGAATGTGAAAGAGATTAAGGAAGAGGTTGAAACTGTTGTAGTTGTAGACGATGAGGCAGTTCAAGAAAATATTGCACAACCAAATGAAATGGAGGTGCTATAATGTCAAATAAAGAAAAACTTACTCTAGAAAATAGGGTGGCAAATTCAAAGCTTAAAATAAGCAAGAATTTCTTGTATTATATGATAGCACCACTTGTAGTGCTTATTGTTGGAGTTATACTTTTATGTACAGTAGGTTTTAACTTGGGTGTGGATTTTACTGGCGGAAGCACTTTTAAAATCTATGTAAACGATGAAAACCTTATTGAAAATGCAAAAGTTTATGATTTAGACAACAAAAAAGATTACAAAGAAATTCAAGATAAAATCGAGACCGTTCTCGATGATAATGGACTTAAAATTGTTTCTTATAGAACTTCAACTATAAACATTTTCGATTATAGTGTATTTGGTGGACAGGCAATTGAAGTTGTCTATAAGAACAAGGCAATAGGCGACAATATTCAAGATGAAAATAATTCAATTCGCGAACAACTTTTAACTGAGTTTGGTTATGACAAATATGAAAGTGCAATCTCTTCTATAAGTCGTACTCAAGGACATAAAGCTTTCAATTATTCAATGGAAATATTGGGAGCGATTGTTGTAGTACTCGCACTTGCGATTATTTACCTATTACTTCGCAAGCATAGGGGAATTACATTGATACTTATTATGCAAATGGCAATTGACATTTTACTTCTTCTTTGCATGCTTGTTCTTTGCAGACTGGTTGTCAATTTGACTATTGGAATAGCCTTCCTTACAGCGACAATTCTTTCGCTTATGAACAGTTTTATATTCCTAGAAAAAATCAAAAATGGTCAAAAAACTGGCAAATTTGAAGGGCTTAATAATAATCAAACTGCAGATACTGCTGTAAAAGGATTACTTTTCAAAAAGGCACTTTTATATCTTGCTATGTTAGTTATTTCTATTCTGTTTGTTGCTCTTGCAGTAAGCGGTGTTAGACAAATTGCACTCGCAATAATTCTTGCACTTATAGTGACTTTCTACTCATCAACATTCTTGATGCCAGGAATTTGGGCGGTACTTTATAGACCAAAGAAAGTAAAAAAAGAAAATTAAAAAAATGCGTTAGATTTTCTAACGCTTTTTTTTGTTTTTTTGCTCAATTTTTAATAGACTATTTACTGAAAATATGTTGTAAAAATATTACAAATATTAGTAAAAAATATTGACTTTATAAATATTATTTGATATAATCTTTTAGTCATTGGACAATAAGCACTTTATGTATATTCAGTTGCAGTTGCCTAAACGCAATATGACGGGGCGAAAGCTAAAATTTGCCATATTGTAAAGATTTATTCTGAGGTCGCAATTTGGAGCTAGAAAACATAAGGGAAGGACAAAAACAAAAGGAGGAAAAATTATGTCAGTTATTTCAATGAAACAACTACTTGAAGCTGGTGTTCACTTTGGTCACCAGACTAGAAAGTGGAACCCAAAGATGAAAAAATTCATCTTCACAGCAAGAAATGATATTCATATCATCAATCTTGAACAAACTTCTGAGCAGGTTGACAAAGCGTATATGTTCGTACGTGATGTTGCAGCTGCAGGTAAGAAAATCTTATTTGTAGGTACAAAGAAACAAGCCCAAGAAGCAGTTAAGGAAGAAGCAGAGAGATGCGGTATGTATTACATCAATACTCGTTGGCTTGGCGGCTGCCTTACTAACTTTAGAACAATCAAATCTAGAATCGAAAGACTCAACAGACTCAACCAAATGGAAAAGGTTGGAGAATTTGACCTTTTACCAAAGAAGGAAGTTACTCTTCTTAAAGCTGAGAGAGACAAGCTTGAAAAGAACCTTGGCGGAATTAAAGAAATGAGAGAACTCCCAGGTGCTGTTGTTGTAGTTGACCCTAACTGTGAACACATTTGTGTAAACGAATGTAAATTACTTGGTATTCCAATGGTTGGACTTGTTGATACAAACGGTAACCCAGACGGAATTAGCTATGTAATCCCAGGAAATGACGATGCTATTCGTTCAGTAAAACTTATAATTGCTGCTCTTGCTGACGCTGTTATTGAAGCTAAAGAAGGCGTTTCAATGCAAAAAGATGAATCAGAAGAGGAAGAAATTGACCTTGAAAAAGCTCTTTCTGAAATCAAACCTAACCTTGAAATTGCTGAAGGCGGAGAAGAAAAACAAAACAAAAAGCCAAGCAAAAAGAAACCTTTAAAGAAAAAACCTGAAGCTAAAAAAGAAGAAACTGTTAAAGCCGAAGAGAAAAAATCTGAAAGTGAAGGAGAATAATTATGAATTTTACAGCTAAAGACGTTGCAGAACTTAGAGCAAAAACAAACGCTGGTATGATGGACTGCAAAAAAGCACTCACTGAAAGTGATGGCGATTTTGAAAAAGCTATTATCTGGCTTAGAGAAAAGGGTATCGCTGCTGCATCTAAAAAGCAATCAAGAATTGCTTCTGAAGGTATCGTTACTTCTTATATCCACATGGGTGGTAAGATTGGTGTTCTTGTTGAAATCAATTGCGAAACAGACTTTGTTGCTAAAACAGACGCATTTGTAGAAATCGGACACGACATTGCTCTTCAAATCGCTGCTGCTGCTCCAAAATATGTTAACATTGAGGAAGTGCCAACAGCTGAACTTGATGCAGAGAAAGAAATTCTCAGAAATCAAGCTCTCAACGAAGGAAAACCTGTTGCAATCGTTGATAAAATGGTTGAAGGAAGAGTTAAGAAGTTCTATCAAGAAGTTTGCCTTCTTGAACAAACTTTCGTTAAAGACCCAAGCCTTACAATAAGAGAATATATCAATGAAAAAGTTCTCCAAATCGGTGAAAAAATCTCTATCAGAAGATTTGCTAGATTTGAAATGGGTGAAGGCCTTGAAAAGAGAAATGACAACCTTGCAGAAGAAGTTGAAAAACAAATGAAAGGTAACAAATAACACTTAACAGAAGTAAATTTTAAGACGAGCTTAAAATTTTAAATTGCTAACGCAATTAGTTTGATAAATCAAACACTCCCTTGTGTTTTTAGGCTACGTCGGTGGAAAACAAATACTTCGTGCTTGTTTGCCACCTTCTTGTAATAATAAAATTTGATAATTTATTGTTATTCTTATAATAAAAAGGGGCATAATGCTCCTTTTTTTGTGTCTTAATTTATTTTGACTGCATATTTGAAGATATGTGTTTAAAACATTTGCAAAATTTTACTTTTTATAGTAAAATAATTGCAAGGAGATTTTTATTTATGAACGAAATGGTTGAAGAAATCAAATTATCTTGCAAAGAAGATATTAATAAAGCTATAAATCACCAAATTAGTGAATACATGGTGGTAAGAGCGGGAAGAGCAAATCCGCATATTTTAGACAGAGTTGTTATAGATTATTATGGTGTACCAACTCCTATTAAGAATATGGCGAGTATATCCGTTCCTGAGGCAAGAGTACTTGCAATCTCGGTTTGGGACCAAAGCCAAGTTAAAAATGTAGTTAAAGCAATTGCTGCTGCCGACATTGGAGTTAATCCAAATGAGGACGGCAAAACAATTAGACTTGTTTTCCCTATGCTTACAGAAGAACGCAGAAAAGAACTCGTTAAAAATATTAAAAAATTGGCTGAGGAAACAAAGGTTGCAGTGCGTAACGCACGCAGAGATGCTATGGATATGATAAAGGACCTTGAAAAAGAAGGTCAAATTTCTGAAGATGAAAAAGCTAGATATGAAGATGAAATTCAAGACCTTATAGACAAAGGGTGTCAAGAGGTTGATGAAAATTGCAAAACTAAAGAAAAAGAGATTATGGAGGTCTAATTTATAATTAAAAGGACTTTAGTTATGGCAAATAAATTAAAAAAAATACCTAATCATATTGCAATCATCATGGACGGAAATGGAAGATGGGCTACAAAGCGAGGATTACCTAGGAATTTAGGACACAAAGCAGGCGTTAAAGCAGTTGAAAAAACTATTGACGCATGTCTAAAATTTGGAATTAAATATTGCACATTCTTCGCTTTTTCAACCGAAAATTGGAAGAGAAGTAAGGAAGAAGTGGACGGAATATTTGCTCTATTAAGAGATTATATTTCTAAAAATGACAATATTTTTCTTAAGAAAAAAGTAAGATTATCTTCAATTGGACTTTTAGACCCATTTCCAGATGACCTTAAATCTGCGCTGGAAAATATGAAAAGAAAGACGCAAGATTTTGATAATTTAACCATAACTTTCGCCTTGAATTATGGGGGCAGAGACGACATTGTCCGTGCTGTTAATTCACTTATTAAAGCTGGAGAAACAGAAGTCACAGAGGAGAAATTATCTGCTAGTCTTGATACTAAAATGTTGCCTGACCCAGATTTTATCATAAGAACAAGCGGAGAGAAGAGAGTATCCAACTTTTTGCTTTATCAAATGGCTTATAGTGAATTTTATTTCCCAAAATTGTATTGGCCAGATTTCGATGAAAAACAATTACTTAAGGCTCTTAAAGTTTTTCAAAAGAGAAAAAGACGCTATGGAGGTTTAAATTGAAAACGCGTTTTATATCATCAATTGCTTTCGTATTAATACTTGCGGTTGCTTTTATTCTTAAATTTTATGTTAGTAACTATTTCTTTGACATTGCTATTCTTTTTATAGGTTGCGTTGCAGCTTATGAAATGTCAAAGATATTTACAAAAATGGGAAGATATAATGATAAATATGTATCTGCTGTTTTTCCATGCTTTTTGATGCTTGCACTTTTACTTGGAATTGCAAATGATAAAACCTTAGGAGTATTATATACAATTATTATTGCTGTTGCTGTAATGATTGCATTCTTCGGTATTACATTTGTTTTACCACTTATCACTTACAAAAAGACAAAAATTGAACTTAAGACAAGACAATTGGACAAGTTATCAGTTGTAAAATACTCTTTTAGCAAAGCATTAAACACTTTGGTTGTTTTGATTTATCCAACTTTCTTATTATTATTTTTAACTTTAATTAACCATTTTGAAGATTTAACTACTACATTTGGAAAACTTACAAATTTAGGTGGATATATTTCGCTCTTTGTGCTTTTATTCACTCTTCTTATACCAATTTTTACAGACACATTTGCATATCTTACGGGTGGGCTTATTGGTGGCAAAAAGCTTGCTCCAAAGGTAAGTCCGAAGAAAACTATTTCTGGAGCTGTAGGTGGACTATTCTGGTGCGTGCTTTTATCAACAGCAGTGTTCTGCATTTTCAATGCTTTCCCAAATATGGCAGACCTATTTGTAAAGTCAAACATAAGCATTTGGAAGGTTGCAATAATTTCTGCAATCGGCTCTGTGCTTGGACAGGCAGGTGACTTATTTGAAAGTTATTTAAAAAGAAGTGCTGGGGTAAAAGATTCTGGCAACATTATGCCAGGTCACGGCGGAATGCTTGACAGATTTGATTCCCATATCTTTGTTGCACCATATATTTTCATTGCATTTAGTATAATTTTTCTTCTTATCTAGTAATATATTAGAGTAACGTTATAACGCTTTATAAAAATCACATTACTCTTGCGTTTCTAAAGAGAATAACAAAATAGAACAACTGATAAATCTCACGCCGACCATCGTGAGCCAAAAAATTTTTATTTTTAATTTCTATAATTTGCGAGGTTTAATGTATATTCTTTACATTATTATTGCCGTTGTAATATTGCTTTTTATGGTGCTTGTTCACGAATTTGGGCATTATTGCATTGGAAGAATGTTAAACTTTAAAATAACTGAGTTTTCTGTTGGCTTTGGCAAAGCCATCTTTTCTCGTAAAAATAAACGTGGAGAACTTATCTCTTTAAGAATATTTCCGCTTGGAGGATATTGTGCATTTGCGGGCGAAGATGAAACATGCGAAGATGAAAAAGAGGCGTTTACAAATCAAAAACCTTGGAAAAGAATTTTGGTTTTTCTCGCTGGCGTAACATTCAACTTTGCGACAGCTGTTATTTTCTCTTTCATTTTGCTTTGCACAATTGGATATGATATTCCAGAGGTGAAGAGTTTTATTGCTCCAACTGATTTTGCTCAAGAATTTAAACTTGATATAAAGGAGGGTACAACTCCTTATTGTCCTAGCATATTAGAAAGTGAAATGCTCCAAAAGGGTGACGTAATCATTTCAATTGAAGGTGAAAAAATCGACTTTGCTTATGGCTCAACTTACAACGATATTATTTCTAAGCATATAAATTCTTTGACCGAAGAAAACTTTGAAGAAGAGGCCGTTTTAAATGTTGTAGTTAAAAGAAATGGCGAATATGAAAATGCAAAAATTGCCTTTTATCGAGTTGAAGCGGTGAAAGATGGTGAAACGCAAATTCATTATATTTGGAATGTGAATGCAAAGGCATATGTTCATACGGTGGGTGAAGCTTTAGAGAGGGCTGTTCCTTTTGCTTTCGGGCTTGCTTGGATAGTACTTAAGAGTTTGTGGTTATTAATTACTTTCCAGCTTCCTATTTCTTCGATAGGTGGTCCAATAACCACGATTACAACAATTGCAACTTATACGCAGCAGAGTGCTTTAAATTTATTACTTTTAATACCTCTTATTTCGGCAAACCTTGCTATATTTAATATTCTGCCGATACCAGCACTGGATGGAGCTCATGTTGTCTTTACTACAATTGAGGCTATACGTAAAAAACCAATAAAACGTGAAACAGAAAATATGATTCATACAATCGGACTCTTTATTTTGTTCGGTGCGGTAGTTTTAATTGACATTCTGCATTTTCTATTGTAAAATATTTTTATGAATACTTTAGAAAAGTTAAATAAAAAATTCAATAATAAATATAACTATTTAAAACTTTTAAGTGTGGTGTATGATATGGAGACCCTTTTATGCACCATCACTTTTTTATATCCATATCAAATAGACGAAATTTCAAGCGAAGATAGAGAAGAAGTCTATGGGTTTTACAAGGAATTATTGGGCCTTAATGGGGAATTAAAGATAAAATACAAAAAGAGCTTTTTAGACGAAAGACTTATTGTTGATGAAGTTATTGAATACTTTAAAGTTAATAAAAAGGGTATTTTCCCATATATAAATATTGAAAATATTTCATCATCTCATGTTGAACAAGAGGTAAAAGTAACTTTAAAATTAAATCAAGATATAATTTCACTTATTGATGATTTTGAACTTTCAACCACATTAAAAGCACACTTAGAGAGTCTTTTTATTGCGAATGTTACGGTTGAAATTATTGAAAATGAAGAAGTTCTTCCAGACGAGATTGATTTTGATGATATTCCGCCTTCAACAAAAGCAAAAGTCCGCAGATATAAGGTTAGAGTTGATAAAAAAGTTATAGGAAATGACATAAATCCTCAGCCTGAATTTATCAGCGATATAAAATCACCAAAGGCGTCTGTTATTTTATTTGGGATTCTCACAAATAAAAATATGAGAACCTTTAAAATAAAAACAGGAAAACATATAGGCGAAGATAAAGCCCTTTATACTTTCACTTTAAAGGATAAAGAGGGCGGAAGTATAGATTGCGTTTATTTTTGTCCTAAGGCTCATGAAAAGATTATGGAAGCACTTGAAGAACAGTTTATGATACTTTGTCTAGGAGATGTTGAAAACGGATTAAGCGGTAAATTAACATATAAAATTAAGAAGATTTCGCTTGCTAGTCCGATTGAATTTGAAAATAAAGTGGCAGGTGATGATGACGATGTATATGTACATAAACAAGTGGTTTTCCCAGAGCAACTTCCTCGCAAGTCTCAAATAAATCTTTTTGAAACAAAGGCAAAATATAATGACTTTATTATGAAGAATAATATTGTAGTTTTTGATATTGAAACGACAGGACTTGACGCTGAAATCTGTGAAATAACCGAACTTGGTGCTGTTAAGATTGTGAATGGAGAAATAACCGAGCGTTTTTCAAGTTTTGCAAAGACAAAATTTTCAATTCCAGAAGAGGTTCAACAGCTTACACACATAACCAACGAAATGATTAAATTTGCGCCAAGAGTTGAAGATGTTGTATACGATTTTTACGAGTGGAGCAGAGGGTGTATCATAAGCGGTTATAATATAATAGGCTTTGACCTTAAGTTTATTCAAAAAGTTGCAAGTAGAATAGGTGTCAAATTTGACAATGACATAATTGACGCATATATTGTTGCTAGACAATCTCCAATTAGGGCTGGAAATTATAAACTAGGAACAGTAGTTAAAGCACTCGGATTAAAACTTGAAGATGCTCATAGGGCGTATAATGATGCTTATGCGACTGCACTTGTTTTAATGGAGCTCAATAAAGCAAAATAAATTTTAAAAATATTTAATAAATGGTTGATTTTTATATATACATTTGATATAATAAATGTATACTTGAAAAGTGAGGAGCGTGCAAATTTGCATCGCTCCTCACTTCGTAAAGGGAGGAATAAAATTGGCAAGTAAAGTTAAAACAATTTGTGAAGAAAAAGTAACGCCTATAATCGAAAATTTAGGTTATGAAGTCGTAGAAGTTGAGTATGCAAAGAAAAGTGACGGAATGAACTTGACTTTCTATATTGACTGTGACGGAGGCGTTAAGATTGAAGATTGTGAAAAGGTTTCAAAAGCAATAGATGGATTACTTGATGAGTTAAATCCAACAGACGACCAACCATACATTTTGAATGTGAGTTCGCCAGGTATTGACAGACCTTTAAAAACAAACCGCGATTTTCAAAGAAATTTAAATAAACTTATAAGCATAACCTTATTCGCAAAATTGAATGGACAAAAACTTTTCAAAGGTAAGTTAATTAGTTTTGATGATGAGACGGTGACTATTGAGGTAAAAGAAGAAAACCTTACCTTAAATAGAAAACAAATTGCACAAATAGAGCCAGTTATAGATTTTAACCAAAATAAAGGAGAAAAAAATGATAAATAAAGATTTCTTTCAAGCCCTTGAAGACTTAGAAAATGAGAAAAAAATTGACAAAGACACTTTTATTTCTACTTTGGAAGCTGCTCTTACTTCTGCATACAAAAAAATGTATGGCGAAGCAAAATCAGCCATGGTAAAACTTAATCCAGAAAAGGCAACAATCAAGATTTATTCTTATAAAACTGTTGTTAATGAAGTTTTAGATTCAGATAAAGAAATTTCTCTTTCAGAGGCAAAACTTATCAAAAAATCACATAAACTTGGGGATGTAGTTATGGCCGAAGAGTCAACTAAGGACTTTGGTAGAATTGCAGCTCAAACAGCTAAACAAGTTGTTATGCAAAAACTTAAAGAACTTGAAAGACAAATGGCACTTTCAGAACTCTCTGAAAAGGAAGATGAACTTTTGACAACAATTGTTAAAAGAATTGATAATGGAACAATCTACGTTCAATTATCAAACACTCACACAGAGGGCGTTATGCTTCCTTCTGACCAAATTCCAGGTGAGAAATTTAACATTGGTGATAGAGTTAAAGTCTATGTTAAAAAGATTAAAGACTCATTCAAAGGTACACAAATTCAAGTGACAAGAAGCAATGTTGGTTTTGTGAGAAAACTCTTTGAACTTGAAATACCAGAAGTTGCAAGCGGAGATGTTAAAATTAAAAACATCGCAAGAGACCCTGGCAATCGTACAAAAGTTGCCGTTTATACTGAAAAGGCAAATATTGACGCTATTGGTACTTGCGTAGGCTTCCACGGACAAAGAATTGACACAATTTCTTCTGAAATCAATGGTGAAAAAATTGACCTTATTGAGTATAGCGATGACCCACTTGAATTCATCGCAAAATCTCTTAGCCCAGCTCAAGTTGTAAGTGTTGAAACAAACGAAAGTTTGCACTCATCAAGAGTTATTGTTCCTGATGATAAACTTTCTCTTGCTATTGGTAAGAATGGTCAAAATGTTCGTCTTGCGGCAAGACTTACTGGCTGGAAAATCGAAGTTAAACCTCAAAGTTCTGTTGAAACAACTGAGATTAAAGAACCTGAATATGAACTTACTGAACTTAATGATGACGATGCTTTCTCAGGCCTTAAAGACTTTGACGAACTTGAAGATATAACTCCACTTGATGATGGAGATGAAGAAAACTAAGTAAGAAGTAGGCGAGACTATGGAAAGACAAAGAATGTGCGTTGTTTGTAGAGAAATGAAAGACAAAAAAGACCTTTTAAGAATTGTGAAATCAAAAGAGGGCGAAATCTCTATAGATAAGACAGGAAAGAAAAATGGAAGAGGGGCATATATTTGCTATAACGACGAATGCCTAACAAAACTTAAAAAACAAAAGACTTTCAACAAAGTTTTTAAAATGATTGTTGATGAAAGTGTGTATGGGCAAATCGAGGAGGCTATTCTTGGAAATAAGTAAAATTCAAGGATACTTAAATATAACGCGTAAGGGCGGATATTTAATTATTGGCAGTGATGCTCTAAAAGATTATAATAAAAAGATTTATCTTATAATTTATGATAAATCAGCACAAAAAAACACTATGAAAGTTGTCGAAAAGTTTAAAGAAAGTCAAATTTCTATTATCGAAGTCGACAATTTAGAAGAATTAACTTCAATTAAAAATTGCAAAATTATTGGAATTAAAAATAAAAACTTAAGCGTACTTATAGAAAATTTGCTTAAGAATAAGGAGTAAAGATTGGCAAATCAAACATTAGAAAATTTAAAGAGAATACATGACCTACAAAAAGAGGGTGAAATTTCTAAAATTCTCCTTTCTTTAAGGTCTTCAAAGAGCCAAGTTGATGAACTTAATGGAAAGATTTCTAAAAAGCTTAAAGAACTTGAATTTGAAGAGGCAAGAAAGCAAAAAGAGATAGAAAAGAAAGAAGAGGTCAAGAAAGAGGAAAAAATTCAACCAAAACCAGAGGTTGAAGCTTTTTCTAAACCTGAAACTCAACGCGAAAATAATTATCGTAGATTTGACAATGACCCTAATCGTAATAGAGGCCAACAAAATAGAAATAGAACTGGCAATTTTAATTCCAATTATAATAACAATAATAACTTTAATAGAGGCGATAGACCAAATAATAATAATAGGCCTAACGGAGCGAGAGATAACTTTAATCGCGACAAGAAAGATTTTAATAGACCATTCAATAAGAATGCAAACTTTCAAGATAAAAAGCCTCGTACAAATAATTTCGTTTCATCTAAAGGCAACAACTTTAGGTCTTTTGCTTCGACAAATGACGTGCCAGAAATAGACTTAAAAAATGAAAGAAATTATGCGAATAAAGCTAAATATGCACAAAAACATAACACTAACAGCTATGAAGAGCGTAAAAACCAAAATAGGAGAAAGGACGATTCAAAACGCAATAATATCTTTATTGAAGATGAAAATGGTTTTGAAGAATTCAGTTTTGGTTCTAAGAAGAGTGTGAAAAAGAAACGCGAACAGGAAGAAAAGGTAGTTACTGTTATTAAACATGCCGTTTTAACTTCACGCGAAATAACCGTTAAAGAATTCAGTGAAAAAATTGGTAAACCTGTAACTGAAATCGTTAAAAAACTTATGCTTATCGGTGTTATGGCTACAATTAACTCAAATATTGACTATGACACAGCAGAACTTGTTGCAAGTGATTTTGGAATTACTCTTGAACTTAAAGCTGACAAATCCTTTGAAGAAAAACTTATTGAAGAAGCCGGAATGGAAGACGATGCCCAGTCTCTTGTTAAGAGAGCGCCTATTGTTGCAGTTATGGGACACGTTGACCATGGTAAAACTTCTCTTCTTGACGCATTTAGAAAGACAAATGTAGTTGCCGGCGAAGCTGGTGGTATTACTCAAAGCATTGGTGCTTATCAAATTTCATTCAATGGCGAGAAAATCACATTTATTGATACTCCAGGACACGCAGCATTTACTCAAATGAGAGCGAGAGGCGCAAAGGCAACAGATATTGCTATCCTTGTTGTTGCTGCCGATGACGGTGTAATGCCTCAAACTGTTGAAGCTATCAACCACATTAAAGCTGCAAATGTTCCTATCATTGTTGCTATAAACAAAATGGATAAACCAGAGGCAAATCCAGATAGAATTAAACAACAACTTGCTGAACATGGCGTTTTACCTGAAGAATGGGGCGGTGACGCTATCTGCGTTCCTATTTCAGCTAAAATGGGTATGGGACTTGATGACTTAAAACAAACTATTCTTCTTGTAAGTGAAATGCAAGAACTTAAGGCTAATCCAAATAAAATGGCTACAGCTGTTGTTATTGAAGCAGAACTTGACAAAAATCGTGGTCCTGTTGCTTCTATTATCGTACAAAATGGTACACTTCATATTGGCGATTCAATTATGTCTGGTATTACTTATGGAAAAGTAAGAGCTATGTTTGACGATAAGGGTAAACCAGTTAAAGAAGCCCTTCCTTCAACTCCTGTTGCAATACTTGGCTTTAACGATGTTCCTTCTTCTGGTGACCAAGTTTACGCTGTCGAAGAAACACTTTCTAAACAGGTTATTCAAGAGAGAATTGCCAAGATTAAGAAAGAACGTGCTGAACATTCTTCTGGCGTTACTCTCGACAACTTCATGAATAGAGTACAAGAAGGCAATCTCAAAAACCTCAATATTATCTTAAAAGCTGATACAATGGGTTCAATTGAAGCCATTAAAGCAACTCTTCTTCAAATTAGAAACGAAGAGGCAAAGGTTAACATTGTTCACTCTGGCGCTGGATTTGTTACAGAAAGTGACGTTGTTCTTGCTCAGACAACAGGTTCTGTTATTATCAGCTTTAATACCAAAACTGCTACTAAGACAAAGACTCTTGCAGATTCTCTTAAAGTAGAAGTTAAAGAATATAAAGTCATCTACGAAATCGTTGATGACATCACTGCTTCTATCAATGGCATGCTTTCAATTAAATATGAAGAGCAGTACATTGGTAGCGCTGAAATCCGTATGGTATTCAAACTTTCAACCGCTGGAAAGGTTGCAGGTAGTTATATTAAAGACGGTAAAGCAACAAGAAATGCAATTGCAGTTGTAAAACGTGGCAATGAGGAAATTGGAAAAACTACTGTTGAATCTCTCAAGATTGTTAAAGATGAAAAAGCAGAAGTTGTGAAAGGTTTTGAATGTGGTATTAAACTTAAAGAAAACCTTGAATATAAAGAAGGCGATATAATTGAATTCTATAATAGAGTTGCTATTAATAGATAAGGAGGGCGTATGTCAAAAAGATTTGAAAGGGCAAACAGCGAGTTGCAGAGATGCATTTCAGATATAATTCAAAATAAAATGAATGACCCAAGAATTAATCCTCTTTTGTATGTGAGTGAAGTCAATGTAACTCCTGATTTTAGATTTTGTAAGGTTAAAGTAGCACTTGACACAAGTGATAATGATGAACTAGACAAGACACTTAAAATACTTGAAAAATCAGAAGGGTTTATAAAAAAAGAACTTGCTACAATGGTAAATATGCCACATATGCCAAAATTACAATTTGTAATTGATAAAGGTACACAAGCCACAGTTCGAATAAATGAACTTTTGAAAACAATAAAATTTAGCGATAAAGAAGACGAAACAAATGAATAATTTAAAAGAAATTTCTAAAGTAATTAAAAAATCAAAGTCAGTTGCGATATTTACTCATATTTCGCCTGACTTTGACGCTTTAGGTTCTTCTTACACTTTATGTTTAGCCCTGCAAAAACTTGGAAAGAAGGCTAAACTTTTTTTGAGTGAAGAATTGACAAGCGACCAAAAGAAAATTTATAAAAACATAACTTTTAGCACTCAATTATCAGAAGAAGAGGCTAAAGAATTTGATACTTTAATTCTTACTGATGCTTCGGCTAAAAACAGACTCGCTCAGTTTGAAAATGTGTTTTTAAGCCATGAAAATACTATCGTGCTTGACCACCATATTTGTTTAGATGAAATAGCTAAATATAATTATATTAAAACAGATATGAGTGCTTGCAGTGAAATAACTTATCAGCTTATAAAACTTATGAAAATCAAAGTTGATAAGGAAATGGCGACATATCTTTATGCTGGACTATCTTCTGATACTGGCTCTTTTAGAAATTCTAATACTAATGAAAACTCCTTTAAAACAGCTATGGAGCTTTATAAGGAAGGGGCGGATAGTGTCTTTGTTAATGAAGTATTGTACGACCAAGCATCTTTAAAAGACATTGAATTTCAGAAATATTTATTTAATAACTTTAAACTTGAAAAAGATTGCGCCTACTGCACTGTGGACTTAAAAACTTTGAAGAAGTTAAATGGTTCAAAAGCAGAGTGTTCTTCATTTAGTAGAACATTAATTTCTTTTGAAAATGTAAATTATAGTTTTAGTTTGGTTGAAGAGAATGGAGTATATAACCTATCTTTAAGGTCAAAAGTGGGCTATAATGTAAAACAAGTTGCTGAGAAGCTTGGCGGTGGTGGTCATGTTTGTGCTGCTGGTGCGAAGATTAAAGCAGAGAGTATTGAACTTGCTAAACAGCTGGTTTTAAAGGAAATATTCGCAATAAAAAAGAATTAACAAAATGAGGGTATATGAAAATCAATGGTATTGTTTTAATAAACAAAGATAGAGGAGTCTCCTCAAATGCTGTTGTAAACAAGGTAAAATGGCTTTTAAAGGCTGATAAAGCAGGACATTATGGAACGCTTGACGTTTTAGGTGAGGGACTACTTCCTGTCGCTCTTGGCAAAGGTACAAAGTTGTTTGGCTATTTTCTCAGTAAAGATAAAGTCTATAAAACAACTTTTATATTTGGTAAAACAACGCCAACCCTTGACCTTGAAGGTGAGTTTACTGCCACTGATGACAAGAAAATAACTAAACAAGATGTTGAAAAAGTCTTGCCACAGCTGATAGGTGAAATAAATCAGATGCCACCGCAATATTCTGCTAAAAAGGTGGGAGGAAAAAGAGCATACGATGTTGCACGTGCAGGCGGTGAAATTGAACTTTCCCCAAAGCGTATTGAGATATATTCTATAAAACTTTTGAGAGAAGTGGAAGAAAATACTTTTGAATTTGAAGTATGGTGTTCAAGCGGTACTTATATTCGTTCTCTTTGTAGAGATATGGCAACCGCTCTTGGCACAATCGGTGTTATGTCTAACATACAACGTACTAGATGTGGTATTTTTGACTTAAAAGACGCAGTTACACTTAAAGAATTGGAACAAGGGAAATTGCACATAATAAGCCTAGATAAAGTAATTGATTTGCCAAAAATAAATGTGACTGAAGAAGAAAAAATTAAACTTTTAAATGGTGGAATTATATACAAAGAAGTCAATTATGAGTGTTTTAATTGTTTTTGTGGAGATGAATATCTAGGAGTGATTAGAGAAGATGATTATGGAGCAATTAAACTAATTCAACGTCTTATTGATTAAAGGAGAAAATATGGTTTTATTTGGACCATCAGGTTGTGGTGAAGAATTTTACAATGAAGGACATAAAGGCTTACTAGAAGTTCCAAAGTGGATAAAGGAATATGGACTTGACGCTTATGAGTATTCGTTTGGGCATGGTTATCAAATGAGCAGCGACATGGCAACAAAGGCTGGACAACTTTTTAAAGAGTATGGAATTAAACTTTCTCTTCATGCACCATTCTATATAAACTTTGCAAATCCAGACGAAGAGATGTATGCAAAAACTATAGGTTATATTTATACTGGGATTAAGTTTTTAAAGGCATTTGGTGCGGACAGGCTTGTCTTTCACTCCGCGTCTTGCGGAAAGCTTACAAGGGAAGAGGCATTGAAGCTTACAAGTGAACGTTTTAAAGAGACTTTTGGTAAACTTGAAGAGGAAGGTGCTTTTGATGGCAGTTTTCTGCTTTGCCCTGAAACAATGGGGAAAACCATGCAGATAGGTGATTATAAAGAAGTTGTTGACCTTTGCACTATAAACTCTAATCTTGTTCCTACCTTTGACTTTGGGCATATAAACTCGATTGAACAGGGCGGAATGAAATCTAAAGAGGATTTTAAGAGAGTGATTGATTATTCAATTGAAAAACTCGGCTTTGAAAAAACAAATAATTCTCATATCCATTTTTCTAAAATTCAATATGGACCAAAAGGTGAAATAAGGCACCTTAATTATGATGATGTTGTTTATGGACCAGAGTTTGATGGTCTGGCCGAAGTTTTAGTTGAATATGACCTTTCACCAAGAGTAATTTGCGAATCAATGAGCATGATGCCGCATGACGCAAAGCTTATGAAAAAAATTTATTTAAATACACTAGACAAAAATTAAATAATGTGTTACTATATATTAGATTTTTATATATTAAGGAGAAATTTTTATGGTATTTGCAGGAGATTTTAGAAAAGGTACTACATTTGAATGGGAAGGCGTGGTTTATTCAGTTGTTGAATTCTTACACGTTAAACCAGGTAAGGGCTCACCATTCGTAAGAGCTAAACTTAAAAACGTTATGACAGGTCAAGTTAAAGAAACAACTTTCAACCCATCTGACAAATTCCCAATCGCAGTTATTGAGAAGAAAGATATGACTTATCTTTATAGTGATGGTGAAATTTATTATTTCATGGACGCTGAAACATATGACCAAATCCCTCTTAATAGAGACAGCGTTGAAGATGCACTTAACTTCGTTAAAGAAAATGAAAATTGCACAATGTTCTTCTATAAGGGAAATCCATTCTCGGTTTATGCTCCAAACTTTGTTGAACTTGAGGTTGTTGATTGTGAACCTGGTATTCAAGGTGACACTTCAAAATCTACAACAAAGCCAGCTAAAGTTGAAACAGGTTATGTACTTCAAGTCCCACTTTTTATCAATATCGGAGATAAAATCAGAATTGATACAAGAGACGGAAGTTATATGGAAAGAGTTAAGTAAATCTTTCTTTAAACCATTTAATAAATTAAATCCGCTTATTTGCGGATTTTTTTATTACGCATTAATAAGCCTAAATTTGTTAGGCTCTTTTTTTGACTTAATTTGTCATATTAGTATGTCGTGAATGGGCTAGTCATAGATTAGAGATAGGTGAAATTATGTTAAAGAAGATACTTCCGAGCAATATTTATGAAATACTTGAACACAAGGTCAATCTTGGTTCTATAAATGAAATTCGTTTGCGCGAGGACAAGCCTATTGTATTACTAATTGGCGGTCAACGTATTTTTCTTGGCAATAATGGAGTTACAAGCAATCTTAAGGAAGCGATTAGACCATCTAAAATAATGATTGAAGACATAATTTTCAGGGCTAGTGAATGTTCTATATACTCAGTAAATGAACAGCTTAAAAAAGGATACTTAGTCACCAAAGGCGGAATAAGACTTGGCATCGGAGGAGACCTTGTTGAAGAGGGCGGAAAAGTCAAAACAATGACTAACTTTTCAAGTTTAAATATAAGACTTCCGCATGAAGTAAGGAATTGCAGTTTGCCAGTTTTTAATAATCTCTTAAGTGAAAAGGGCATTTTTAACACTCTTATAATTTCACCACCAGGAGCAGGCAAAACCACATTTTTACGTGATTTTGTATGTCAACTTTCAGAGAGAAATTATGCCTACAATGTGCTTGTATTAGATGAGCGAGGCGAACTGGATTTAGGTTCCAGTGGGAGCATTGGAAATTTTGCAGACAAGATTTCATTTGCACGTAAATCAATTGGTTTTGAAAACGGTATAAGGGCATTATCGCCAAATCTTATAGTTACAGATGAGTTGGGTCAAAAAGAGGATATAGATGCAATAAATTTTGCCATAAACTCAGGCGTTTCAATTCTTGCCTCTGTCCACAGTGACAGTATGGATAGTTTTTTAAGAAAACCTAACTTTGACTCGCTTATAAAAGACCGCGTTTTCAAACGTTATGTTCTGCTTTCAATGAGAAATGGACCAGGAACAATAGAAGGAGTTTATAACGAGAACTTTTCTCGAATTATGTAAGGAGTCAATATGAAATATTTGTTGCTAACCGCTTTAGTAGCGATTTCAGTTTTTGTAGGGTTTATATTTTCAAAAAAATATAAAACAAGAGCAAATTTCTTTCAAGCGCTTGTCATGCTATGTCAAAAGTTTGATGTGGAAATCAATTTTTCAAGAGAAAGGCTAAAAAATATATTTTTAGGTTTAGATGAAAAACAAAAACGTCAGCTTCAAGGAATTGACAAAAATTATATTGCCTATATAGACCAAGAAATTCCACTTGAAAAAGACTCGCTTTTTAAATCAATCAAATTTCTTAAGGAAGACGAAAAAGACCTTATATTTATGTTTTTTAAAAATCTTGGCAGAAGTGACGTTGATAGTCAGTCAAAAGAAGTAAAAAATTTTCAAGCGCGTTTTGAAACATTATCATCAAACGCACTAGTAGAAAATAAAAAATACGGCTCTCTTTCAATCAAACTTGGAATTATCGCAGGGCTTGTAATAGTAGTTTTGCTTATTTAGGAGGCTAATATGGACGTTGAAATCATCTTTAAAATAGCCGCTATAGGCATTTTGACTGCAATTATGGGGCAAATACTTAAGCAAACAGGACGAGAGGATATATCAACTATTGCAACGCTGGCAGGACTTGTTATCGTACTTGTAATGGTGCTTAACCTTATTGGGGACCTATTTGTAACACTTAAAACAATATTTAATTTTTGAGGACTATGGATATAATTTTTAAGATAGTCGCGATTGGACTTATCACTTGTATGGCAACAATGATAATTCGTCCAGTCCGCTCTGATTTTGCAATAATAGTTGGGATTGCCGGTGGATTGATAATCATTGCAATGATTGTCAATTATTTTACGGGCATTTTGACATCTATCAAAGATATAATAAATGTTACTGGACTAAATACTAGCATTTATACAGTGCTTTTTAAAATAATTGGTGTTGGCTATTTGCTTGAATTTTCTGCTGGCATTTGCAGTGAAACAGGGAATAGTGGACTAGCAGATAAAATACTTCTTGGAGGAAAAATTGTAATAATGGTTATGGCTCTTCCTATTATTACAAATATCCTCGAGATAATAATGGAGCTTTTGCCAACATGAAAAAATATATAAATTTCAAAAATGGTAGAGCCAGTTTATTAATAAAACTAATTCTAATTCTGTTATTCATAGTTTTTATAGTTTTGTGTCCAACGGTTGGCAAAAGCTCCGCCACCTATGCACTGGATAATAACAGCTCAAACTCAAATCAAGAAATTACCAGCGAAGATATTGATGAGGAAATAAAAAAGGAGCTTGAAGGGCTTGATTTTGAAAACATAGATGAAATATTAAGTGGCTTTACTTCAGGGCAGTTAGCTATATTTGGTGGTAGTAATTTTTTAGATAAACTTCAAAAGCTACTTAAAGGTGAATTTGATAATGGAAAGAGTCTATGGACAAATCTTTTGACCATTTTTCTAGATAATTTAGTTGGACTCATTCCAATTATATCTCTTATTATAGCAATATCCGTTTTAGGGAATATGTTACATAGTCTAAAACCAAATACTGGTGGAAAATCTATGTCAAGTATTATCTCCTTTGTCACTTTTGGCTTTATAGTTGTACTCATTCTTTCTATTGTGACTAAGATGATAACTATGACATCTAATACTATATTCTCAATAAAAGCGCAAATGGACGCAATATTTCCTTTGCTTCTAACATTCTTAACTGCTATTGGCGGGACTGTGTCTGTTTCAGTTTATCAGCCTGCAATGGCGCTTTTGTCAGGGGCTATATTAAATATTTTTACCTATATCCTATTTCCGCTTTTTATCTTCTCCGTCGTTTTTTCAATAGTGTCAAATTTATCAAATAGCGTAAAACTTGAAAAATTTACATCATTTTTTGAAAGTACTTTTAAATGGGTAGTTGGACTTATTTTTACAATCTTTACAGCTTTTATGTCCATTCAAGGAATAACAGCTGGCTCTGTTGATGGCATTTCTATAAGAACGGCTAAATATGCTATTAAATCATATGTACCTCTTTTAGGTTCTTATTTAAGTGACGGCATGGGAATAATGCTTGCTTCATCAAATCTTATAAAAAATGCTGTTGGAGCGGCAGGGCTTTTTATGCTTCTTGCAACAATCTTATCTCCACTAATTGAACTTGTGGTATTTATGCTAGCTTTAAAACTCATTGCAGGAATAGTTGAGCCACTTGGAAACAAGCAGGTTGCAAACTTTATCTCTTCTCTTTCAAAGAGCATGGTGCTTTTGATTGTTTGTCTTATCGGAATTGCCTTTATCTACTTTATAATGATTGGGCTTGTCATGTGCTCTGCAAATATTATTTAAGGAGGGAAATATGCTAAACCAGATTTCTAGTTGGATAATTTCAATAGCAGGCATCATTTGTCTCTCTGTAATAATAGAGCTTATAATGCCAGACGGGCAAATGAATAGATATATAAAAGGAATTTTATCCTTTGTAATCGTGCTTGTGATTATTTTACCTCTTCCTAAACTCTTAAAACTCAATATTAATATAGACAATATGTTTGAGCAAGGTTCAAACATTGAAGTAGATGAAGATTATCTATATCAGCTTAATCTTAATAAAATAAATGCAGTTAAAGATACAATTGAAAAGGAAATATTAGAACATGGATATAAAAATGTCTCTATTTTCATTAATGCAGACATTTTTAATAGCCAAATGCAATTTAAGTCTGTTTTTGTCGATTTAACGAAGTTAGTCATATCTCCAAATGCTGAGCATAATGATATATTGAAAATCAAAAAAGACATAACAAGCATAGTGCAAAAATATGTAAAAATTGATGAGGAGGCAATACTCTATGACGGATAAGTTTAAAGAAAAATTCCGTATGTTATTTGAAAAAATAAAAAAGGTTAAACATATTGAAATTTATATAGCAGTAGGACTCGCACTACTCGTTGCAATAATTTACTTCTCATGCATTGGTGGAAAAAGTAAGCCCAACAATTCAACGACAAAAATTGACAATGTTAACGCAAATTTTTCTACCTCAGGCGAATATATCGACTATCTCGAGAATAAACTGGAAAATGTAATCACTAAAGTAAAGGGTGCAGGAGATGTCGAAGTTATCGTTACACTCGAGAAAGGATTTGAGTATGTTTACGTAACAGAAGAGGAGACGCGTACAACGTCAAATGGAACAACAATTACCACAACTTCAGTTGTTATGGTAAATGGACAGCCTGTGATAAAGGAAGAAATCTATCCAGTGGTTGGAGGTATTGCAGTAATTGCAAGCGGAGCGGACAACCTAAGTGTTAAAATGAATATACTTTCAATTATTCAAACTGTGATAGAAATTGACAACTCAAAGATAAATATTTATAAGGGAAATTAAAAGGAGTAAATTATGAAAAAAAGAACAAAAATTATTAT
>CATKXS010000001.1 GCA_949841045.1 uncultured Clostridia bacterium | reverse complement strand
CAAAATTCAATTTTATGATAAAATTATAATTAATAAGGAGAAGTTATGCCATCATCTACTGAGAATTTTAGAAAGCTAGAAAGAATAATTTATGATAAAATGATGTCAAGCACTTTTTATCATCTTGATGACATTTCCAATTTTAAGCAATTTCAAGCAACACTTAATGACTATATTTCTGATGGCAAAGAACATGTATTAAGATTAAATTTAGACGAAAAAGACCTTGCCACAATTGAAAAAATTAAAGAAATATCTAAAACAATTGAAGGCTCAAAAATATCTATTGAATACATTTGTCTTAATTATGAAAATGACTATATTGACAACCCAAAAGAAATTGAAAGTTTAAAAAGTTTTGCTAAAGAATGTGAAAAAAGAAATTTGCCTTTTAGGATAAACTTGAATAATGCTGAGTCAACTCTAAAAAATTTCTTAGTTGCAAGAAAGACTGTTGACGAATTTGCAAATAAAGTCAACAATATGACAATTGAGGAAAATGGAGAAGAAGTCCCACTCTCAGTAGCCGAAAAATTTATGCTCGTTTATAGATTTACAAGCAATCGCATCTATAGAATGAACAAAGAACTATTAAATAACGACATGCGAAATTGGATTGGTGTTCTCGCCACCGATTATGTCATTTGCTCTGGCTTTTCATCTCTTTTAAAATGTCTTTGCGATAAAATTTTTAGTGAAGATGAGCTCAAATGCTTTTCTCAAAGTTTAGAGACTTATGACTTTACTACAAAGGAATTAAATAGTAGGCATGCAAACAATTTGATTTTTATTAAAGACCCTAAATATGGAATTGAAAGCGTTTTCCACTGCGATGCTTGTTGGGATTGTAAGACTTATGAAGACGACTCCACTTTCAGATTTTTCATGTTGCCTTTTAATGAATTTTTAAAATTTAAGAAATATGATTTAAAGTTCGATGGAAATAGTCTTGTTGCCCAAGCAAACAATGCACCTAGAGATGAAGAAAATCAGACCTCAGAATGTGAAAGGCTTAATTCCTTCCTATTAAACAAATATGGTTTTAAAGACTTTGAGCAAATCAAAGATGAATATGGCGACATTGACTTTATAGTAAATCTTGATGCCAGAAAACATGAAATTGAGCATAGAAAACATATGGAAGAAGCACGAGAACCAGTCAAAAATAGAATGGAGCTACTTGCTTCTGACCAAGAAATAGGAGATATTCTTAAAAATGTTTGTGAATTTGTCACTTTCCCTGATGAAATTGGCAAAAAATACCCTATTTTGCGTGAATTAAAAAAATATTTACTTAAATTTAATATAGACACCGAACTAGATAAAGACTTAATAAAAAGATATAATGAATTTTATTTAACACATAGAGATGAATTAATAAAAGCTGGTTGCGTTGAAATCTCTACAAATCCTTTACTCGATTCTCTCGAAACAAGTTGTATTTGCAATGTCGATGAAGGCTTTAGCTACTATAATCGAACACTTTATCATGAAGATAAAAGAAATCAGCTTTACGAAAATGAAAAAATGGAATTTATAAAAAGTCATAAAAAATTATTTTTGCCAGACGATATTCCTCAAGCTCTACTCAAAAACGGTCTTAAAGCCATTGCTATTTTTGAAGGCAAAAAGGGAAAGAAAGTTAAAGATTTTGTTGAAAACAAATTAATAGACAGAAAACTTTATTTAGAAGAAAATTTCTATGGTCATGACAAACAAGCCAAAAAAACTGAAGAATTTTCAGAAGAAGATGATGAGAATTTTAATTAGAATTAATTTAAAAGAAAAAAAACACGCGTTTTTGCGTGTTTTTTTTGTTTACCAGCAACGAAGTTCTTCTGGTACTTGAACTTGGCATACACCCTGTTTTGCTTGGCAAAGAGGGCAAGTTTCCCAAGCCTCTTCGTCAAAAGAAATATAACCACAATTTGGACAAATCCACATTTTCTTTATATCTTTTTTATAAAGAGTCTTATCTTCAAATTGCTGATGAAGATTTAAAAATAGTTTTTTATGTCTTACCTCAACTTCACCAATCATTCGAAATAAATTTGCAATATCCACAAACCCTTCCTCTTCTGCAACCTGAGCAAATTTTTCATATGCTTCCGCTTCAAGTTCTTCGTCTTCAGCAAGAAGAATGAGGTTTTCTTGCATATTCCATTTTTCTTTAAATGGAAAGCCTGCTGCAATGTCGATATTATCAATTTCCTTTTGGTCAGCTTCTTGAATTTTTGTATATAGCATTCGAGCATGGTTGAACTCTTGATAAGCAATTGTATCAACAATTTGTGCAAGAGCTTCAAAGCCATTATAACGAAGTCCATATTCAACAAATTCATAACGTGTTCTTGCCTGACACTCAGAAGCATAGGCACGAGCTAGGTTTGTGTATGTTTCACTTTGTTTTAATTTCATATTTTCCTCCTAGAGAAAATATGTGTAAAAACGCGGTTTTTATGTAAAAATAATGTCAAATCAACCTAATTTATTATATATTTCAATGTTTCCTTTAAAACTTGCGCCTTTACTTTAATCATTTTTCGATTTGTTTGAGCCACTATTACAGGTGCATGACAATTATCTATAACCCACTTTTGAGAAGCCTTACTTCGCTTGTCAAGACCTAGCGAATTATAGTGTCTTGCTAGATACAAAAATCCAAGAAAATTTTCTCTAACCTCACCCTTTTGTTTTAAACTGTTTCTACCCTTTTCTTTGTCGCGCCTCTTAATTCTTCTCATACGAACGTATGTTGGACATTTAAGATAGACAATGAGGTCGATATAGTCAAAGGTGACTGGATTTGAATGAAGAGAACCTGAAATAATCAAATTCTTTGATGAGTTTATCCTATCAATAAGAAGTTTGTTACTCTCCTCAATTGGTCGCATAACTTGAAATTCTGGGATTGTCTGCTCCCACTTATAAAAGTCTGACTCTATTACATCGAAGCCAAGTTTTTCACCCAAAAACTCACCGATTGTAGAAGTGCCAGCTCCGCTGGCACCCATAACATGAATTATCATATATTATTCCTTTTCATCTAATAAATCAAGTATATCAACGCTTTCCTTTGAAGAATCTGATTTGCTATTATGCTCTTCAAGAAGTCTTTTCTTAGTGTTAGCAAGTGTTAGACTTAAACTGATTGAAATTGTTTGAGCATTGAGAAGTCTTAAGTTCTCTTCGCGAAGTGAAGCAATTTCATCTTTTACATGTTGACGTTTTTCTTCCACGCTCTTGAAATCATAGACTATCTTACCATTTTCAATCATCTTATGTCTAATCTTAACTGGTGTGTATTCAGAAATAGTTTTATATTTCCAAGTTGACGAAGGGTCGCGAAGTTGGATTTTTCCACTTGGAAGCGGCTCGTCAAACATTTGAACAAGGTCAGTTATTATCTTACCCTCGTTGTCATAAAGTCTAACAATATCTTTAAAGCCAGGATTTGTAACCTTAGCAATATCACCAGATATTTTAATTCTTGGCATAAATTTGCCATCCTCTTTAACTGCAACAAGTTTATATACTCCACCAAAAACTGGTTCTGACTTAGCAGTAATTAAGTTTTCGCCTACTCCAAACGAGTCGATTGGAGCGCCCTGATTAAGAAGGTCTGTAATAATGTATTCATCAAGTGAGTTTGATACGCAGATTTTTGTGTTGGTAAGACCTGCGTCATCAAGCATTTTTCTTGCAGCTTTTGTCAGTTTTGCAAGGTCGCCACTATCAATGCGGATTCCCGCAAGAGTTTCGCCCATTGGTTCAAGAACTTCCTTTGCAACTCTAATTGCATTTGGAATACCGCTTTTAAGTGTATCATAAGTATCAACAAGGAATGTTGAGTTCTTAGGAAATGCCTTAGCATAAACTTTGAAAGCCTCATATTCATCATCAAAAAGTTGAATAAAACTATGAGCCATAGTTCCAAGCACTGGCACGCCATATTCCATACCTGTCATTGTGCAGGCAGTACCAGCAGCACCAGCCACAATAGCTTCATAAGCACCTTCATTTGCGGCGTCTTTACCATGAGCGCGGCGAGAACCAAATTCCATAACAGGTTTTCCGTTTGCACTTCTTACAATTCTATTAGCCTTGCTTGCAATAAGAGAAGTATGGTTGAAGATAGTAAGAAGTCTTGTTTCAAATATGATAGCTTCAATCATTGGTGCTACAACCGTCATAACTGGTTCATTAGGAAGAAGGGCTGTTCCGTCTTCAACAGAATAAACATCACCAGTAAACCTCATTGTAGAAAGATATTCAAGATAATCTTCTGTAAATAAATTTAAACTGCGAAGATATTCAATCTCTTCTTTACTCACCTTGTAGTTTGCCATAAATTTAACAGACGCTTCCATATTTCCAGCAAGCGAGAAGGCTGCCTTATCTGGATTTCTTCTATAAAATTCATCAAAGCATACTACTTTGTTTTGAAGTCCAGCATTAAATATTGCCTGACCCATTGTATATTCATAAAAGTCTACTAATAATTCATTTTTCTTACTCATAATCCTTTTCTCCTTTTTCAAGTTCGTTTTTGATTTCTTCATACCCTTCTGGGATAACATATTTTAAATACTCTCTATCATTTCTAATATCTGTTCCATGTACGTTTATCTCGTCACGGTCAACTGGAACAAATGTACATTCTGGAAAGTATCTTTCGTTGAGCTGACGATAACTTTCGTCTGCATATTTTGCTGTCAAATCATATTTAACAACTTTTTTAAACCTAGCCGACCATTCTTTCAGTCCTTCTGGAAATTTTTTAAGTCCACTTTCATTTAAAAAGACAAATTTGACATTTTTATTGTTTTTATAGTGTTTTTTAAGCCAATTTAAGCGTTTTTCTGGTGAAAAATATGGAAATCCGCTTTTTTCACACATTTCTTTTGAGCGGGCTGGGTCTTCTGCAAGAACAACAACAACGCGTTTGCATTCTTTAAGTGCTCTATCAATAACGCTTAAATGTCCTATATGTGGTGGCAAGAATTTGCCAACAAATCCGCCAACTTCGTGCATATTACTCCTCCCTTTCTTCGTTAACTTCTTGAAGTTTCTTTTCAAGCTCTTTAATCTTTTGTTTATATATAAAACTTCTAAGTCCATACTTGCTTCTAGCGCCAAACTTCTCATTGTCAAGAAGTGGTTCAAGTTCATCAAGCTTAACAGGTACAACCTCGATTTCTTCGCTATTATCAAGATGTTGTTTTTCTGTAAGTTTAACTTCAGCCTCATACATCTCTGCCCTTTCGTCACTCATTCCAACTGATGAATATGCAGAAGTTTCTGTGCGCTTAATATTAACAACCTCAGCACCAATCTCTTCACCAAGTTCTCTCTTTGCGCTTTCAATTGCTTCTTCACCCTCATTAACAAGTCCAGCAGGAACAGCGTATACATAATCACCAACTGGGTATCTAAACTCTTTAATAAGGTATACAACCATAGAACCATTTACATAAGAATATGGAATAATATGAACCGCATCTGGATTAATTGAAGGCTTTACAACCTCTGGAAGTTCACGACGAGTAACCATTTCATATTTGACATCTCCATTCTTACCTTGATAAGTTACTTCAAATAAATTTAAAAATTTTTGATTTGTAATCTTTTTTACTTTGACAGGATAAACTTCGCTATTTCTAAAAACATTTACACCCAACTCCTCAAGTTCTTTGAGCGTTTTTTGATTAACTTCATTAGCATCATGACCAGGAAGAGTAAATGTATCAACACAATTCTCTGAAACAGAGATATTCATTGATATTCGCTTAAGCGCGTTATGTCTCATTAAACTTGTTGCCAAGTCGTAAACGCAAATATCTGTGCAACAACCAGTTATATCAATATTCTTAATATTGTTATTGTCAAGAATTTCTCTCATTTTCTTTGTATTAAAACCATTTGTAGTATTTTTATCAATGATAATCATATCCTTTTCGTATGGCTTTAATTCATCAATAAGTTCACTCTCCCATGTGCCTTTAATGCAGTGAGGTGGATAAGATTTAAATTCTTCATCATTCTCTTCGTGGCAATCCCTAAAAGCTATGATAGTAGCTCCCTCCTTTTTTGCCTTTTCAATCTTCGCAATAATTGCTGGGGTTATTTTATTTATATTTGGGTCAGCAAGTGCTCCCCCTTTTACAAAACCATTTACCATATCAACTACAACAAGCAAATCTTTCATAAAAACCTCCTAAATTTAATATATGTTTGTTATTGTTGTTTTGATAATAACACAATATTTATAAGTTGTCAACTATTTTTGAAAAATTTCTTGACAAAATATTATTAAATTGATAATATCATAATGTATAGAGGTAAAAATAAAATCAATCGTGGTTAAAATCTCAACGAGATTACCCCTAAAAATCAATTTAAAAAAGGAGATAAATTATGAAAAAAGAAAATTACACTATTAAAAAAGAAGAAGTTATTAAAATTGAAAACTGGATTAAGAGTTATGTAAAAAGCTCTGGCGCAAAAGGTGTTGTTCTTGGAATGAGCGGAGGCAAAGACAGTTTAGTGACTGCCCAGCTTTGCGCAAACGCTCTTGGAAAAGAAAATGTAATTGGACTTATTATGCCAAACGGCAAAATGAAAGATAATGAGATTGCCACCCTGTCATGCAAACTTATCGGAATAAGACATTATGAAGTTGATGTTAATAGTTTATATAATATAGTACTTGATAATATAGACCCTATTTTAAAGGCAGAAGACAGACCTCTCAGTCCTGTTTCAACTATTAACACACCTCCACGCCTTAGAATGCTCACCCTCTATGCAGTGGCTGGAAGCATGAATTACCTTGTTGCAAATACATCAAATCTTTCTGAGGCAGAAGTTGGATACACAACAAAATGGGGCGACAATGTTGGCGACTTTGGACCTCTTGCAAACTTTACAACGGCAGAAGTTTGTGAAATTGGAATGTTACTCGGACTTCCAAGAGAACTTGTATATAAAATTCCAGATGATGGCCTTTCTGGTCAAAGCGATGAGGAAAAACTTGGTTTCACTTATGAAGAAGAAAACAACTATATTAGAAAAGGCATCAAAGGTGAAAAATTTGATAAGATTTCACACATGCACAAAATTTCTGAGCACAAACGCGTTGGCGTAGCAAAATATAAAAATGATTATGAAAACAATTTTGAAAACCTTTAATAGTTAATAAAGACTTGACAAATTATTCTTAATTAATATATTATAAATTTATATTAATCATATAAGTGAGGTCAAACATGGAAATATCAAACCAAGACAAAAAATTTTTAGAGCTTTACTCTGACAGCGAATATCAAAAACCTTCAGTATCAATTGATGCAATCATTTTTAGAATGGTCGATAAAGATTGCAACAATTATCGCAAACTTCCACAAAAAAAATTGCAGGTATTTTTAACTAAAAGAAAATACCCTCCTTTTGTAGGTCAATATGCGATTATTGGAACATTCATTGATTTAAACCACACCTTAAATGAAACAATGAAGCTTTGCGTAAAAAACAAGGTTGGACTTGAGAAATTTTACAATGAACAACTTTTCACTTTTGGTGAAAAACAGAGAGACCCTCGAACTAGAGTTGTATCAGTCAGTTATTTGCTTCTCACAAGTGCACAAGAAGAGCTTGAAAATGGCGAATGGTTTGATGTTGACCTTGAGAGACTTAGCACAAATATTTCAAGTTTTAATGATGGTTACTCTCGTGAAAAAACTGTTAAACTTATTCTTTCTAATAGCGAAACAAAACTTGAAAGCATATTAAAAATAAAGATAGAAAATAAAGAACTTGAAACAACAAAAGATGTTGAAATTGTTTCAACCGAACTTGCTTTCGACCATATCAAAATGATATATTACGCAATTGATAGAATTAAAAACAAACTTGAATACACAGACATCGCTTTCAATCTTCTTCCAAAGAAGTTTACCCTCACCGAGCTTAAAAATTGCTATGAAGTTCTTCTTGGCACAAAGCTTCTTGATGCAAACTTCAGACGAAAAATTAACGGGCTTGTGCTTCCACTTAACGAATTTACATCTGACAAAGGACACAGACCATCTCAGTTATTTAAGCATAATCCAAATTGGGATAAAGATAATGATGAGTTGTAATAAACTAAAAAAGACTGCTCTTTAAGTAGTCTTTTTTAATTGTTCTTTTCTTCCCATGCAATAAATTGCCCTGAAATTGTATCGCCATTATAAATAAAGTCATCGTGTCCATAATCTTGATAATTAAGTGATTGTAATATCTTTGAAGACTTTTTAAGATTTCTATTCAAAGTATTTTCAAATGAATTTGCATGGTCACCAATATTTATGACTTTTAATGGCTTATCTGGATTCTTTTTATTGTAACGTTCCGCAAAAGCGCTAAGCCCCAAAACAATCTTATTGCAAATTAAATCATAATTTTCTTCGTCTTCGCGGTCGCTAACTTCAATGGCGTTTACAACGCCGTAGCCTTCATTACAATTTACATATAAAGTCGCTTTTGCAATAATTATCCCCGTCTTATCACGAATAACCATGTTTTGAACATCTGGCAATATAATACTTGCCCTCATTATTCCATAGCCGTGCCCGTGGAGATGGGCGCAACTTGAAGTAAATTTACCTAAAAGGTAATTTGTCGGGTCATTTTTCTCAAGCCAGTCAAAAGTGAAGTTTTTATTAGCCACTCTCGCCATATTATTTAATGTTTGATTAAATAAACTTTTTATTGACGCAGAATATTTATCAATGTTTTTAAACAAATCTTTCTCTTGCAAGCGTTCATTTAGAATATTGTTTGGCGCTCCATTATTTTTGCGTTCATTATCAATCTTAACAGCGTTGTCAAATTCCTTTTGATTTGAAAAGAAAGGCGCAATCGCCTTAGCGATATGTTTTGTCTCTTCTTTAACTCCTTTAAACTTCTTATCATTAAAGTAAACAATAAACTTTTCAACCGTTGGTTTTAATTGTCTTTGACGCCCCTTATCAGATGTATTTGTAAGTTGAATTTCTTCAAAATTATTATAACATTTTGCTATAAAACCAGAATTCAAAATCTCCTGTTTCATAAGAGCTATAAAATTATCCTTCTGACAGAAGAACTTTGTAAACTCTTCTTTAATGCCATCTATCTCCATAGGCGCTATTCCCGTAGTAAAATTGAACATGAAATAACTATCATTTTTTGCATAAAGTTTTAATAATTCAGTTAATTTTTGTGCATAATCGACAATTTTTTCTTCAATTTTGCCACTTTTTGTAACATTTGTCTCTTTTATCGGTTTTGAAAAACCGCCAAGGTTATAATAGAATTTGATAAAATTATCATTTAATTCATAGTTTTTACAAAGCTCATTAAAGAACTTCAATTCCTTATTATTAAAGAAATCTTCAAACTTTTCTTGTTCTAAATAAGGATATAAAGTTTGATACATGAGATTGATATATTTACCATTTGAACCTTTAATTTCTTTTAAAAGTTTATCGCTATAATCATATAAATCCATGACAATGCCAACAGGAATTTCAAGGCTAGCAAATTCATCAAGTGAAATACTATCTTCTGAGAGCTTTTCTTTTGTAAGGTAGAAATAATCACCTTTTCTCGTCAAATATTTAATAGGCGGATAACCTTTTGAAATATATTTACAATTTTTTGATATTACAATCTCTTCAATATTTTCGCCTATATTGAGTGCATTATCGCCTATAACACCGCCATTAATGGTAATACTTTTAAGGCTGTCACATTTTGTAAAGGCCTTTTCGTCTATCATTTGAACACTTGATGGAATAACAATTTTTTCAAGCGAACAACATTCACTGAATGCCTCTTTTCCAATTTTTTCAAGTCCATCAGGCAAAACAACTTCTTTTAATTTTTCACATGTTCGAAATGCTTGGTCTTCGATTGTTTTAAGGTTTTTAGGAAGCACAATTTTTTCAAGTTCTCTATTGCCAGAGAAAGCCATAGGTCGAATATCAGTAATACTATCAGGAAGCTCTACATATTTCAACTTCTTACAGCCCGAGAAAAGTGCTTCATTAAGTATTTTTAAACCGTTAGGCATTTTCACTCGTACAAGATTTGCACATTTTGAGAAAACTCCACGTCCAAGATAAGTAACTTTCTCGTCAATTTCAATGTCTGTAATACCCGTTCCAGACAATGCAAAATCATCAATTGATTTAACGCTCTTAGGAATTGCTATTTCTTTTAAATTATTGCAACCTATAAGCATTCTATCACTTAAAACAGTCAAACCCTTAGAAAGTTGAACGTTTTCAAGGTTTTTACATTCAGCGAATACTCCGCCCCCGACAAAAGATAAATTGTCTGGCAGTTTTACACTTTTCAGCCCACCGCAACAAGTAAATGCCTCAGAGCCTATAGATTCCAGCGTCTCTGGGAATTCAACTTTTTGTAATTCGCGACAATTATTAAAAGCCTCATCTGAAATTAAAGTAAGTTTGTTTGGAAGAACAATATGAGTAAGCCCGCTATTTGAAAATACTCCATTTGAAAGTTTAGTCACTCCCTCTGGCAGGTTTATTTTCTTTAACTTAGTACAGTCGTTAAAAGCATTTTCTCCAATTGACTTTAGCCTCTCTGGCAATTTAACTTCTTCTAACCCTCTACAATTTATAAATGCACTATTCCCGATTTTTTCCACTCTAGCAGGTATGGAAATAGTCCCTAATTTTTCACATTGTGCAAATGCTCTATTTCCTATTTCTTTTACATAATCAGGAATTGTTATTTCTTTTAAATTTTTACAGCCTTCAAAAATACTTGGGGCAATATCTTGTATTTTGTCTGGCAATACAGCTACTTCAAGTAGTTCACACCCAGAAAAAGCACCTGTTTTGATTTTTGATACGCTATTTGGAATAGTTACGCTTGTAAGCATAGTGCCCTTAAAAGTTCTTTCACAAATATTTTCTAGATTAGGCAATTTAATATTTTTTAAACCACTTCCCTCAAATGCAGATGCCCCTATATAAGAAACATTTTTTAAAAGAGGCAATTCTTCTAATTTTTTGCAATTTAGAAAAGCCCTCTCTCCAATGCTTTTGATATTTTTGCCAAAATTTATTTGTTCAAGGTTTTCACATTCGCTAAATGTTTCATTTTTTATTTCTTTTAATTTTGTCGGCAATTTAATTTTGGTTATTCCTGATGAAGCAAAAGCATTGACGCCAAGTTCAAGAATTGATTTAGGAAGTTCGATAGATTTTAAGTTGCCACAATAGAAGAAAGCATAATTCCCTATTTTCTGAATTCCATTATTTAATTTTACATAATTTAATTTTTCATCTTCGGCAAAGGCGAAATCTCCAATTTCCTTTATGTCTTGAAAGATTACTCTTTCAAATTGTTGTTTATAGAAGGCCTTTTTGCCAACAAAAGCAAGTGGCCTTGAAAGAGTCACTTCTTTTTCTTTTCCAGTATACTTTATTAAGTTCTGTCCGTCAGCAATAAAGTCTTCCATTTTTCTCCTTTACTCAAAATCTTCTTTTAAATGTTTTGCACGAATAGAAAGATACAAAAGTTTTTCGTAGACAGTCTTATATTCCTCTTCATGCGCTTTAATCTCCGTTATAAGAGCATTGTCGTTTGGATTATGTTTATATCTCTCTTTAAGCTCGACAGTCTTTTTTTCAAGCTTCTCAAACTTTTTAGAAAGACTGTCAATCTCTATAATAATCTCTTCATATTCTTTTTTTAGATTATCCATTCTCTTCTCCTACACTCTTTCATGTTCTTCGCTTTCCCATAATATAACTTGCCAAACATTAGCGTCTCCGTTATAATGATACATTTCATTTCCATAGCGCTCATAATCTAAATTGCTTAAATTATGTTTTTCTTTCTTATTATATTCTGAGATTTGCTCATACAAGCCATTTCTGTTCATTCCAACATTGATTTTTGTCAATGGTCTATCAGGATTTTCTTTGTTATATTTTTCAACGAAAGCATGAATTCCCAGTTTATATTTTTCATAAATTTGATTGGTATCTTGCTGGTTAAGTTTTTCTTTTAACTCAACATTATTGAAAATTCCATAGCCTTTTTCACGATTAATATACAATGTTGATTTGGCAACAGCAATACCCTTTTCATCACGAATAATCAGCGTTTGAACATCTGGATGAACAATACTTGCATGCATAATTCCATAGCCTGCACCCCTAAGGTGAGCACAGCAATCGCATAATCTACCAAGTACAAAATTAAGCGGGTCGTCTTTTGAAAGCATTTCAAAAGAGAAGTTTTTTGTCGATTCTACCAAATTATTAAGACAATCATTATATTCTTTTTGAAATTTTAATGAAAAACTATCAATATTCTTGAAAACTTCGGTTTCATTAAATTTTTCACTTAAAATATCTGTTCCTACCTTGTTTTCAACTCTTTCTTTTTCAATTGCTAATGCTTTATTAAATTCATCTTGACCGAACATAAATTTTGATAAAGTTGAAGCAATAGCTGAATTTTCTTCTGTTACACCACTGAATTTTTCTGATAAAATATATGCTTTAAGTTGTTTTATCGTTGGCTTGAGTTGCCTTTGGCTTCCCTTATAAGATTTATTCACACCTTGAAAGTCTTCAAACCTATTGAAGCAATCTGAAATAAATCCAGGGTTTTCTTTTTCTTCATTTAACATTGCTATAAAATTATCGCCTTCAAGAATGAAATCAGTAAGCTCTGGTTTGAATTCAAGACTATTAATATCATCAGCAATATTTGGCAACAATTCTATAAAAAGTTTAGACTCTTCCTTTTGTAAAAACTCTTTAAAAAATTCGCCAATTTTCTGAGCATAATCAACTGTAACATTTATTATATTCCCACTTTTAGTTTTACGCTCTTTGGTTATTGGATTTTTAAAACCACCAAGTGCGCAATAAAATTTTGCAAAATATTCTTTATTTTGTGGATAGGTGTCAAGTTTAATTTGTTTGTAAAACTTGAAATTTTTATCTTCTAGGAATGCGTCAAATTTGCTTTTCGTTAGATTTTTGTATAGATAATTATAAAGAACTTCTACCCCTTCGCCATTTGCTAAATCTTTCCTTATTTGTTCTCTTTTATCCCACTTTTCCATAAGAAATTTTAGTCCAATAGCGTTGTCTTTATCATTTACAAAATCTCTTAAATCTATAGAATTTTCATTTATTTTTTCTTTTGTAAGATAGAAATATCCATCTTTTTTCGCTAAATAATGTAAATTTTTAAATGCAACAGAATCTTCGCAAACACACTTCTTTCCAATTTTAATTTCTTGTATATTTGGACCAATACTATCAAGGCCTTTATGAATTATTGCCTCTTCAATAGAAAGTTTCTTTAATGAAAGACAGTTTTTAAAAGCATCTTCACCTATCAAATAAAGTGATTTTGGCAAGTTTAAACTTTCAAGTGAACTGCAAGCATTAAAAGCTTCCGCGCATATACTTGTAATTCCTTCTGGCAAAGTAAGCTCTTTAAGAGAATGGCAACCACTAAACGCTTTCATGCCAATAACATCAACTTTTTCAGGAATAATTACTGACTTTAAATTTTGACAACCACTAAACGCTTCATCTGCAATATGAACAAGGCCTTGTGGCAATTTAACACTTTCAAGCGAGAGACAGTCAGCAAATACTCTCTCCTTTATCTTCTCAATTTTATGTGGCACTATAATTTGTTTAAGATTTTTGCAACCTGCAAATGCCTCTTCCTGCAAGTCAATTAAATCGAAAGGCAGTTTAACACTTTCAAGTGAAGAGCAGTTTTTAAAACAACTATCGGCAATAATTTCAACATTTGAAGGAATATCTATTTCTGAAAGGCTCTCGCAATCAAGAAAACAATTTTGACCGATGTATGATAAATTACTTGAAAGATTAACTCTTCTTAAATTCTTACAACCGTCAAAAGTATTTTTCGCAAGTTCGTTTACTCTTCCTGGAATTGTTATTTCTCTTAAACTTTGACAATTTTCAAATGCAAATTGCGAAATATGCTCAACACTTTGGGGTATTTCTATATCAATTAAGCTTTTACAATCTGCAAAGGCAAAATCTTTTATATGCTTAAGATTTTTTGACAGTCTAACAGATTTAAGATTTGGCATTGTTCCAAGTTGACTTAAATAAGTAATTTTATCAGGAATAATCAAACTTTCAATGCCTGTTTCATCAAAGACCATTTCGCCAATTACATACAAATTCTCTGGGAGGACAATTTCTTTTAAACTATAGCAACCTTGAAATGTATTACTATTAAGACCAATAAGGCTTTTTGGCAGAATTACTTTCTGCAAACTTTCACACTGAGAAAAGGCAGAATCTCCAATCTTTGTTACACCATCTGGAATTTCTATATTTGTCAAATTTTCACATAAAGAGAATGCCGAACCTCCTATTTCTTGTAAGCCTTTAGGAAATTTAACTTCTCTCAAATTTTCGCAATCACCAAAAGCATTAAATCCAATTAATTTCATATTTTCAGGCAATTCAATCCTTTCTAAGTTTTGACAATTAGAAAATGTGCTAACTGGCAAAACTTCAAGATTTTTAGGGAGAACAACCTCTTTAAGATTTTCACAACCATGAAACAACATTTCACCAAGCGAATTTAAAGATTTATTAAACACCACTTTTTCAAGAGATTTACAATAAGAAAAGGCTTGTTTGTCAATTGTTTTAAGCCCCTCTGGCATGACAAGTTCTCTTATGCCATTACATCCCATAAGCGCTTGAAATCCTATTTTTTTAAGATTCTTTGGCAAAATTAATTGCGTCAAGCTTTCGCAATTTCTAAAAGCGTCATTTCCTATTTCTTCAGTTGTGCTAGGCAGCGTTACTTTTGATAAACACACGCAACCAGAAAAAGTGGATTTATCTATTTTAGTAATACCTTCTGGCAAAATAATTTCAGAAATTGATGTTCCTTTAAAGGCAGATTTACCAATTGATTTAATATTTTGAGTATTGATAACTCTTTTTAAATTACTTAACCCCTCAAAAAAAGAGTCTGGAATTTGCGTAAAACCGTTAGGCAAAATAATTTCTTCAAAATTTTCTATGCCATCAATATCACATAATTTTGTTAAAGGAGTGTCATTGACAAAGCCATCTATTTCCTCTAAATTTAAACTTAAATTCTTATCTTTTTCCATATCCACCTCTAATGAATATAACCGCTAATATATATAATAATATCATATAATTATATATTTTACAATAGGCAGAGTGCAAAAAGTCAAATTTCTTCTACTACTCCAAAGCCAGTTTGGGCATAAGATAACAAATCGGCTGTTCCCTCTAAATAGAAATGACAATTTACCACTTTTTTACGTTTAAGTTTTAATTTTTTACCATTAAGTTCATATATATGGCTTTCTTTATACTTGCACTCTCCACAATTGCCCCCAAAATGCTCTTTTATTGGACAATGCTTAAAATAAATAAGTCTTGGCGGACGTCTATCAATAAAGAGTTCACACCCCAAGCTATTAAGCTCGCTTTTATCAAATTCTTCTTTTGATAAAACAAGTTTGTTGTAGCCAAGATTTTTATAAAATTCAATAGAAAGATTATTAAAAATGTTAAGTTCACTTCCAACAATAGTATTATCTTTATCAGCCAAATTTAAAGCATAATAATTTGTCGCATAAATGCCCAAATTTGGACATGCTTTAAGCACTTCTTTTATAAACTGAGCATCCTCTTTATTAGCAATAACTGGCGTGTCAAGAAAGAGGCGTTTTCCCTTTATTTTTTCGGCTAAATAGCAGATTTCTTGCTTGTCATATTTTGCTGGTGAAAATACCAAATAATCATAGTTTTTATCCGCATTTTCAAGCTCAAACAAACTACTAAAAAATAGTATTTTTTTGCTGTTTTTTATTTCCTCTACTTTCACTTTTTTATCAAATTGAGTTTCTGCAATTTCATCTTTTTCACGGCTTAAAATAATCTTTTCTCTAAGTGCAATTATTGCACGTCTACGAAGTTCATTAAGTTCACTTTTTCGCAAAAAGACATTGCCTAAATTAAAGGTAAATTTGCAAAGAACAAACTCCTCTCCGCACTTTGAAAGTGATACAAGGCAGTCGTTTTCGCTAAGAGGCTGATTTTCTGCTTTTTGCAAAATTTCATATCCCTCTACAGTAACACTTTGCCCCTCTGCACTTACTGAAAGTTTTGCTGGCTTTCCTTCAAATGCCTCTACAAAAGCGGTTAAATTTAATGTCCTCTTTTTGCTAAGTTCTTCTTTTTCAAGCTGACTATCAACAATAAGATTTGCTTTTAATCCCCTTTTTAAGTTTGCAGTCGTGGTAAAAACATACAAGTCTTTTCCTATCGTCTTTATATCAACAGGGCTTACAACAGCAACCTCTTTTTTACCCTCAAATAATTTAATTGTGTCGCCTTTTATGAGATTATGACTTGATTTTAAAGTAGCTTCATTAAATCTTTTTCCCTTTTTAAAATTGATTATTTCACCAATTTCAACTCCCATATGATTTTGAGCAAAAGGATAAATTATTTTTTCGTTTTTAAAATATCCCTCAATAAAATCTCCTCTATTGAAAACCTTTTTGAGTTTTTCTATGTCTTTTTTATCATAGTCAAATTCCTTATCAATAGCCTTTCGATAGACATTCACCGCTGATGCAACATAGGCTGGTCTTCTCGCTCTTCCTTCGATTTTTAAACTTGTCACCCCACTATCAACAAGCTCTTTAAGTGAAGGCAACATACAAAAATCTTTTGTACTTAGATAGTAGCCTTCTTTTCCATCTAGCCTAAACGGAAGTCTACAAAACTGCTTACATTTTCCACGATTCCCACTCGCACCAGCAAGTAGAGAGCACAGATAACAATTGCCAGAAAAACCTACGCACAACGCACCTTGAATAAAATATTCAATTTCAACTTTACTTCCCTCTTTTATTCTTCTAATTTCGCTTAGTGGTGTTTCTCTTGCAAGAACAACTCTTGAATAGCCAAGTTGTTCCAAAAATTTCACACCTTCAAGATTGTGAATGCCCATTTGAGTACTAGCGTGAAGTTCAATGCCTTTAAATTTCTTAGATAAAAGATATGCAAGACCGATGTCTTGAATTATAAAAGCGTCGACTTTGCTTTTAAGAGCAAATCTAACCAAATTTAAAATATCGTCAATTTCCTCATTTTTCACAAGCGTATTTATGGTTAAATAAACTTTTACACCAAAAAGATGGGCTTTTTCTATCGTTTTACGAAGATTTTCACTATTAAAGTTTTCTATATTTCCTCGTGCATTAAAATCCCCAAGCCCTAAATATATAGCATCTGCACCACTGTTTAATGCAGACATAAAGCTTTCATAATTACCAGCCGGCGCAAGAAGCTCTGGCTTTTTAACACTCTTTTCCATAACTTTATTATAACATATATGCTTGCTTTTTACAACTAAAGCATGGTGTTTAAAGTCATAAAAAGTTAACACAAAACATTAATAAGGCATATAAAAATTTTGAAGATTGTTACAAAATCTATTGACAAACTTGAAACAAGAGGATTATAATAGTTTTAGTAAAAAAATGGAGGATATTAACAATGAAAAAATCTATTAAATGTTTAGCTCTTGGTCTTGCTGTTGTTCCTTGCGCATTAGTACTTACTGCGTGTGGTAGCAAAGAACCAGCTGGTAAAGTTGATGTAAAAGGAAATTACACTGAAGTAAGCACAAGCAGTTATTCTGAAACACTTTCAGCTTGCAATACTGACATTAGTAGTTTTGCAAACAACATGAGAATTCTTTCTGAAGCTGAAATTGATTTCTCAGGTTTAAAAATCAGTCTAAAATCTGACACTAAAACTAAAAACTTAACTTATATCGGCACTGAAAAAGGTGATGAAGTTCAAGTTGTAAGCAAAAACACAATTAAAATTCCTATGGGTGACCAAAAATCAACTTATGATGTAAACGCTTATATTGATGATGCAAAAGCATACATTGACGCTTCTGAGATTATTAAAAATCCTGAACAAAACTCAAAATATTATATTGCATTAGACGGAATAAAGAGCGAATACCCTCTCGAATCAATTGAAACAACAACTGATTTTTCATCAATTTTAGAGTTATTCCCTGATGAGTCAACTTGGGGTGAAGATATTCTAATTGAAAAATATGTAAACGGAAAAACAACAAAACTTAAAATTACAATTAATGGCGAATATGTAAAATCTGCTCTTAACGCTAGCATTAGCGAAAATCCTGATATGAGCATGCTTTCAATCGACAACTTAGATGACATTACTGTATATATTGTATTTAATGACAATGAGCTTGAAGGTTTTGCAGCAAACTTCAGTGCAACACTCACCGTTTACGCTGATAAAGTTGAAACACTTCAAGAAAATGTTACTATATCAGTTAAAGAAAGCTTGAATGTAACTAAATACACTGGCAATCTTTCAATGCCAAGTTTTAACGGTTATCAAGAGCTTGATATGAACGGTTACCTTCCACAATAAGAATCGCCAGTTATTTAAGGAGCAAAACTAAATTTAAACATTTTAAAAAGGTGCAAATTTTGCATCTTTTTTTTCGCTATCAACATTTGTTGTAAAAAATAATTTTCATCTTTCCCTCCTTTATTTGGTATTTTATCTTTTAAAATGGTAATCATAATACTGGAGGAATTATATGAGTTTAAATCCGTTTTTAGAAAAACCAAAAAAAATTGAAAGCACAATTCTAAGTTTAAAAGCAATGGCACCAAAGCCATATGACAAAAATGAAGTTGACCCTTACACGCGTGTTAGATGCATTCTCATGAATGGTACAGAATATGAAGCCGTTTGGTCAAAACACCATTTTCATAGACATTGTCCTGACAATGATATAAGACGCCGTGTGGCGCTTTGTCGCAGTATCGAACAACAACAGCAAAAGTTGATTGCTGCGCTTAAACCAGCAGACGAAAATATTCTTGAGACAACTATAGGTTATGAACAGCTTGCTGTAGACCTTACCGCAATTCTTGCCCAAAGGCAGATAGATAAAAATGTTAAGAATGCTTTAGACTTTGCGCTTCTTGAAGACTTTGACCATCTTTATCGTTATGCAAATTTACTAGAAACAGACATGAAAGAGCATGCTGAAAACTATGTTGGAAGCTATACTGAAATTATGCCAGCTAGACCTACAGTAGCTCACGCTAGACACCCTTTTGACAATGTAAAATATCCAATAAACAACAAAACTGCTGACCCATATGCATTATGTGACGTCTCAATCATCACAGCAGCAGAACAACAAACAATGAATTATTATATGAATCTTGGAGCTTTCTACAAGCATAAAGTGGGTCGTGAAATTTATAGTGAGATTGCTATGGTTGAAGAAGAACATGTCACTCAATATGGTTCTTTGATAGACCCAACAGCGTCTCCATTTGTTGATATGCTTATGCACGAATATGTCGAATGCTATCTCTACTATTCAATGCTCAATGATGAGGTAGACCCATATATAAAAGAGATTTGGTCACTTTGTTATGAACAAGAGCTTGCTCACCTGCATGAGGCACTCGCACTTCTTAGAAAATATGAAAAGAAAGACTGGCAAGATGTTATGCCAAAAGGTGAATTCCCAGAGCTTTTAAAATTCAGACCTCAAAAGGATTATATAAGAGAAATCATTGCAAAAACTGTCAATAATACTGGAAATCGAGAGAGTTATATAAATGTCAAAAAATTGCCAGCGAACAGCGACTTCTTTATTTATCAAAAGAAATATATCAAAAACGCAGACAAGGCACCTTCTCACATTGTAATTGAAAATCATATTAAAAAATTTGGCGAGGATTATCGTGTTCAAGACAAAGAAAATCCAATTAAAGCTTTGAAATCAAGAACCAAAGATAATACTGAGCTTGGAAGAACGCCAAACGCATAAATTAAAGATAATTTAATAAAAAAGACGTAATTTTCATCAAAATTACGTCTTTTTTTGTATTTTTAGAATAATGAAGACAACAATCTGAAAATCGCCTGCAACATTTTTGTAAGCGAATTCTTTTTTTGAAAGTAGTTTATGTTGACTTCATATGAGTTTTCTATATCTTTTTTAAAGATTTCTTGATGCTGTTTGTTTAGCATTTCTGAATATATCAAAACGGTATTTTCAAAATTTAAGCCAAACGACCTATTATCCATATTACATGTTCCAATGGAAAGTAGATTATTATCTACTATCATAACTTTGCTATGTAAAAATCCATTATAGAGATAGGTTTTTATTCCCATTTCAGACATCTCTTTTAAGTACGATGTTGTTGCGAAATATACCGCCCTTTTATCTGGCACTTTTGGCACCATTATACGCACGTCTACACCACTCTTGACTGCAATTCTCAGCGCCGAGAAGAATACATCATCGGGTATGAAGTATGGAGTTTGAATATAGACTCTCTCCTTTGCTGAGGTAATCATTTTAACAAAAGTTTCTCGAATCTGTTTTATTTGACTATCTGGTCCAGACGACAATATTTGAACTGTTGCATCTCCGCAGATTTTTGGACTAGGGAAAAAACCATTTTCTAGATATAATCGCGGAGGAGTGTTGTCATTCTTGCAATATCTCCAATCATCTAGAAATATATTTTGAAGTCCATACACCCCACTGCCCTCTAGCCTGATATGCGTATCTCGCCAAGGTCTAAGTTTTTTGTCGCGACTCATGTGGTCGTCTCTAATATTAACTCCACCAGTATAACCAATCTTCCCATCAATTACCACCACTTTCCTGTGGTTGCGGTAGTTTATTTTTAAATTTATAAGTCTTATACTCATAAAAGGAGGAAAGAATTCACCAACTTGTCCACCCGCTTTCTCAAGTTGTCTAAAAAAGCGTCTTGGAGCCTTACGAGAACCTATAGCGTCATATATTAACCTTACATCAAGCCCTTCTCTTGCTTTTTGACAAAGAATTTCCATAATTTCTTTGCCCACTCTATCATTAGCAAAGATATAATATTCAATATTAATTGAAGATTTCGCACTCAAAAGGTCTTGTTTCAATGCTTTAATCTTTTCGTCACCGCTTGTATAAACTTTTATATTGTTTCTTGGTAATGGATAAGCTCCAAAAGAATAGCATAGCGAGACTAATTCGCGGTCTGCTTTTAGTATTCCATCAAGCCTCGCCTGCTCAATGGTTTGGATTCCATCAATATTTCTTATGATGTCTCGTTCTGAAATTGATTTCTTTTTAATCATTCGTCTCGTTCTCACGCTGAGACCACTTCCGAATATAACATAAAGCACAAAACCAACAATTGGCAAGAAAGTCAAAATGGTAAGCCATGCAATTATATTATCGGGCTTTCTTCTTTCAAGGAAAACCATACCTATTAGGAGCAAAAAGTTTATGCCTGCACCGATGGTAATAACATATTTTAAAATCTCGCCAAACATTTTCGCTCCTTTTAATAGTATGATTTTTGTTTTATGATTTTACACCAAGATTTAAAGTATCAAGTCTGAGATAAGTTGCATCGCTGTCATTTGTTATATCTCTGTCCGCGCCAGAAACAGCAAGTTCGAGCACAAGTTTCATATACTGGTCTTTTGTAAAGCTTGGGTCAAGCTGAATGCTACCGTCAGAGTTGACAATCGCCTTACCAACGCTTGTTTCTCCCACGCCAGCTGTTGCACTTGAGAATCTAAAGTAGTTGAAGTTATCTCTAGTAATCTTGAAGTCTACATCAATTTGACCGTTAGATATTCCTCCACCATTCTTAGTTTCGCCTAAAATGAGATTATAAGCTGTTTCCCAATTTGAAAGTTCTGCCTTTGTCCATTGTCCATTTTCAAAAGTAGTTTCAATTTCAAAGCCGATTTCATAATTGTAATTTCTTTCAAGCTTGTAGATATAACCTGTAACAACATATGGAGCATTTACTTGATAAGCATATTCATGATTATCAATAAGTACATCATTGCCCTCAGAATCTTTTTCTGTAGCAGTATATTGGCAAAGAGCAATATAAGATTTGGTAATGCCATAACTTGCACTAGAGCCTAAAAGCGAAGCATTTTCAACATATACAACGTCATTGAATATTTGTGAAATAGTAAAGTGTTTGTCAGCAATTTCGCTTCCAAGAATTTTGTTATTTACAATAGCATTGTTTTCACCGCTATTTGTAATATAGTAGAATTCTGTTGAATTGTTTGACACATTTGTAATTCTAAGTGTATCTCCCTGCGCTACTGTTATTCCAAGTACATTTGAAATTGATACATAAGACGTTCTTGCATAGCTAGCTGCAATGCCCGACTCAGGAAGAGATATTCTGCCTGTAAATGGCTCTTCGCGGCCTGGTCTTGTCAATTCAATATCAACGCTTATTGTTTGATTTGCTGGAACAAGCACTTCGAGCGTATCGTTAAGATATTTTGTTATTCTTACGTCATCTTCAAGTGTTTCTGGAATAATTAATTTATCTTCAACTGCAAAAGTTTGACCATCTCTAACAACTCTATCATCACCTGAAACAACATTTGCCTTCTTGACTACAGTTATTTCAACTGGACAATCACAAAATTCGGTAATTCCGCTCTTTTCGTCATAATATTTAAGAGTTACAACAAGTCTTAATTTGACTGATGGTGCACCATTGAATATTGAAGACTCTTTTAGTCTTGGCATCTTCCAAAGATTGTCATTATAAGTCTTGCCATCTTCTTTCATGCCATAGACACCTCTAACTCTGTTGCCACTTTCAATAGTAACAGGCTCTTCTGTCTCTGTTTCATCGCCAACCGTTTCTGTTACAATTCTTCCAAATTTATCAGCTCCGTTTGTTGCAAATACCCAAGAAGATGAATTTGCGTCTTCTCTTGGAGACGCGATGCCCTTCTCTCCACCATTTGTAAGTACTTCACTTAAAATTGTGTCAGTGTTAGGGTCATACAATGCAACGCTATCAATTGAAATGTAATCAAGTGATGGATAACTGAAGTATTCCTCACCGTCAAGCACTTCAATGTGACCGGTTCTTCCTGTACCCTCCTCATATTCTCCATTATCAATCTCGGTTGCACCAGGTTTATAAACCTGTTTATTTTCCGTTTTTTCATCGGTATTATAATCAAGGATTGAAGGCAAGTTCAATACTGCATTTACATGTTCGTTAGTATAATCAAGGTCAAATTCCCATGCTTCAATACCTGTGAAGTTAAGAAGTTTCACATTTCCATCTGTTGAAGCTGGCGTACGAAGAGAAGATGCATTCATATTGTAAGTATAAATATTTTTGCTATCTTCTTGACGTTTTCCCGCTGAATTCATTGTCACTTGTTGATATTGAACACCAAAATCGAATAGTTCATCTTCGACAATTGACATACTTCCTAAGATTCTTGGTGTGCCCTTTGTAACCGCCAGTTTGAAATACAATCTGTAAGTATAATAGTAAGGGTCAACGCCTTCAATCATATAGTATTGTTCTGCGAAAATTACTTCTTTGACTTTTGTGAATGTCACATCGGTATATGGAGATACTTGAGCAAGTTTATAATCATAGCTTAAAGTCTCTTCGTTGTATTCCCAATTCGCGTTTACAGCAGTATTATTATCATAGAATATCTTTTGTTCTATATTATCCTGCTTATTATATGTTCTTGATTCAACAATAGTATTAAGAGGCATATAAAGCTTAAAGTTTCTTACTGCCTGTTCATACTTCTCGCCAGTACTGTTATCATGAATTATTGAAACAACACCCTTTTCACCAGTCAAGATGAAATCTTCATATACAATACTTCCATTATCAAGTTTTGTTTCAGCAATAGTTTCAATAAGGTTATCACCAAAGTTTGAAATTATTGCACCATCTGCTTCTGTAACTGAATTTTCAACATTGCCCTTAAATTTAACAACATAGTCTGGACTGATATGGAATACTACATAGAATTTAAGTTCAAATTCACCTACGCTATAAACAATTTCACCAAGTACATAATCACCAAGGTTTTTTGCACCAAATGGCATTATACTGTAATCATAAACGCAATCACTTGAATTGCTTATCGCACTTCTATATAGGTAAATATTTTTACCATCTGTAGGAGCAATACCTTTATCATCTACATAGCGATTGAAAGAATTAATTTTCAATTTCGTGTAGTATGAATCAACTATATCTCTATAATTTTCGTCAACAGAGGAATTTTCTCCCCTTAAAGTCTCAACAGAAGAATAGATTATATTGAAAGTAAGTCTATCACCCATTGTAAAATCAGAAGCTGAAATTATTCTTCCTGTTGTAGGATGCTTGATTCCAAGAAGAGAATTTATACTTGACTCTTCTTTGTTAACTTCAACTGGTACAGTATTTGCAAGGGTTGTCGCCTTTTCTTCCACATCGACATCAATGCTTGCCATATAATAATAGTTTACACTAAAGTTATGGCTTTTGCCAGAACCGTCATTTCTTGAAAGAGTAATTTGAACCGGCTCTTTTCTTATTTCGTTGAGAACTGTGTTTGCCTTAGTAAGATTGAACTCTTTAATAAGTGACTCGCCTAAGTAAGAATATTTTTCATAATCTACAAGAATATCTTCTCCCTGCTCGTCAACACCATAGATGAGTTGAAGTCTATTTGCAAGTTTAACAATAGGCTTTTCTTCATCAAGTTTAAATAAAGTATAAGCTAAGTTTGCTGGAAGTTTATCTTCTGATGTAATGTCACTTTCAACAACTTGTTGTTCATTTTCTGAAACAATTATTTCTTTAATTTTTAATTGCCTTTCTTCTCCATTGATGCTTATTTGTCTCTTTTCAAATAATGAGGCTTCATAAGCACCTACAAACTCCTTGCCTGCAAATGAAATTCCAAGGTCATAATAACGAGTATTACTTTGGTCACTTGAAGCAATGTAAATTGGATAAGAAGCGTAATAATTGTAGACATCACTTTCTTGGTCGCCATTAATTTCACTTTCGACAACCTTTCTAAATACGAAATAGTATTCATTAGCATAAGTTGCCATAACATCGCTAAGCTGAGCATAAACAAGTCTTTCACCAGCAAATATATTGTTTGATGAAGTCTTATCTATATATATCTTTTCATAAGATACTGTGTCATTTCCGCCCTCAGCTGTGTAAGAACCAGAGAGGCTATAGTTTGTTACCGATTGAGGAGTAAGCGTAATTGAATTGCTAATAATCTTGATTTTATAGGTAATATAAACCGCTTTGTAAGTAATTCCAAGTTCTACAACTGCGTCATTTCCACTGGTTGAACCGCGAGAGAATTTGACTTCTGCTCCATTTGGAATTTGTTCATTGTCGCCAATAATTCTTCCATCAGCCAGCACTGTTGCGTTTGTTCTTGAGTTAACAAGTATACTTAAGTTTTCAGCAGTGATTGGTGATGAAGTGGTTTGATAACTTACCTTTCCATTATCAGTTACTGCTTCAAATGCTTCAATACGAGCCTTATCGCTAAAGATTGCATTATTTGACAAGAAATTTGTCAAAATGTTTGCAAAAGTTGAATCGTTTTCAATATATTCAAATTCCATTTCTCCATTTGAGTTTGGAATTGGATAATTTGTCTCAAATTTTACTGCAGGTAAAACTGCGAATGAATAAGAAAGTGCAAAGTTTTGCCAAGTCTTATCATCGTTTGAAATTGAAACGTTTAATGTAAGTTCAAGCATTACACTGCTTGCAATATAGTTTGTCGATATAATATTATCTGTAATTCCACCAAAAGCTGGGCTTGAAGATGAAGCTTCAATTTTTATTTTGGTGTCATCGCGCAGACTTTCTCCTGTAATCATATTATAAAGACTTGTTGTATCAATAACATGATTTTGTCCTGCGATTGTTTCTACTGAAGATGCGACAGAAGTCTTTGCACTGACATTTTGTTTCAAAACATAAGTTTGAGAGAAAATGAATGTCAAATCTTCAATTCCAAATTCAGAAGCAAGAGAAGTGAATGTAACTGTATAAGTAATTGTAACCTCTTTATCTGAAATAAGGTCGGCAATTTCCATATTATTTCCGCTAATCTTGACAAAGTCTTTGCCAGTGCCAGAGATTGTTACATCGGTTATATTAAAGTGTCCACTTGTAAGAATTTCCTCTCTTCCCTCTTCAGTTTTAGAAGGAACAGTAAGCTTCATAAATTCTTGTGTATTTAAGATATAATCTTTTCCACCTTCGAGAGTAGTTGTACTTTCATTTGGATAATAAGTAACATTTGCTTTAAGTTCAAAAGTAAGAGTTGCAAGATAGCCTTGAGCTGTATACACTGCAAACACTACTTTTTTGTCAGAATTGATATAATTTTTAAGATTGAGAGTAAATTTACCCTGACTCTCCCTAGAATTGTCATAAGTATATCCAGCTACATTTTCGCCTCCACTAATAAGACTTATGTTAAGTCTATCGTAAATAGTAATTCCGATTGTAGAGCCAGACATTTCTTTCTTGATAAGGTTTATATTCATTTCATAACTTGAAATGCTACCATTTTTGATTTCAACTACATAGTCTGTACTTTCTTCATTTCCAAAGTTGACTGCAAGAATTTCTTCGTCATCATTGAGAATAAATGTAAAGGTTTGAACTCCACCAATGACCGCGAGGTCATCTTCACCGCCACCTATATAGCTTCGCTCAATTGTAAATGTAATTCTATTTGTAATAAGAGGTCTATAGATAAGTTTTCTTCCATCGTCTGAGAATGATAGAGCAATTGTATCTTTCCAGGCGTCTTGAGTTGTGTAAGTCTTTTCACCTACCACAACTGATGTGACTTTATTTGTAAACTTAAGTGTTTTGAATACTTTAACGCCTTTGTAGCTGATTGTAGCATCGCCTTCAATGATAGTAATCTCAATTTCAGCGCCGTCTACTAGTGCACCTTTAAAATAATCATTTAAGTCAACAGTAACTGTTCCCACTCCATAACTTCTTAAAATCTCATCTTCACCAAAAGTGAATCTTATGCTACTTCTTGTCGTTACGTTAAGTTCAAGTTCATAACTGCTCTGCATGGTAAGAGTTTTACTTACCATAAATCTCTTTAACCCTTCATTTAATGTCGTATTATTGAAAAGTGCTTCGAGGTCAATTTCATTATTATAATCGCTTTGACCTTTAATGTATTCAACATTGCCATTATAAGCATAAAGAGAATTTTCCACTTTAACATCAGGTTTAACTTTCAATACATAATAGAATGATTGGCTGTTGCCACTTCCACTCTTATTAATTGTAAAAATAAATGCGATATAAGCGTCCGATACGTTATCATTTAAGTGGTTAAGTAAAAGACTTGCATTTTCTCTAGTAACTTGTCTTGTCTTTACTAAACCTGCATAATTATCATAGTTATTGTCAAGAAGATATGTCTCAAATGAAGGAGTGAAGTCTTTAAGCATGTAAAGACCGCCCTTCTCTATATTTCCATTCCAAATAACTTCGGCCTCGCCACTTCCATTATTTTCACTTTCTTTTCTATAAACTGACATATCATATTGAGTCAATATTTCTGAAAGTTGACCAGCTGTAATCTCATTATAGATACCATTTGCTATCAATGTTTCAGGACGAGTGAGCGCTGTTTCAAGAACTCTATTATCAGCAATTTCTCCATTTTCATAAACAACACTGTCAAATCCAATTTGAGAAATGATGACAGGAATATTCATTGTCGCAAGTACAACATTGTTTGCTTGAAGTCTGACAGCTATATATCTTGTATTATCATTTAAGCCAGTGAGAAGAATGTGAAGATTTTGCATTTTGAATGTGATGCGAGTATTTACAACTTCATAGAAGTTCTGCAGTTTATTGTTGTCATGGTCAACCATCATTGGTTGAAGTTTGTAATCGTCAATGTTTGCAACATTCCAGCTTGCACCAACGTTTGCTGGGAAAACAATATAATTTACATCTTCTTTTCCATTATTGACAATTTGGCTGCGAGCTGAAAGACCTTTCATGCTCTCATTGTTTGTGTCAATTGTAAATTTACTTGCAAGGAAATTGTAAACGTCATCTGTGTCATAAAGTTTAATTGTAACATTAAATTCATCAAATATAGTGTTTCCATTTGAAATTGTAAGTTTTGTTTGGAGTGAAATCTGATTATAATCAAAGAAGAAATCACTGTCTTCCTTTCTTACAACTCTTGAGCCATTCATCATAAGATAATCTTCAAAGGTATAAGATACGCTCAAGTTGTTTATTGGACTTCCGTCATGTCTTGTAATCTTTGCAAAGTCAGAAATTTCCATTGCTTGACCAAGTACGAAGAACACACCCTTTTCGTCTGTTACCACGAGGTCGCGGTTGATTGTAAAGGTTATTGAATGATTAAGAGCAAATGTGTTTTCTCCTTCTGGTTGGAATTGAACTGTGAAAATCTTTTGCTCAGTATCCCAGAAGTCTGCAAATGTAATTGTTGAACTGCCAGGATTGTATGTTCCTATAGCTCCAATAACTGCTTGCGTGCTTTTAACAAGTTTATAACTTCCAGCAATATTATCAAGCACTACATAATAAGTTGCATTTGGGTCGAATAGAGTATCAATTCTATCTTGTATGCCATCTAAATTTAGGTTTGAAACAGTGTTTGCAAGCCTAAAGTTTGAGCCAGCATATTGAGAATAATTTTCTCTAGTTACTACATAATTTGGACGAAGTTCAAGGTCAAAGCTTGTATTTACTGCACCACTTTCATCTGTAACCATAAGTTGAACAGTATGATAAGAAGCAAAGTTTTTGTTGATTTTAATATTTGAAATTATTGCTGAAGCAAGAGTACTTCTAATATTCTCAGCAGAATAATCTCCGCTAAAGCTCAAAACATTGTCGCCATTATAGAGCGTAAGCATGCCGTCTGGGCCATAAAGGTCAACAATTTGAGTATCTGAAAGATTTGCACTTGAATAATATTGTGGATTGAATTTAAATGAAACTCTTGTATATTCCATATCATTGCCACTATTATCCATGCAATAGAAATTAATTAAACTCTTTAAGGTGATAACCTCTGAGCCATTTCCTTTTGCGCCATATTTACTTACAACAGCTTTTGCTGTCTCTTCAGTTGGTGCTGAAAGGATTGAATTATATGTTTTTAATGTTTCGTTATCATACGCTATTTTTGTAATTCCAGTTGAATTTACTTTAAAGTTTATAACGAGATTTTGGTTATTATTCCCCTTTACGGTTGCGTTTCCGTCTGTACTTTGAAGAAGAAGTGAAACGGGAACAAAATCTTCAGAATCGGTATTCTTAAATGTAAATGACTTGCCATCAGAAGAGAGTTCAATAGCGCCTGTCTCATCTCCGCTTATAACAAAATTCCATTGCCCAGTCAAAGTGTCTGTTTTGGATTTTTGGTCGGTAATTTTTATAAGAGCACCATCAACCCCTACAAAAGCATTTACAAAATCGCTAACATTTGAGAATCTTCTTTCATTACCATTTGGAAGTGAAACAACTATCGTTGTATTAAATACGCCGGCCGAAGTTAAGTATTGTTCAACTTCTATATCTCCGCCACCAAGCAAAGCATTTTTAATCTCATTGTCACTAAGTTCAATAAGTGAAGCTTGTGGTTTATAAACATTTATTCTTTGGTCGCTTCCTAGAGGCATTTCCCAAGTAATGTCATTTTCGCCGTTATTATAATTAAGTGCAACATAACCAAGATAAACACCTAATGTTTGTTCAAGTTGAACAGAAGGTTTTGCGCTTACTCTATATTCTAAAGTTGCATTTTCGGATTCGTCACCAGTAGTAAGAGTGCCTTCATTAAAGTTGAAGTAATCTGTAATATCGTTTCCTGCAATATCCAAAATTTTTGGAGTCATAAATCCTTTTTGGAATTCATCTTTGAAAACTGGTACAGATGTTGCACCAACAATGAAACTTATTCCAAAGGTTGATTCACTGCCCTGATTTATGCTGATTTCATTTGCTCCCATCGAAGGGAAATCTGCAACATCAAGTGTAAACTCCTCTACTGAGTCTGTGTAAAGTGATTTTTTTACAACAACACTTTTTGACCCACTTGCTAGTTCAACGATTTGATAATAGCCGTCATCAGTAAGTTCTGGTCTGATAGTGGCAACATAAATTGAAAATTCACCCGTATCATATAGAGTTATGCTCGTTCCGTCAAGTGCGAAAAGTGTAAGCCTTCCACTTGTTGTTTCATAAATTTTTGACCTTTCTCTAATATAACCATTTCTTAGAATAGAATTTGCTTTCTCAGTGTAGTCTTCAATTTGTCCATTTCCAAACCAAGCAAAGAATACGTAATCTTTGTAAATATTCTCGCTTGGGACTTCCACCTTGCTTCCAAGGTCGATTGTCTTAGGAGCCAACGTGCTTACACCTTCTACAACAGTATAGTCAAGAAGTACATCTTCTCTAGTTTGGTCAAGCCAAACTGGAGGAAGCTCCTCATGTTTTTTTATTGTTAGTCTAACATTTCTTCTAAATGGAGTGCCAGCCACCTGCTCAAAAAGAGTTGTGTCATCATTCAAAAGAAGTGAAATAAATACTGTTACATCCCCCTCTTCCTTAGCTGAAATGTTCCAGTAAGAATAGCGGAAGTTGTTTATTCCCTCTGAGAAAGGTTTATAGTAACGCGTGCCTTCAAAGTCAATCACCTCTCCACCGCTGATTTCAAGTATTTTGTCATCACCGAGTGTTGGGTCTTTGCCGTTATAATCAAAACTTAAAACTATGTTTGGAAGAAGGTTATCAAGAATTCTTCCTGAGGTTGAATAGATATTTATACCAAGATAATCGGCGAGTGCCTCATAAGGATAATTGTTGAGATATAACTTTAATGGCTCTTCCACTTTCATTGAAAGGTTTTGCCCTTCTTTTGTAACTGTAAAGTTGCCTACACTTTCATCTCCGATTGAAACAACCGCACGTGAAAGTTTTGCTATGCTTGAATTGTCACTTAAATATCTCAAAGCATCGTTATAATAAAGTTCGCCATTTGTCGTCTCTTCATTTTCTGCCTCATAGTTAAGCTGACTGATTGCATTTTTAAAAGTATAATTGTTGATTGTAATTCCGTCATCAATGACATTCTTTGCCACAAAATGAACTTCAGTTTTGCTGTCATAGACAGTTGTAAGATTTTCTGTGCTTACTGCTTCATAGAAAGAGGTCTTTTTGCGTTTTTCGTTTTCAGCCTTACTACTTAGGTCATCACTGTACATATATTCGCTGTTTGCAGGCAAGAATTTTGTCTTAACAGTAAAACTTTCATTTTTAACAACCTGAGTAACCTCTTCACCTAGAGAATTGTAAATAATAGTTTGAGTGTCATAGACAGGAACGTCTACTGCGATACGAACGCTTATTGAAGGAATTTGAATGTTTTGCGACTGAGCTACAAGTGTTGAAATGCCGCCTGCAATCCAGTCTATGTAATTTCCATTTAAATCAAGAACTGGCGTCCCATTCTCATCAACCAAGTTTTTAGTCAAAAGGTGCACAGTGAAAGGTCTGCCAATGGTAACAGTTTGAGGGACTTCGATAGAACCATTTGAAATTTTGCCATCTCTCGATTCAATAATTCCATCACCTGCAAAAGACAATGTCAAAGTATCACGAGTGACTTGATTCGTTGGCGTGGTGATAGTAAGTGTAAAGTCTTCCTCTACTTCAAGTTGATTATTTACAAAGCGGTTATTTCCATAATCGAATTCAATGCTCTCTGGATAAACAACCTTTTCGTTAAAACCACCTGACAAATATACGCCAAGCACGGTTGCTCCGCTGATTAAAAATACAACCGCAATAACGGTCACAACCGTCATCCAGGTTTTCCATTTAATCCTCAACTTTGAGTCTTTCTTCTTTTCGCTATTCTTTTTTCTCATTTGACACCTCATTTCTTTTTTTGGTTAAATCAAAATGTACTATTTATAGTATAAATTTTATTATTAAAAAAGGCAAATAAATTTGTAGCATTTTTAGGCAATCAATTAAAATATTTTAATTACAATTATATTATAAATATAATGCGCAAAAATATTATGATAATTTTGAAGTTATTTTGCGGATAAAATAGAGCTTTAAAAACCCAAAAGTTTTAAAAAAAATTTTAGGTTATTTAAAAAGATTGACATTGTCCATTTTTTACCTTATACTAAATTTTAAGGAGTTAATATGTTACAAGTATCAAACATCTCACTCGCCTTTGGTGGACGAGTGCTTTATAAAGACGTTAACCTTAAATTTACAAAAGGTAATTGTTATGGAGTTATCGGCGCAAATGGCGCTGGAAAATCCACCCTTCTCAAAATAATCACTGGGGAAATCGAACCTAACACCGGTGAAATTTTTATCACGCCTGGTGAACGCATGTCTGTTCTTGCCCAAAACCAAAACGCATACGACAATGAAACAGTTTTAAACACCGTCCTACTTGGCCACAAAAGACTTATGCAGGTTCAAAAGGAAAAAGATGAACTCTATATGAAAGAGGACTTTACCGAAGCTGACGGAATTCGCGCAGGAGAACTTGAAACTGAATTTGCTGAGCTTGGTGGCTGGGAAGCTGAAAGCGAAGCAAAAAGTTTACTTCAAAACTTAGGAATTGAAGAGGCTCTCTTTGAACAGACAATGGGAAGTCTTGACGCAAAAGTCAAAGTTAAAATTTTGCTTGCTCAAGCACTTTTTGGAAATCCTGATATTCTTATCTTGGACGAACCTACAAACAACCTCGACTTTAAAACCTCTCGCTGGCTTGAAGAGTATCTCTTAGACTTTGAAAACATTGTCATTATCGTATCCCACAACCGTCACTTTTTAAACAAAGTCTGCACTCACATTTGCGACGTTGACTATGGCAAAATCAACATGTTCATCGGAAACTACGATTTCTGGTATGAGTCAAGTCAACTTATTTTAAGACAGATGAAAGACCAAAATAAAAAGGCAGAACAACGCGCCAAAGAACTTAAAGAATTCATTGCCCGTTTCTCTGCAAATGCCTCAAAATCAAAGCAGGCTACAAGCCGTAAACGTGAACTCGAAAGACTTACTATTGAAGACATTAAACCTTCTTCAAGGAAGTATCCTTATATCAACTTTGAATACACTCAAGAGATTGGAAAAGAAATTTTGAAAGTTGACCACCTTACCAAGTCTGGAATGTTCAAAAATCTCAGTTTTAACATAGAAAAGGGGCAAAAAGTGGCTTTTTTTGCAAAAAATAGCCAAATTTTAACCACTTTATTCAATATTATCCTCGGAAATGAAAAACCAGACCACGGTCAAGTGTTCGTCGGAAAGACAATAAAAATGACAAATTTACCTCAAAATAACAATGAATATTTTGAAGGAAATACATCTTCAATTGTTGACTGGCTCAGACAATTTTCAACTGACCAAAACGAAACATATATAAGAAGTTGGCTTGGAAGAATGCTCTTCACTGGCGAAGAAAACCTCAAGCCTGCAAACGTGCTTTCTGGTGGTGAACGCGTACGCTGTATGCTCGCAAAAATGATGCTTGAACAAGGCAACCTCGTTCTCCTCGACGAGCCAACAAACCACCTCGACCTTGAATCTATCACTGCCCTCAATAAAGGAATGTTAAACTTCAGAGGCAACCTTCTATTTGCAACACATGACCAAGAAATTATTGAGACTGTTGCAAACAGAATTATAGATATTGTCGATGAAAATAAAATTATAGATTTTACAGGCACATACCAAGAATACGTTGAAAAGTATTCTAAATAACAATATTTGTTTAATAAAATGGGCATAATGCCCTCAAGAATATGTCGAAAAATATTCAAAATAAAATTATTTCACATAATAAAAAGGGCATAATGCCCTCAGGAATACGTTGAAAAGTATACAAAAAAAGATATTTCATATAATAAAAAAGGGTATAATACCCAAAATATCCACCTTTCAAATGGTGAATATTTTTTATGTTCTTTTATTAATTTTTTAATCAAAAGATTTATAAGTGTCACCCATTTTTTGATAGGCAACTTTGAAAAGTGAATTTGTCACAATGAAAAAGTCACGCGTCTCAGCATATTCAATGCAAATTTTGCTACCTTTTGGAGCAAACACACGCTCACCCCAAGGCGTTTTGAAATACACATTTTTTGTAATGGTAGAAAACTTTTTTGGTGTATCAATTGGTTTAAACAAATCCCAATCTTTCACCTCAAGCTCGTAATCTTGGTCGAATCTTCCACCCTTTACGAGAGCCTCTTGCCCGTCTGTATAATGAATTACTTTTGAATAAGCCTCTTCGTCCATTTCGGTAACTTTATATTTTTCTTCTGTCAATAGGTATACTTTGCCATTCAAACTAAATCTTTGTCTAGAGTCAATACTCTCCCTTTGTCTTGCGTTAGAAACATAGACGCTTATATCTTTTTTCGCATAGAAAATGTTTCCGTCAATTATATCAGAAAGCGTTTCTTTAATATTTTCTGTCCCCAATAAATCTACTTTGGAAAATTCAAGCTTCAGCGTAGAAATCCCATCTAAAGATTTAAACTCTCTTATCATTTTTCCTCCACCAAACATTTAGTGTATGAACATTTGAACGAATGTTCGCATAGCGACTAAGTCGCTCCAAAAGGGATAAATGCTCCTATAGGACTTATTCTATCACAAAAAAATCAATATGTAAAGTTTAATTATTATAGTTTTTAAAATTTCAATATTGACTATCCGCTGTATTTATGTTAATATATATATTAGATATATTTAGGAGTAAAAATGAAACCACTTTCTCAACTTAAATCATCAGCATATTACAAAAAATGGGCTAAACGACTTGATAGCCCTTCAATATTAATGGGCGTTCTTTTTGCTAGTATATTACTTACCGGAGCAAGCACAATAACCGTTTCTCATATTGGCAACAAAATAGCTGACGATTTTTTACATTCTGAAACAAATTATTATGAATATGTTGAAGAAAAAACTGCTGAATATGATGAATCTTTAAATAATGGAAGTATTACTCAAAACGAACACGATTCTCTTACCGAAAATCTCAAAGATAAAAATGACTATTTTGATAATTATGCATCAGCCGAAGAAAAGGAAAAATACAACAATTTTTACGATGCACACATTCTTAAAACTCTCGGAACAGCACTGGGGATTGCCCTGCCTCCTCCATTAATAACATTAATCACTGTTTTTAGTGTGGCAGGTTCTATGGATAAAAAGGCAAAGCGTGCCGAATTTAAAGAAAAACAAGAAGCAAATGATACAATTAAGACAAATTATGACCCTAAGTATCAAAATATAAATGATTACAATGATTTTGAAATAATAAAGTAAATAGTTGACAAAAGTTCAAAAAATGAATACAATACTTTTATAGTGATGACGGAATTGGCAACTCCCGAACTTAACGCGTGTCGGCGTAAAGACATAATGAAGGTGACTTAAAACTGAAAATAAATGAAGAAATGCGAAGTTTATTTGAAGTCTAAGTTATGAATTAGGGTGGAACAGCGTGAGGCATCCTCTCGCCCCTATTGCTTAGTTAGCAGTAGGGATTTTTTGTTTTTACTGCAAAAATGCTAAAAAATACATCAAAAAACGCTTAAAAAACAATAAAAAGGAGTAAATTATGGATAAAAAAGTAACTATGGACAAAATTGTCAACCTTTGTAAATCTCGCGGATTTATCTTCCCAGGAAGTGAAATTTATGGTGGATTTGCAAACACTTGGGACTTCGGACCTATTGGTGTAGAATTCAAAAACAACATTAAAAGAGCATGGTGGAAAAGATTTGTTCAAGAAGACCCAACAACTTATGGAGTTGACGCAGCAATTCTTATGAACCCTACTGTTTGGCAGGCTTCTGGTCACGTTGAAAGTTTTGGCGACCCTAAAATGGACTGTAAAAATTGTAAAACAAGACACCGCGCTGACACTTTAATTGAAGCGCACAGCAAAGGCAAAATCTCTGCAGAAGGCATGACTAACGAAGAAATGGAAGCATATATTGAAGAGCATGACGTAAAATGCCCTGTTTGTGGAAAGAGAGATTTCACAGCTATTAGAAAATTTAATCCAATGTTCACCACCTCTCGTGCTATGACTGGTGACGCAAGTGATGTTGTTTATCTCAGACCAGAGACATGTCAAGGCGAATATGTGAACTTTTTAAATGTTCAAAGGACCACCCGTGCGAAAGTACCTTTTGCAATTGCTCAAATAGGAAAATCATTCAGAAATGAAATCACACCAGGCAACTTTCTTTTTAGAACAATAGAATTTGAACAAATGGAGCTTCAAAAGTTCTGCAAAGATAGTGACAGCATGGACATTTATAATGATTACAAAAATCGTGCATTAAATTTTGTTGAGGACTTAGGGCTTGCTTCTGACCATTTAAGATACCACGACCACGACAAACTCGCCCACTATGCAAAAGCCGCATGTGATATTCAATATTTATTTCCAATGGGCTGGCAAGAGCTTAATGGAATTCACCACCGCGGGACTTGGGACTTATCTCGTCACCAAGAGTTCAGTGGCAAAAACATGAATTATCTTGACCCTATAACAAACGAAAAATATCTTCCAACTGTTATTGAGTATTCTATCGGTGCTGACAGACTCACCCTTGCACTTCTTTGTGAAGCATATGATGAAGAAGAGCTTGAAAATGGTGAGACTCGCGTTGTAATGCACATACTTCCTGCACTTGCACCATACAAGGTTGCAATTCTTCCACTTCAAAAGAATCTTTCTGAAAAAGCAAAAGAAGTTTATAGCATGTTAAGCAAAGAATTCATGTGCGACTATGATGAAGCTGGCTCTATCGGGAAACGTTATCGCCGTCAGGACGAAATAGGAACACCTTTCTGTGTAACAATAGATTTTGACACACTTGAAAATAACACCGTTACAATTCGTAACCGCGACAGCATGGAACAAATCAGATTAAATATTGATGAACTTGCAAAATATATTCAAGATAGTGTAAAATTCAACTAAAAATAAAAAAACCACGCATTTGTCGTGGATTTTTTTATGAGTACAATACTGCCTAAGGTTTATCGTTAATTTCTTTAGATTTGCAAACGATGCGAATTTATTGAGATGTTTTTTAGTAGCATAAAAATAGCATATGATTTATTGAAGGCATTTTATCTATCGCGAGTGATTGACAATAGAAGGAAGAGCATTCTCATAAAGAAGGCAAGCGATACAAGAAGTGAAGCAACGTATGTCATTGCGGCAGCGTTCAGCACTCTATCTACACCCTCACTTTCTTCACGACTGTTGCACCCCATTTCATACAATATTTTCTTTGCACGCGAGGAAGCATTAAATTCAACTGGCAGAGTCACAAGCGAACAAATTACTGATACCGCATAAATGCCAACGTAAATATAAATTACAATATTTCCAACACCCGCAAACCAAAAGAGCTCTAAAAGCACTCCTATTATTAGCATTGGCAAAAGCATTGATGAAATGAAGTTTGCGGTTTTAATTACTGCCTGGCGAATAAAAAGCGGTTTATATCCTTTCGCATCTTGAAGAGCATGACCAAATTCATGAGCTACGATTGCATGAGATGCAAGTGAGCGTGAGTTATAGTTTTCTTCTGAAAGCGTCAGAGTCTTATTGGCAGAGTTATAATTATCAATTAAATGACCATGCGCTGAGGCAATTGTTATATTTATTCCATGTTCACTAGCAAGCTTTTGTGCAAGTTCTCCGCCAGTCATATCAAGTGAAGATGAGACCTCTTTGTATTTACTGTAAGCTGAACTTACTTTTACCTGTGCAATACCAGCAATAATGATTGCAAGCACGACAACAAATCCGCAAATAATATAGCCTAAATAATATTCCATATTCCCTCCAAATTTTAGTTTTATCTAAAGTTTATCTTATCAAATTAAACAATTTGCCCTTTCGTGAAGCACCCGTCCAGCCAAGAATAATTCTTAAAAATTCTGCCCAGTAAGTAAGTCGTGCGTCATTTAGGAATTTCTTGCAAACTTTAAGTTGGTCATCTTCAAATATTTCAGCGAGAAATTTCATTGCATTGTTTGACGCATCTTTTTCAATGGATATTGTCATGAGTTTGATAATGAGTGCAAGGATAAAAATTAAAATTCCAAGTGCAATTAAGGTGCACCCCACTATAAAAAGTGTTTGGCCAAAAAAGAGTAAAATTATTCCAGCAATTATGCTTGGCATCATAAGTCTTCCAAGCACACGACCAAGTTTTCTTAAGAGGGCAAGGCGTTTTAATTTGTTGCCCGTTTTATCTTGCATTGCATGCCCCATTTCGTGAGCAATTATGGTATAAGAGGCAAGTGTTCTTAAATGCAAAGTATTTCCTGAAAGAAAAAGTTTGCCTTTGCTATAAGCGTCTCCCGCTATGTTTGAAATTTGAACAATTTCCATTTTACAGCCAAAGAATTTACCCAAAACATAATTTATAAATTCAAGTGGCGATAAATTTGTATTTGCATCAATTCCATTCATCTTTTCATATTTTTCCATAAAGCGTTCGCCAGAAAAATTTGCAATTGCAAGAAGAAAGCATAAAAGTAAGCAAACAGCAATTATGCCTATAATTATTATCCAAGTTTTTACCATAACTATATTATACTATATTTTTAATTTTTAACCAAGCGGATTATCCGCTTTTTATCGTAAAGTATATTTCAATATTAAATTTATTCTGTTCCACAGATTATCCGCTTTTTGCAGATTATCTGCTTTTTTATCGTAAAGTATATTACTATTTTAAACTCGTTTCATTCCGCAGATTATCCGCGCGTATTATTCGCTTTTTATCGTGTGGCTTAGCCACTTTGTTTTTTGAAGTATATACAATCTTAGTTTTTTCTGTTCCGCAAGAGGCTTAGCCACATTTTATAGTTAAGCAGGTTGAAATCACCAGTCAAAATTGTTCCGCAATAATCTGCCTAAGCCTCCTCAAGTTGTAACCAAGAGGATTACTGAGCCTTTTGCAAGTGAAGTTCCGATTGGTGGAAGTTGTCTTTCTATATATTCACCTTCTCCGTCAAGTTCATATTCAAGTCCGATTTCCTTTAAAATAACCGCACATTCGGCAAGGCTTTTTCCAACAAGGTCAGGCATTGGCACATATTCGACCACAGCACTCTCATCTTGTTTCTTTTCGTCAAGATAATCAAATAGGTTTAAAAATATTTCTTTGCCATAAGGAGCAGCAACAATACTTCCATAATATGCACCATTACTTGGCTCGTCTACCATGACAAACACAATATATTGTGGGTTGTCTGCTGGATAAGTCCCAACAAAACTGGAAACGTACTTTCCGCTGTCAATTCCGCCTGTCTCCTTATATTTCTGAGCTGTACCCGTCTTTCCACCTACATTATAGCCTTCTACAAAGGTATATTTCCCAGTTTTATTTTCGGCAAATTCGAGAAGTCCATTGACAGTTTGAGAGGTTTTTGCGCTTATAATACCGCTTTGTTTTCTCATTTGTGAAGAGGTCTGAGTTTGTGTTAAATGCGGACTATTGAATGTTCCACCATTGACAATTGATGAAACAGCTGACAGAAGTTGCATTGGAGTAAGAGCAATAGCATGACCAAAGCCCATACGAGCAAGGTCAACATTTTTAACCAGTTTTTTCGCCATTAAAATTCCACTTGCCTCTCCTGTCACATCTAGTCCTGTTTTCTTGCCAAGACCAAATTTTTCCATATAACTATAAAACTTGTCGACACCAAGCCTTAAAGCGAGGTCCATAAAACAGCAGTTACATGAGTTTGCAAAGGCTTCAGAAAGGGTCTGACTACCATGTCCGATAGTTCTCCAACACTTTATTCTAATGCCATCTATAACGCGGTATCCTGGACAATAGAACCTATCTTCAAGGTTTGTAAGCCCCTCCTCGAGTGCTGCTGCAACGGTAAGAATTTTAAAAGTTGAACCTGGCTCATAAATATCTGTTGCAGGTTTAACTTTACTTTGTTCAAATAGTGCTTCGAGGTCATCACGAGGTACTTCGTTTAAATCAAAACTTGGCTTGGTTGAAAGCGATAGCACTTCGCCAGTCTTGGCATCTAATATAATACCCGTTGCACTTTTTGCTTTTTGTTCCACCATTATTTTTTCCAGCGCTTGTTCAACGATAAGTTGCATTTTACTATCAATTGTAAGGTTTAAATCTTTGCCTGCAGTTGCGCCAACATAGTATCTGAGCGAACCACCTATTTCCTTTCCCTGTAGGTCGCTTTGAACATAACTATAACCATCTTTACCCTTTAGATAATCATTATAATAGGCCTCAATTCCCGTCTGTCCAGCATTATCAACACTTATAAACCCAAGCACCTGAGAAAGAAGATTTCCATAAGGATAATATCTATTTGAGTTTTCCGCAAGGTAAACGCCTGGAAGACCGAGTCTATAAATCTCTTCCGCTTTATCACCTTCAATCTGCATTTTAATCAAAACTTCGCTGGCATTTTTCTTGGTTAATTTCGTGTAAACACTTTCGAATGATAAATCTAATATTTGAGATAAATGAACAGAAATTTCAGACTTATCTATGACTTCTCGTCCTCTGACATAGACATTATAAGTGGTATAACTCACAGCAAGAGTAGAGCCTGTTCTATCATAGATTGTCCCGCGAGGCGCAACGATTGAAAGGTCTCTAGTCCACTGGTCGGTCGCACGTGACTGCAAACTTTTTCCATTTATAATTTGAATGACAAAAAGTCTGACTATTAGCGAACAAAAAATAAAGGATATTACCAGAAGTACTGCTAATATCCTCTTTTTTAAAGAAAATAATGAATAGGCTTTTTGCAAGTTAACCTCCACACAAATATTTGGCGAGTGAACACACTAAACACATGTTTACACATTAGCTAAGTTGCTCCACCAAATTAATTGGTGTACGAACACTTGAACGATTGTTCGTACAGCGACTAATTCGCTCCAAATAAGCCTGAAATGAAATTGCAAAATCTGTCGAACCCGTTTGATTTATCCTTGATAACATTAGGAAGTGTTTCCTCTTCAGGAATTGTCTCAAAGAGATTGTTCATATTCTCTGAGTTTGTCGCATCAAGAGTATAAAGATTTTTAAGATAATTTGCAAGGTTAAGTTCATACTGCGTTGTCAAGTTGGAAATTTGACTTGAAACATTATCAATTGTCGCAAGATTTATAATTCCCCAAACACCAAACAGCGCAATAAGAAGAGATATTATAAAAATCTTAAACTTGTTTTGTTTAGGCTTATTCGCCTCCTCGCCCCCTTCTACTTTAAAAATCTTTTTTCGTTCGACCTCAGTAAGCGTCTGCATTGTATCATAATTAGGCTTTTCTACTACTTGAGAAAACTTGCTAACTTCAATCTTGTCTAACTCTTCATCTTCTTCGCTTTGATATTTCCTGCGAAGTTTTTCAAGTTCAATCGCTGGAAAGGTGGCTGACGAAAATACTTTTTTCGTTTCCACTTCTTTCACTTGCTTTTCTACGACAGGTTCAGATTTTACTTTTTCAGTAACAACTTCTGACTCAGCTTTCTTCTCTTCAATTGCCTTTTCGAGCAAAGTTTTCTCTCTCATATAGTATTCACCTCCTTTGTTATGTATTACAATTTTTGGACTATTCTAAGTTTTGCACTGCTACTTCTCGAATTCTCTTCAAGTTCATTTTCGTCCGCAATAATTGGTTTATGATTTACAAGTTTAACCTGCGATTTATGGCCACATATGCAAACTGGTGTTTTCGGTGGACAAATGCAGTCCGTTGCAAGTTCTTTAAATGCATTTTTTACAATGCGGTCTTCAAGGCTATGGAATGAAATAATCCCCATTCTTCCACCTTTATTAAGCATTGGCACAAACTCTCTTATAAACTCTTCAAGTCCAGAAAGCTCTCCATTAACCTCAATTCTGATTGCTTGAAAGGTCTTTTTTGAAACGCCACCCTTTCCAAATATTACTTTCTTTGGAAAGGCGCTTTCAATTATCTCTTTAAGCTCGCCAGTTGTCTCAATAGGCTTTTGAGCACGCCTTAATAAGATATTTTCGACAATCCTCTTTGCGTTACTTTCCTCGCCATATTTATATAGAATACTGGTGAGCTTATCTTTTGAATAATTGTTTACAACGTAATAGGCGTCAATGTCCTGAGTTCTATCCATACGCATATCAAGTCTGCCTTCATGGAAATAACTAAAACCACGCTCTCCATTGTCAAGTTGATATGAGCTTACACCAAGGTCGACAAGTACACCGTCTACATTTTGAACGCCCATTTCCTTTAAAATGGCTGGTGCATCTTTAAAATTTGCTTTTACAACTTTAACATTTTTATTATTTTTAAAACGTTCTTTGCACACGGCTACGGCGTCATCATCGCGATCAAAACCGATAAGTCGACCTTTAAGAGATAGTCTTTTTAATATCTCGCTTGAATGACCACCGCCACCCATCGTGCAATCAATGTATATTCCATCACTTTTTATGTTCAGTCCATCAAGAACAGGTTCAAGAAGAACTGGTATATGTTTAAATTCCATCTGTCGAATTATTTAACTCCTATATATTCAAGTCTTGAATCTGATTTATAACAGTTAAAAGTTGTGCAAAATCAAGTTTTGAATAACTATTTTCACTTAAATCTTCTACGCCAAGTTCATTTAAGATGTCTTTGTCATTTGCGATTATTTCAACTTCGTCACTATAATCAACTTTGAGTTTATTGACAATGCATGTAAAGCTTGACTTAAATATTCCTTCTTCAGTCTTGCCACCATTCTCTACTCTATAAGCGTTGACTTTCATAGTGTTGAGAAGCTCGCTTAAAATCGTTTTATCAACTCTTGCAAGTGAAGAATTTGCGCCTTGTGCATTGTTTACTGCAACGAATTTTTTGAATATGTTTACAACTTCTTGTGTCTGGCTTTCATCGCCTACAAATGAAGCATTTGCTATAGACAATGCGCATTCTGTTCCTGTCAAGTTGTCAATTTCTGTCTTTAAGCTTGCAAACAGTGGCTCTTTAACGCCTACTGTTGATTTACCTTCAAGAAGTGGAACTAAAATGTTTTCAATGTTGCTTTCGCTAATGTTTTTGATAATTTTAGTATATTCACCCTTTAATGCAAGATCCAAATATGAATTATTATCATCATATCTTGCAGTATTTAGAGCAATAAGCATTTTTGAAATGTTTGCTAGGTCGCTATTCCAGTCCTCATAAGTTGTCAAAAGACCGAAGTTTACGAATGTATCACCTGCAACATCAGAAAGCTTATCAACAATAAGCGATTTTGTAGGTTCCACTTGAGTGAGTGGCAACATAATCTCACTCAATAAGTTTTCCTTGCCCTCTTCTGAAAGCTTATATGCAAACTCAAGCATAATTGAATTTGCACTTGCACCCTCTTTAGTTATCATATGATAGATTTTTTCATCTTTCAATTTTGTGAGAGATGGTGAAAGGAATGCGAAATATTTTGTATAACTATCAAGAGACACCTCTTGCCCTTCTGAGTCAATTACTTTTTCAGTTGGGAGAGAAAGATTGTTTTTCTCAAGAAGTTTGTCAACAATAGGTTTTTTCTCGGCTGTAAGCAATAATCTATTATTTCTTACATTGTCGAGCATTTCACCAAGAAGTTGTGTAATAGAATTTATATTATAATTTTTCTCTTCATCTAAAAGTATGGTTGGGTCTTTAATTACGTCACCTATATTAACAAGTTTTGAAAGTTCTCCAAATGAAGAGGCAATGTTTGTGAGTGATGTCGCAACGCCATCCCATTCTTCATCAGTGATTTCGCTTGAACTTCCAACTTTGTCAATCTCTAGCTTAACTTTATCAATAGCCATATTGACAACGCTTGTTGCACAATCTTGAATTAAGTTAAGGTCAAACACCTTTTTAACGCCATTTTCAAAGGCAGATATTTTATCTTCGCTTGTTATAGCAGAAAGTACCTTTTCAATACCTTCGCCTTTATTGTCGATTATTTCATCAATAATTCCGCCCTCTCCAAGCAATTTAATACATTCAACAATATTAAGCAAATCTTCTCTGAAATAATCAGCAACATTTTCGCTGGCTTCAAGGCTTGCCCCTAATTCATCTAAGATTTCACTGTTTGACGTAATGCTTGAAGGCAAGAATGAATAATCATTGTAATTAACTATAACATCTGAAATTGTCTTAGCTAAAACTTGTCTATACATAGGAGTACTTGTCAATCTATTAATTGTACCCTCGAGTTTATCATAATTTACTTTTGTATAATCAATTTCGTTCAAATCACTTTTTGAAAGTTGATAGCCTAAATCTGCAACATCATAAAGAGATTTGATTTCTTGGCGAAGTTTTACCTTTTCTCCGCCAACTTTTACATTAGCATAGTAATCAAACATTGCATTATCAAGTCCGAATATCCCCGCACATTTTACAAGCATATTAGACTCAAGTCCCTCTATAACAATAGTGGCTTCATTTGGAAGATAATCATTCACAATGTTTGCACTTGCAGACGCCGAAGTTGAAATTCCATAGTCTTGAGACTTTGTCATATCGTTTGCAAGCCCAATAAGAGCAGCAAGTGGCATACAAGCGATTACGGCCACGATAAAGGTTTTCACCACTCCAACGAGTCCGCCAAATAATCTTCCCCTTTTCTTGCCTTTAAAAAGTGCAATGCCTAAAATCTTAAAGACAATATAGCAAACTATTTCAATAGCAATCGTCACAAAGATAAAAATTATTGTGTTGAATACTGCTGAAGGAAGATTGTCTATTAAGGTTTTCAAGTTTGGATTATTTTCTGTCAAACTGCCCACCTCTTTAGTTGAATAAATCATATTAAGAAGAGCATTTTTAATTGACATTTTTGTCCCATCCGATGTCACCTTAATTCCCAAAATAGAATTTGTGATTACAGGTGTCACAAAGAAAGCGACAATAACTCCAATTATCGAAATCACAAGATTCGCTGTTGATTTTTTAAAGCCGCGCCAAAAACCAACCAAAAACCCGCCTACCAAAAGTATTACGAAAAATAAAGTAATACCCCAGCCTATTAAACTAGCACTCATTTTAGTCTCCTTTTTTAATACTATCTTATTCTAACATATGAAGAGAAAGTAATCAATCAAAACTTTAAATTTTATAAAATATTTTTTCCCTCTAGGGGTGATTTCAAACATTTATTTATAGGCAAAAAAAATTTTTATCCTCTTTCCTCCTTTCTCAAAAAGGAATACGTTATAATAAAATAACTTACCCCTCAAAATGCAAAAAATTGTTGTCAAATTTTATTGACTTTCATTTTTAAAAGTTATAAGATATATCTCGAACGACACAAAATGTGCTAAGCTGAAATTTTCAGCATACTATATATTGTGTGTTTTCATTAAAGGAGTAACTATGGTAAAAAACATTATGAAACGTGACGGAAGACTTACAGCCTTCGACCTTGAAAAGATTGAAACTGCCATTTCTAAAGCAATGAATGCAGTTGGAGACCGTGAACTTAAGCTTGCTCACAAACTTGCTAGCGCGGTTGCAGACGAACTTGATAAAAAATATCAGGACGGCGCTGTTCCAACAGTTGAAGAAATTCAAGACATTGTTGAAAGTGTGCTTATGAAAAAAGGTCACGATGACGTTGCAAAAGCTTACATACTTTATAGAAACAAACGTAACATTGCAAGAGAACTTAATTCCAATTTGATGAAAACTTTTGATAAAATCAACAACAGTGATGCAAAAGACGTTGACCTTAAACGTGAAAACGCAAACATTGATGGTGATACACCAATGGGGGTTATGCTTAAATTTGGTTCAGAATCGGCAAAAAACTATTTCACAAAAGCTATTGTTGCACCAGAGCAGGCAAAAGCTCACCAAAGTGGAGACATTCATATTCACGACTTTGATTTCTACACTCTCACTGAAACTTGTTGCCAAATTGACGTATTAAGTCTTTTCAAAGGCGGTTTTCACACAGGACATGGCTACATAAGAGAACCTAACGACATCAGAACTTACGCTGCCCTTGTCTGCATCGCCATTCAAGCTAACCAAAATGACCAACATGGCGGACAAAGCGTACCAAACTTTGACTTTGGGTGTGCACCTGGCGTTATGAAGACATACAAAAAGATTTATAGAACAAACTTCGCAAAAGCTTATGTTCTCAAAGAGGCAGGAGCGTTAACTGAAGAAGAAGTTTGCGAAAAAATTAAAAATATCGAAAATGAAAAAGGCGTTTACCCTACGCTTGCAGAAAACAAAGCTTATGACAAAGCTGAAAGAGGGGCATTTAGCGATATTAATGATGAACTATATAATAAGATTAAAGACTTTGCAACTAAAACAAGTCTTAAAGAAACAGACAGCGCAACTCACCAAGCTATGGAAGCGCTTGTTCATAACCTCAACACAATGCACTCTCGTGCTGGTGCTCAAGTGCCATTCTCATCATTGAACTTTGGTACAGACACCTCACCAGAAGGAAGAATGGTTATCAGAAATTTCCTTAAAGCAACTGAAGAAGGTCTTGGAAATGGAGAAACTCCTATATTCCCTATCTCAATCTTCAAAGTTAAGGAAGGCGTCAACTACAACCCAGGCGACCCTAACTATGACTTATTCAAAGAGGCTATTGCATGCTCTGCTAAGAGAATGTTCCCTAACTTCTCATTCATTGACGCTCCATTCAACCTTGAATATTATAAAGAGGGTCACCCTGAGACAGAAGTCGCATATATGGGTTGCCGTACAAGAGTTATGGCAAACGTATATGACCCAGAAAGGTCTATTACATACGGAAGAGGAAATCTTTCATTCACTTCAATCAACCTTCCTCGTATTGCAATTGATGCTAAAGGCGATTTGAAGAAGTTTTATGCTCGCCTCGATGAAATGCTTGAGCTTGTTACTGACCAGCTTCTAGATAGATTTAAAATTCAACAATCTAAACATGTTTACAACTATCCTTTCCTTATGGGACAAGGTGTTTGGATTGACTCTGATAAACTTGGAAGAGGCGACTCAGTTGCTGAAATTCTTAAACATGGTACACTCACCTATGGTTTTATCGGACTTGCTGAAGCACTTGTTGCTCTTACTGGTAAACACCATGGCGAAAGCGAAAAATCATGGCAGATTGGTTACGACATTGTGAAATACATGCGTGACTTCGCTGACAAAATGGCAGATAAATACAAACTCAACTTCTCAGTTATCGCAACTCCTGCCGAAGGCTTAAGCGGAAGATTTATCAAAATTGACAAAAACAAATATGGCGTTATCAAAGGAATTACTGACAGAGATTATTATACAAACAGCTTCCACGTCCCTGTATACTATCCAATCAGCGCTGAAAAGAAAGTTGACCTTGAAGCTCCATTCCATGCACTTTGCAATGGCGGTCACATTTCATATATTGAACTTGATGGCGACCCATCTCAAAACCTTGATGCATTTGAGAGAATTATCAGACATATGAAAGAAAAAGGAATTGGTTATGGTGCAATCAACCACCCAATTGACAGAGACCCTGTTTGCGGATATAATGGAATTATCGGCGACCACTGCCCTTACTGTGGAAGAGATGAGCATGACGGCAAAGGCGAATTTGAAAGAATCAGAAGAATTACTGGTTACCTTGTTGGGACTCTTGACAGATTCAATAACGGAAAACGTGCTGAAGAACATGACCGTGTAAAACACAATGTTTAATTACAAACAAAGTAAAAAAAATGCTTAATTACAAACAATGTAAAAAAAATGTTTAATTACAAACAATGTAAAAAAAATGTTTAATTACAAACAAAGTAAAAAAAATGTTTAATAGTTTAGGTTAAAACGAGCAAATCCTGCTCGTTTTAATCTTTAAAAATTCAAATTTTAACAAAGAGGAAATCATGGCAAGAATAAGAATATCTGGAATAGTAAATGACTCAATTGTAGACGGGCCAGGTCTACGTTTTACAATATTTACGCAAGGCTGTCCCCATAACTGCGAGGGCTGTCACAATCCCCAAACACACCCTATGAAAGGTGGTAAAAAAACAAGTCTTAGAAAGATTAAAAAAGATATAGCTTCAAACCCACTTCTTCAAGGCGTAACCTTTTCTGGTGGTGACCCTTTCATGCAAGCAAAAGGGCTTATTCCTATTGCGAAATTTGTAAAGGAAAGAGGGCTTGAACTTGCATGTTACACGGGTTATACATATGAGGCACTCCTAAGCGGATATGTACCTTTTGCAAAAGAACTTCTTTCCTATGTCGACATTTTAATTGACGGCAGATTTGTACTTAAAGAGCGAAGTCTTGAGCTCAAATTTAAAGGCTCTGGTAATCAAAGAACGATTGATGTACAGTCATCTTTAAAGGCTGGACAAGTAGTTTTATCAAAAGACCCAAGATGGGTTTAATACAACATTTTGTAGGTTACATGAAATACAAAATACAAAAAGCAGTGATTTACACTGCTTTTTTGCTTTTATATAAAATTAAGTTTTTTAAGCTTACTAAAGTTAAAAATTAGATTATTTTGGATAACTTTTAAGCGAGCGACTTAAGGCGTTCTATTTCAGCTTGAATGTCAAGTCTTGGGAAAAGTACTCCAAGTTCTCCTAACGATAAGCCCTCTTTAACGCCATTGAAGTTATCAAGATTTTCAAATTCTCCCCTTGCATTTTCGCCCATAGCGTCAAGAACTTTTGTAGACGCATTTGGCATGAAACTATAAAGAAGATGTGTTCCAATTCTAATTGCTTCAAGGAGATATTTCATAATCGTTTGAGTACGTTTTTCGCCGCCCTCTTCTTTCATAACAGCCCATGGTTGAACCTTCTGAATATATGTGTTTGCAAGGGTGAAAATATTGAACACTGAGGTCACCGCTTTGGTTAAGTCAAGGTCTTTCATATAATCCTTAACAAGCGTAGCTTCTTTTATTACGTCAGTCTTAAATTGACTGTCATCTTCACTTACTACGCCCTCTTTTGGAACAATGCCATCAAAGTATTTTTTAACCATTGAAAAGGTCCTTGAAACAAGGTTGCCATAGTTGTTTGAAAGGTCAGCGTTGAATCTTGAGAGGAAGGCTTGAGTAGAATAATTGCCGTCACTTCCAAATGGAATTTCTCTATATAGGAAATATCTAATTGCATCTGCTGAATAAAGAGGAACAAGCACGCGTGGGTCAACACATTCTTTTTCGTCTGTATCTTTACTCTTTGAAAGCTTATCCCCGCCAAATAAAATCCAGCCATGAGCAAATATGCGTTTTGGAATTGGAAGGTCAAGAGCCATAAGAATAGCTGGCCAAATGATTGAGTGGAATCGTACAATTTCTTTTCCGATTACATGCACATCTGCTGGCCAATATTTTTTAAAGTTTTCATCATTTTCACTATCATAACCGAGCGCTGTAATATAGTTTGAAAGTGCGTCTATCCAAACGTAGATTGTATGCTTAGTATCAAACTCAACTGGCACTCCCCACTTAACAGAGGTTCTTGATACACAAAGGTCATTAAGTCCAGGTTTGATAAAGTTGTTAATCATTTCGTTCACGCGACTTTCAGGTTGAAGAAATTCTGGGTGAGATTTATATAAGTCAATGAGTTTGTCGCCAAACTCTGAAAGTTTGAAAAAGTATGCCTCTTCCTCTTGGAATTTCACCTCTCTTCCGCAGTCTGGGCATTTGCCGTCTGCAAGCTGACTTTCTGTCCAGAAAGATTCACATGGTGTGCAATACCAACCTTTATATGAACTCTTATAGATAAATCCCTTTTCGTATAGCTTAGTAAATATTTCTTGCACTGCCTTCTCGTGATAATCGTCAGTTGTTCTAATAAACTTGTCATATTCAATATCGAGAAGCTTCCAAAGGTCTTTAGCGTCACTTACAATTTCGTCCAAATATTCTTTTTCACTTTTGCCAACCTTTGATGCCGACTGAGTTATCTTTTGACCATGTTCATCAGTCCCTGTCAAATAGAACACATCTTTGCCAAGTTTTTTATTAAATCTTGCAATTGCGTCACAGACAATAGTGGTATATGAATTTCCTAGAGTAAACTTATTGCTAGGATAATATATTGGTGTTGTAATATAAAATTTTTCTTTCATGCTATCTCCTTAAAATTATCTTTTACAATGTTAGCATTCAAAAAAAAAATTGTCAAGCAATCTTAAGTGCTTAAAGAAATCTCGCTATCTTTTACCACATTTCGCGTTTATACGATTTGATTTTTTATTTTACTTTCTTAAAGAAATTTAAGATTGTGTTAAAATATTATAAATGAAAAATCATATCTTGTTTTTTATTGGCATTGCCCTGCTTATACTTACCGTTTGGGCAACAACAATGATTGGAATAAAGTTAAATGACGACAAAGCCCCTGCTCGCTTTGGGATTTTTGCCGAGAGAAATTTGGATATATGCAAAGAAAAACTAGCTCAATATGAAGAAACCCAAACCGAATAAAAATGCAGAAATTTATTTTAAATCTCACACAAAAATCAACTTCTAACAAAGCTCTCACAAGGTTTAATGCCATATAGTATTGCAATTATATTTAATATATGTTATAATATACATATGAAAATAATCAACCTCGCTTCTGGAAGCAAAGGCAATCTTACATATCTTGAAAGTGATGGGGCCAAAATCTTAATTGATGATGGCCTTTCTTGTGCTGAAACAGTTAAGCGTCTTGAAAAAATAAATGTCGCTCCTAATGAACTCTCGGCCATTCTAATCACCCATGAGCACAGCGACCACATAAAAGGCGTGGACGTTCTGTCAAGCAAATTCAATATACCCGTCTATGCACACAAAAGTGTATGGCTTGGACTTGATGACAAATTAAAGAAAGTATCCTCTCTAAACAGAAAGGAATATGAAGAAAGTTTTAATCTACTCGACCTTCAAATAGACCCTATCGAACTTCCCCATGATGTCAAATGCTTTGGTTATTCGGTAAGCGAAGGACAAAGAAAGATTAGCGTTCTGACAGACCTTGGGCATATAAATGATAGAATACTTGCTTCTGCCAGAGGAAGCGCAATCGTATATCTTGAGGCAAACTACGATAGAAAGATGTTGATGTCTGGCACAAAATATCCGCTGAGTTTAAAAATGAGAATTGACGGTCCAAACGGACACCTATGCAACAGCGTAACAAGCAAAGCGGTCGAATATCTTTCGGCAACTGGAACAAGACAATTTGTTCTATCTCACCTCTCAGAAGAGAATAATTCACCTTCTCTTGCCTATAACAGCGTCTGTGAAGACATAAAAAAAGAGGGAATTATAGAGGGCGAAGACATAAAAATTGACGTTGCAACCCCAAATATCGGTGCAATGTTTAAACTAAAATAGAAAAATTTTCAAATAAGTATTGATATTTGTCAAAATATATGCTAAAATATTAAGTATAAACGGAGGGAATTATGGAAAAATTGATTAACATATTACCTAATTTAATCACAAACGAGGATTCTGATTGGCTTAAAAAGAAAATTACCAATCCTGATGACCTCACACAAGAACTCATGGGATTCTTCAATGCACCACTTTATCAATATTCATTTCTCAACTTATTGAACTTTGACCCTAATATGCTTGACGGCTTAAATGATAACTCTACAGTTGATGAAATCATTGAGAAAACTAGCAAGCTTGATAACAGTGAAAATTATGCACAGCTCTTGGAAGAACTCAAAACAAGGTTTGATTGCGAAGATAAAAAAGCTTCAACTATCATTTGGCTTTCTGCTATTTTAAACAATCTTGAGAACAAAGATGTTAACCCTGACGCTATCAAACATGCTTTAACTGCAGTTTGCTATAGTTTGCAAGATTCACAAAGAAACATCAAAGACCTTTGCAATGATTTGAGAGAAGTTGTTCAAAAATCACCTAAGCTTGAAGAAGCAATTAAGACTTATGTATCTTATGCACTCCTTTTAAATGAGGAAATTCAATCTTCAGATACTTGGTTCGATTTTGATACTCTTGATTCAGCTACTTTGTCCCCTACCATGAAAATAAATTCTAAAGAGGACCTCTTGCAAGCTTTATCAGATAAGAACAACTACCAACTTGCCCTTGATTATATCAGAGCTAATTATCTTAGCGAAAGGGAAATTGGCAAAGATGGTTACTGCTCTTCTGAAGATGACCAAAACTATAAAGCATATCTCATCATCTTTGCTATTGCAAATGAGACATACAAACATCTTCCTGATTTTGATAAAGACAACTTTATCGGTCTAAATTTAACTGCAAAACTTCTTGCTGCTCAAGAAAGACTTAGCAGCTCTCACATCTTATCAGGCATTTCAAACGAACTTAATGCTCTTGAAGACCAAGCTGGAAGAATTGCAAGCCTTATTCTTGGAAGAAGCATTTTCAAAGAAAGTGCTGCAAACAGATTTAGAATTCCTAAGGCTGAATTCAAAGTTGGAAACAAAGACGCTTATATCAAATCAAATATCAACGCTTTTGGCAAACTTATTGCTCCAAACCTTGACTACTGTGAAGACCTTTTAAAAACAATCACTCATATTGAACACAGATATGAAGGAAGAACATATAAAGGCTCAAACAGCGTAGAAGATACTCTTAACTACCTTGCAAATGAACTCGGAATTGACCTTACAAAGAAATCAGAAGAAAAAATAGCTCAACCAACAGCAGACGTAGCTATTGTAGACGAAAAAGCAAAAGAACCAACTGCTGACGAAAGACTTCGTGAAAATCTTGCAACTTTAAAAACTGAAGCTCTTAGAAGATATGACGAACTTAACAGAATGGAAAAGATTTACAGCAGAGTAAAATCTAGTCAAAAGACAAACCTTGACATTGATGACCTTTCATTCGATAAAAAACTTTTAAAGAAAGATGAAGTTATAGCAACTGACCTTCACGAAAGAGTTATTAAGGAATATTACAGAGCACTTTCTATGGACCCTATTCTTAAAGGCAACACAGATGATAGATACAGAATAAAAACACCTAAGATGATTTTATCTGAGCTCAAAAATTCTGTTTATGAAAACGAAGAATACCCAGAACTTTCAAGACTTATGCAAAACTTCCAAATTTCACAGAAAGATGAACTTATCAAAATGCTTGATGAAAAGTATGTCAATGTTGATGGAACAACTAATCCTGAATACGATGAAGTTTACCACACAGTAGCAAATTCTAAGAAAAGCAAAAATGATAAAGAAAAGGCAATCTTAGATTCTAACCTTTCTGAAGAAGAAAAAGAAAGAATGACAAATATGTTATAATTGCATGGTTTTAAATAATAAAAAAGGCTACGAATTATCGTAGCTTTTTTTGTGCATCAATTTATAAAATTTTATTGGGATAATTCCCCTCTTTCGTTTAATTACAAGTTTTTAACAAAAAATTAATTAAAAATAAGCACTTTTTTATTAATTATTTAATATTTAACATCTTTTTGAGATATTTTGCAGTATATGATTTGTCGCATTTTGCAACTTCCTCTGGCGTGCCTTGAGCGACTATCTGTCCACCACCATCTCCTCCTTCTGGTCCAAGGTCGATAATATGGTCGGCACATTTAATAACGTCAAGGTTATGCTCAATAACTACAACAGTGTTACCATTTTCTACCAGTCTATTTAAAATTGTAATCAACTTCTTTATATCATACATGTGAAGACCTGTTGTAGGTTCATCTAGAAGATATATCGTCTTTCCAGTTGAACGTTTTGAAAGTTCGGTCGCAAGTTTAACTCTTTGTGCTTCACCACCCGAGAGTGTGGTCGCTGGTTGACCTAGTTTAATATAGTCTAGTCCAACGTCATGGAGTGCTTGCACCTTGTTTTTAATAGAAGGGATATTCTCAAAGAATTTTAAAGCCTCCTCAACAGTCATATCAAGAACATCTGAAATGGTTTTGCCTTTATATCTGACTTCCAACGTTTCTCTGTTGTAACGCTTGCCTTTGCAAGCATCGCACGGAACAACAATATCTGGAAGAAAATACATTTCAATTTCCTTTACACCCGCACCCTCACAAGCGTCACAGCGTCCACCTTTGACATTAAAACTAAATCTACCCGAACTATAACCACGCGCTTTAGCGTCTGGTGTGGCAGCAAAAAGGTCCCGAATATAAGAGAATAAACCTACATAGGTCGCAGGGTTAGAACGCGGAGTTCGTCCTATTGGAGACTGGTCTATATTAATTACTTTGTCAAGAAAATCAACATTCTCAATTTTAGCAAAATGGCCCTGTTCAAGTCTGCTGTTATTTAGATTGTTTGACAAATATGGAAAAATAATATTATTTAAAAGGGAAGATTTTCCACTTCCAGAAACACCCGTTATGCAAGTAAAGACACCCAAAGGGACTTTTACGTCAATATTTTTTAAATTGTTCTCTTTCGCACCTTTTACAAGAAGATAATTTTTATGTTCTCTTCTTTTTTGTGGCACTTCAATTTTTTCTTCGCCTCGCAAGAATTTAGCAGTGATTGATTTAGATGAATTGATAATATCCTCTAATTTGCCGTTTCCAACAATTTGACCACCATGAACTCCTGCAAATGGACCGACATCGACAATCCAATCAGCGCATCTTATTGTATCTTCATCATGTTCTACGACAATCAATGTGTTGCCAAGGTCCCGTAAATGTTCAAGTGTTCCAATTAGCCTGTCATTATCGCGTTGATGAAGACCAATTGAAGGTTCATCTAAGATATACATAACGCCAGACAACCCGCTACCTATTTGAGTTGCAAGTCTAATTCTTTGTGCCTCACCGCCCGACAAAGTCTCAGCCGAGCGAGAAAGTGTCAAATAATCAAGCCCAACATCTGATAAAAAGTTAATTCTTGCATTAATTTCCTTTAAAATGCTCTTGGCTATTTCTTCCTTCTCTGGGGTAAGTTTTAAATCTCTAAAAAAGACTTTAAGTTTAGAGACTGGCATATCACAAACCTCTGCAATATTTTTGTTGTCAATCCTAATTGACAATGCACTTTCATTCAGTCTTTTTCCTTTACATTTTGGGCAGGTCATCTCTTGAACAAACTTACCAAGTTCAAATCTTACAAACTCGCTCTTGCTTTCTGCAAGCCTTCTCTTTAAATTATTGATAATTCCCTCAAAAGACAATGCTTTTTTGCCGTTAAAATGCTCAAAAGTCTTATTTCTAGCCTCATTTTCATAAATATCAAGTTTTTCTCCGTCATTGCCATACAAAAGCAAATCAAGTTGTTTTCTAGGCAAATTTTTGAGCGGAGCGTCAAAATCTATATTGTATTTTTTTGCAAGCGCGTTTAAATATCTAGCTGCTAATCCGCCATTGTCTATCTTCCAACCTGTATGGTCGAGAGCACCTTCATTGATAGAGAGATTGCCGTCACGTAAAACTGTCGACTCTGCAATATCAGAGTATGTTCCAAGACCAGCACATTTTGGACATGCACCATAAGGCGCATTGAAAGAAAATAGTCGTGGAGAGACTTCTTCAAGTGTCCAACCACAATGCGGACAAGCATAATTTGTGCTATAAAGATTTTCTTCTCCGTCATTATCCACAACAACCAAGCCTTCTGCAAGTTTTAAGGCAGTCTCAACACTGTCTGTAAGTCTTGAAGTAATCCCCTCTTTTAATACAATTCTATCTATCACCACACTTATATTGTGTTTAACATTTTTATCAAGATTTATTTCTTCATCAAGAGTATAGATGTTTCCGTCAACCTTAACTCTAACAAAACCTGATTTTCTATAACTTTCAAAATTTTTAACAAATGCCCCCTTTTGGCCTCTAACCGTTGGTGCAAGAATTGTAATTTTACTACCCATTTGATAATTTTCAATACTATCTACTATTTGGTCAACCGTTTGTTGCTCAATAGGTTTGTTACAATGAGGGCAAAAAGGAGTACCCACTCTAGCAAATAAAAGACGTAGAAAATCATAAATTTCAGTAACTGTTCCTACTGTTGAACGTGGGTTATGGTTTGTCGTCTTTTGGTCGATTGATATTGCAGGACTAAGCCCTTCTATTAGCTCTACATCTGGCTTTTGTGCCTGGCCTAAAAATTGACGTGCATAAGAAGAAAGACTTTCAACATATCTTCTTTGTCCTTCTGCAAAAATTGTGCCAAAAGCAAGACTGGATTTGCCTGAACCGCTCACACCTGTAAAAACAATTAATTTATTTTTGGGAATTTCAAGGTTTACACTTTGCAAGTTGTTTTCTCTTGCACCTTTAATAATGATTTTATCTAACATGCCTATATTATACCTCTTTTTCTACAATAATAAAAACAAAAATCAACTATTACGTTGATTTTCGCTTTTTCATTAAATTTCAATTTCGCCAATCTCGTCATTTGAAAATTCTTTACCATTCAAAATTACATTTTGAGATTTAATTCTTGCTGGAATATTTTCTTCCTTTTCAAGTCCATAAATTTCAGTTCTTGAAAATTGAAGATTTCTCATATCTGAATATCCAATCATTTTAGTTTGAAAACCAATTGCATTTTCAAGTACTTCTTCATCACAGTTTTCTCCAATTTGAGTCAACACTTCTTTCTCGCTTGAAGTAAAAATTGAATTTATAGCATTTGCATGACTTGTCATGATTGTTGCAATTACCTTTACTTTTGGAGCTTTGCAACATAACTTTGGATTTTTCAAATAATTTTCATTTAAATCAACAGGCTCAATATAACTTAAAGCTCTTTTTCTATTTTTAGCTCTAACCATAGGTTTAATTTGTGACGCAAGCTTCAAAAGTTTTGCATCTTCTTCATTAATTTTAACCATAGCTTGTCCTCCTAATCTTGTTTAAATTATATCACCTTTCTTATATCATGTCAATAGGCAAATTTCAGCACGCAAGACGTTAAATTATGACTTTTTTAATAAAAATATTGTCGTTTTCATTAAATTATTTACCATTTAAGCGTTTTTTAAGTTTTTGAATCTCATTTCTAAGTTCAATCGCTCTTTCAAAGTCAAGAGCGCCTGAGGCAACTTTCATCATTGCTGTGAGCTTTTCTATCTGCGAAGGAATCTCATCTTTTCTGAGTTTTGTGTCAGATACTTTTTTGGTTATCTCAAGCGTGTTTTTAATATCTTTGATAATTGTCTTAGGAACAATTCCATGCTTTTTATTGAATTCCTCTTGAAGCGCCCTTCTCTCTTTTGTTGTATCTATTGCCCTCTGCATTGAATCGGTTATAACATCTGCAAACATTATTACTCTCCCGTTTGCATTTCTTGCCGCTCTTCCTATCGTTTGAATAAGTGCACCCTCACTACGCAAGAAGCCTTCTTTATCAGCGTCAAGTATGCACACAAGTTCGACCTCTGGCATATCCAGTCCTTCACGCAAAAGGTTGATACCAACAAGTACGTCAAACTCACCAGCTCGAAGTCCGTTGACAATCTCTACCCTTTCCATAGTGTCTATCTCTGAATGCATATATTTGGTTTTAAAATTATGCTCTTGAAGATAAACAGTCAAACTTTCTGCCATTTTCTTGGTTAAAGTTGTTACCAGCACGCGGGCACCTCGTTGAGTTGTCTTTTTAATTTCAACCATAAGTTCTTCAATTTGATTTTTTATTGGCCTTACTTCAATGATAGGGTCAAGAAGACCTGTCGGTCTAATTACCTGCTTGACAACTTGTCCAGCCTTTGAAAGTTCATATTGTGCTGGTGTAGCCGACACATACATAACGTGTCCAAGTTTTGTATTAAATTCATCAAAAGTCAATGGTCTATTATCTCGTGCCGCTTCAAGTCTAAAGCCATATTCAACTAGCGACTGCTTTCTAGCCTTATCACCATTATACATCGCCCTAATCTGAGGAAGGGTCATATGGCTTTCATCAATAATAGTTAAAAAATCCTTTGGAAAATAGTCAATCAAAGTATAAGGCGGCTCACCAGGTTTTCTGCCATCAAAGTATCTTGAATAATTTTCTATTCCACTGCAGTAGCCCACTTCTCTCATCATTTCAATGTCATAAGCGACTCGTTGTCCAATTCTTTCGGCCTCTATAAGCTTGCCATTTTGTTCAAAATCTTTTATAGCAAACTCGCGGTCTACTTCTATCTGTCTTAAAGCATTTTCCATGCGCGATTTTCCTACAGCATAATGCGTTGCAGGATAAACAGCCACATGCTTAAGTTCGTTTACTAAATTACCACTTACAGGGTCAAAATTATAGATTTTATCAATTTCATCGCCAAAAAACTGAACTTTTATAGCAAGTTCTGACTGGTTTGCTGGAAATATATCAAGCGTATCGCCTTTTACCCTAAAAGTGGACCTCTTAAAATCTATGTCATTTCGCATGTATTGAATATCAATAAGTCTTGAAATAACCTCGTCACGGTCTATTAAATCGCCCTCTCTTAGAGAAATGTGGAGATTGTAATATTCTTCAGGATTTCCAAGACCATAAATACAAGAAACAGAGGCAACAATGATTACATCATCTCTTTCAAGTATAGACGAGGTCGCACTTGAACGCAATTTGTCTATTTCATCATTGATTGCCATATCCTTTTCAATGTAAGTGTCAGAGGAAACAATATATGCCTCAGGCTGATAATAATCATAATAGGACACAAAATATTCAACCCGATTGTGCGGAAAAAATTCTCTAAATTCATTGCAAAGTTGAGCAGCTAGCGTCTTATTATGAGCAATAACCAATGTTGGCTTTTTCATCTCTTTAATAAGGTTTGCCATAGTAAAAGTTTTACCACTGCCAGTCACTCCCAACAATACCTGTTCTTTCAAACCTTCCTTAAAACCTTGCACAAGTTCTCTTATCGCCTCTGGCTGGTCGCCTGCAGGCGTATATTTTGATACTAAATCATATTCCATTATTTAACCCTTTGTTTAAACATTTGCCATCGCAAATAAGTTGACATTTTTTTAATACATATATTGTACAACATCTTACATTGTTTCGCAAGAAAATTTACTTAAAAATTGCCTTTAGAATAAGTCCAAATACAAAACTGACTGTTGCCAAAAACATGCTTCGAAGCACAAGCATCATGAGTGCTTTTTTCTGCTTTTTTGCATCAGACAAATAGGTCTGCCCTTTTTTCTTGAGTTTTACACAATAAAAATAGCCATTTTTACTGTCAGACACTACAAAATCAATATAATTTTGCATAGAAAGCCCTGTCATAATCTCATCAATTTCGTTCACTGATAATATAACTTTATTGCACACCTCTTTTGCTATATCGTGCGGAGAAATAAGATATGTTTTCTTTCCAGAACATACCCTGCACAAATATTTTAAAACCAATTTTTCCTTTCGTTCTTGCATAATTTTCATTTTTTTATTGCCATTTTCTTTAAAAAACATACATAATTTAAGTTTACAATTACCCCACAGTGGCAAAAATTATTTAATGCTTGATATAAAATCAAAACTAGTGTTAAAAATACTCGCAAAGGAATGTCCAAATGGAGCTTTCAATATAGTGGAAGCGAAGGACATTATTTCTGCCATGCCTAATAAATATCGTGTCGATTTGGACGGGCTGGACAACATTTTGATTTATCTTGAACGCCAAGAATATATTTCAATCAAATATGACGATGACGGCGTGTATTGCCTCTGCCTTCTGCCCTATGGAAGTGAAATTTTAGAGGCTGAAACGAATAAAAAAAGGGAGGGAGAAAATCCCCCTCGCCTCTGGCAAGCCGTACTTACGACTTTCCTATCAGCCTTCGCAGCATCCCTGCTCACCCTTCTTTTAGCCTACCTACTATTTAAGTAATGTACCATCTTTGTTATAAGACGATTTCAATCCAAGTTTAGAACCTGAGACTTTATCAACATTAAACAAGTCGAATAATAAGCTATTTAAATTTTGCTTGCAATCAGCTCTGTCGTAACTAATCGTCACTTTTTGGAACTCAGAACTATTGGCATATTTAATCCTACTGCTATCATTGATAACTACAGCTTGCGCATCAAGAATGCCAGAAATCGTTTTAGTTACAAGTACTAGATGCCCTTTTTGTACAACGTCATTTTCCAATCTTGCTCTTTGAATAAAGCCAGCTTTTCCTGATTCACTATTAGTAAGTGTATGAATCATTCCTTGCCCTTCAATATTGTCTATTCCAACAACTTTACCATCCGAGCCCTTGATTCCTCCAGCATATTGTGAAATACCTTCTGCCATAGCTTGACTGTAATTAAAGCTTTTTTCTTTTCCATGATAACCACTACCACCGCTTCCTAGGACAATTACACCTGCATTCTTTATTTTTAATTTCGAATTTTCAGAACCAGCTGTAATTTTGCCACCGTCTTCACCTTTTTTACCAGTGCCACCATTTACATAGCCAAAACCATCTTTTCCTCTGGCAGTTACTATGACACCTTTATTTGCTGATTTTTCACTGTCAATTAAAGAACATGAACCATATAACGTAATATTTTTATCTGTATTATAACCATTGATTGACAAGTATGAATCTATCAATATCTGACTTGCACCATTGATAATTACAGAATTATTATTATTTGCATTTGTTACACTTCCATAAAGTTTGACATCATAAAATTTAGTAGAATTGTTGGTGTTTCCAACTAAGAACGACTTTTCTCCATAAGTATCTCCCAAGAAGAGAATATTACTTATAAATGATTTTCCATTTCCGTTATAAATCGTTGCATATAAGGTGTTTGATTTGAAAGCTAAATAGTAACCATCACCTATGATATTATATTTACCAGAGAAATTTAATTGTTCATCAACTGAAATATCTGAGCGAAGTAAAACGTTAAATTCTTCTTTAGTTCCAGTAGCAGTTAATGTCACGTCGCTTTCACTTACACTTCCCTCTAAAACGCCTCTAATAATTCCTTGCTCTTCATTATTACGTAAACAAATGTCAATTGCATTACCTTGAACTTTGTAATATTTATCTTCAATTAGCTCTGCTCCAACAAAGAAGCTGGAGAGTTCATTTTTATCAAAATTCATACCATTATATGCAAAGCTTATATTTATCATATTATACTCAGGCATCAAGAATTCTTTATATGATATTTCTCTCATTTGCACTTCTGAATATAGCTTAATATCTTCAGAATAAACTTTATTGTTCTTTATAGTAGCGTTTTCTATTATTTTATAATCTGCTTCAAGATAAACATATCTTCTTGCAACTTTTACAGACACTCCATCACCCGCACCTTCTGAAGAAGCTGGTTTTATCGTTTCTGTATGTTCATCACTAATCATCTTGAGTGATTCATTAAAAATCAAAGGGTCATGCAGGTCATCAACACTGCTAATGTATCCATCTCCTATTAGGTCAATAACTTCTGGGTTAGCAGTTCCAGGTCTGAATATGTTGCTTCGGTAATAAATATTACTTGGCTTGCTTTCAGTAGTATCACCCTCAACAGGAGGCACATCATTTCCGTGTTCATCTTTAATAGGATTTCCATCTTTATCTACTGCAGGAGTATAGAGAAGATTACCGTCAGAATCATAATAAACAGTATATTCTAATTCACCTTCAGTTTCATTTATAGTTAAAACTTTAGTTCCATTTATAGAATAAACCTTTGTTTTGCTTACTGCTCCTTCTTGTGTTTTACTTTCAAGATACTCCGCTCTTATAAGAAGATTTCCATTCGAACTTGTATAAATTTTTGAAACAGAATCAATTGTAGCAGTAATTCCAGATTGTGCATTATTAATCAATTCTTCATCAAATGAAGCTTCAACATAGTATATTTGTCCATTCTTTTCAAGTACTAAGTGATAATTATACCCCTCATCAACACTCACTGAATTAGTTGTATATGATGGATAATATTTCAACTGCATATTGAAGATACCGTCTGTAATAGCATCACTCATTTCTTTATCAAAACTTGCACTATGGTTATTAGAGCTTGTAAAATTCTTAAATGTGTGAGTCGTTCCATTTTTTGAGAATGATATTTCTACACTAACGCGTCCCGGCGACCTAAGACTGAAGCTTGTTATCTTAGAAGTATAGCTATCTGTAATTTCAATATTTTCTTCGCCATAGCTTACTGTGACACCGCCTAAACTATATTTTGTTAAAGCAGTATAATCACTATCAACTGCGATATAAAGACGATTATTAATTTCTTTGAATGTAAACTTATTATCAGCGTTATATATCCAGTCATGTTTGATTGTTCTTATAAAATCAACGCCATACGATTCATTCTCTGGAATATTATATCTGATGGAAGTTCTAATATTTTCATATTTACTAATAAATTCTTTCTCAGACCAATCATCAGAGATGAACATAAGTTTATTAAGATATGTTTGAATCTTATTTTGTGCTTCTGTGCTTTCTGAAGACAATATCTTAAGTTTATTGCCTACAACTTGAGCACTCATGCCTTCTATTGAATTAATATCACTATACCATAAGTCGGTACTACTATTATAACTCATTACTGGAGTTGTGCCATTCAACGCTATAATATCTTTTCCATTATTGTCAAGTGTCACAACATATCCGTCATTTTCATAAATCATAGCGCCAATTACATTAGACACAGTAGAACCATACTTAATTACAGCATTTTCCTTACTGCTCTCTCCAGCGGTATAATTTCCATTGCTTTCATAGTATCTAGTAAATAATGATTGATTATTTGAGAACAAGCTTGCATATGTTGAAGATTGTTTAGTAACTCTTGAATAATAAGTTTTTCCTTTAAGTTCATTTATAATATTCTTTACATTCTCTATAAAGTTTTCATCACCGCGTAAAGAATAATTTGACTTATTAATTTTTTCAATCTTTTTACCTGTAGAAGTGATTAAACCAGCATTAGGAACATAAACAAATTTACCTTCAGCTTCATCATAGAATAGATAGATATAGTTTTCGTTTGCATCATCAGTATCGGAAACATTGCTTGCGCCTTCTTTGCGAATTCTAATGACATTGTTTTTAACTGCAAATCCATCCGGCTCTTTACTATTTTCATAATATAAAGTGTATTGGTCAAGAACGCTATAATCCATCAAGCCAATTTCAATTCCAACTGAATAATCATCATAATAACTATATTTTAAAGAACTTAAATCAAAAGTTACTTCTTGCTCATAACTCATTGAAATAATAACTTCGCAATTAGCTATGTTAATTTCTTCAGCACTGCTCACTTTGTACTCAACAATAGTTTCATTACCTTCTTGAGATACTGAGGTGATGATTGGATTTAATTCATTATGCCCCTTAATTTCCATTGAATATAGGCCCTTATTGGCTATATAAGGCAATTTATCAGAAGAAAATCTTACTTTTTGAGGTTTAGATATAAAAATACCAGAATTTAGAACTGAAGTTACATTATTATGGTCAAGAATATAATAAGGGTTACCAGCAATTTTCAAACTGTTTATCTCGCCTTCTTCTTCCACACTTCTTGTGTTTTCTTTTATATTCCGCATTGTTGAACTATCGTAATCGGTAACGACTTTAACTTCACCTTCTTTATATTCATTTGAACATAAATTGTTCCAGTTAAAAGACTTATTAAATTCGTCATATTCATACGGTCTCCTTTCATAACTCTCTTTATAGTATAAATTTTCTGGCAATGACGAGCTATAAGCTTGAGAAATAACATTTTCTGAAGATACAGAATCACCATCCTCATAAATTCCTTCATCTAATTCATTCTTTTTGTCACTCCATTTAGCATTTATCAAATCATTAAAATTACTATAATTAGCTGTACCAGACTTAATAGCGTAAGTAAATTTATTTTGTTGAACTTTGTATTTACTATGGAAAGTTATCTGATATCCTATTGCAAGACCAAGAGCATCTGTTGAAAGTGTATTAACAGGTGCAACGTTGGACTCGCTACATTCATTTGGATTTGGTTTGTCAGAATTAAAATTAGCATCAGTAACCTCATCAAAATTGCTATCATATGCAACTTCATTCACTTTAGGAATTTGAAATGTAGTTGTAAATACAACTTGACGGCCAATCCAAGTCTGTGTCCAATCAAAGAGATAAAGCCAACTAACTATAGCACCTAACCAAATATTTATATCAGGGAGATTCTGCCAAAGATGTAGCGTAGAATAAATTGCCTTTTCACCTTGATAGAATGTATTCATTACCCCACTATCTATAATATCTTTAAATGTTCTCCAATAAATTTCTCCACTATCTCGTGAAGCACCATTGCTGTAAATTGTCGAGTAGTCTGAATCCATATTATACAACCTTATAGTTGAATTTGATATGGTTGAACTGTTATTGGTTGCACCAATACCATACGCGTAAACATTTCTATTAGAAGTTTGTTCATAAGAGAGTCTAGTTATATCAGCTCTTGCAACAACAGGGTCTCCATTAACTTTTCTCCATATCCACTTGGTATGTGGATTTTCTCCTAACGCTTCAACTGTACCTTCATTATAGCAGTTGTCAACGCCTCCTGCTATATAACCGGCAATACCGCCAGCATATGAAGAATAAAGTTGGTCTTCATTAAAGGTAGTTTTCTCATTATTAATAAGCCAGAATTCTGACTGCTTTGTTTCGGTTTGAAAACCTTCACCTGTTGTCGTTACTGCAGTTATTTTGTTGTTATTTTCTGATATATCTGACTCTGTTCCTGCCGTGTTTGATTTATTACCAGACTTAACCATACCAGTGTTGTAACTATTTTTAATCACTCCACCAACATTATAACCTACAAGTCCGCCCGTGAAGAACAAGCCTTGAGTTGTTTGCTCTGAAGAATCATTTACATAGTTACCAAGAACTGAACTTGAATTGTAACTATAACTGATAGTATTATTTTCATTTCCGTCATACATAACACCAACAAGTCCACCTACTGCAAGCATCTTACCATCATTATTAACTCTGACATTTATAGGTCCATAGTTAGAACAGAAATCAACTCGAGTATTTGAAATAATACCAACAAGTCCACCTGCTGCAATACTAATTTCAGTTGTAAGTTTCGTCTGAACATTAACATTTATTGAAACAAGGTTTGTAATAGTTTCAAGTTTAGAATTAATAGCAGTTAAAGCCAAACCGCCAATGTTAATTGATGATGTGCTACCCTTTATATCACCTGATAAGGTCATATTTGAAACAGTTGAAGATATGATTTCATTTGCAAGTGTTGGTTTATCTGCACTTGCGAAATCAGTAATTCTTAAATTTCTTACTGTTGCTTCATTTAACGACCTAAACAAGTTTATTCTAGAATTTTGAATTGTCTTGTTTTGCCCATCAAATGTTCCAGTAAAGTCTAAGCCTGAGATTGCACTAACATTTGTATCATAACTAAATGATGTTGTAAAACGTGAAGTATTTGCAAGATTAATATCATATTTCAAAATGAAGTTGTTTTTAAGTCCTACATTTTCTTTATTTAAAGTATAAGTCTCATTCATCTTGGCAAGGATAGCCCCGTTTGGAATCATGTAATAGCAATCATTTCCTGCGTAAGTAAGTTTATTATCAATAAATTTTGGTTGTTCGCCATTTGGAAGACGAGAATAACTATTTTCTACAACAAAGTTGTCATAAAGGTTGTTATTTCCATCTGCTGATAATTTACTTGTTGTAGGGTCAAGAATTGACTGCCCTTTATCAAGAAGTCGTTTAAGTTTAGACTCTGATTTTTCAAGTACAACATAAGATGATGGATTTAAGTATCCATACTTAAGAGTTGGATAACCATAATTAAATGCATAATCTGTTGTCCACTTGCTTGCATTAGCAAATATAGTAGTATTTTTATCACCATATTTATTGTTGCGAAGTTCTGTATGAGAAACATTTGTTGACTTGCCGCCTGAAGTAAGATTTGCATTAAGTGCATCTTTATCATAGAAGCAACTATTAAATGTTTTATCATTCACACCTTTGCCAAATGTGTAGAAATATCCACTACTTGCTAATGACTCACGAGTATAATCTTTCAAATCAAGTTTTGTAATTGTATAACAGTTGTATACTTTTGTTTTATCTGATGAGCCTGCTTCGTTTGAGAAGGCATAGACATCTATTGAAATATAGGTCTTTATACTACCCGCTGAGTAAGTGTTTTCAATCAACCTATAATCATCATCAGGTTTTTCGCTTACCGACATATATGCTATGCCAAATATACCAGCATTATCGTTGTTCTGTAACTGGCTTCCTCTAAAGCTTATATCCAAATCTGTTGAACAGTCGAAAATCTTTCCAGAAACAAGATTTCCCACAAGCCCTGCAACAATAGCGTTACCACTACCGCCATAGTCCAATGTTCCTTGCACATTTATTGCATAAACAATAGAGTTTTCTTCCATTTGACTTACAAGAGGGGCAACAAACGCTGTTTCTCCACCAGCTGCCATGGCAACATCATATGAAGCATTTACATCAAGTACAAAACCAGAAACAGAAGAATAACCAGTTAGAAGTCCTATTATAGATGACTTTGCTGTAATAAAATCTGTTAAGCTTCCCTCATTTCTATAGGCTAATTTGCCACCATTTCCAAAGAGAGCGACATTCCTAAGTTCTTCAAATTGGTCTTTGCCTGGGTCTAAGATTTCATTATTGATATTATAGTAAGTAATTCCATTAAATGTACTAGCATCGCTTAACTCAGCAGATAAACTTCCGAGTTGAATGCTACCTGGACTTAGTTTATGACCAGTATTAATGGTTGTATAACCTCTTATATTATTACTAATTATTCTTGCAATGTCCGAGTGAGTATTAACAAAACTGTTGTCTTGCCTAGCACCTTGATAACCATTGTATGCTGAGTCATTATAACTTATATCATTTCCATACTCGTCGTTACATAATGAAACTGAGTGGTTATAAGCGTTATTGCCCAAAGTATTTCCTTGTTCATCAAACACACTACCACCATTTCCAAAAAGAGCATTTTGTGTACACACTTCTATCGAAGAGTTGTAACGAGCATTATGGGAGGTTGTAAGTGAATAGTTTGAAGTAACATTGTAAGTCAATCCACTCAAAAGATTACCAATAACCCCACCAAAGTTATACGTTTTTAAACTTGAAAGAGTTGTTCCATACTCAACAAACATGTCGCCATATGTGTAGTTCAAACTTAATACAACTTGTGAATTTGTTGCTCCAGTATGTATATATGCATTTCCAAGAATGCCACCGAAAGTAACAGCTCCTCCATTAGAATTTGTACCATAAACTTTTGCTACACCACCAAAGTAAGCGTTAGTGATTGTTAATTTTGTACCATTTTCACCACTATAATGTCCAAGAATTCCACCAAAGCATAAATTATTAGAATTTGAATAAGTTGCACCGTCATAGAATAATGTTTTACCAGTGTCACCTATTTGTGAGTCTGTATTTATGTTTACATCACTATCTGAAGAGCTGATATTTGGCATCACAATTGAACCAACCATACCACCAACATTAGTTTGTGCATTTGTTGATTTTACTCTAAATTCTGTATTAGAGAGTACATTTGCAGAAATTTTAACTCTTGCTACTGAAGAGCCGATAATTGAACCCGCATTAACAGTTTTAGCACTTAAAGCAAAGGTATTTACATAAACTTTTTCGTCATCTTCTACCCTAGCATTAATAGTAACTCTTGAAGAATTATCATAAGAAACACTAGTTGAAGCCATACCGACAAGTCCGCCAATGTTTGCAGTACCTGTGACTTCTACATTGTAACTTTCGTCATAACCTCCGTCTAATTCTTCCTTTTCGCTGAGAATTTGTGTTCCTTTATTATAAGCATCATTCACCTTATTTAATACACCAAATTCAATTCCTGCAAATCCATTTACAGATAACGCTCCACCAGATACATAACCAGCAAAGCCACCAGCATTGACATTGTTTGCATCTCTTTCAATAATTAAACTTTCATTGACAGTTGACTGCCCTGCAATGAATGTTAAAGCGCTATTTAAAGAACCAATAATTCCACCAGCATTGATTAACCCTTTAACTTCAGGTGAAATACATAATGTAACATTTGCGCTAACTGCATCTCCAGCATAAGAGCTCAAATCATCAATTCCAGCATTGCCTTCATCGGCAACAACACCAATATATCCCCCAATATTTACACTGTTGACAGCTTTTTCACCTTGAATAATAATTTGAGGTTTTTGGTTGCCTACAACCGCTCCACTTCTTTCAATTTTTGAAATTGATACTCTAAGTGGCTGAGCATTTGATGCTCTATTTGCTAAACCAAAATATGTACCAATATTATAATTTTGGAATCCTAAGTCAGAATTAATAGAAATTAAGTCACCCTCAAAATCTAAAGAAACATTTTCAATCACCATTGTTGAAACGGTACTTTTTTGTGAAATTGAACCAGCAATAAGACCAACATAAAGTAAATCTCTTTCCTCTTGTTTTGAGCCATTCACATTCATTATGTAACCAGAAGAACCGCCACCGGCAGTTGTTCTTGTAATTGAAATGCCAGATAGAGTTGAGCTAACCAAAGTTGGAGCAACAAGACCTGCATACTTCACTTGATTACTTGTTCCATTAGCAAAATAAAAACTGATTTCATCATTAAGAATAAGTTTAAGATTATTAATTACAACATTGTCCGCTTCGCTTGCAATAAAGAGTCCGCCATCATTTTCTACTCTGCCAACTGCGATTGATTCTAAATTCGACGTTGCAGAATTTTCATAACTTTCCTTTGTATAGACAACTTCAACATTTGTAGCTGAGAAGCCAGGTGCAACTGATTTAATGAAAGTTCTGTCAGTGATAATCTTCACCTTTTGGTCACTATCAACTGGATAAATTCCACCTCTAAGTCTACCAGAGAATCTTTCAATGTATTCAGCTCCGCCATTGTTATAGTACTTAATAAGGTCAATGTTTGCACATTCCTCAGAGCCTTCGGCTACACGTCCACGAATGTAAACAGTATAATTTCCGCCCGCCATTTTCTTAAATACTGTATCTATATTGTAATTATCAAGATATAACACACTGCTAGAGCGCTTATATTTTATGCTTGGGAAAAGTTCATCAATATCCTGTTTCCAGTTTGCAACATCCCAAACATTTGAGCCGAGAAAGGCTACATTTGTATATTGATAACCGACAGACGCTCCGTCATAGAGGTTTGGAGATGAAATTGCAAACGCAAGTTTAGCATCATCTCTAGTATAAGGATTAGTGTTAATATTGCTGTCGATTTTTCCAAACATATTAAGAGAAATAGGCTCGCCATTTCTGCCAGTATAATAACCTTGATAGAAGCCAACTGATGGAAGAGCTCCTGTCTCGCCAGTACTGCTATCTCCCTCTGCATTTTTTTGCAAGAAGATAATATAGTTGGTAAAATCTGTAGGTTTGGCTGTATTTTCGCCACTGCCTAGTGTCTTATTGTTCAGGTCATCTGGCACAATCTCGCCACTATTATCATATTTTGCAAATTCACCGACAAAGGCATTTACATTGTAAATCTCTGAGAAGTTTGACATCTCTGGATTTATAGGAGCATAAACGCCATTAATATAATCATAAGTTGTGAAATAGTTTACTGCGTTGACCGATTGAAGAGCAACGCGTGCTTTAATACTTACTATTCTTCCAATTATTCCGCCTGCCATAACTCTTGCACGTACGTCACCGGTTGCATAAGCTTCCTTAATGAAATATGTTGAATAAATAGAAGTTCTTTCATCTACTAAATATGCCGCAGCATCTTCTAGCATAAGTCCACCAACGAGACCACCTGCATAGTCAGCTGTCATAGAGGTTACATTGAGTTTTGAATATGATACTTCAAGTGTTCCTCCAAAGGCTGCACCGATAAGTCCGCCAATGTAAACTTGTTTATAGTTTGTTCCACTTAAATTGAACAAGTTGAGATTTCCGCGTTCAAAATCATTTTTGCCAGCATAGAAATTAGCCATTTTGTTTTCAATAACAGCTTGAGTCGCTTCGTCATAGGTTGCGAAAATTCTGCTGTTTGAACCAAATGATTGACCAATTACACCGCCTGCATAATATTTTGTTGCGATAATATGAGAATCTGAGTTTGAGTTAATAACCACGCCCAAATCTCTGATATTTGTTTGATAGCCAGTAAGTCCTATTGCACCACCGACAATTTGACCTTCAACATAAACATTTCCGTTTACTCTAACGTTGTTTAAAACGTAATTGTCAGCTTGATTTATGTCAAAGTTTATATTATTAGTTGCGAATATGTCCGCAAGACCAAATATACCACCAGCATAAGAATATTTTTCAAGGCTTGTGATAAGCGCTGAACTTACAAGAGTATTGTAGTTAAGATTGTTTTCAACGCTTGTTCTGAGAGCTTGCAATGAACCTGCAATCCTATTCTCGTCTGAGAAGAAGTAATCATCTTGTGAGTTGTCATCATTTAAATATTTTTTAGCTGTAATATTTGGATTTGTAACAGTAATACTTCTTATTTTGTTATCACCGAACACAAGTCCTGCGATACCACCAGCGAAGTTGAGTGCTGTCACCTTTCCGCTTTCGCCATAGTTAACATTTACGCCAACTATAATCGCGTCTTTAATATAACCTGCAAGACCACCCGCCATTGAAGCAACACTTCCGTCAATCATGTCTATGGCAAGGTTGAGGTCGATAATCATAGGATTATTATTTCGTCCACGTTTTTCAATAGATTTGAATAGACCAATTGAAACAGCTGGGTTTTCTGTTGCAAGAGATATTCCAGAAATTGTGAAGTTGTTTCCGTAGAATGTACCAGAGAATGCTTTTACTGAAGAAGGGATATTATTAAGACTTTCTCCGCCAGACATAGAAGTCAAACTAATGTTATTTACAAGTCTATATGTTCCCCACATAGCACTGCTATTGAAGTACTCTCTAATATATGATGATTGACTTGTTCCACTAACCTCAACAAAATCCTCTGCATCAGAGATTATAATTGGGTTAAAGCTTCCACCAAGAGAGGTGTCAATTTCAAGAGAAGAATTTGTGTAAGAGAGAGTTGAATATGGAAGAATATATTTTCCTATTTCATCTTCGCCAGTCACACCTTCAAAATTATCTCCATCTACATAATATATATATCTATGAGAAATTGAAAGAATTTCAGTTGTTATAAGCGAAATACCTTCGTCTTCAACAACTCTCCAAATACCATCACGCTCACCACTTGCAATTGCAAAGCCATAGAAGTCTGAAGCATTGTCTGGAGATGGAATAAGCATTGCACCGGTATTGTTAAGTGTTTCAGTTGTGTTATCTGTTGGCTCTTCTGAATTCTCATAAAGTTTATTGAAGAAATAGCAGTTAATATATGTACCATTTGCGAGAAGATAACCATTTTTATCAACACCTGAGAAGTTCATCTGAGTGTTCATTGAATTTTTAATCTGAGAAGCTGAGTAAGCATTTTCAATTGTTCCAACGTTTTCATAAACGAAGCCTGAAGCAAGATAAACGCTATTTGAAGCTTCTGAGTTTGCAATCAAGATATTTGAGTAGCAGTCGTTGATACTGTTGTTATTTCTATAAACAAAACCAACTACATAACCCATTTTTGACTTGATTGATGAGCCTTCATAAGCATAAGCACTATAAAGAGCAGAATCCTCTTGAGATTTTGGTGTTGGGACGCCTTCAATATAGCTTACGCTAATGTTTGCTGAGTTTGTACCAACAAAGCCAACCGCATAATATGAAGTTGAATTTGACTGGTTTTCCATGTCTATATTTTTCACATAACATGTTGAGATATTTCCACTTGAGTTTGTAATAACAAAGCCTGCCATATTTCCTTGACCTATCATATAGAAAGTGCCAAGTTCGAGAGTTGAAGCGTCAGTGTAGCCATTTGGCTTGCCATTCACCGTTCTTTCACTGCCAAGAATTGTAATGCTGTCGCCACCTACTCTTGAGTTTGTAATAGAACCGCTGTTACTGATTACAAATCCAGCCATTTGTGTTGACCAGTTTGGATTGTCGGTAATGAAAATACTTTCTGTTGTATTTTCGCCACGAATATATTTTACATTAAAACCAGCCTTTCCATTATGTGGCTCGCAAGCATTTTGTGCTAGAGCGAGACCCATAGCCCTGCTTTCAGTATAGAAAGCAACAACTTCACAGTTGGTAATTATACCACTGTTTTCAATTGCAAGACCGGCAATGTTAATATCGGAGTGCTTATCTATATCAATAGTAAGTTGCCCACCATTATAAAGATTCACTCTAACATTTTTAAGTAAAGTATTTTCAAGAACCCTATTGAATAGAGCAAGGTTTAACGTACCTTCACCTTCAACGTCATATGATTTAATGAAAATTGTATAACCATTTCCGTCAAGACTTCTAATTAAATCGGTATTAAAAGAAGTATAATTTTCAAGTACAATGTCGTTTGTAAGAATATAGTCATTTGTAACTATTTCTGTAGAATTTTCAGTTGGTCTTAAATTCTCAAAGTCAGACGCATTTTTAATAAGAAGAGGAAGGTCTGGGTCTGAGTAAGCCTCAACATTGATTGTAAAGTAAGTGTCAATTGTTTGAGTAATTCCGCCAGCTGAAACATAGGTTTCAAGAACCATTCTTGTGCCACTAGAAATTCTAGTACCTGTCATCGAAATAGAATTTGTAATTTCATCAAATGAGTAAGATACTGGAGTATTTACGCTTGAGTCAGCAAGAGGAATTCTTTCATTTCCGCTTATCACAAAAATTCTTTCGAGCAAGTTTTTAACTTGTAATTCTTTATTTTCATCATATTTGTAATTTACAAAGTAGTCATAATTTTCAAGTTCGAGTCTGTCAAGTGAAACATATCCATTTTGTCCACCAATTTGACCCGCTTTTGCAGGATAAAAGCCTGCATCTTTAAATATGTTTCTTTCTCCTTGAAGATAAGCGATTGCTTTTTCACTTTCCTCATCGGAGGCGAGATTATAGCTTTCTGGGAGAATGTTATAATCTACGCCTATCGCTCTTGGCACACCCTGCCAAAGTGTAATTACGCCGTCTGGCCTATCATTTATGATAATGTCATCATCAATCTTGAAATTAACAATGACGCCAGTTGCGACAGAATTTTTGATTTCTTTTGAACCGTTGAGTTCACGAGAGATTTGAGCGAGAATGTAAATTGTACTATTCTCAGCTGAAGCAGTCACAAAAGTTGTAAGTCTTGCTTCATATGTTTTAATTCCTCTAACGGTATCGACAACAGGTTTTGAAGGTTGAGTCAAAGTTACATCTTTGATATTTTCACCGTCAAGCATAAGGCTGTCAATTGATTGGTCTGCAAGAACGTCAATTTTTACAATTGCAGTTGAGCCTTTTGCAATGTAAGCTGTTGTTTGACCGTCAATTGTAACTACTGGTTCTGTGAGATAACTTATTGAAACAAAGTAGTTTACATAAGTTATTTCTTTGCCACCTTTTTCATAGAAGGCTATTCTAAATTGAAGTGTTGTGTCGCGATTTACTGTTGTATCAATCCAAAGTTTATAGTAAAGCGTTCCTTTTTCATCTGAATCTGGATAGAATCTTAAGGCGTTTGCAACCACATCAATATCACCATTAGAAGGTCTGCGCATAAAGTTTTCATCGCTTCCAGCATAAGGAGTCATTACTTCAATGTTGACAGCATTTGAAACAGTCGCACCGCTATAAGTGATTTCTGCATAATCATAGTAAGCATAGCTTGGGTTGACATTAACTTCAAGTATTGAGCTATTTCCTGGTGCAAGAACAGAAGTAAGTTCGTTTGCTCTATGCACTTCAACAACATTATCACCTGACATGTAATAATGTGATTCGCTTATTTTTTTATTCGATACGTCAATATTTGTGAAGTTTTGACGAGTGAGAGTCAATTTAAACTCACCGCCATTTTCTTCTTTGCTTGTGTTGCCACTCTTTGACATGATATAAACGTCAAATTCCATATCTTCAGAGATTTCTGCTCTCTTGTCTGGACAAACTGAGAATGTAACAACATATGTGTATGTGTTAAGGTTATTGCTGCCTTCCTCAGCCTTAATACGGTTGACAGTAACCTCTAAAATAGCGTCCTCTCTACCTCTTATTGAATATCTATAAACACCATTTTCTTCTTTTGCGATAAGAGTATCGCCATTAAATGAGATAACTGGATAAACACTATCACTAACGTCAGTTGTTCTAATTCTTACTTCCATTTCGCCTTTTATAGAAGGTGTAATAGGAAGTTCATCGCCAGCTATATCAAAGTCGATAACTCCGTCAATTGGATTAAGAGTGAAATTACGTTTAAATTTTCCATCAATTGCCGATTGAAGAGTTCTGTCAGCAAATACAACTGGAGTAATTTCAAAGTTTGTCGTGCCACTGTCACTGCCAGTGATAAGTTTTAAGTCGCTTCCAGAAATTTCGTAATCAACAATATTCCCTTCTGCCCCATTTGCAAGAGTATTTTTAACATTGATAGTAATTTCATTTTGTTCTAAGATATATCTTGATGCAAGTGAGCCAAGATAAACCTCAGTTTTATCATAACTTATGTTATAAGTTCTTGAAGTTGTCTTTTGAAGAGCGAGCATTGTTCCATCTTGAATAGTTGTCACCCTTCCCGCGTTATCTGCCCATGAAATAACCATGTCAGACATTGCATAAACAACATTTACTTTAATATCTTTTGAAAGAGTTACATCTTGTTTTGAAGATAATGTCAGAGTCACTTCGCCAGTTTTTAAAACTATAAGTGAAGAGCCAACAGTTTTTATGATTTGGCTATTTGATGAAGAAACAATAACATTTCTATTCACCTCTTCCCCAACAAGCTGAGAAAGTGAAATTGTATTAAGTTCGTTAAGGTCGGCCATTTCTGAACTTGTAAGGTCACTTGCATTATTTTCAAGTTTATAGAAGAATACAATTCCTCTCGTGCTGTTTACTGCAAGCGCTTTATTGTAATCTTGGTCATCTTTAACAGATGCAACACTATAATCAACGGTTGTCACCCTTTCATCTTGCATTATTTGTGGAAGATAAGGATTTCCGCCATTTACATATGCTTTAAATTGAGAATTGTCTCTTTGAACAAAGACAACGCTAGAAGAATTATTTCTTCCGTTTTCATCAAAGTAACGAGAATAATATTCGCCAGAGAAGTATGACATATATGACCTTGTAATAGTCACCGAAGAAGCCACATTTTCATAGTTGTCACTTGGCAAATCTTCGCCAATTACTGAGAATGAGTTTGTGATAGTAGCACCGCTACCAGTAACAGTACCTGCAAATGCACCAGAGATTGTTGTTGCATTTAGACATTTTGAACTGCCATCTGCAAGAGTATAATCATATGCATAACTGAAATTAATTGAAGACCTAGCTCCAATAAGACCAACGAGACCACCGACATAATTCCCTGTAAAGGTATTTACGCCATAAGTCATATTTCCATTTTCATCTTCGCCTTTTTCAAGGTTATAGAATTCAACTCTAGAAGCTTCAATTCTTCCGTCATTTTGCCCTGCAATTCCACCAACATAACTGTCACTTGTTCTTGCAGTAATAGTAAGGCCAAGTACACTAGCGTTTTCAATAAGATTATTGTTTTCGCCAGCAATACCGCCACCTAAAACACCAGCTTGGAGAGTACTTGCCTTTCGGCCATTCACATCAATTTTTACATTCTTAATTGCACCATTATTGACATCAACAATAAAGCCATTTCCTTGAACATTTCCAATGAAAGTAAGATTTCTTATTTCACCAGATGAAGTGAGAGTTCTAGCAAAATTGTCACCGTCAAGTTTGATTGTAATATCACTTGTTTTACCTTCAAGGCCACCTGAGAAGTTTGTGATTGCTCCTCTTGACTGTCCACTTAAATCAATATCGTTCATTATGCGATAATAAAGGTCTGACCTTATACTAGCAAAACTTGAAGCGTCATAAATTCTATAAGCATAATCAAAACTCTTTCCGTCTGCAACGGTAACTTTTATTTTAATGAGAATATCTGAGAATTTTACATCTCTTACATCTCCGCCAGTTGCATTTGATTTGAAATATGCGCTACTTACTAAATAATCATAGTTTTCTGCAAGAAGGTTATAAGAAATTGAATTTGACTGCTCTACGCCTTTGCTGTCAACATAGTAATACTTGATTTGATTATTGTAAATTGCATCAGCTGGTAAAACATAGATGTATCCAGTCATACCCTCTCTTATAGAACTTTCAAGGTTAACTGCAAGAGTATCAGAAGAAACGCCCTCTCCTACAGTAATAAAAGAATTTCTTTCTGCACCCTTTTCATCAGTGATGAGATATGCCACACCTCTATTTCTAGCATTTGTTGGACTTATGTCAAGAAGTAAATATTGTGGACTATTGTCGCCAACCTCAAAGTATAAACCGTCAGCGTCATAAGTCTTCCACTTTAAACTTTCAACTCTTTGAGCATTCTTGATAGTAATTTCAATAGTTGTGTAAATATCATAAATTCTCTTTTGCTCTTCATCACGAATGACATAATGAACATTGAGTGTATCTGTAAAAATGTTTTCACCATAAGTGTCTTCAGCAATGATATTAAAGGTTATGCCTTCGCCAGACACATTGACATTTGAAAGGCTATATCTGCCTTGTGCCCAACTTATTGAAGTCCCGTCAGCGCTGACGCTTTGGCTTCCCATAACATTTCTGCCACTTATAAATTCAACATTTGCTGTTGTTTTGTAAGTTATATCACCCTTACTAAATCTTATTCTAACATCTTTTCTAGTAAGGCTTTCATCGCTTGTTGCAAGCGTGTCTGGAGAATAAAGTGTGACATATTTGTCGCCATCTGGGACAATGTTAATTCCATCTGGAGTTACCAAACTTTCAATATAGATAATTCTTGTAAATGTCACATTGCCATTTGCGTCAACGTTGTCGCCCACGCCTTTGCCAGTGAAAGATACAATCGCATAAGTACGTCCAACGCCTTTTGTTACAATTGAACTGAAGTCGCTTGTAAAGTAAACCACATTACTTGAGTCAGTTTGAGCACCTCTTATAATTTCAAGTGCACTCAAAGCTTTAAAGTCTGAGACTGTCCCAGCAAAGCCTTCATAATCATAGAATTTTACTGAAATATTTGCTACTGCACTATTTTGTCCAATTTTGTTGTATGAATAAATAAGTGGAGTTGTAGTATTGTTTTTAAGTGTTAAACTTGACAAACTGCTTTGTGATAATCCAAGAGATGTTCCAAAATCATCATAAACATTTTCACTAAGAGCATAGTCAATCACCGATTGAGATTTATTTTCTGCGACATCAAGTTGCATGCTTGCCTGTTTTAATGGCAGGAAAATATCAATTGAATATTCACTGCTGACAAGTCCATTTTCGTGAACAATGTAATAACTATCTTGACTTGTTACACCATAACTTGAATTATTGAGAGTGAAAGACACTTCAAAGTCAACAGACTCGCCGTCTGAAGCTACCTGAATGATGTTTCCAAAAGTAACATTTCCGCTTTCACTTCTTATCTTAAGTCCATCGATGCTTGTTTGACCTTTAAGATTGAACACCTTTTTGTAAACTTGAGTGAGTTCGCTACTATCAACTTTGAATGATGCATCATTGAAAACGAATTCACTGATAGATGCACTTTTTACAAGTTTAAGATTGAAGTATGTTGAAATATTTGGATTATCGTCACTTGTGAATGTGATTCGATAGTCACTGTTAGACTGAACTTTAAGTCCTTCTGATGCTTTTATGTAAAGAGTTTTTACATTTGGAAGCATATCACTTTGGGTTGTAAAGTTATGATTTTCATCTTCTCTTAAATCAATCTGTCTCCAGCCGTTTCCATTGACAGCATCTCTGTACCAAATTTCAACTGGACAGCCATTACTCACCTCACCGCCAAGTCTCCATCTTGAAACTGAAATTCTATATTTATTTGACATATCAACTACCGTTGTTGGAGTAATTGAAAGGTCAAAACGTTGTCCATTGATTGTTGAATCGCTTGAGTCAGCGTAATTTGTATATAGTGTTTGCGTACTACCCGCAATGTTGTTTGCATCTCTAGTTGAAACTATAATGCTGTTGACCATTTCTCTCGCTTTGATAATGATAGGATTATTTTCAATTGTGTCGAGGAAATAGTTATAGTTTTTATAACCGATTTTAAAACCAACTTTATAATCGTCATTTATATTTGATTTATCTTTACTTGCATAGACAGTATAAAGAGGCTTGTCGTTATATCTGCCATTTTCAAGAACTTGTATGTCGTCTGTCAAACGACCTGCACTATTCAGTACATAAGGTGTAATTTCTAGGTCGCCAGCATAGTCAAGGAGAATGTAGCCTTGATAGCTTGCATCGCTTGGAATATTTGGAACAATATTAAATGAATTGTTATCGCTTGTTATATCTTCAAAACTTGAGTTTTGGCTATATGAAAATTGAAAATTAATTTCATCTTCAATTTTGTCGATTACTGGAAGAGTAATAGTTGTGCTTACTCCTCTCTCAGTTGTGGCGACAAGTTTAACTTCTTGACCAACTGGAAAACTATTTCCAACTGTCAAAGTATTACCTTCAAGTTCTAAATCTTGAACGCCTGCCATTTCTTCAGACAAATCCCAAGTAAGGCTGTATAAACTCTTATCCGAAGGAGCAAATGAAATAAGTTTATGTTCATCTAAAATGTTTTCACTACCACGAATTAAGAAATTATTCTTTTTATCCCCGTCCTCAGCGACTTGGCTCATTGAACTTACATAACTAAAAACATTTACGTTTATGTATTTTACATGATTGCCAGGCGCACCACGAACTACTACCTGAGCTGAGCCCTCTTCAAGAGCCTCAATGCGGATTGAAATGCTGTTAGAAGAGCGGCGGGTCTGAGTAACCTTCACAATGTTTTCAAATCCACTTCTAGCACTAGCCTGAATGGACCCCTCTTTCACGCCAGAAAGAGTGGCGGTTACTAATTCGTAGCCACTATCTTCGTCATCTGCAAAGAGCTCAATTGCAACAGTATCTTGCGACAAAGTAAGGGAAGAGCCTCCCTTGTTACAAGCTGTTAAAACTGACGCACCAAAGAGCAGAAAAATGCCAAGTAAACTTACAATAAACTTTTTCATTTTGCCTCCTTGTTTAATATCTGTAATTTAGTTAAGAATTAAACATCCAAAGTAAAAAATAAATGCTATAATTAAATTATAAGATTTTGACTTTTTTTAGTCAAATGAATTTAGCCTATATATTAAATAATATATAACTTTTTATTTTTGCCTTTTTTACCTAAACAAATCCACCGTTTTTTGCCTTGATAAAAACCTCTGTTTCTATTTGATTTCTGCGTCTATTAATCAATGCTTTCTTCTCAAATTTAACAAGTTAAAAACAGTTTTTTTAGCCATATTTGCCCAAAAATGTCAGGCTCTTTTTCAAACCACCCCAATTTTCTTGATATTTAAAGCATTTTATTGTAAAATGTGTCTACAAGAGGTAATTATGCAAAAAATATTATCAGTCCTCCGAAAAGCCTGCACAACCTACTCTCTTATTGAGGAAGGCGACAAAATCGCCGTTGGTATTTCTGGCGGTAAAGATAGCTTAACACTTTTATATGCACTTAAAATGTATCAAAGATTTTCTCCTCAGCATTTTTCGCTTGAAGCAATTGCTGTTGACCTAACAAATGGACAGAATGATTACAGCGCCATTAAAAAGTTCTGCAAGGACATTGATGTAAACTTAACAATTGTAAATTCAGAAATCTTTGATGTTGTATTCAATATCCGCAAAGAAAAAAATCCATGCTCACTTTGTGCAAACATGAGAAGAGGCACCCTTAACTCAACCGCAAAAAATTTAGGCTGCAACAAAGTCGCACTCGGCCACCACAAAGACGACTTCATTGAAACATTTATTCTTTCACTTTTCTTTGAGGGGCGCCTGTCAACTTTTAAACCAAAGTCATACTTATCAAAAACAGGCCTACATGTAATACGCCCTCTAATCTATTGTGACGAAAGTGATATTCAAAGGGTCAGCAAAGATTTCCCAGTTTTAAAAAATATCTGCCCTGTCGATAAACATACTGAAAGAGAAAAGGCAAAAGACTTTTTGAAAAACCTTGACAAACTTTATCCAAACTGCCGTGAGATGCTATTTAGTGCTATCGTTCATACAGAGCGTTATAATCTCTTAAATAACGAATAATTTTATGAAAAATCATTAAAAATCAATAAAAAATGGCAAAAAATAGCCATTTTTAAGCAAAAACTAATAAATTAAAAGGAATTTTAAACATGGTTACACTTATTATCTTAGACGGATTTGGCTACAAAAAAGATAAATTTGGCAACGCAATATCGTCTGCCGGAACACCAAAACTAGACAAACTTTGCAAGAAATATCCTCATGGATTATTAGAAGCAAGTGGCAATGCTGTTGGTCTGCCAGAAGGTCAAATGGGCAACAGCGAGGTTGGACATTTAACTTTGGGCTCAGGTCGTGTGTCATACCAAGACTTACTTAAAATTGACAAAGATATTAAAAATGGTGAATTTTTTGAGAATATTAAGTTAAAAAATGCAATAAATCATGCAAAAAACAATAATTCTGCCCTTCATATCATGGGACTTGTTTCTGACGGCGGTGTACACTCACACATAAATCACCTGTTTGCAATTCTTGATATGGCAAAAAACATGGGACTTGAAAAAGTATATATTCATGCCTTCACTGACGGACGAGATACCCCAGTCGATAGTGGCATAAAATATCTGACTATGGTCGAAGAAAAAATAAAAGATACAACTTTTAAAATCGCCTCTATATCTGGACGCATATATGCTATGGATAGAGAAAAACGCTATGAAAGGATAGAAAAAGTATACAACGTTTTAGTAAATGGTGAAAATTTCAGCGGAAAAGACGCAATCACCACCTTAAAAGAAAGTTATCAAAATAATGTCTTTGACGAATTTGTTGTACCTACCCTTATTGAAAAGGAAGGAACAATCAAAGATAACGATAGCGTGATTTTCTTCAATTACCGCTCTGATAGAGCAAGAGAACTTACTGATGCACTAACAAATAATAAGTTTGAACACTTTAAAACCAAACTCTTTAAGAACTTACTATTTTCACCAATGCAACAATATTCAGAGGAATTTAAATCGCTTAATGTGATTTACCCTCCTCTTAGAATTGAAGATAATTTAGCCTCAATCATATCAAAAAATGGTTTAAAACAATTCCATATCGCCGAAACAACAAAATATGCACATGTGACCTTCTATTTTAATGGTGGCATTGAAGAACCTTACAAAGGTGAAGAGCGAAAACTTATTGACAGCATTGATACTCAGGATTTCTCATACTACCCTAAGATGAGAGCTATAGAAATCACCGAAGAAACGCTTGACGCAATCGCTTCTGCAAAGTATGACTTTATATTAGTTAATTATTCAAACCCTGATATGATAGGTCATACTGGAAATTTCAATTCTGCAAAAGAGGCAATCACATGCGTTGAAAAACAAGCCTATGCTCTTGCCCTTGCAACCCTTATGGCTGGTGGCGACTGCATAATAACTGCTGACCATGGCAATGCTGAGGAAATGTTTGACAAGAAAGGTAATAAGATAACTTCACATACCACCAACCCAGTGCCAGTAATCCTTGTCAGTGAAAAACACCAAAAGGCAAAGTTGAAGAAGAAAAAGTCAATTGCAAATATCGCACCAACCGTTTTAAAACTTTTAAATATTGATATTCCAAATACAATGGAAGAACCACTTTTTTAAGAAAATTAACAAAAAATAGCTTAATTTTGATGATTTTTCACCAATTTTAAGCTATTTTTTATAAATTATTAAAGATAAAGCCTTTTAAATTTAAAATTTTGATGCGGTCGCATTTTAATATTTTATCACCACCTAAGAACAAAAAAGAAATAAAAAAACACTAGTTAAATCTAGTGCTTTGGTGGCTTACCCGGGACTCGTTATGAGCGTTGCTTGGGAGCAACAGTGAATGGCCAAATTTCACACCACATTTTTTAACAAAGAAATTTCGACTGGGACCTGTCACGGGTTCGGATTGCGGACGCAATCGCATATCGAAGATATGCTAGTCCCGGGATAAATTAAATATAAAAAAACACCAGAAAATTCCAGTGCTTTGGTGGCTTACCCGGGACTCGAACCCGGGACCCCTTGATTAAAAGTCAAGTGCTCTACCAACTGAGCTAGTAAACCGAATTTGTAGTTTTTCGTCATTGCGGACAATAGAAAATGTTAATTATTAAAATTTAAACGGCACCCCTTGATTTAATTCCGCTGACGCTCCATACGCAGACCTTTGGTCTTGGCGCTAAGTCAAGTGCTCTACCAACTGAGCTAGTAAACCATAGGTTTTAAACTTATAAAAAGTTTTTGGCTGGGGTGGCAGGATTTGAACCTACGAATGCAAGAATCAAAATCTTGTGCCTTACCGCTTGGCGACACCCCAATAGTAATAACCTCTTATTTTGGCTGGGGTGGTAGGACTCGAACCTACGCAATGTTGGAATCAGAATCCAATGCCTTACCACTTGGCGACACCCCAATAGTAAAGATAAATATGGGGTGATCTAAGGGGGTCGAACCCTTGACCTCCAGAGCCACAATCTGGCGTTCTGCCAACTGAACTAAGACCACCATAACGCGACAACCTGCTTTTATGCTCGGTTGTTTCCCTCCCCTATAATTTATTCGGGGACCCCTGCTATGTACTCCGCAATATTTACAAGAAAATTACAGAGCACTTTCAGAAAAAGGTTGTTGGTGCTCCCGGAAGGATTCGAACCTTCGACCTCTGCCTTAGAAGGGCATTGCTCTATCCAGCTGAGCTACGGAAGCCTATGGAGCAGGTGAAGGGAATCGGACCCTCGCAACCAGCTTGGAAGGCTAGTGTTCTGCCACTGAACTACACCTGCAAATACTAACTATAAAATAATATCACAGTTAAAAGTATTTGTCAAGAATTTTATTAAAATTATTTAAACTAATTTAATTTTTTGTAATGACCAAAACTCTATTCCTTTTTTTGTAAAATAACTTTTTAAAGATTTCAATTGTTTTAAAATGTAAAAAAGATAGCCTCTGCTATCTTTTTTGTTTAGATTTATTTATTTCTGTTGGCAAGTATCCCCTCTGCATAATTGCAAAGTTTCTTACACTCTTCGTCAGTCAAAAGGCTTATTTTCTCTAAAAGTTCCTTTCTATTCCCCTTTGCAATATTATCATTTCCAACTAATTCATCAATAGACACATTAAATATTTTTGATAACAAAATAAATGTTGTTATACTAGGTTCAAGAGAACCTAGTTCATATTTACTATAATTGCTTTGTGTTGTATGTATTTTTTCTGCTATTTCTTTTTGAGAAAGCCCTCTTAAAAGTCTATATTTTTTAATATTCATATTTCACCTAGCATATTATACAATTTTATTAAAAATTATTCAAATATTAACTAAAAATTGTTGACCAACAGTTTATTTTAGACTATAATGTTTGTCGGGACAGTTGATTTTAAACTGCATGGAGGTAAGAAATGAAACAGGTTTGGGTTATAAAAACTTATGACGAATACTATTTAAAAAAGGATAGCATTGGCACATTTACTAAAAATATTAAGGACGCTAAAATCTTTAAAACTGAAAAAGATGCTTATAGAGATATTGAATGTAAATTTTTATCAAGGGTTTATCCTTATTTAATACATATAGAGGATAAGGAGTACAATCAGTATTTTCCACCCTACTAACAAAAAAGAACTGCATTATGCAGTTCTATTTTAAGCTTTATCTAGTTTATCTTATAACAACATTATCTTCACCAAGTAGGCCTGTGAGTTCATTGGTTAGATAATTGTTTATATCAACTTTTGTATTGAATGAGAAAAGTTTTCCAGTTGAGGTGCATTTAACCACAATTGGCGAATTTCCTGGATAACTCGCTGAAATTTTCTTTACACTATTGTATATATCAATATTTTTAGTATCAAACCTTAGATAAACCTTCTTTTCTTGTACAACCTCGGTGTTTTCCGCTCTTTCCCAAGAATAAAGAGAATCAGCAACTATACAAGGAGATTTGCCATCTCTGATTGACACTTTGCCTTTAACAGTGACAAGATTATCTTCGACTGCAATATCTTTAAAACGGCTATAGAGTTTACTGAAAAGCATGACATCAAATGTTCCGTCAAGGTCTTCAATTGTGAGAAACGCCATATTGCCCGTCTTTGTCATAATCTTTTTGACAGCTTTTATAATTCCTCCGCCAATCACTGGCTGGCCGTCTTTAACTTTATTGTCGTCTACCTGTTCTACTCTTTCCTCATCTTCGCCTTCCTCAGCCTCATAATCGAAGTTTTCTGACTGCTCTTCAATTTCTTCGTTTTCACCGCCTCCAGGCATATCATTTCCGCCCACATCAGGCATCATGTCAGAGGTAAAATTAAATTTTTCAAACTTATCAAGATAATCATCAAGAGGATGACCTGAAAGATAAATTCCTACAAATTCCTTTTCATATTTAAGTAAGGTCTCTTTATTGAATTCTTTTATGTTTGGATAGTCAATTTTATTTACCGACTCTGTCTCCTCTTGGAAGGTATCAAAGAATGAAAATTGTCCTGCAGCTTTTGCTTTTCTATCCGCACTGACAAGCTCCATAAATTTTGGGAAAGCTTCCATAAGTTGAGAACGTGGGTGCCCAAATGAGTCAAACGCACCACTAAGAACAAGCGCTTCCATTGATTTTTTATTTAGCGAGTTTGCAGTAACACGTCTTAGGAAATCTTCAAAGCTTTTAAATTCTCCACTCCTTTCCCTTTCTTCAACAATGCTGTCAATAAGACCAGTACCTACATGTTTAAGAGCGCCGAGACCGAAACGAATATTTCCGTTTTCAACCTTGAATTCGGTAACAGACTTATTAATATCAGGTGGATAAATTGCAAAGCCTTCCACCCTTGCATAATTGGTATATTTCTTTACAAGGTCGGCGTTTGTAATACGGTTATTAAGAACGGCGGTCAAATATTCAACCTCATAGTGCGCTTTCAAATAGCCAGTCTGATAAGTTACATACGCGTAAGCAGCGGCGTGGGATTTATTGAAGGCGTAACCTGCAAACTTCGCCATTTGTTCGAACACGCGTTCAGATACTTCTTTATCATGGCCGAGTGCGATTGCTCCTGGAATTGGTTTGAGCTTACCTTCTGGGTCTTCCCAGCCATAAATAAACTTCTTCTTTTCAGGTGGAAGTTTTTCTGGCTTTTTCTTACTCATAATACGGCGCACATTGTCCGCGCCGCCCAGACTGAAGCCTGCCATAACCTGGAAGATTTTCATAACCTGCTCTTGGTACACAATACAGCCGTAGCTCATGCTTAAAATAGGTTCAAGGCAAGGGTCTTCATAAGAAATTAGTTCTGGGTTTTTCTTACCCTTAATGAACTTTGGAATAAAGTCCATAGGACCTGGACGATATAGGGACACGCCGGCGATAATGTCTTCGAGACAGCTTGGTTGGAGGTCTTTCATGAACTTCTTCATACCGCCACCTTCAAGCTGGAAAACGGCTTCAGTTCTTCCTGCACTTATCATCTTGTAAACTTCTGGGTCATCATACGACATTTTGGTAAAGTCAATATCTACGCCGTGTCCTTCCTTGATATACTTAAGAGCTTTGTGAATATCAGTAAGTGTTCTAAGACCTAAGAAGTCCATTTTGAGAAGTCCTAAGTGTTCAAGCTCGGTCATATCAAATTGAGTAATTTCATCGTTACCGCTCTTTGCCATAGGAACATGGTCGAAAACGGGGTCTGGCGAAATCAAAACACCTGCGGCGTGCATTGAAATATTTCTTGGAACGCCCTCAAGCTTAATCGCCATATCAACGATACGCTTAACTTGGTCGTCATTTTCGTACATCTGTTTAAGTTCAGGAATTATGTATTTTTCATCCTCTTCCTTCCCTGTTTTCCCGAAATAGTATTCGAGAACTGGTGGTTTATGTGTTGGTTTACCTGGAATTTCTTTGGTGATTTTATCTACTTCAGAGTAAGGATAACGGAGTACTCTGGCAACGTCTTTAATGGCGTTCTTTGCCTGCATGTTTCCATAGGTTACAATGTTTGCAACATGGTCAGCGCCATATCTTCTTTTAGCATATTCAATAACCTCGCCACGTCTATCCATACAAAAGTCAACGTCGAAGTCGGGCATGGATACACGTTCTGGGTTAATAAATCTATCAAAGAATAAATCATACTTCATTGGGTCAACTTGTGTAATTCCAGTGGTATAAGCAACCAAGCTACCTGCACCAGAGCCACGTCCTGGTCCGACTGGAATATCATTTTCACGTGCAAAATTGATATAGTCCCAAACAATAAGGAAGTACTCAACATAACCAAGTTTGTTGATTGTATTAAGCTCCATTTCTAGTCTTTCTTCATACTCTTTTGGTGCTGAATTGTTATAATTGCGAGCAAGTCCTTCCCACGCCATACGAGAAAGAAACTGGAATGGCGTTTCTCCTGTATCAGGTATGTATTTTGGAATGAAGTTGTCAGTTGCGCCAAGTTTATCTTCATCTGGGACCAAGTTATTGCCCGCCTCAGCCGCTTCACGCAAAGACTTTGTTTTAATATTTATATTACACTTTTCAGCGATTTCAAGCGTTCTATCAAGAGCGTCAGTAAAGCCTGGAAGAGCTTCTTCCATTTCTTCATAGGTTTTGAGATAAAACTCCTCTGTGTCAAACTTCATTCTATCTGGGTCATCAAAGGTCTTGCCCATTTGAACGCACATAAGAACGTCTTGAAGCTCACTATCCTCTTTATTTAAGTAGTGAACGTCATTTGTTGCAACAAGAGGAATATCTAGTCTTTTGCTCATCTCGGCAAGATGGACTAAGACCTCTTTCTCCTCTGGAATATTGTGGTTTTGAATTTCAAGATAAAAATCTTCACCGAAAAGCTTTTTAAACCAAAGTGCAAGCCTGTCAGCCTCTTCAAATTCTCGTCTTAAAATAGCCTGAGGGATATGCCCTGCAAGGCAGGCAGAGAGGCAAATAAGACCTTCGCTATATTTCTCAAGAAGGTCATAATCAATTCTTGGCTTATAATACATACCGTCAAGGTATGCATAAGAAGAAAGCTTTAATAAGTTTTGATAACCTGTATTATTCTTTGCAAGAAGAATAAGGTGTCCAGTATCATTTCTATTTGTTCTTGATTTCATATCATGGCAAATATAAAACTCTTCGCCAATAATAGGTTTAATCCCTTTTGTAACACACGCTTCAAAGAATTTTATAGTACCATACATGTTTCCATGGTCGGTAATCGCAATAGATTTCCAGCCACGTTCTTTGACCATATCTACAAGCTTTTCAATTCGCGCAAGACCGTCAAGAAGGCTATATTCTGTATGCACATGCAAATGAACAAAATCTTTCATTTCTCCCCCGTTTATTTGTCTTTAAGTAATTCGGCAATTTTTAATATTCGTCTAAATCTATGATTTAGTCCGCTTTTTGTAAGTTTTATCGTTGAAAGTTTTAAAAGTTCTTCCATGCTTTCTTGCGGATTAGCAAGTCTTAAAACCGCCACCTCTTGCAGGTCCTCTGGCAAACTTTCAAGCCCGATTTTTTTGTTTATATAATTTATTGCAGTTATCTGTTTCATGCTCGCTTCAACAGTCTTGTTTATATTCGCATTTATGCAATTGACTTGTCTATTTACTGTATTTCTCAGGTCCCTCTTTGCCATTTCATCTGAAAGGTCAAGCACGCTTTGATTTGCACCAAGAAGGGCAAGCAAATCTTTAATAGCTTCACTATCTTTAATATAAAGAACAAATATTTTTTTTCTTGAAGCAATCTTACTTGAAATATTGAAATCTTTTAAAATTTTGCATACGCCTTCAAGAAAGATATTATGATGAGAGGCAAATTCAACATGATAACCTGTCGTAGGACTGCGTGAGCCTAGTTCACTGAGTTTTATACTTGAAGTCGCACAACCTACATATGCCCCCTTTAAAAAGGCGAGTTTTGTTGCCTCATCGGGAATTAAATTCTCATCAATCTCACCGTCAAAATTAAATTGTTCTTCGCTATTTATGAGTGAACAATCTTTAAGCACTTGCATTGAAATCGCCTTTGGAAAAGCGATTCTATAATAGATGGTTTTGTTTATAATATGGTCATCGAATATATCAAGCGTTAATTTCTCGCCATAAAGCTGTTCAACAAGTTCATTTAAAAATTCATAAATTTCCTTAAAGTCTGTTGTTATATCAGTGCTAATGCCATCGCTATTTAAGTTTATATTTCCGCATGCCCTTAAAAGCCCAGACAAAAAAGCCTGAGCACAATCTGCGTCCTCAAGTTTTTCCTCAATTATCTCCAATTTGCTGTCTTTAGCAAAACTCAATTTTAACCTCTCTTTGTTGAAAATTTTGGTATCTTGTCAATGTTGACTATAAGCGAAAGAGGAATACCAAGTCTAAATATTAAGTTAAAAGCATTGTTACATTCCCCAACACGCTGTGGGCTGTGAGCATCTGAATTGACGATAAATTTAACTCCTTCACTTGCCATTATATCCATTTCTCGGTCTGTAAAATTTATTCTTTTCCCGTTAAGTTCAACAAGCGTACCTTTCTCTTTTGCAAGTCTTGCAACTGCAAGCGTGTCAGTTGGATACCCATAATTTAAGTGCGTGATTACATCAATAGGATATTTATCTAGCGCTCTTAAAAAAGCTGTGGTATTTCTATTTAACCTCTCCTTACTTGGAGCATATGGAGAGCCAATCATATTTGCAATATTAAGTTTGAATTGGTCATCATAACTTTCCATTTTGACAAGTCTATGGTGACCCATCAAAAGTATATCCAAAAATTCAAAATCGCTTTCTTTAATATCAATGTCGCCTTTCTGCGAAGTTAAGTTTGCCTCAACGCCAAGTAGTATGTCAACGCCTGTAACTTCCCTTGCATTTAAAATATCATCTTTAACTTCTGCCATGTCCTTTCTGCGAACACCAAAACATTTATGGTTGAAGCCATGGTCTGTAATAGCGATTTGTCTAAGTCCTTTATTGAGCGCAACAGAAGCGTTCTCTAAGATAGTGCCCTTGCCGTGTCCATGCCTAGAGTATTTTGTATGTGTATGATAATCGCCGTATAAAATCATGAGTCCCCCATATATATAAAAATAGTATATCTTTTTTTTACTATTATGTCAATTATAAATTTAGTTTGTTTTGTTTGATATTATCCCTTTTATATAACTTGCATAGGTTACAAAACATAACCTTATTAATTTAAAATTTAAAAAAAATCGTAGAAATTACGATTCTTTTATTATGTTTTCTTCAATTTCATTATTTGCAAAGCTTTTAACTTTGGAATCTCGTTTTTTACTTTTTAAATCTTGCCAACCTTCTTTAATTTTCCTTACCGCATAATAGCCCGTTACAGATTCAAAATCTTCAGCCATAAAAGCCAATCCTTTAAAAAAGTATATTATAGTTCCTAAAGCTAAAGAAAGAGTACCGGCCAAAAAATAATCATCAGAATTCTTCAATAAAGTTTTATAAATTTGATTCTCAGGTTCTTTAGCACTATATATACACTCTTCAACAAACGTGTTTTCGCTTTTTGTAATTGAAGAAATATATTCATTTTTTATCTCTTCAAATTCTTTTTCAAAAATATTCCCTGTATCGTAAAGTACTTGCGCCTCTTCATATTTTTGCTCTAAAATTTTTAATCTGGCTTCCTCTTTCGTTTGTTGTTCTTTATATTCTTCAACTGTTTTGTATGTATCTATAACTTGGTTCCTATTTGCAGCACCAACGCCAATAAATGTTCCTCCTAATGTAGTACATGTTGTTCCTGCTACTAAAAAGCAAATTCCTCCCAACATCTTTAATATGCCGACAAATTTCATTTATTCCTCCAATTAAAAAGATTATATCAACTAATCAACTAAAAGTCAATACTGATTTAAAATTAGCACTATCTAAAATTATAGTTACTGGGCCATCATTTAGCACGGCAATCTTCATATCAGCACCAAAAACACCTGTTTTTACCGAAATTTGAGCATTTTTAAGCGAATTTTCCATATTTTTATATAAATTATTGGCTTCTTCTGGATTCATTGCATCGAAAAAACTTGGACGATTTCCATGACGGCAATCTGCAAAAAGGGTAAACTGACTAACAAGCAAAATTTCCCCGCCAATATCTTTAATGGATAAATTCATCTTGCCATTTTCATCTTCAAATATTCTAAGCTTTGAAATCTTATCTGAAAGTACTTTCACATCGACTTCGCTATCCTCTTTTCCAACACCTAAAAATATAACCAAACCTTTTCCAATCTCTGAAATAAGCTTGCCATCAACTTTTAAATTTGCGTTTATAACTCTTTGCAGTACTGCCCTCATCTTTGCCTCTATTTTATAATTTTAACTCAAAAACTTTAAAAATTAATTAATTCCACCGCTTTTAAAACATTTTATTATTTTACCATTAAATTTCAGTCTCTTCTTCATTTGATTTTTCATTAACTTTTACAAGATAAAAATGATATTTGCCATTTTTATCTTTAATAAGCCTATCTAATATCGATTTTGGAGTGTTTTTATCAACAAATACCTCTCCGCCAACATATTGAAGCTTGCCTAAATCTGTAATTTTACTTTTTCTTAAATCTAGATTTCCACATATTCTAGTTAAATTACCTAAATCGGTTATTTGAGAATTACTAAAATTAGCAAACCCACCTATCGACCTTAATTTACCCAAACTTGTTATTTGTGAACCTGAAAAATCAGCATTTCAAAATACTATGACATTAGGCTGTTTTTATTTAAAAATTCTTCACCTTGCACGCATAACTCGTCATACTCTTTTATGCCAATATACTTATTATTCCATGGTTTGACCTTTTCATTTGTTAAAGAGGAAGAATAAATAATTGTAGTATTTTCATATGTTTCATCTTCACTATTTTCATATTTCTCAGAAATGTCAAAAAATGAATTATATAGAGGAAGAGCCGATGCGTTATATTTAGACGAGGTATAACAGCGAAAATATTTAAAAGGCAACTTTTTGCAAATAACCCTTGTCGCCTCCAATATCTTCCTGCCATAGCCTTTACTTCTTTTCTCTTTCAGTACTCCAAACCAGCTAAGCCATATTGAGTCCTTGTCGCAATTTTCCACATAAACTCCTGTTATTCCAACACATTTTCCATTGTCATAAGCCAAATAGTGTTTTAAAGCCTTATCCTTTTTATCTACGGCATTCTTTAAAAACAAATAATCAGGCTCTTCTGGAAATATACTTTTTTGAACATTATAGGCTTCAATTAGATTTTTTTCTGTCACCAAAACTAATTTCATAAACTTCTTACCTCTTTTTATAATTTTAGCATAATTTATGATAATTTCATAGTTTTTTAGTGTTTTTACTAAAAAATCAAGTTAAAATATAAAATTAACGTATTTAAATAAATAAGAAAGCGTTCAATAGATCTCTCTTTATTAATGCAAGCCCAAGATATAAATCTCTTTAATCTTGTGCGCCTAAAATATATCTCTCTTCAATCTTGTGTGTACAAAAAAATCACCTAATAAATAGGTGAATTTTTAATTATATAAGTTCTACGATTGCCATTTCAGCAGCATCGCCTCTACGAGCGCCGAGTTTAACGATTCTAGTGTAGCCACCGCCTTGTCCTACTTCCTTTATTCTTGCTGCATATTTTGGAGCATAAAGGTTGAACATCTTTTCAAGAAGAGGATGTTTAATATCCTTAGTTCTTGCAGTGAAAGCTTCAATAGATTCTTTTGGTTTTCTTTGCTCTTGTCTGTCCATAAGATAAGCCATGAGTGCTCTACGAGCTTGTAATTTCTTAGGACCGTCATTTGTAACTGTTGTTTTTACTTTAACGCCCTTCTCGTCTTTGATTTCCTTAGTAACTTTTACTACATCTTCATATGAATTGATAGCAAGAGTTAAGAGTTTTTCAGCTTGACTGCGAACAGATTTAGCACGAGCTACGGTAGTCTCTACTTTTCCATACCAAAGAAGGTCAGAAACAAGTCCTCTAAGCATTGCATCTTTTTCTTTGCTTGGTCTACCAAGTTTTGCATTAGCCATAATTTTCTCCTTTACAATAGTTTAATCTTCGTCTCTGCGAAGAGAAAGTCCATAACTTTCAAGTTTAGCAATAACCTCATCAATAGATTTGATACCAAGATTTTTAACTTTGAGCATATCTCCTCTAGTTTTCTTTGTGAGGTCTTCAACATTGTTAATTCCCGCTCTTTTTAAGCAGTTGTATGAGCGAACAGAAAGATCCATCTCTTCGATAGGAAGTTCCATGAGTTTAACTTGTTTGTCTTCTTCTCTTGATACGAGTATGTCTGAATTTGCAATTTGTGAGCAAAGTTCAACAAATAGGTTTGTATGTTCCATAACAATCTTACCAGCAAGAGAAACAATTTCTCTAGCAGGAGTTGTTCCGTTTGTTTCTACCTCAAGAGTAAGTTTATCAAAATTCACGCTTTGTCCAACACGAGTGCTTTCAACATTGAAATTTACGCGTTTTACAGGTGAGAATAGTGAATCCATTGCAATATAGTCAATGTTATCAAACTTAGCTTTATTCTCACTATTTGGAACATATCCTCTTCCATTACCAATCATGAGGTCCAAATCAAGGACTGCACCTTCATCCATTGTGCATATGTGCAAATCTGGAGTAAGGATTTCAACGTCTGAATTGGCTTCAAAATCGCGAGCGGTAACTTCGCCAGCTGTGCTCTTTCTAAGATGAAGATAAGTAACGAAGTCACTATCTGCATTTTTGCATTTAACTGCAAGCATTTTTAAGTTGAGAATAATCTCAACAACGTCTTCAGTAACTCCTCTTACAGTAGAAAACTCATGAGCCACCCCAGCAATCCTAATTGCAATAGGCGCTGAGCCAGGCAGTGATGAGAGAAGAGTTCTTCTCATCGCGTTGCCAAGAGTTATACCATAACCTTTTTCAAGTGGTTCAACAACAAATCTTGCATAAGAACCATTATCTGTTTCTTCACAAGATATTCTTGGTCTTTCCATTTCCATATAAACATACCTCCATTATTATCTCGAGTACAATTCGACAATAAGTTGTTCTTTGATGTCTGCATCAACATCTTCTCTGCTAGGAAGAGTAACGATTTTCCCAGTGAAAGTGTTTGTATCAAATTCAACCCACTTTGGCATTACGATTTTGCTGCCTCTAAGGCTCTTAAACATTTCGTTGTTTTGTTTATTTTCCTTAATTGCAACTACGTCACCAGCTTTAACCATATAAGAAGCAATGTTTACTCTTTTTCCGTTAACTGTGATAAGACCATGGTTTACGATTTGACGAGCTTGTTTTCTGCTTGCGCCGATACCCATTCTGTATACAACGTTGTCAAGACGTCTTTCGATTAAAGAAAGCATATTTTCGCCTGTAACACCTTGCATTTTGCAAGCTTTTTCATAATATTCTCTGAATTGGTTTTCAAGAACACCATACATTCTTTTAACCTTTTGTTTTTCACGAAGTTGAGTGCCGTATTCTGAGAAAGCAACTCTTCTCTTTGAATTGCCATGTTGTCCAGGGATAACTGGGCGTCTTTCCATAGCACATTTCTTAGTTGTACATCTTTCGCCTTTAAGGAAGAGTTTGCAACCCTCTCTTCTACATTGACGGCAATCAGGTTCAATAGTTCTTGCCATTTATATCTCTCCTTTTAAATTCTTCTTGTTTTAGGAGGTCTGCAACCGTTATGAGCGATTGGGGAAACATCCTTAATCATAGTAACATTGAGTTCGCAGTTTGCAAGTGAACGAATAGCAAGTTCACGACCGCTACCAGGTCCCTTAACAAATACTTCAACAGTTGTAATACCATGTTCTTTAGCGACTTTTGCTGCGTCTTCTACACAAGACTGAGCTGCAAATGGTGTGCTTTTCTTTGAGCCTTTTAGGCCAAGTTTGCCTGAAGAGCACCAAGAAAGTACATTACCGTCACAGTCAGTAAAGCATACAATAGTGTTATTGAAAGAGGTTTTGATATGCACTTGTCCAGCAGAAATATTTTTGCTAACTCTCTTTTTAGTTGTTTTCTTATTAGAAACTTGTTTTGTTGCCATAGTTTATTTTTCTCCTTACTTACCTTTCTTAGAGCTTCCTGCAACAACTCTCTTTGGTCCTTTTCTAGTTCTAGCATTGTTCTTTGTGCTTTGACCTCTTACAGGGAGACCCTTACGGTGACGAACACCACGATAGCAGCCTATCTCGATAAGTTTTTTAATGTCCATGTCGACTTTTTTACGTAATTCACCTTCAACAATAAGGTTGTGTTCAATATAGTTACGAAGTTTAGCTACTTGGTCATCGGTTAAATCTTTAACACGAATGTCTGCGCTAACGCCCGTTTCTTCGCAAATTTTATTAGAAGTTACTCTTCCAATTCCATAGATATAGGTAAGACCAAGCTCTAATCTTTTTTCTCTAGGTAGGTCTACACCAGCAATTCTTGCCATTTATTTATCCTCCATTTTTAAATTTTAGCCCTGAACTTGTTTGTGTTTAGCACTCTTTGAGCAGATGACCATAACTTTACCATCTCTCTTGATTACTCTACACTTGTCACAAATTGGCTTAACAGATGCTCTTACTTTCATATTTTCTCCTTTTTAGCCCTTTTCTCTCCAAGTTATTCTGCCCTTAGTTAGGTCATAGGGACTCATCTCAATTTTTACTTTGTCTCCTTCAAGCACTTTGATATAGTTTTTTCTAAGTTTGCCTGAAAGATAGGTAATGATTTCATGTCCGTTGGCTAGACGAACTCTGAAAGTGGTATTAGGTAAAACCTCTTCAACGATTCCTTCAAATTCAATTACATCTTCCTTAGACATTTTCACTCCTTAGATTTGATAAAAATTTTCTAATTTTTGCATTTGCCCTTTCATTTTTGTCAAGAACTTCTTCTTCACTTAAAGGCTCTGCATTTATAAGTTTTAAATGTTTAAAACTTTTCTTTTTTGGCTTAGCCGTTCTAAGCCTCTTCCCGTCTACAATATACGCGTAATTTTCTTCAAGTTTGGCAACCACAAAGATTGCCCCCTTTTCTTTGCCAGCCGTAGCCAGCACAACACTACCAATGCCTATCATATTCACCTACAATGTCCATATTTCTATGCCGTCTTTTGTAACATGAACGGTATTTTCATAGTGTGCTGAACATTTGCCGTCACGAGTTACAACTCCCCAGCCGTCACGAACAAGCCAAACTTCCTTTTTCCCCATATTTATCATAGGTTCAATTGCAAGGCAGGCATTTTCAGTAACAATTGGGCCATCAGTCACCCTTCCATAATTTGGGACATTTGGTGGCTCATGCATTTCTTTGCCGATGCCGTGTCCAACAAGTTCTCTTACAACAGAGTAACCATGACTTTCAGCATAAGTTTGAATTGCATGTGATAATTCACCAAGTCTATGTCCTACTTTAAGGTTTTTAACACCTTCGAAGAAGCATTCTCTAGTAACATCCATGAGTTTTTGCTTATCTTCAGATATTTTACCAACAGCAAATGTACGTGCAGCGTCTCCATGATAACCCTTGTAACGGACAACAATGTCAACGCTTATTATATCCCCCTCTTTTAATACTACTTCATCACTTGGTATCCCGTGAACAACCATATCATTGACTGACATGCAAGTTGCACCAGGAAAACCTTCATAGCCTTTTGAGGCAGGATAACCACCACTTTCTATTATAAACTTTTCTACGAGATTGTCAAGTTGTTTTGTGGTCATACCTGGTTTAATCTGCTTTTCACAATAGTTTAAAGCATCTCTAGTAATCTCACAAGCTTTTTTAACATAGACAAGCTCGGCAGGAGTTAAGTTGTTCACTTCTTTGCCTCCAAACTTTCAAGAAAAGTTTTCACAGGCCTATATGTGTCTTCAGGTGTTTTATCACTTGACACTTTATACAGCCTAGCACTGTAGAAGTTTATGAGTGGTGCAGTATTATTTTCATAAACTTCCAGACGATGTTTAATGGTCTCAGGTTTATCGTCATCACGCTGAATTAGAGTGGCTCCACATTTCGAACAATTTGCAGATGCGTAATCATTCGTATTAAATATTTCGCCACAGTCTGGACAAGTTCTTCTAGAAGAAAGTCTTTCAATAATCGTTTCAAAAGGCAATTCTACTAAAATAACGCTGTCAATTTGAGTAATTTTTTCAAGTGCCTCACCTTGAGCCACTGTTCTTGGAAAGCCGTCTAAAATAAAACCATTTTTGCAGTCACTTTCGTTAATTCTTTTTTTCACGATTTCAATAGTTACTTCATCAGGAACTAAACTTCCACTTTCCATAATTTCTTTAACCTGTCTACCAAGAGGACTATCATCTTTTACAATGGCTCTAAAAAGGTCGCCAGTTGAAATTTGTGGAATATCAAAGTCTTTTGAAATTTTTTTTGCGAGTGTACCTTTACCACTTCCAGGTGCACCTAAAAGAATTATTTTCATTTTTTACCTCATATTTTAAAATGCTGTTGTTTGCCAACTAATTTAAAATTAGCTAGCAAATTAACATTTTTTATAAACAATTTCACAATGTTCGTGCAACATTTGGTTGCGGAACAGACGTTGCCTGACCTTAAGACTTCGTTTAACGATAATCGTGCAACATTTGACTCACCGGAACCAATTCTGCTTAATGTTAATAATAACATTACGATAATCGTGCAACATTTGGTTGCATGCAAACTAAGTTCACGGGAACGTAACAAGTTTTACCCTTTAATTACACTCCACGATAATGATGCAAACTAAGTTTGCGGGAACGTTACAGACTTAAACTTTCTTCTCGCCCCACGATAGTCGTTTGAGCGTTAGGCTCAGTCGAGGAAGCCTTTGTGATTTCTCATAAACATTTGTGCTGATAATTGTTTTTCAAGCTCAAGCGCAACTGAAACAACAATCATAAGTCCAGTTACACTAAACGCATTGATAAGAACTGCAGCTCCTGCATAATCACCAATTGCCTTGAAAGCAAGTGAAGGGATAAGCGCGATTGCTGCTAGGAATAATGCTCCAAAGAATGTAATTCTTCCAGATATTCTCCCTAAATATTCTGCTGTTGCTTTTCCTGGTCTGATACCTTGTATTAAACCACCTCTTTGTTGAATTTGCTTACTGATGTCATTTGGGTCAAATGAAATCTTAGAATAGAAGAAAGCAAATGCTAAGATAAGAAGTGCTGTGAGTACAATGTAAAGCCAAGAGTTTGTTCCAAGCCAGTCACTATACCAAGTTACATTTGGCCAGAAGATTGAAATAATCATCTGAGGGAATGTAAGAAGTGCTGACGCGAAGATAATTGGCATAACGCCAGTCGCGTTTATTCTAATAGGAATATAGTTTGACTGACCGCCGTACATCTTTCTACCCTTGATTTGTTTTGCATAGTCAACTTTAACTCTTCGTTCACCACCGTCCATGAAGACAATGAGCGCGAAGATTGCGACAATAATAACAAAGAAGAGAACCAAATACCAAATATAGGTAATATCTTGAGTACAAGCATTTATAATTGTGCTTATTGCAGTACCTGCTGATGAAAGGATACCTACGAAGATAAGAAGAGAAGTTCCGTTTCCAATTCCAAGGTCAGTAATTCTCTCACCAATCCAAACGGTGAACATTGCACCTGCAACCATAATAAGAACAACACCTACACCGATGAGCCATTTAGGCATAACGTTTGTAAGGTTTGGGTCGAACCCACCTTCCACGTTGGCATAACCAACAACGATACCAACAGCTTGTGCGATTGCAAGAATGAAAGCTGCAATACGAGTGTATAAATTGATTTTACGCCTGCCGTCCTCGCCTGACTTTGAAAGTCTTTCAAGAGCTGGGATTGCAACAGTCAGAAGTTGAATAACGATTGATGCAGTAATATAAGGTGATACGCCCAAAGCAAGAACTGAACAGTTTTGAAGAGCGCCACCGCTGACAAGGTTCATAAGTTCAAAGAATCCAAATCCACTGCTTTGTTCAAACACAACACTTGTGTTAAACCCAATACAAGGAATCCAGCAACCAAGTCTATAAATGAAAAGAAAAAGGAGAGTAAGAAGTATCTTATTCCTTATTTCCTTTACTTTAAAAGCGTCAATAATCGTTTTAAACATGTTAAATCTCCTCTACTTTGCCGCCAACTTTTTCGATTTTTTCTCTCGCACCTTTAGTGAATTTTTTAGCTTTAATAGTAAGAGGTTTGGTAAGAACGCCATCACCAAGAACTTTAAGTCCCCACTGTGAACGTTTACCAATAAATCTTGTTTCGTAAAGAAGCTCTTGGTCAATTACTGCATTTGCCTCGAAAGCTTCTAAGTCGCCTACGTTAACGCAAGCATATCTCTTAGCGAAGTTCTTGTTATTAAAACCGCGCATAGGGATTTTTCTAATCATTGGGATATTTCCGCCTTCGAAGCCAGGTCTTACACCACCGCCACTACGAGCATTTTGTCCCTTGTGGCCTTTGCCACTTGTTTTACCAATTCCGCTTCCAATACCACGACCAACTCTAACTTTCTTAGTTGTAGCGCCAACGGCTGGTTTTAAATTGTTAAGTTCCATGCTTTCCTCCTATTCCTCTTCTACCTTAACGAGGTGAGCCACATGGTGGAGACTTCCTCTGATAGAATCGTTGTCTGGGAGAATTCTGGTAGAACCAAGTTTCTTAAAGCCAAGAGCTTCGATTATTTTCGCTTGGTTTTTGTTGTAACCGATACAGCTTTTAACCCAAGTAACTTTAAGCTTTTTATCTTTTTTAACTGCTTTTCCTGCCATACTTTCCTCCCTTAGATTTCCTCTACGCTTTTACCACGACGTCTAGCGATTTCTTCCTTAGTTTTAAGAGAAAGAAGACCTTCCATAGTAGCTTTTACGCAGTTGATTTTGTTTGAAGAACCATGTTTCTTAATAACAACGTTTTTGATACCTGCAAGTTCGATAACTGCACGAGCAGAACCACCAGCAATAACACCAGTACCATCTGGAGCAGGTAACATAAGCATCTTTGTAGATGAGAATTTGCCAATAACTTCATGAGGAATAGTTCCGTTAACGATAGGAACAACTTTCATGTTTCTCTTAGCAATTGTAGTTGCTTTTTCAATAGCTGAACTTACGTCTTTGCTTTTGCCAATACCAAGTCCAACCTTGCCTTTTCCGTCACCAACGACTACAAGGGCTGAAAATCTAAGAGTACGTCCGCCTTTAACAACCTTTTGAACTCTTCTTACGCAAACAACGCGTTTTTCGAATTCGCCAGCGTCTCTATCTCTTTTTTCTCTAGGCTCTCTCTTTTCGCCCTTAGCTCTGCCAGAAAAGTTTTTTCTGCCTTTAGGGGCTGATTCAGCGGCAACTTCTACCATTTTTTCGTTTTCTGCCATGATTTTTCCTCCTAAAATTTGAGTCCAGCTTCTCTAGCACCGTCTGCAAGAGCCTGAACACGTCCGATATAAATGTAACCGCCTCTATCAAATACTACTTCGCTGATGCCCTTTTCAAGTGCACGTTTAGCAATAGTTTCGCCAACAAGTTTAGCTTGCTCTGATTTGCTTTTGCCTTTGAGAGCGCCCTTAACTTCTGGGTCTAAAGTTGATGCAGAGGTAATAGTTATTCCTTGACTATCGTCAATTACTTGAGCGTAAATCTGACTTAAACTTCTATAAACTGAAAGTCTTGGTCTAGAGCTAGAACCGCTAACTTTGCGTCTAACTCTCTTATGACGAACTACTCTTTCTTGATTTTTATCTGTTTTGTTAATCATTTCAAGTTCTCCTATTTCTTACCTTTACCGGCAGCTTTTCCGACTTTTCTAATAACTACTTGGTCTGAATATCTTACGCCGTAACCATGATATGGTTCAACAGGTCTAATATCCTTAATATTTGAAGCAAATTGACCAACTTTTTGCTTATCAATACCTGAAATTCTAATTTCAGTAACGCTTGGACATGCAACTGTAATGTCGCTTGGAATAACCACTTCAACTGGGTGAGAAAAACCAAGGTTCATCATAAGCTTGTTTCCATTAACACTGGCTTTGTAACCAACACCAGATATAAGTAATGTCTTTGTAAAGCCTTCGCTAACACCTTTAACCATGTTATTTGCGAGTGCTCTGTAAAGACCATGTTTAGCGTTTGCGTCATCACTTTCTTTAGCAATTACGAAAGAAAGGTTTTGACCATCAATTTTTGCAGCGATTACGCTGTTAATCTCTTGAGTTAATGTTCCCTTAGGACCAGTAACAGTAAGGATTCCATTTTCAAATTTAGCAGTTACGCCAGCAGGCATAACAATAAGTTCTTTACCTATTCTAGACATATCTCCTCCTTACCATACATAAGCGAGAACTTCCCCGCCTACTCCTAATGTTCTAGCTTGCTTGTCTGTAACAATACCCTTGTTTGTAGAGATGATTGCAATTCCAAGTCCGCTGATAACTCTTGGGAGTTTATCTTTTTGAGCGTAAACACGAAGACCAGGTTTAGAAATTCTTCTAAGACCTTGGATAACGCTTTCGCCAACTTCATCATATTTTAAAGCGATTTTGATATTTTTGTGTCCTTCTTCAGTCACCTCTTCATAAGAGAGAATGTAGCCTTCTTCAAGAAGGATTTTAGCAATTGCTCGTTTTTCATTTGAAGCAGGAACACTTACATTATCATGCTTTACGAGCAGAGCATTTCTAATTCTTGTAAGCATATCTGCGATTGGGTCTGTAACTAACATATTCTTCTCCTTCTCTTACCAGCTTGCTTTCTTCACGCCTGGGATTTCGCCCTTGTTTGCAAGTTCACGGAAGCAGATTCTGCAAATTCCGTATTTTCTGAGCACTGCATGAGGACGTCCGCAGAGCGAGCATCTAGTATACTCACGAGTCTTATACTTTTGAGTTCTTTTTTGTTTTTCAACTAATGCTTTTTTAGCCATATCTAACTCCTATTTAGCGAAAGGCAAGCCAAGTGCCTTAAGCAGTGATTTTGCCTCTGCGTCAGTTTTAGCAGTAGTAACAAAAGTAATATCAAAACCCCTGATTTTTTCGACTTTTTCATAAACGATTTCTGGGAAAATAAGTTGTTCTTTAATTCCCATAGAGTAGTTCCCTTTGCCATCGAATGACTTATCAGAAATTCCTCTGAAGTCTCTAACTTTTGGAAGAGCGATTGCAGTAAGTCTGTCAAAGAATTCATACATTCTTTGTCCTCTTAAAGTAACCTTAGCACCAATTTTTTGGCCTTCTCTTAAACCGAAGTTTGAGATTGATTTTTTAGCTGTTGTAACAACAGGCTTTTGACCTGAAATTACTTGAAGTTCGTCAACAGCGATGTTGAAGCTTTTTGAGTTGCCTTTTACTTCACCAAGTCCCATGTTAAGAACGATTTTAACAAGCTTTGGGACTTCGTTAACATTTTTGTAAGCAAATTCTTTTTGAAGAGCAGGCACTACTTCGTTTTTATATAAAACTTGTATTCTATTTTGTTCTTTTGCCATTTTGTTTCTCCTACTTTACTTCCTTTTTAGCTGTTGTCGACTTTTTAGTTGTTGTTTTCTTTTCGCTCTCTGCTTTTGCAGTTGCTACGGCAGGAGCTTTCTTTGTAGCTGCTGTTGTTTTTGTAGCAGTCTTAGTAGCTGGTTTTTCAGCCTTTTCGGTTGCTGTCTTTGTAGTTTTAGTAGCAGTAGTTTTAGCTGTTGACTTAGCTGGAGCTTTTGTCTCAGTAGTCTTAGCTTTTTCTGCTACTTTTGTTTCAGCAGTTTTTGGTTCAGCTTTCTTTGCAGCAGCTGTTTTTGTTGTTGTTTTAGCAGCTGGCTTTTCTTCTACTTTTGTTTCTGTTTTAGCAGATTTAAGTTTAGCACCTTTAAGTTCTTCAGCTTTGATTGTTTTCTTAGCTTCTTTCTTTGTTTGTTTTACAAATTCTTTATCTAAAGAGCCTTTGCATTTAACACAAACACGAACTTTTTTGCCGTCAACAATGCTGTGTCCAATTCTTGATGGCTTACCACAAACTGGGCAAACTACCATAACGTTTGAAGCGTTGATTGGAGCAGATTTTTGAATAATTCCGCCCTTATCTTGTTGAGACCTTGGTTTTTGGTGTTTAGAAACAACATTAACGCCTTCAACAAGAACTCTGTTTGATTCTGCATAAACAGCAGTAACCTTACCAGTTTTACCTTTATCTTTACCAGTGATTACAATAACGTTATCACCTGTTTTAATTGTCATCTTCATTGTAATCTCCTTTTACAGAACGTCCGGTGCAAGAGAAATAATTTTCATATATCCCTTATCACGAAGCTCTCTGGCGATAGGTCCAAACACACGTGTACCTTTTGGTTGTTTTTGGTTGTCAATGATAACAGCAGCGTTATCATCAAAACGGATATGAGAACCATCGGCTCTTCTAAGTCCCTTAGAGGAACGAACGATAACCGCTTTCACAACATCACCTTTTTTAACACTGCCGCCAGGAATTGCCTTTTTAACAGCAGCTACGATAATGTCACCGATATTGCCACTTCTTCTATATGAACCGCCAAGAACGCGAATACACATTATTTCCTTAGCGCCAGTGTTATCAGCAACTTTTAATCTTGTTTGAGGTTGAATCATAACTTTCCTCCTTACTTAGCTTTCTCAACGATTTCAACAACTCTGAAATGCTTATCTTTAGAAAGTGGACGAGTTTCCATAATGAGAACTGTGTCACCCATTCCGCATTGGTTGTTTTCATCGTGAGCTTTGAATGTATTTGATTTTTGAACGACTTTTCTATAAATTGGGCTTTTAACTCTGGAAACGACTTTAACTACAACAGTTTTGTCCATTTTGCCAGCGCTAACAACGACGCCTTGACGTACAATTCTTGAATTTCTACTTGTTTCCATTGCCTTCTCCCTTTTCTTCTAATTCTTTTTCACGAATTATAGTTTTAACTCTTGCAATGTCCTTCTTAACATTATGAAGTGCCATAGGATTTGCGAGAGACCTTGTAGCGTGAGAGAAACGAAGATTAAATAATTCGCTATTAAGTTCTTTTAATTTTGCATTAAGCTCGGCAATAGATAAATATTTAATATCATTAATTTTCATCTTTCACACCACCTTTTTCGACTTCTGTTTTCTTTATAAATTTTGTTTTGCATGGAAGTTTGTGACTAGCGAGTCTAAGAGCTTCTCTTGCAACTTCTTCGCTTACGCCTTCGATTTCAAAAAGAACTCTACCTGGCTTAACAACTGCAACCCAAAATTCTGGAGAGCCTTTACCTGAACCCATACGAGTTTCAGCTGGCTTCTTTGTAACTGGTTTGTCTGGGAAAATTTTAATCCAAACTTTACCGTCACGTCTTGTGTATCTAGTGAGCGCAATACGTGCAGCTTCAATTTGGTTTGATTTAATCCAGCATGGCTCAGTGGCAATCATACCATATGAACCGTAAGCAAGAGTGTTACCTCTTGTAGCCTTACCAGTCATTCTTCCTCTGAAGACCTTTCTTCTTTTAACTCTTTTAGGCATTAACATTTTTCTTGTCCTCCTTTTGTTCAGACAACTTGTTATTGCTTCCAAGAATTTCACCCTTGTAAATCCAAACTTTTACACCGATTTTACCAATCATAGTAAATGCTGAATATTCGCCGTAATCAATATCTGCTCTAAGGGTATGAAGAGGGACTGAACCTCTAAATTGTTTTTCGATTTGTGCTTTTTCATTAGCTTTTGCAAGCACACCGCTAACCTGCATTTTGCAGCCCTTAGCGCCAGCCTTCATAACTCTTTCAATAGCTTGTTTTAAAGCACGTTTAGCAGCAACACGTTTTTCAAGTTGCATAGCGATACTTTCAGCAACAAGTTGAGCATCAAGGTCAGGTCTTTTGATTTCTTTAACGTTTACAAGCAATAATTTAACAGGTCTGATGAGTTTTGTAATATCTTTTTTGATTGTTTCAATACCAGCACCCTTTGTACCGATAATCATACCAGGTTTAGAGGTGAAGATATTCACAACGAGTTTGTTTTCTGTTCTTTCAATAGTAACTTTTGAAATAGAACAAGCTTTATATTTTTTCAAGATGAAAGATTTAACGTCTTGGTCTTCTTTAAGGTTTGCTGCGAAAGTTTTCTTATCAGCATACCAAGTTGAATTCCAATCTTTGTTAATTCCAACTCTAAGTCCTATTGGACTAACCTTTTGTCCCATCTTAGCCTCCTACCTTCTCATCAAGCACAATTGTAATGTGAGATGTCTTTTTGTGTAAAATGTCACCAGAGCCTTTTGCTCTTGCAGACATTCTTCTAAACATTGGACCGCTTGTTGCATAAGCTTCTTTAACAACAAGAGTGTCTCTGTTTTTACCCATATTGTTTTCAGCATTGGCAATGGCACTGTTTAAAACTTTTAAGCTTTCATAAGCGCCCTTGTCAGGCATATTTTCAAGAATAGCTACAGCCTCTTCAGCACCTTTTCCTCTAACGAGGTCAAGAATGTAAGTAATTTTTGAAGGGCTAAGTCTAACATATTTTGCCTTTGCATAAGGATATTTTTGTTTTTTAGCAAGCTTTTCAGCCTTTTGTCTAATTCTTGTAGCCATTTGTTACTCCTTATCTTTTGCCTGCCGCTGCAGCCGACTTTTTAGTATGTCCCTTGTATGTTCTTGTTGGAGAGAACTCTCCGAGTTTGTGACCTACCATATCAGCTGTGCAGTAAACAGGGACATGTTTCTTACCATTGTGTACAGCGAATGTAAATCCTACGAAATCAGGATAAATTGTAGAAGCTCTTGACCAAGTTTTAATAGGTCTTTTAACGCCAGATTCTTGCATCTCGGCAACCTTTTTTACCAGACTTGGATGAACATAAGGCTTTTTCTTTAATGAACTCATAATCTTATCTCCTAATTAACTCTCTTAACCATTAAGCGGTTAGAGCGATTTTTTCTCTTTCTAGTCTTGTATCCAAGAGCAGGCTTGTTCCAAGGTGTAACAGGGCTCTTCATACCAACAGGGCTCTTACCTTCACCACCACCATGTTTGTGGTCGTTAGGGTTCATAGCAACACCACGAACGCTAGGTCTAACACCCATGTGTCTCTTTCTTCCTGCTTTACCAAGTGAAACAAGTTCATGGTCAATATTGCCAACTGTTCCAATAGTTGCACGGCAAACTAAGAGAACTTTTCTCATTTCTCCACTTGGGAGACGAATAGTTGCATAGCGACCTTCCTTAGCCATAAGCTGAGCTTCGCCACCAGCACTTCTTACAAGTTGACCACCCTTGTTTGGTTCAAGTTCGATATTGTGGATAAGTGAACCAACTGGGATTTGTGAAAGTGGAAGATTGTTTCCGACTTTTATTTCTACGTCTTTTCCACTCATAACAGTGTCGCCGTCTTTAAGTCCAACAGGAGCAATGATATATCTCTTTTCACCGTCAGCATAACGAACAAGAGCGATATAAGCAGTTCTGTTTGGGTCGTATTCAATTCCGATAACCTTTGCTGGGATACCGTCTTTGTTTCTCTTAAAGTCGATTAATCTGTATTTTTGTCTGTTGCCACCACCTTGATGACGAACAGTAATTTTTCCTTGAGCATTTCTTCCTGCGTTTTTATCTTTCTTAGCAAGAAGTGATTTCTCAGGAGTTTTCTTTGTTATTTCTTCATAGGAAGAGGTTGTATAAAATCTTCTTCCAGCAGAAGTAGGTCTATGAATTTTAATTGCCATTTTATAACCCTCCATCCTTATGATAAGCTATCGAAGAAGGCAATTGACTTAGATGCTTCAGTGAGTGTTACAATTGCTTTTTTGTAATCACTTGTTCTGCCAACTGTTCTTCCAGCTTTAGTATTTTGTGATTTCTTGTGTCCTTTAACAACTACTGTGTTGACACTAGCCACTTTAACTCCAAAAAGTTCTTCAACAGCGTTTCTGATTTGAACTTTGTCTGCATTTTTTGCAACAACGAAAGTGTAAACTTTGTTTGCAATTCCAGCGTAGCTTTTTTCTGTGAGAAGTGGTCTTATAATGATTTTATTAGCTTCCATTATTCTGCGTATGCCTCCTCTAGTTGTTTAATAGCTGACTCTGTGAGAACAATGTTCTTGTTTGCAACGAGTGCATAAACATTGAGGTCGTCAGCTTCAATAATGCTCAAAGCTGGGATATTTGCAGTTGCAAGTTTGATATTTTTGTCATTTGCATCATTGATTACAAGAACGCTTTTTTCAAACTTGAAAGCATTAAGGAATGCTTGAGCTTCTTTTGTCTTTGGAGCAGAGAATTCAAATTTGTCAAGAACGACAACTTCGTTTTGAGCAAGTTTAGCACTGAGTGCACTGAGGAGAGCTCCTCTCTTCTTCTGCTTATTAACTTTCTTAGAAAAGTCTCTTGGCTTTGGAGCAAATACAACTCCACCACCAGTCCATTGTGGGCCTTTTCTAGAGCCTTGTCTAGCTCTGCCAGTACCCTTTTGACGCCAAGGTTTTTTAGCGTGACCTCTTACTTCACTTCTTGTAAGGGTTGATTTTGTACCCTGTCTTTGATTTGCGTTGTAAGCAACAACAACTTCGTGAATAAGAGCTTCATTATAATCTACTGCGAAGAGTTCGTCAGGTAAACTGATTTGACCAACTTCGCCAGCCTGCATATTGTATACTTTAACTTTTGCCATGACCTACTCTCCTTTAATTACCTTTTACTGCTTCACGAATAGTGACAACAGAGCCTTTTGGACCAGGAATGCAACCTTTAACAAGAATAACATTTCTGTTTACGTCAACTTTTACAACTTCAAGGTTTTGAATTGTAACGCGCTCTACACCATAGTGACCAGGCATATTTTTGTTTTTGAATACTCTAGATGGAGTTGAGTTTGCACTCATTGAACCAACTTCTCTGTGAACAGGGCCAGTACCGTGTGTCATCTTAAGTCTGTGTTGGTTCCATCTTTGGATAACGCCAGTAAATCCACGACCGCGAGTTGTACCAGTAACGTCAACTTTGTCGCCTTCGCCGAAGATGTCAGCTTTGATTTCTTGGCCAAGTGTATATTCACTTGCATTTTCGAATCTTAATTCTTTAACGATTCTATAAGAGTCTACGCCCGCCTTCTTGAAAGCGCCTGTCATTGGCTTGTTAACTCTTTGAGCTTTTTGTTTGTCAAATGCAACAACAACTGCATTATAACCGTCTTTTTCATTGTTCTTAACTTGAACAACTGGGCAAGGACCAGCCTCTACAACTGTAACTGGGATAACCACGCCTTCTGGAGTGAAGACTTGAGTCATACCAAGTTTCTTACCGATAATAGCTTTTTTCATTGTTTGTCTTCCTCCATATTATAGTTTAATCTTAATATCTACGCCAGCTGGAAGGTCGATTTTCATAAGAGCGTCAACCGCCTTAGCATTTGGTGAGTAAATATCAATAAGTCTTTTGTGAGTTCTTGACTCAAATTGTTCACGACTGTCTTTGTATTTGTGTGGTGAACGGATTACGGTAACCACTTCTCTATCTGTTGGAAGTGGGATAGGGCCAGCGACCTTAGCGCCGAACTTCTCAGCAGTATCAATGATTCTTTTGCAAGCTTCATCAATGATGCTGTGTTCAAAGGCCTTTAATTTAATTCTAATTACTTGTGTTGCCATTAAATAAATACCTCCTGTAATAGCAATGCTAACCTTTTCCTCTCCCCTCAGCCTCAGTTTTGGCAAACATAATTTAAGACTGAAACGAATTGACAACTATGGTACACTATCCCATGTGTGTCACGCTGTAAGGAATTAAAAAATGTGATTTTTTCGGTTAGTCGCTCGCGGTCTATGCCACGAACTTGTCCACATAAATTCTCCAATTGTTGCAGGTAACAATGGTAACCTTATGTTTCAACCCATAATTCACAGCTTCCCTATTATAACAAATCAAGTAAACAAAGTCAAGGATTTTTATTAAGATTTTTTAAATTTATTTTATGGCTTTTTCAAGCCATAAATCGCATATATTAAATAAGGTTAATAATCTATGTATTATAATATATATAATATATAAAGAAACAACTTATAAGCATGTTTACAGTTCTTTCGAACCTCTAAATTCCTTTTTGATTTATAATAAAAAAGCCTTTCATTACAAAAGGCGATTATTAAACTGCTATAGCATAAGGTCAACTTCTTCTACAGCAAATTTGATTCTTGATTTTTTAATAAGCACATTTAAGTTTTTACGCAATTTATTTGCTTTAAAAATATCTTTTTCAATTTCCGAAATATTTTGATAATCATCTGCAAGACCCGCTTTTGTTATATAAACATACTTAGATACCAAACCAATAAGTTCTGAATATAGCGCTTCAGCTTTTAGACCTATCTTGTCCCCATAAATACAAGCACCGTTAAAAATACCAAACTCTAGTTTTATTTCAGACGTAAGGTCTCCATATAAATATTTATTTAACTTGATAAGAAAAACTTTCACTCTTTCTTTGTAGTCATTCTTAGAATGATTTCTTAGCGATTCTTTTGTATATTGGTTAACATTACTATAATTATAATTCATCTACCACCTACTATTGTTGGTTTCCTTCTTATTATATCATACAATTAAATAAACATAAAAACTATTTTAGCTATTTTTCTAAAAAAATAGCTAAACATAGAAAAAATATGATAATTTCATTAAAAAACCGAAAAAATATCACTTTTTAAGCAATTTTTGCCACTTTTTATATTATTTACTTTAAAATATATTTTTATTATGTTTTTAAAATATTACAAAGTTCACATGAAATAAAATTAAAATATATAAATAAAAACTCTTGCAAATTTAATTAAAATAGTGTAAAATATTAAAGTTATTAAAACATGCGGATATGGCGGAGCGGGTTCCCTGAAAATATTTATATTTTTAGGGTGACAGTGACAGACGCGCTGGATTTAGGTTCCAGCACAAAGAATTAAGCGTCTGACATTTCGCCAAATTCAAATCTAACTTGTTTTAACAAAGTATGCGGATATGGCGGAATGGCAGACGCGCTGGATTTAGGTTCCAGTCCGAAAGGGTGCAGGTTCAACTCCTGTTATCCGCACCAAATATACTAACTAAAAAGTCTTTTTGCGAGGTTTTATGAAAAAAGTATTAGTAATTGATATTGATGATGTGTTAGTTGATAGCTATATGTTTATCATGCTTAACAAATTTTTAGGAACAAATTATAAGGAAGAAGACTTTTCTGATTATTATCTTGAAGATGCTATTAAAGACCCTAAAAAATTAGATGAATACTATAATTTTATTTTTACACAAGACATGTATAAAGATATCCCTATTAAGGAAGGAGTTCAAGAGGTTTTGCCCAAACTAAACGAGAAATATGACTTGTTGTTATGTACTGATTTCTTGATACCAAATTATGAGTGGCAAGCGGATAAAGAATTTATAAGTAAATTTAATATGCTTAGAGAAAAATTTTCTTATCTAAATCCGAAACAATTTATATTTATGAGAAGAAAACAGTTGTTGCATGCAGATATAATGATAGACGATAAACCAACAAATTTTGGAAAACATATTAAACAAAAACTAATGCTAACAGCTTATCATAACAAAAAAATAGATGATAGGGAATTGAAAGAGAAGAACATAAACCGTGTTAATTCATGGTTTGAAATTGCAGAGTTATTGTTATAATTTTGATTATCGCGAAATCAAAAGCGCGATCGCGAAATCAAAATTTGATTATTTTTGATTTATTTTGATTTTTTAATCAAAAAATTGCCGTCGCAAAATCAAAAATGAGAAATCAAAAAAAAGACTTCGTTGGTTGTTGACACAGCAACCAAATGTTGCACGATTATCGTTGGGTGTATTGAAAGTTTTTTATTTATACACTCCACTAGCAAACTTAGTTTGCATCAATATTGTTTAGGAGGAAAACGTGAGAAAACTTACTTTACAAAGAAAAAAGAGTTTTATTGCTTGTTTATGTTCGATTTATGTTTATATTTCATGCGAAAAGGAAAAAGCAGAAAGAACCCTTGGTAACATTCCTTGCAAACTTATGGGCAAATTAAAAAATGGGAAATCTATTGTATTAGATATTTCTGAAGAGCCAACCCATGTATTTGTTGCTTATTCTAGAAACTTTCCAGAAAAATACCACACATCATTTTATCTTTTGCCAGGTAAAGAAGATGTCTCACTTTTTACTGAGCCAGAATTTAATCCTGCTAATGGAAATCCTTTTACCATTTTCGAGAAACAAAATTAAAACATATAATATAAAGTTTACATAAAAATAAAAGAGTGTTTAAACTGAACAAAGATTAACCCATTCAATTTAGGTACCATTTGGTGCACCACCCCAAGCGCTGGGCAACTATCGTTGGATGTATTGTAAAATTGACTCTTATACATTCCGACAGTAAACATAATTTACTTATCAAGAAGAAAAATAATGAAAAAGATTTTTAATCTGCAATTCAAAAACGCCTATTTTTGTGCAATGTATGTAAAAATGAATACCACTTTAAAAAGTTAAAAAATAAGAAAATATGTAAAACAAAAGGAGGAGTTTTAAATGTTGGATAAGTTTATTGCTGACAATGATGTCTTAAAAACCAATAATCTTATAAACATAGAATTTCTTAAAAAAGTTCAAGAATTAACTGGACTAAAAATGGGAGAACAATTAAAAACGTATATTTTAAAATATGGCTTTTTGATATTTAAATCTATGGAATTTTATGGAATAAACTCTCGACAAGGAATGAAGTCAGATTTTATCACACAAACGACATACTTACATAATTTTTTCCCTTTGACAAAAAACTTTTATGCTATAGGAAATCGTGGAGACGGGCTATATATCTTGGTTGATAGTAACGATAATGTATTTGAATTTGATTCAACGAACGATTTAATTATTGATACCAAAGAAATTTTAAACAACTATATTTTAAATTGTTTTAATAAAGAAAATTTGTTTTAATTTTCTTTTTTTTGTTGATTTAAAAGTTTATCCGCCTTGACTGTTTTTTATAACTTTATTTTACCAAGAAAATTTTAAAAAACAGCCCCCCAAAAAAAATTATAACCGCTGGCAAACTATATGCTTTCTTGTGCGACAAAATCGATTCAATATATTGCACCAAGGAACAACTATTCATGATTGCAAAAAAGGCTTGAAACTCGAATAAATAAAAACCTAAAACAAAATCAAATACTTGAAACTGCAGACATTCAATTAATAACGACAACGAAATCGAACATTCTATGTAAACAATAAAAATCCTTGCTTTTAGCATGGCTTTTTTTGTTTATTTTTTCTCCCCGCTTAAAACACTATAACTTGAATATTTTATTGACGCACTTAGTTATAAATCATTCTTATATATATCATCAAAAATTGCGATGGTTAAACTATTGACTTTTCCATTCTCGCAAGATTAAACTATAAATGTAACAAAAGCCATGGAGGAAGTATGAAAAATATAAAAATAAATAACAATATATTAGTTGTAAGACTTAAAGAAAGTGACGAGATAATTCTCTGCAAACACCGCACTGATAATAATGGTGGTATTACTAATCTTGTTGATGTTGACGGTTTACTCGACAATAAAGAATATGATTTATTTAAAGATGCCGAAAAATATTGCGTTATCACCGATTTCACAAGCCTTAAAAAATTCTTCAATAAGTCATTAGATAAAGACGGCATAAAGGAATTAAATTTATTACTTCAAGAGAAGAAATATCAAAGAGAACTTGATAGAATCTGCCAAAAAGTAAAAGAATCTGTAACTGCTATCGGCAATGCAATTGCTAGAATGGAAGACCCATTATATGGATATAAAACTAAAGAGGAGTTATAAAATTTAGTAATAAACAAGAAAAACTCAATAAAAAACAGCAAATTTGCTGTTTTTTTTGTTTATTTTAATAAAATTATTTTAAAATTTCATCTGCTCTATTTATTAATTCTTGCAAATCATTGAAGGCTTTTGCAAGAGGATAACCATCAACAAAAACATGACTTACCGCAATACTTACATTAATAAAATACTTGCCATCTTTTTCATAAAATTTCCCCCAACATACTCTTGGCACGCTTTGAGAACTTTTATCATCTGGTATTGGATGAGTAAATTGAGTTATAGCAATCCAAGGAATGCAAGTTGCATAAATTTCATTCCATACACCTGCCGGATTATATTCTTGTTTTATATTCTTTAAATTTTTTGTATTATCTATAACTTCCCTACACTCTTTATAAAACACGCTATAGTCCTCATGATAATTCGTTCTTGCGTTTTTATATACACCATCAATCGCCATTACTGTGAAAGCGGGATTTATTGTCTCATATATAACTGGCTTATCGTCAACCAACCTCATTCTCATTTCATCAATATTATTTAAGGCTTTGCTGACAAGATAGAGCATTCCAATAAAGAAAGATTGTTTATTTTCCTTTGAAAATTTAACAAGCTTCGTCACATCCATCTCAACTCCGCAACTATAAGTTGCATTTGAAATATTTTTAAACCAGTTAAATTGTTCTTCTCTGTGTAGTTTTGACATATCTAAGTATTCCATAATTATCCCCTTAATAGTAGTCTAGCACATTGAGATTTTTAATGCAATCTAAATTGCGGAATTTAACACATGATTGTAAAGAAGTAAATAAAATTTAAAAAAATTGTTGAAAAATTGGTTATTTTATGATATACTCCTCGTGTAAAATACTTTAGAGGAAACAATGGAAAACTATATTAAAAAAATCAAAGAAAAACTTATCAAAAGAAAAAACTTAAAATCAGCAAAAAGGGCTAAAATGATTTATCAAGGCGTGGGCGGATTTTTAATTGCTCTAGGGCTTGCTGGATTTATTGCTTCTTTCATTACATTCATGGTGCTTTTCTTTAAATTTAAAACGGACGACGCTTTTATTGCTTGGGAAGTTGCTGTGCCTTTCCTTGTCATGATTGTTCCTGGTTCTGTACTAGCCAGAATTGGTGACGCATTGAATTTAAACGATTATAACGAAGAGGTGACCCAAGAGGCTGAAGAAAAGCTTAAAGAAACAAAAAACATTGATGAAATTGAAAAAACAAAAGATTCACAAGAATGACAGAAGTCATTCTTTTTTACTAAAATAAAATCAAAAATTATTTAAAAAATATATTTTAAAAAATCCGCAATAGATATTGACAAAAAGAGACTAAAAGAAGATAATTATTATATGAAAAAAATGGTTTTATCAATCCCTATATTTATCATTATAATTGCCATGCTTTTATGTGCAACTCCTCTTTATTATTCCTCCGCCCTTTCCTTTGATTTAACCATAGGCAAAGCTTATGTCATCACCTCTCGCTGTGACATTTATGAAAGTGCAGATTTTGCATCTAAAAAACTTGAAATCTCTTTGAAGCATGGTGAACAAGTAGAAATTCAGAATTTTGAAGGTGATTTTGCTCATATTTCTTATAATGACGACACCGAAGGTTATGTTTATAAATTTTATCTTTCACAAAATGAAAGCCAAGATGTTTATCCTATTACAAATGCTAAACTTCGAAGAGATACAAAAATTTATGATTTAAACCTTCAAGAAAGTGGTTTTGTTGCAAAAAAGAACTCAAGAATTTACATCTATGGCGGTTTCGATAATAAAAAAGAATACACCGCTGTTCAAGTTGTTTTGGAAGATGGCAAGCTTTTTAATGGTTATATTAAAACAGAGGACATCAATCCAGACGGTGTTAGCGGACTGCTTATTGCTGGAATTACTATTATAGTCGCTTCTGTAACCATAATTTTATCTTTAATATTTATTAAAAAGAAAAAAGGTCAAACTAAAAAAGTAAAAAACTCATAAAAATTTGTCAGTCATAATTGAATTTGTCTCCTTGCATAAAGTAATATCTTTGCAAGGAGATTTATTATGGACAAAAATATGAATGATATTGAAAAACTAAAAAAGGAAGTGTGGTATTTAAAAACAGTCACTCTTCCATCTTTAAATGAAAAAATTAATTTACTAACTGGCGGAAACGCCTCTGCTTTTGACGATATTAAAAAACAGTTGAACGAATTGTCAAAATCGCTTAAAGAAATATCGCCAAAAGTCAACGAATGCACAATGCAAATCAGCACTATTTCCTCTAACGTTAGCCTTCTTACAGGCGCCTTTGATGAACTGGACGCCATTGTAAGTTCTAATACAGCCGACATCAATTCAATTAATAACAAGATTGCAATTATTAACAACAACCTGTCAGGCCTAAATCTTGATATTGTCGAACTCGGCGATGCAATCACCTCTCACGAAAGACGAGTTTCTTCGCTTGAAAGTCGCACCAATGCAAATGAACAAGATATTTCCAGCCTTAATAACCAAATGGCTGATATGACTGAAATCGTTGACTCTGCCAATATTGATATGCAAAGCATTAGAGACCGATTTGCCGATATTTTATTGACAGACAAGGGACAAAGCAGTGACATTTTCAACCTTGAACAAAAAACGGCTTCACATGATGACACCCTTGCCTCGCACGAGACCTCAATTACCAATCTGCAGAATACTGACACTTCTCAAGCCGCTCGCTTGACAGCTCTAGAAAACACATCTAAACAGCATGACGACTCAATCTCTTCAATTCAAGAAAATATAGCAAGCGTCAATGCAGACATTGAAAGCGCAAATAAAGATATGGCAACCATCACCGGCCAATTTGCAGATATACTGCTCACCGACAAAGCGCAAGACAACGATATTTTTAATCTTGAACAAAAAGTTGAAGCACAAGGAAACACTCTAGCCTCGCATACAAACTCACTTTCTTCGCACTCAACAACCATCTCTTCACACACGACAGATATAAGTAATTTAAAAAAGGCTGACACTGCACACGAATCGCGACTTAGTGCTCTTGAAAGCACCACATCTGGACACACAACCTCAATCACAGCCATTCAAAAAGATATTACCAGCGTCAATGCTGATATTGAAAGTGCAAATAAAGATATGGCAACCATCACAGACCAATTTGCAGATATACTGCTTAAAAACAAGGCACAAGACAGTGACATTTTCAATCTTGAGCAATTGACATCTACTCATGATACAAACATATCAAAAGCACAGACCAATATTTCATCACTTCAATCAAGCCTTACCTCTCTTCAATCCACAATCACCTCTCTCAACTCTACTGTCTCAAGTTTGCAGACAGAGGTCAATACTCTCAAAAATTCTAGTGGTGGCAGTAATGAGGAAGACATTGAGGTCGTTTATGATATGAGAAGTTCAAATAGCGCTATAAATAGAGGTTTTACTGGAGGAATGAGCTACGGAAAACAATTTAGCGCTGATTTTACAAAATATAGATTTGTAAGAGTTTTCGCAAACTTAAACACTTTCGACCAGCAATATGTACTCAAAATGGATGAAAGACTAAAATATGACATGACATTAATGGTTATAAGTTCAACCGGCTCTGTTATACATGCTGTACATGCCTATATTTTGTCAAACTTAACCACTTTCAGAGTGCAAATGACAGCCACTTGGACATTAAATGTAAGTGCAAAAACGGTAAGTTCAAATATTGGAGACAACACAAATTTATATGTTTATCGCGTTGAAGGAATAAAGTAAATTCAAACTCATCGCACTTCCAGCCAAGATTTATTTTCTTAATAAAAAATTTAATATTGTTGACAAAAAAAGCCGCCTTGCTTAAGGTGGCTATTTTTAATTTAACTCCTCAAAATCTTCAAGTTCAAAATCGGCTTCTGAAATAACTTTTCCTTTAGCCCCCATTTCAAGTGCTGGCAAGACGTCCTTCTTATAACTATTTCCAATTACAAACAATTCGTCTGGCTTTATTTTTTCACGCTCAATAATCTTCCCATACAATTTTCTCTTTGTTGGAAGTTCAGACTCAAATTGATTTGAATAAATAGCTTTAAAGTATTTTTTATTAATATTAAAAAGTTCAATAGTCTCTTCAATTTCTTTAATAGTCGAATTTGAAACAATATATAAAGTGTACCTATTTGCAAATGCTTTTAAAGTTGCATTGGAAGTCACTTTGCAATTAGAATAATCTATTTCACAAACATTCTCTTCTCTATATTTGAGCCACTTTTTTGGGTCTCTCCCCTCTGCAAGCATAATTCCGGCAATGCTTTCGTCAGTTGCGCCGTCAGAGTAATATTTCTTTTCAATCTCTTTAAACTCTTCATCGCTTAGCTCTTCAAACATTTTTCTGAGTCCAACTTTGCAAAACTCTTCCCAAGGCGTCCAGTCTGCACCTGAGTAAAGTGTATCATCAAAATCAAAGACAACTACTTTTGTTTTATTCATCACTATTCTCCTTTAAATACTTTGCAACTTTTTCTAGCGCTCTTCCCCTATGAGAAACGCTGTCCTTTTCTTCTTTGTTGCAAATTCCAAAACTCTTTTTCAAATCTTTTGAGAAAAACAGACAATCGTAGCCAAATCCATTTTTGCCAGTTTCTTCAAAAAGAATTTCGCCCTCACTCTTTCCAAAAAACAACTTTTCTTCCCCATCTGGCGAAATGAGTGCCATAGCACAATAAAAGTATGCACTTCTATCCTTTTTGTCCTTCATATCTTCTAATAATTTAGCTCTATTTGCCATAAAGTCATGGTTACCAGCATAACGCGCACTATAAATTCCCGGAGCTCCACCAAGAGCATTTACGCAAAGCCCACTATCATCAGAAAGTACCCATGCTCTGTTTGATAAAAACTCGTAGGTCGCCCTTGCTTTAATAAGAGCGTTTTCTTCAAAAGTGTTTCCGTCTTCTACTATATCATCGAGCAATCCTATATCTTTTAGAGACAAAATCTCAAAGTCTTTTAAAATTCGTCTCATTTCTTTTATCTTATCTTCGTTATTTGACGCAACAATCAATCTATTCATTAATTTCTCCTGCACTTATTGTAACATATAAAAGTTTTTATTACAACCCCATTCAAACATTTTCTGTTTTTAAAAAAATATGATAAAATAGACTTGAGGAGAAAAAAGATGAATTCATTTGAAGAAAGGATAAATTTAAATGTTCCACTTGACGACATCTGCAAAGAAATATGTAAAGCTTATAGGCTTTCAGAAAAATTCAGTTATGAGCTTATTGAAATAGGCTATGAGGATTTTAATTTCAAACTAAGAACAGAGTTTGGCAGATTTGTATGCAAAATCTTTTCCACCTTTAGAAGTGATGAAGAGGCATTCTATCTTGCCGAGCGTGCACTAAAAGCATATGAAAGCGGCGCTCTTTGTCCAAGAATATTTTTGACTGATGACAAAGCCTTATTTGTAACAGAAATTAATGGCGTAAAATATAGAATTATGCTCATGGAAGAAATTGTAGGTGAAAATTTTTATAATCTTAAAGCCCTGCCAACCGAGAATGAACTTAAAATAATAGCAAAAAGCATTGCAAAGTTAAACAAGCTCGATTATCGCCCACCTTTTATATATGACCACTGGGCAATTATAAACTTTGAAAAAGAATTTAACGAAAATGTCAACCTCTTGAAAGAGGGCGAAAGAATTCTTGTAAATGAAGTTTATCAAAACTTTAAAAATATCGACCTTAAAAAACTCAAGTATGGCTTTGTTCATGGAGATATTATTGAAACAAATCTCATTCGCGCACAAAATGGCGATTTATATTTTATCGACTTTTCCGTTTCAAATTATCAACCTAGAATTGTTGACCTCGCAATATTTATTTGTGATATGTGCTTAGATTTAAATAACCTTAAAAAATCTCAAGAACGAATTAAACATTTCTTACATGCTTATGAAAAAGAGAGCCCTCTCACAGCCTACGAAAAGTACTCTCTAAACATTTTCTTAGCAGCTCACCAAGCAATCACAATTCTTGAAACAACCAAAGAAAAGCATAATGGAAATAATAGTGAAGAAAATGAAAAATTCTTTGCAAAAGGCAAACAAGGACTAAGCATAGTACTTAAACATAATTTTATTTAATAGCAGGAGAAAAAAATGATTGATTTAAAAAAAGTACAAAAAGATATATATCAAAATAAAGTTAACCATAACTTTAATGTTACAGACATTCCACAAGAATTTTGTTACTTATATGGCGAAGTGGCTGAAGCTTATGACGCATATTTGAAAAACAAGGAGGACCTTCCATTAGAACTTGCCGATGTGGCAATCTATCTATTTGGCCTTTCTGAAATTCTTGGAATAAATCTTGAAGAAGAGATACTCAAAAAGATGAAAATTAATGAAAAACGCATATATATAAATGGATTAAAGGTGGAAAATAAAGATGGAAAGTAAAGATTATTTAGGTAAAAAAGTTAAAGTCAAAATGGATAGACCACTTGGAAGCAAACATCCAAAACATGGTTTTATCTATCCTGTAAATTATGGATATATTCCTGGCACAATATCTGGTGACGGCGAAGAACTTGACGCATATGTTCTGGGCGAACACTCACCTCTCGATGAATTCGAAGGCGTGGTCATAGCAATCATTCATAGAACCGATGATGACGATGACAAACTTGTAGTCATGAAAGAAGGTCGCACATACTCTGATGAGCAAATCAGAGCATTGACAGAATTTCAAGAGCAATTTTTCAAATCAATAATTTTAAGATAAGACTAATCATTTAAACAATTTTCAAACAACAAAAAAGGGCATAACGCCCTTTTTTGTTTATACTTTTTATTAGAAAGTGACTAAGCCACTCAGTCTGCCAAGAAACAAGCAAGGCAAGGGCGGATTATCCGCAAAAATAAATGTAAAAAAGGTGGACTCTATTGCCACCTTTATAATTTATATTTGGATGTCATGCATTTTCTAATTCCTAATAGAAAGTGGCTAAGCCACTTACCCTTCCATAATCATCTTGTCTGCTATTAACGCAATAAGTTCACCATTGGTTGGCTTGTCATTTGCTCCATAGATTTGAAGTCCGAAAAGACTGTTGATGTTTTCAATCTTTCCCCTATTCCAAGCAACCTCAATAGCATGACGCATTCCACGTTCTACCTTTGAAGAACTTGTTGAAAATTTCTCAGCAATAGTTGGATAAAGTCTCTTTGTAATTGAAGCAATTATGTCTGGGTCAACAACAGCAAGTTTGACTGCTTCACGAAGGAATTGATAACCTTTAATATGTGCAGGGATTCCAATGCTAATGAAGATATTTGCAATCTTTTCATCAAGAGCTTTGTCACTATCAGCACTAAGAAGAGGATTTACAAGGTCTTTTATTCGTTCTACAAGATTATCATAAGATACAGGCTTAACCATAAAATAACTTGCACCATCTTTCATTGCTTTTGAAATAAAACCAGCATGTGAAAGATTTGAAACAAAAATAATTTTAGGCATTCTCGCACTCATTTCCCTCTTTAAAGATTCCATAACTTTAAAGCCATCAGCACCAGAAAGTAAAACTTCAGTAACCAAAAATTCAGGTTTCAATCTAATCACGTCACTTGCAACAGTCATGCCGTCAGTCGCCATGCCTACAACCTCAAAATCTTCGTTCTCACTAAAGTATGCGTTCATTTTGTCAAGTTCGTCTTGTTCTGAATCAGCTAAATATATTTTGATTTTATTTTTTGTTTCCATTTATATCTCCTTCATTAAAATTGCTCTTTCGCAACCTTGATATATAAAAGATAGCACATAAATTTTACAAAAAAAAGCATAACTCGCGTGAATTTTTTGCGAGTTATGTCTTTATTTGTCGGAATTTGTAGAACGCTCTTCTTTGCTATATTTTAAACTCTTTTTCCGACTATTTGGCAGTTGCCAAACATGTCAGTTCTGAATAAATAATAGTTTGAATCTGCGTCATTCGTTTCGCCCTCTTCATTTTCAAAAAGAGATGTTGGAAGGTTTGAATAGAAGTAAATATATTCACCATCATAACCACATTGACCTGAAATTAAGCTGGTATCTTCAAGAGTTACAATCACCTCAACATTTTTACTTACAGTGTCAACTCTTTTAATAGTCTTGTCTGTTGAGGTATAAACTACGTCACCATTTACAAATAAAATATCTGTAAATTCATCATCTTTCATAAGACGATTAGAATCGCCTATGCGGTTTAATTCTTTATACATAAGCGCGCCACCGGCAGTTTTAAATACATAGCCCTCGCCAACGCGTTTAACGTCACTTATCGAAGTTGCATTATAGAAAGCAGTCATAGAAGTGTTAAAATAACTTCCACCGAGCGAAAGGTCTTTATAATAAACCTCTTCAACTTTATTGTTTGGATTTGAGTAAGAATAGAATACAATGTCTCCAGCTCTGTCAAGCATTTTTGCAGTAGAACCAGTAACGCCGTTATCGAGATCTGTCACCTCACCAGTTGCATAATCAACTGACTTAACTGCCGTTGTTGCAGTAGCCTGTTCTGAAGCAGTCGTAAAGATAATATTTTTTTGAACTGAATCACTATCGGCAATTGCATATGAAGTAACCTCTTCTGCAATTGTTTTAATCTTGCCAATTTTGTTTCCTATTTTAAGTGATTTGATAGTAAATGTGTTATTTTCGCCTGGTTCAACGATAATATAATAATAGTTGTTATCGCTTCCTTTTTGCATTGTTATTGTAGAGCCTTCACCTTGTTTGAAAGCACTGTTTTTAACAAGTTCTTTAAGGCCGTCACCATTAAACTTAACTCTATAAAGAGAGACTTGAGTATAGTCGTTTTGAAGTTCTGTGGTTTTATGCGTGTTTGGAGATGAGAAATAAATATATTCACCGAGAGCAAACATGTCTTGTGCTTGATAGCCAATAAGTCTATCTTTAACCACTTTTTCAATATTTTTTGGACTTGTATAAGCTTTAACATCGTCTTTCACGTCATCAGCGAAAGTCAAACCTTTTGAAAGGTCAATTCTTGCCAAATAACCTGATTTAGCTGCACTGTTATAATTAAAACCATCGCTATTAGAAGCTGTGTATCCATTTCCATAATAGAGATAATCGCCTATGACAAGAACTTGTCCTTGATTATACACTGGCTCTTTGAAATTGGCATCTTTGCCACCGATTTTAACATTTGAAACGGTTGCACAACCTGCCATTAGAAATGCAACCGAGAAAATGGTTGCCATAACTTTTAAAACATTCTTTTTCATTTTTGTCACCTTTTATCTTAAAAAATTTTACTATACTTTTAAATAATTGTCAAACCTTTTATTATATAAACGTTTTTTAAAATATTTCTATTAAATTATTATCCACCATGTCGCAAGAGGTTAAATAATATGGAATATTATTCTTAACAAATTGCGTATCCCCGCGTTTGTATCCATGAAGATGCCCATAAACAACCGCATCAACATTATATCTTTCTATAAGCTCGCTAAAAGGGCTGTCATGGTGAAAAATATCTACTGGTGGATAATGAATCATACAGATAAGTTTATCCCCCTCCTGACGCATTTTTTGAGCATTTTCAAGTGTCATGCCAAGCCTAAGGACTTCACGGTCAAATATCTTTTTATCTTCGGGCGAAAGTCCGTCAATATTCTCCACTCCCTTCCAGCCTCTTGTACCACACACAACAAATCCGTCAAAGCGTATTGCATCATTTTGAATGGCATAAAAGTTTTCTGGTAATATTCCCCTAAGCGAAGAAATAGATTTCCACCAATAGTCATGGTTGCCCTTTATTATCACCTTCTTTCCTGGAAGCTCACGAAAAATATCAATGTCGCTTTTTACCTCGTCAAGTTTCATAGCCCAAGAAAAATCCCCAGCCATAAGAACAATATCGTCACCACTTACCTTTTCTTTCCACTGAGTGAAGATTTTGTCAAGGTAGCCCTCCCATACTGGTCCAAAAATATCCATAGGCTTAGGATTGTTTACTGACAAATGCAAATCGCTGATTGCAAAAATTTTCATTTATAGTCCTTTTAATACTTCTTGAACTTTTCTCATATCACACTTACCAGCATAGTTTGCCTTAAAGTGTTTCATCACATTTGGAACGCTTTTATCGTCAAGTGACAGGATAACCTCTTTGATTTCGTCATCGCTCATCATCTTAGGAAGATAACCTTCCGCAATTTTTATTTGAGCAGAAATGTTTTCTACCTCTTCGCTATTTCCAACTTTTTGATAGCCGTCACGCTCATCGCCAAGCTCTTTGATAGTTTTTTGAATGATTGAAATAATGTCGGCGTCAACGATTTCTTCGCCTTTTTCGCGTTTTCTTATTTCTTCAAGTTTAATTTTGTTGAGAAGAACGCTATAAAAGCTCCTAGCAACAGCGTCCTTATCTTTCATAGCCTGAACATTGGCTTTTTTAATTTCGTCATAAATCATAATTTACCTCACAAATGTAACTCAAGTATATAATAGATATAAAAAAAAGTCAAAAACTTTTGACCTTTTTTTAATTGTTGTTTTTAAAGTGAAATTTTAAACAAAATTATTACATTACTGTTTCAAATTCTTCAGTTGTAACTTCTGCTTTTTCTGCTGTCAAATCTCTCATTTTAAGGTTTCTGAAAATCTTGACTTTCTCAACATAATCTTCAGCAAAATCAACTGGAGCAAAGAGGTCTTTAACAACAGCTTGTGTCAAAGTAGGTCTTTTATTTAATAATGTAAAATGTATATTTTCTTTTTTCATGAGCTTAATCTCCTTTAATTACTTTTATTATATACCAAACTTCAAATTTTGTCAATAGTAAAATAATTTTTAAAAATTACTTGACAAAATAATTATCCTTGTTGTATACTTGCCTAGTAAATTATGGCAGCATAGCTCAGCTGGCTAGAGCGCACGATTCATACTCGTGAGGTCACTGGTTCGATCCCAGTTGCTGCTACCATGACACTGACAACGGGAAGTTGTCTTTTTTATTGTAATTTCTGGGAGCGAACCAATTTTTTGAAAAGCGAAAGATTTTCAAATTTTTTAAATGGACGGGTTCCCTGAAAATATTTATATTTTTAGGGCTTTATCCCAGTTGCTGCTACCATACGGCATTATGCCGTTTTTTTAATTTAAATTATTTAAAAGCCAAGATTTTAGTCAGTATTTTTTTGTTTGCATATTTCAAGTTCTTCTGTAAGTTGTTGTTGATACTGCTTCAATAAATAATTGAAGTGACAAAACATACGAAAGACCGACAAGCAAATTATTTCCTCTGAAATATCGTGCGGTTGATAGTATGGACATCCTTTACATTTACTTCTAAGAGTTTTTCTACAATGCCCGAATGAAATTTTTGAAAGTCTTTTTCTTTCAGCGTTATAACTATAATGTTGCACAAAAAACTTACAGTTTCCTTTAAATTCTTCAATCATATTACCTCCTTGTTTACGTTCTTTATAAAGAACGGTTTAATAATGCCATTCTTTATAAAGAATGTCAACAAATTATTCGTAAAAAAGAATATAATATAAAATATGAAAAGAAAATTTGCAGAAAAATTAAGAGAATTAAGAAGAGAAAAGAATTTGTCAATGAAAGACCTTAGCATAAAAACAGGATTAAGTACCACTGCAATTTGTCAATGGGAGAATAATACAACTGATATTAGTAGTGACAATTTAATAATACTTGCTGACTTTTTCGGTGTAACCACAGATTATTTACTTGGAAGGGAATATTAAAAATTAAAGCGAAGATAGTTTCGCTTTTTTAGGTACGCAAGAATAGCACGAGTTTTATCGAGTGTTTTCTTATTTAATCACATTTAAAAAACCAAGAGATTATCTTGGCTTTTTTATTAGTTTTGTGTCTTTTATTTTTACTATAATAATGGAAATTAAGCATACTGAAAGTATTATTAAAAGTGCAAAGAATATCCACCATGCCTTAAAGACATAAGTTATACTTAGAGTAATCTTATTGTCTTCTGCCTTATCGCCCTCTTCCACTATCCATACGTGGTGATAAAGTCCTTCTCTTCCCCTATACATCAAATCAGAATTTGACTTTACTGCTTGCTGTGGAGTGGCATAATTGTAAATAAACTGAGGCGCATATTCGCTTTTTACTTCCTCTTCAATCGACAGCCCTTTCAATGCCGAAAGATATTTTGCCTTGTAAATATCCATTGCACTTTCACCCGAAGAGTTAACGCTTAAATAAGGATTTTCGCCATTTGAAACAACCTTTCTATAAAATATATTTCCATTCTTATTGCCTGCATTGACCTCTTGTTCTTCACCAGATTTATGATAATAATTCCAAGCGCCAAGCGAGGTAAATATTATATTAAATCCAACACTATCATTTTTTTCGTCATAGGTGGCGGGCGATAGAATGACACCGCTATTTATCTTATATTCATCATTTGGGTTTTGAACATAAGTCAAAGCAAAGGAAAATAGAAATTGATTGCGAATTTCAGAAATCATATCGACCAAATTTTGTCTAAACTCAAGTTTTTCTTTTAGAGGAGCATTCTTTTCATCAAAACGCTTGCCATTACAAGAAAATCTAAGTGTTTGCACCATTCTTCCATTTGAAAAGTTTTCAAGTCCAAGCACCACAAAATCATCTTTGATTTGTGGCGTTTCTTCTCTTGAACAACCACAAAAAAAAGATAAAGAGAATACTAGTATGAAAACCAAAATAAATTTTTTCATATATTAAGATATTCTCTTTATTTTTTTATTAGTACTTATGAAATAAAATCTTATGGTGCATTATGCACGTATAAGCTTGCGCAACGAGTGAATTTAATTAGACTAACAAACTAAGTTTGTTATTTTGCAATTCTTGCATTATACCCATCTTCACCGCCTGTCACAATAAGCTTATAGCCATTTCTGCCTTCAAGTGTAAAGTTTCCGGTAATTTCAATAGTAGAAGATACATTTGGGTCTGTGCCAGAACCAGACGCAACATAATTGTTTCCACCATCAAGGAATGCACCTTCGCAATTTCTAATCAAAGGTTGAGCTTTTGTCTCGACGAGATTGGAAATGCTTCCGCCCCTCAACTGAATAGCGATACCGGCATATCTAAATGTCCCTCTAAATGGACTAGATTTGCAAGTAAACAAACCGTTGTTATAAAGATATTCGAGCGTTCCGCTTATATTTGCGATTGCAATTCCAGCATAATAACCGCTAACTCTAAGTTCGGTATTTTTAACTGCAAGATTCATATTGCCATCATTTCCACACATTGAAATTGTTCCGCTATTTTGAAGAGCGATACCGCTTAGGTAAACAACATTGTTTGTTGCTGAAGTAATGCCCTTCTCTCCCTTATTGAAGCAGTTTGTAATGTTTCCAGTGTAACCGCCCTCACTTTGATTGAAAAGTGTAATTCCAGCATAACCAAAGGTCATTTCGAGTCTTTGTTGCATGCTATAATCAAATTCGCTATAGTTTGTACAAAAACTTATATTCCCATAGTTTACGCACGCAAGTCCTGCTACAAATATATCATTGCTTGTACCTGTTCCATTAACAGCAATATCAAATTGTCTAATATTAACATTTTCAATACTGCCATAGTTGTAAACACAAATTGGTGCAACCATAATACTTATTGTATCAATATCTGAAAGTTCAAGTGAATAGTAGATATTCATATTACTTACTGAAGCACCGCTTGAAAGGGTGTAAAAGATTGCACTTGCAGAAGTAAATGTAAGCTGTTCTTTGTTATAACCAATAAGGGTTCTCACAAACTTATCTTTAAGTGAATAAACGCTGTTTAAAGTAACTGAAAGACTATAACCGCCACCGTCTAAGTGAGCATTAAACTCATCAAACATGACTTCTTCTCTTGCGAGTTCACTTAAATCAATATCAAGATTTCTATTAAGCCTAAAGTAGAAATCATTTGTATTTCTAAGTGCCATGTTTTTAAAGTCATCAATATTTGCTATGATATATGGATTATTTTCACTTCCATTTCCGCCAGAGAAGAGATTGTATTCAATCATCTCATCGCTTACATATGCCTTTTCTTCGCTATAAACAAAGAGCATATTATCATAATCACCCTTTAGTCTTGCTCTGATTTTGAAGGCGCCTGAAAGAATTCTTCCTCTATTTCTTGGACAATAGAAATTGTCATTTACAAATTCACGCTCTTCATTTCCTGCAATAGAAAGGCTTACATAATATTCATATTCGTCATCTTTGTCATTACCAAAAGTCCAAACAAAACGTTTCTCAATATTATCCCAACTTATTTCAAGTTCTTCAACTGAAGTCGTCTTAATCTCAAGCACTTTACTATCACTAAAGAAAAGTCTCTTTGGGTCAATTTGTGTAAGACTCTGTCCGTCTTGAGCCTGAATAGTAACACTTATTGCATTTTCAGGAATTTCAAATATCTTATTTTGCGTTGTGCTTGAAATATCAATTGAATATTCCTCGCCACTTTGAGAGATATATTTTACATTTATTTTATAGCAATCTCTATTACTCAGTATTGAGACTTCAGAGAAATAATTTGTAAAATCTATTGCTGTCTTTCCATCTTTAAGAACAATCTCGTAATATTCGTCAACATTTGGAAGTTTGTAAATATCGCTTACTACAAGCGGAGATGAGATGATAGCATTGTTGCCTTTGCTGTCATGGCCATACGCATAAATGTAAACTGTAAACGCTTTAATTGTGTCATTGAGCTGTCCGTCATCAGGAATAAAGCTTACAAAGAGATAATTTCCCTCACCTGCACTTGTGCTGGTAGAGAAGTTGTATGTTCCTTCAAGTCTTTCAAATTTAGTTTCACCACCAGCTGTGTACTCAGCATAGATTGAAATACGTTTTGCCGTTGACTGGTCAAGCGTCTCGCCTTCATCAGCATAATAGATAGACTCTCTGTCAAGGATGAAATTAATCTGTCCATTTCTGATAACCGATGACACACTTTGAACAAACGCCTTTTGCGTGCGTTGATAAATGTATTGCGTCGCATTTGTTAAGCTTTTTAAAACATAACTGCCATCGTCATACTTAAGCCCAGCACAAGAGAAATAATTTCCATTTGTACTGATAAAATTGTAAGTATCGTCTTCGCCAACTTGAACACCGCTAACGGCAGTAACTGAAATAGTAAAATAACTAAACTGCTCATTAAGTAGCTTGCCGTCAAGATATTCTTCTATTTCTGCCAAGTTTTCAAGGTAAATATCTTCTTCAAAATTGAAAATATATTTTCCATCTTCCACATTGTCTTCAGTGTAATAACCAATTTTAACATCATAAACTATTTGAGCTTCGCTACCATTTCTATCAGTAATTCTGTCATAAACTTTATCATTATAAATCTTTATGTTTCCATTTTCCACATTAAAGTAATTGATTTCTGGAAGCATCTTAGCATTAAGTATGCTCGTATCAGATGAAATAATAGGATATAAGTTATTAAGTGACTGGAATACAAGTCTATAATCGGCCTCATCTTTTTCACATTTTTCAAGAGTAAATTGACCATTGTTTCCACAAAGATATGCTGTAAAAGTACTTGCTTCAAGTTCTGAAGGATATTTTACTTTAATCGTATCATCTAAAAGCGCGCCTGCGATATATTCTAGACTTGATAATTGAGAAAAATCGCTTTCAAAATAATAACCCTTATCTTCACCTACATAATTAAGGTCAAGACTCACATCATTACCGAGATAGAATTTAATTCCACCTGTGATATTTCTGTCATTGCAACGAATTGAAATATTATTTGCCTCAACACTCAATTCTGGAGCTGAAAGTTTATAGATGTTTTCAATAAGATATGATGAGCTTTCAACGCTCATAGAGCTTCGAGTAACCGAACCGCTGAGAGATAATATAACACTTGAGTATCTTCCCGCTCTGTCGAGTTTTACTTCAGCACGTCCACCTACGAAAGGCGCTCTTGTTGTCTGTTGCGACTGTCCTGCAAGTACATAGCGAACCAAAATGTCGTTTTGTTCTGCTTCAGTGGAGTTGTTTTCAACAATGAATTTTCCATCAATAAAGTGAATATGGTCACTAGGCAAATCAAGATAATTGAGATAGAATATACCGCTCTTACCATTGGCTACGACCTCATCGCCACCCAAAGCGAAAATGTCAACGCGATAAGAATGGTTTGTCTTAATAAGTCCCTCACTAATTTCGCTTAAAGCCCATCTGAGGTTTGTCATGTTTATCTTAAAACCGTCAATTCCACTTGGCATAGCGACATTCTCAATGACGTCAAGTTCATTGTCGCCATACAAGAGATACCATTTGCCGTTTACACTGTCATATTGTGCCAAAAGTTCTATCACTGAATTTGAGTAAATTCCAACTTCGTCATTTGCATTTCTCAGTTGAAGTTTATATGTTAAAGCTGAGATTGTTTCAAAAGTTTCACCAGTATAAAGCCTTGTCATAACAGGATTTATCTGGGCATAGTAGTCACCATTCCCTTCTAATGTCAATTCTGGTGCAGTTGCCAAGAAGATTTTTATGCTTTCAGAGTTTAATGAAGTTAGATTACTTTCATTAGCTTTTTGAGCCATACTTAAGCTATACTCGCCTGCTGGAATAGCTCTACCTTTGTCATCAAACAGAAGTGTGTTATCTCCAATTCCACGACAAGTGCTGACAAGTCTGTCAATCATATTTCTGATAACTACAGCTTCCTGAGTAGAACTTGTTTTCAGTTTTCGCTCGCTATAGACTTGAAGCAGATAAATATATGACAGCCTGTCGCCAAGACCAACGAACTCAGAATTTTTTACTTCTATTTCAATATCAGGGAAAAGCAAATATCCCTTGATTTCAGTTGAATATTTCGTGCTTGTTATCACGCCATTATCAAGTTTTGTAAAGTTTAAAATAAGATTATATAGGTCAAAGTTGTCTGGACTGAAGAAGAAAGGTGCAGAGTAAGTCTTGTTCCAAACAGCCATATGATACTGAGTTGCTGGATTTTCTTGACCAAAGTAGTCAACTATATCCTTGAAGAATTCTGTCTTTTTGAAATCTTCCTCTCGCATTTGAATGAGGCCATCTTTCACCTCTAATGGGGTTGGAGATGTATACTTTAATACCGTGATTTTATCACTGACATCTGAAGCAATCACCCTTTCATCGAAGCTTAAAGCTTTTACAGAAATGTAATAAATTTGCCCAGGCACAATGTCTAAGCCCTTAAGGTCAAGACCAGGTGCATAAGTTGTAATTTGATGTTTTAGTATTCCTTCCTCATCTTTAACATAAACAATGTATGAAGAAGGCTCAATTTCTCGCTCTGTCTCCATGTCAAGTTGTAACCAATTGAATGAAAGAATATCGTTTGAAATTGAAATTTGTTTGTTATCCTCGTCAGTAAGGAATGTACAAAGTTTATAAAAATCAAAAGTTGCCGATGAATATTGATATAGCCCTTCCTTTAAGCCAACACGAGATATTGTCATCGTTACGTCACCCATTTCCAAGGTTGAAAGGAGGTCGTTTATCTTTATTCCAAAAGCCCTTGTATAAATAAAATCACTTTCACTATCAATTTCTTTAACAAATCTGCCTTTTGTGCCATCTGCCAGCTCTGCCCAGTAGCCTAGCACATCATTTGCATAAAAGTAATATATTCGCTGGTCAGACTCGCCAAAGTTTGCGTTGATTTTAATTCTAAGCGATAAAGATTTAACATCATCACCAAGCACTGGAAGAATAAGATAATCTTCATCAAAAGTTCCAGTCCTCTTAATTTCCACCTCAGCATCTCTTGCAAAGGTGAAGGAAATATCTACGAAATCAGACATTATAGAGCCCGCTTTCTTAACAGCAAGACTTATATTCTGCTCTCCTATTACATTTTGCCCTTTCTCAAAGAGGCTTATAAGGTCAATCATTGAAATGTAGAACACATTTGGTTCGTCTTCACTTTCCACGCCTATGAAATCTACTTCTTCATCTCCGCGTTTTGCGACAAAGACAATACTACTATAATTATCAACATAAAGGGACATATTGACATTGCCATTATCATCTATTGTAACACTGCTTATTCCCTTCATTTTGTGACCAGTAAGCGCAAAAATGGTAGGACTTGGGAGAACTAAACCATTTTCGTCAAAGGCAATTATTTTGATTGTGTAATCATCATATTTCCCGCCCATAAGGTCAGAAGTGATGAGTGAAAGAGTTTTTTCTCCAGAAAGAATTCTTTCATATTTTGTATTTTCTATCATTACTTCAACGAGGTAACTTGCATTTTGCTCGTCTAAAATAGTAAGTGTTCCGTCTTGTGACAACTCACCGCCACCAAGCCTTGTAAATCTTTGAAGCTTTATAAGACTCTTGTCACTGCTTATAAGCCTATCACTTGCAACAAATATTTCAAAATCAAATTCTTCTTCGCTGAATAGTTTTAAAAGATTATTTTTAATAGTAAGGAGATAATTCCCCTCTTGTTTTGCAAATGAATAATTTTCATAATCACCTAAAGCACTAATCTCAAATATTCTTTCGCTTTCACCCTTCAAAGTGAATATAAACTTAACTTCACTACTTTCCCAAATATCCTCAAAAGTAATATCAAGAGTTGCATTCATTTTATTGTCAAGTAAGGTCGCATATCGAGTACTGTCAACAACACGCGAAGTTATATTCTCTACTTTTTCAAGTTTTTTTGTTTCATTTGTAGACTCTATTGTCTGTCCATAGTAGCCAACAATATTTTCTTCATTAAGCGAGAGTGTATAACTTCCGTCTACTTTTGCTCTCAAACTAAGTTCAACATTGCCAGAAAGCGATGCTTTAATTTCATTTTCAAGAGCGTCTAATTTGATGTTATTTTTACTTCTATAACCTAAAATATATGTTTTTTCATTATTTTTTACTGAAATTTGATATAATATTGGGTCAATGTTGTTTCCATTAATATCAGAAGCCACTTTATCCCATGATAACTCATCGCCATCAATTGTGCTATTAAATTCTACTGCATTAAGATTTATAAGCGTTAAATTTATTTGTCTACTATCAAGGTAATATGTGTTTACCCCACCTGTAACTGACTTAAATATAATATTGAATTCATTCGTCTCAAAATTTTCCAAATCAAAGGTTATGATATTTCCACCTTTGATATAATTTACATTTGCCACGCTTCCATTTACAAGGACTCTATCAATGTAAGACGTGTCAGAAGAAAGATTAATCATGACTATACTATTTTCAATTGTAAGTCTCTCTGGCGTTTCAATTTGTTTTAGATAAATTGGCTCAGACAAATCAGATTTGAGATGATTTGAATGAATTGCTCTAGCCCTCACCTCTCGTCTTTGGAGAAAATCTATGTTAAGCTCGTTTACGTTTACCTTTTTTTCATCAGTTTGATAAACCTTTTTGCCGTCTACATAAATTTCAAATATTGTACCTTCAATTTCATAATCCCAATTGAAGTTATAATTCTCTTCATCAAACTTTAATTCTACCTCTTCAAGCTGAACGATATTCAAGCTCTTTTCGCCTAAACTTGTAGAGCCAACGAAAGATGGAATATAATATATGTCTGACAAACCTTCTTCGTTTTCTTCTCCTGCACTATTTTGATAAGAAATTATTTCAATAGCGATTGCAATAGCATTTCTAAACGCTGTATCAAATTCGGCATCACGTCTTGCCTCATCGATGTAAGATTGAAGGTCAAGTTCACTTACCACCCCATTTGTGAAAAATCTATGATAGTATTCTTGATTTTGATTAGATTTCATGGTTAGCGAAATATACAATTTTTCGCCAAGCACATCTCCATTTGCCCAAGAAAGAATTCCGTCCTCATATTTTAATTGACTTGGAGCGCTCACACGAGCGAATTCAACCGCTTTAAGTTCACTTGAAATATAATAATGGTTTTCTATTTCGCTTTCATCACCAATATATCTCATTTCTATCAAAAAGTCGCTTCCAAACTTAAATTTGTCTGACATATCAAGCTTGAAGCCAGAATTTTGAATACTTGTGTGATTTAATAAAAATTCAACGCTCTTTGCACCTGCAATTTCTTTAACTTCTATTTGTTCACCTAGAAGTTCATTTGAATTTGAGAATAAGCAAGTAACTTTTTCGTCTACAAGCGCAAGTCTTTCAAGATTCAAAATAAACGCGTCAGAAGGAAGATAAACTTCTCCGTCAAACAAATTCCCACCTTTTGCAACAACTTCCACAGAATGAATTTTAACTTCTTTAAGAGGATTTTTTATTATGTACTCAATCGGCCCTTCAATTTTTTCGCTAAGAACGATTCCTCCGTCTTTTACGCCATCAACATAAACTTCATATTCTCCGCCATTATCAACACCATAAATCAAAAGTTTATAACCGCTGTTTAATTCAACGAATTGAGCTTTTGGCGACTCCAAAACTTTTGTAACTTTCAAATTTGCTGATAAAACATTGTTTTTATTATAAAAATCAGAGTTAAGGTTGATATTTTCATCATTTGAAAGAGTTGTGACTCTAACAACATAATAACCTTCTGAAAGCACGCTTGGGAGTTTGCCTTGAGTTGTCAAACCAGCTAGAACTGGAGTTTGAGAAAGGATATTATAATTTTTATCAGCTTTATAAACTGCATAAGAATATGTAAAACCGGCTTGGACTAGCCATTCAAACTCGCCGTTATTTTGCTCAAGTTTTGCTATAGCAGGATTTAAAACAATAAGCTCTTTTTGTCTGCTTGAAACAAGAGAACTTAACTCTCCATCTCGTTTTGCTATAGCTTCAACCCTTACATCATAAAGATTGTCTTGTGGAGCATAGTCACTGAGACGAGCTTTTAAATATACGCGTCTTCCCTCTATAATCGTCTGAATATCAGAAATTTGCGTGTCACCAACATAGATTATATAATCTGTTGCATTTTCAATTCTGTCAAAACTAAACATTGAATATTCGTCATCAATAAAGTGTAAAACTTCACCTAGCTCTTCAAGTTTATAAAAATCAAAAGACCAAGTATTTGACATGATAAAGTTTGTCGTTATAGCCGTGCTATCCACTTCAATTTCCCCGTCACTGTTTTTTGCAACGGCATTAACGCTGATATTATGAAGCCCAACTCCTAAACCTGCCAAATCAAGTTCGATTAAATTCCCTTCCTTTATACTATAAAGATTTGCCTCGTCATCAATTTTAATCAAGAAATTTTTTACTTGCATATCCTTATCAAATTCTAAATATGCTTTTTTCTCATCAAAATCTATTTCAAGTTTTGGCTCTTGAAGTTTATAGATTTGGGTTATATTAGATTCTTTGCTAGAAATAAATAGACCTTTCTCGCTTGTTCCACCATTTAAAACAATGCTTGCCTCATAATTTCCTTCACTGACGCCTTCAAGGAAAGTTTGATTGTCATTTTTTACATTGTAATAAACACTTTCTTGAGTATCAAGGTTTAAAAGTTTTATAGTGTAAGAAAGAGCATCACTATCCCCATCCCAATTAAGAATCCCCTGTCCATCGTAACTATAGTAAAGATTGGAAGTTTTTAATATTTTAAGCGTAATCTCAGTTTGCGAAGCTTTCTTATTGCCTAATACATCATTCGCTTCGATTGTCACCCTAACGGAATCTTCATAAGAAGAGTAATCAAAATCAAATTTATTTTCTCTAAGACCTTCTTCCATTTTAATTCCATTTATGTAAATTGCAAATTCTGCACCACTAATTCTATTCCAAGTTAAAGTTCCACTTTGAGCAAACTCGTTAGATGTAAATCTTAAGTTTGTTGGTCTTGCAACATATCCATAATTTAGATAAACTCGAGTTGAAGGCGAATTGTCAATGAGTTCATTATTTGAAGTTGCTATAATTATCACATCATACCAATCTTCTTTCTCGAGCGAGAATGAAGTTTCTTGAGTTTCAAACTCCCTTCTTTGCCCATTATCATTAACTGTTGTAACAAGATAATTGTCAGCAAATACAAGCTCACCACCCAAAAGTACTACTCGACTTGCGTCCCAAGTTACTAAGCCCTCATCATCGACTTTTATATTTTGTACCTCTCCAAGTCTATATTTAACATTTATAGTTGTCCTAGCTATCGTTTTGCCATTAGCCTCAGCAAATACAAAAACCTTTCCACTAGATAACGCTTGAAATCTATATTCATTTGTAGATTTTAATATAGCCTCATTTGAAGAATAGATTTTCACCTTGTCAAATTCTATACCTTTAAGGTTTAACTCTTGGCTAAAATCAAGTTCACTTCCTAGAGATAAATTATATAAATTCTGCTTAAAATTCCCGCTAACACTTGACTTCGTGTTGCAGGCAGTCATAACTAAACCAGAAAACAATACAAGCATGAAAACAACTACAAACTTTTTTTTCATATTTTGCCCCTTCTCTTAGTATTTTCATAATAACATTTTTTAATCTTTTAGGCAAACAAATTAAAGTCTTTTATTATATTTAATATATTATATATATTTAAATCGCCTTTTTTACCTTAATATAAGACAAATTTTCAGCTTTATTCTTACCATAAAAATCACGAAAAATCATCTTATTTTTTAGTTGATTTTTAGTTGAATTTTAAACAAAAATGTGTTATTATCATATAAATAATAACAAGGAGATTTTAATGAAAAAAGAGTATAAAAAAGAACTAAAATTTTTAATCAAAGTGGCAAAAGAATGCTATAAGATAATCAAAAATGGAGTTATGGAAGTTAAAGATAAAGGCGAAGATGACATCGTCACAAACCTCGACTTAGAAGTCGAAAAACACATTATAAAAAGGATAAACAAAACTTTTCCAACCTTTGAAATAGTAAGCGAAGAATTCAATAATAAAGCAAAAATTTGTAATAATTGTTTTACTATTGACCCTATAGACGGGACCATCAATTTTGCGCATGGTATTCCTCTTTGGAGCATACAAATAGCGTGTATTCGAGAAAATAACATTGTAGCTTCTGTCATTTATAACCCTTGCGCTAAAGAACTTTACTGGGCAACCAAAGGTGGCGGAGCTTATCTTAATGGTAAAAAAATTAGTGTAAGTTCACTTCCCCTAAATAAGTCTCTCGCAACTGTTCATGGACATGGAGATGAGGCCGACAAAGTTACTCAAGTTTATGAGGAATATAGAAAAATCACAGCAAATTTTCGAAGGTTTGGCTCAACTTCTCTCTCTTTTGCATATGTCGCAAAGGGTGCTTTATGCGGAACAACAATACTTTCCTCAACCGCTTGGGACGTCGCTCCAGGCATGCTTTTATGCAAGGAGGCGGGCGCAAAAATCTATACAAATGAAGAGGGACATGTTATTGTTGGACAAAACGAAGAATATATTGATATTATGAAAAAAATCCTCAAAAAGTTCAAAAAATAATATAAAATTCATGAAAAACAAGAGAAAAACTGTTATAAAAAGAGGCTTAAGGCCCTCTTTTTTATTTTATGGTCAAATTAATATAATAAATTATATATTGACAAATTTATTTAATTATATATAATTAATAATATAATATATTAAATGGGGGCAGAAATGGCTTTAGATAAGAACGAAAAAACTCTAGCACAAAGAATGATTGGAAAGTTATTGTTTGATAAAAGCGAAAAATTTTTGAGTACTGAAATAATAGTTTACGATGTCAATAAATTTGGAATGGTCACCTCTTTAGGTGCAGGCAAGGACTTTTTTATAATTCCTAGAACTGCTGACCATTATGAAAATCCATATCAAAGCAACATCCTCGATGAGATGGCTCTTCAATTTAAAACCAGTTTAAAATTAGTAAAAAGAGAAAATGAGCCAATGCTTGAATTGTTCACCGCTTCAAACATATCAATACTGTTTGACTTTAACACTTTTAAACTTTTCCTAGCAGAAAAGAATAGAATAATTCTTCTTACCAAGAAAGAGACTTCAAAACTTAAAATCACTCCAAAAACAAAGGACTTAATTGAAAAATATTCAGAATCTCCTTTAACTGTTATTAAAGCTCTCAAAAAGCAACGCGGAATTACCAGCAAAAAAGAACTTCTTGCGAAAGTAAGAGAAACAATAGCAACATGTAATATTGAAAATTTATACCCTGACATGTATCGCATTGATAAAACTGCTGAGGACGATAGGCTTAAAGCACTTCAAGTACTTGAGGCTTTCTATGATAAACTCAAAGAGAATTACACGCCAGAAAAACTCGCCGAAGAGGAAGAACTTTTTAATCAGGCAACCGTAAAAGCACAGGAAAGACTTGAAAAAGAATATCAAGAATTTTTAAATTCTGAAAATGAGAAAATTGAAAAACAAGAACAAATAGTTAAAGAAAAAGCCGGAGAAGTTGCACCTCTACTTGCAAAAAAAGACAAACTTTGTTTCAGTGGACTAACTACTGATGGTCCACAATTTGTTAGAATTTTACATGTAGACGAAAATGGAATATTAGAATTTGGAAACAAGTTTAAAGTTAGAGATTTTATCGATGAACGAGTAAACAATGATAATTATCATGTTTTAAGTGAAGAATTTAACCAAAACAACTTCGTTGGAAAGGTATTTGCAATCAAAAATGATACAACTCACCCTTTTATGCTTCTCTTTAAAAATGAGCAATTCTCTATGCTTGTAAAAAAGTCTAATATTGATAACGATATACATTTTAAAATAGAAAAAAATAGCAACATTGAAAAAAACTATGTTGAAATTAAGCGCCCTAAAGGCTATGATTTTAAAGAGATTAAACAAAAATTTTCAGAATTAGATAATGTTATAGACCATCTTAATAAAAATATAGATAAAAAAATAAACAAAGAAGTTGAAGAAAGTTACTTGATAGACAAAATTGGCGAACTTTATGCAATAAAAGATGAAAACATTAAACCTAATGACATTAGTTATAGAATGTTGACTGAATATCAACTTGACCTTCGCAACCAAATTATTGAAAACTACTTAGATGTATTTATTGAAAAATATGGTTATTCAAGAGAAGAAATAAAAACTTTCTATGGAAATATGGAAGTCAAAGCAAGAGAAATTGTCACTCAATACAATAAAGAGCAAGATTTAGCTCGTGAAAAAAGTTTAGAAAAACAAAAAGAGCATGAAATCAAAATCAAAGAAACAATAAATGCTCGCTTACTCCAAGGTGCAATTGCAAATGAAATCGCTATTGAAGAAGAAAAAGAAGACGAAGAAGAGGAAAATGAAACTGATATTCCACTTAAAAATCAACCACCTGTTTTCAAAATCACAGATGTAAAGGTAAAAAATGAAAAAGCCGGGATTTTTAACAAACTTAAAAATAAAAAAGTAAAACCTGAAACACCAGCCACATCAATCGATGACGATGAAAACGAAATGTAAAATATTTAATTAGAATAAGTATTTAGAGCTAAAGATGTATCTATTAAAATTAAAAAAAGCATCCAAATTGGATGCTTTTTTATTCATATTAGATAGAAAGTTCATCAATAATTTCACTTCTTCTATCTTTCTCTTCTTTTGCAAGTCTTAGCTGTTCTTTTCTTTCCTGTCTATATTCGCCGTTTTCTTTAATCTTCTTTGCAATTGCATTTGGAATAATCTTTAACTTATCTCCAACTCTAGCAAAGCCTTGTTTGACCGATTCAATTCTATTTTGATGTTCTGTTAATTTCTCTTTTGCCTTAAGAGCCATGTCGAGATTTGCTTCAACCACATTATCAAAATTGACTATACCTTTTCCAAAGTTTTCATCAAAAAGCTCTTGCCCTGTTTTTTCGATTTTTTCTCCTTTAACAGAATCAATAATCATATTCTTTATTTGATTTATAAAAACATTTTTACTATCAAGCAACTTTTCAAGGCCTTCTGTAGACATTTCTTTCAATTGTTTTTTAGTCATTCCGTCAACTATAATTTCATTCAAATGTTTTTTCGCATAATCATAAGCACAAATAAGTTCAACGAGTTTACTATAATCTTCAACCCTTCTACCTGTAGATTCTTCCACTACAATTTGTTCTTTTCCAATTTTAATTACACCTTTTATTCTAGTTTCATAGTCTTGGTCATGCCATGTAAAATTTGGTGTTTCTTTATAAATATAACTATAATCAATACTTGCATTTGAAGCCTTAAGATTCATATTGAATGTTTCCTTTTCAAACTCGCTGAAAGAGTCTTTCCTGTGAAAATAAGTTCTCTCAAACGCCTCTTGTGCAAATTTGTTTTTCTTTGCAAAAATATCAACCATATCAACCCTCCTTGTTTACATTATACAACTTTTGCTATATAATGTCAATAACCTCAATTAAATGGATAATTTTGATAAATTTAATTATGCCTCATTACATATCATTTTCATTTTCATCTAAAGTATGCTTTGTTTTTTCTTTATCAACACTTTCTTCTGTCTTAAAAATTCTAACTTTTTTAACTTCTCTTGGCAGTTCTTTATCATTTAAATCTGTTTTCGAGCCGCAATTTGGACATTTAAAGGTAAAATGAATTGGTTTTTTACCAGCATAATCTAAATTATGAGTAGTGAAAACATCATTTATCGTTAAGTTGATTTTTGCACCGCAAGGCTTTCTATCTCTAATAGCATTACTAGTTTTATTGCCCTTTCCAGTGCATTCGACATCCTTTTGCCATTCGCTAGCACTAAATTTCTTTTTAAACATAATAAAATCTCCATTTGTTACAATAATTATATCATAATATTCAAGTATGTCAATATAAAAATAAAAAGCACCTTGATTAGGTGCCCTTTTAATTACCTTTCTATTTCATCTTCATCATTTTGAAATTCAGGTTGTTTCTTTGCAACCTTCTTTTTAGTTTGACTATAAACCAAAGGCAATTCATCATCTTGCAAATCAGTTGTTGCTCCACAACAAGGACAAGTAAATGCCCAATATGAATTTATATCACCAATATGCACGATAGGACGAATGTTATTTGTATTTATTCTTAATATTGAACCGCAAGGCTTTTTCTCTAATAATTCATTAATATAATCATTTCCTCGTCCAGTACATTTAACTTGAGTTGTATACATATCTCTTTTCGCATTGTTTTTTATAACTTTCATTTTAACTCCTTACAAAAAGTATATCACTGCAACCCTTAAAAGTCAATATTAAAAACAAAAAAGCACCTTGATTAGGTACCTTTTATTATAATGTTGTCTCATCAGTGTTTTCAGAACCATTTTTAAAGTTATTTCCTTCATTGAAAAAAATACTATATTCTGTTTTACTCCAACTATCTACTTGAATTAAATCTAAATTATTATGGTTTTTTAATTCTATCTCTTTAATGCACTTTACGAGCTCTGGGACTCCTACTCTACTATCAATTTCTCCAGCAAATTGAAGAGTATTAGTTTCACTATTATATTCAACTGTATGTTCGTCATTAATCCACGCAAGAATTGTTTGACTGCTTTGTCTATTACATGGGGTTCTTCCCTCGTAGTGACTATCACTAAAATATTTACCACTACCTAAATACAAAATTTTTGTTCCATCTTCTTGTTCATACACGCCACCAACAACAATTTCTGACTTTTTCAAAGCCTTAGGTTTTTGCATTTTATTCAATTCATTTTCATTTTCTGTTTCCAAAAGAACCTTAACTTTATTTATTAATTCTTGTAATTTAGTAAATTTTTCAAAAGATAAAACACGTTGAATATTTGAAGAAAATGCAACCAACATTTCCTCATTTGGTTTGTATTCCATTTTTTGTTGGTTAGCATCATAACTGCTCTCAAAGTCTTCGATACTACCTTTCTTAAAAATTTGAACGTTCATATAACCATCAGTAAGTTTTGCACCTACTCCCGTTTCATAGAAAAGGTCAAATCCGCTTTCTTCAAAATTGTTAATTCTAACTGCCTTTCTTGTATTTATTGAATATGATGCCATAAATTCCCCCTATTTCTTTATAATTATAACAAAGAATAAAAAATAAGTCAATAATGTATTTACAGAAAGCACCTAAGGCGCGACGAAGAAAGCAGAAAGTGGCTAAATGGAACAAATGAGGTAAAATCTTAAAGTTTTAGTATACGATAAGAAGCGGATAATCCGCAACGCAGTGAGCAAGAAGTGGCTAAGATGTGGAACGAACCATATTTAGGATTGAATCTCGCCTTACGACTTTCAGTCAAGCATTTGGCTTGCGCAAAAGGATAAAATACATATAAACGCAGTGAGCAAGAAGCACCTAATGCACACGGAACGGAATAACTTTAGGTTTTAATTTCATTTAACGATAATCGTGCAACATTTGGTTGCACACAAAAAAGACTAGGAATAAATCCTAGTCTTTTTTTATCAATTAAATAGTAAATATTTTTAAAGTTTTGAGCGGTCAATTGTAAACGTGTTTACAATTGTTGTACTTGTTAGGTCTTTCTCCTAACCTTACTTCAGTTCTCACTGTCGACTTAAGTCTTTCTCTTTAAAAGGAGGTGATCCAGCGGCACCTTCTGATACCGCTACCTTGTTATGACTTAACCCCAA